>CANQPU010000001.1:0-175000 GCA_947625815.1 uncultured Oscillospiraceae bacterium
CTCCCTTCGGTCGCCCTCAGGCGCAGGCTCGGCTCGTCCTCTCCCCACGAGATCTGCGATCTCGCGGGGCCCGGGGGTGAGGCGCTGTGTTCGCTCCTCCTTTCCCCACGCGGTCGATGACCGCGCGGGGACCCCGGGGGGCAGTTGAGGCGCGGAATACGCTCTGCTTCCCGGTGCGGGGCCCTTCGGGGCCCCGCGACCCGTTTCCATTGGTTTTCTTTGACGCCGTTCAATCAGGCGGACAGGCCGCCCCCATGTCCCCGTCGGTGATCAGCCGGTCCACGCGGACGTCGTGCTCCTCCACGGGCAGGCCGGGGAAGACGGATCCGCGCCTTGCCAGCGCGATCTTCACGCCCCGGGTCCTTGGCAGATATCGGTCGTAATAGCCGCCGCCCCGGCCCAGACGGGCGCCGTCGGGGGCGAACGCGGCCCCGGGGACCAGGATCAGGTCAAACGCCTCCGGCGGGAGGATCTCACTGTCCGGCGGCGGAGCGGGGATGCCGAATCTGTCCGGGACAAGCTCCGAAAGAGCGCCGATCCTCCTGGCCTCCATGACGCCGGGCGCGGCGATCCGGGGGAGCGCCGCCGTTTTGCCCGCCCGAAGCGCCGCCTCGATGAGGGGGCGGGTGTCGGGCTCGGAGCCGCAGCCCGCGTAAAAAAGGACGCATCCCGCGCGCCGGTACTCGGGAGAGGCCAGAAAGCGCCGGACAAGGAGACTGTCGCTGGCGCGGCGCTCCTCCGGCGTCAGGGCCGCCTCCCGCTCCCGGACAAGCCCGCGCAGGTCAGCCTTCGAGATGGTCATAGTGGACGTCGCCGGCGATCTTCCTGGCCGCCTCGGGCCCCCGCAGGGCCGAGAGCAGCGCGAAGGCGAAGTCCCAGGCGGTGCCGGCGGAGCGGCTGGTGACGATCTTCCCGTCGGTGACGACGGCCGCCCCGGGGACGACCCTGGCCCCGGTGAGCTGATCCTCCATCCCGGGGTAGCAGACGGCCCGTCTGCCCTTGAGGATGCCGAGCCGCGCCAGCACCGTAGGCCCGGCGCAGATGGCGCCCACCAGCCTGCCCGCCTCAAAGGCGGTCCTTACGGCGTCCATGGCCTGCCCGGAGGCCGCGATGTTCCGCACGCCCCGGAGGCCGCCGGGGATGACGATGGCCTCGCAGGAGGCGGCGTCGATCTCCGAGAGGGCCATATCGGCGGTGACCTTCAGGCCGTGACTGGCCGTCACCGTCATGCCGGTCACGCCCACAAAGGCGGTCTCGACCCCGGCGCGGCGCAGGGCGTCGGCGGGGGAGACGGCCTCCACTTCCTCAAAACCGTCCGCAAGAAGGATATATACCATGCTGATCATTCCTTTCCCAAGCGGGCAAAAAGCTCCCGCGCTCTCTGCCCGATCACACACACAAGAAATTCCGGGAGCTTCATGACGCGCCCGATCCGGCGCGGCTCCCTGATGAGCCGGTAGAGCCATTCCAGATTCAGCCTCTGCCAGACCTCCGGGGCGCGGCGGACGGCGCCGGCGTACACGTCCAGCGACCCGCCCAGGCCCGCCATCAGGCGGACGTTCAGCCTGTCCCGGTTTGCGCGCATCCACTTCTCCTGCTTGGGCGCGCCCAGACACACCAGGAGAAAATCGGCACCGGCGGCGTTGATCCCGTCGATGACCGGCCCGTCGTCCGAAAAATACCCGTCGTGGCACCCGGCGATCACCAGTCCGGGGAACTGTCGTGCCAGCCTTTCGCCGGCTGTCTGGGCCACACCGGGCTTCGCGCCCAGAAGATAGAGGCGCCGGCCCTCCCCGGCCATCCGCGCGAAGACCCGCAGCGCGAAATCCGCGCCGGTGACCTTTTCCGGGAGGGGGCGGCCGAGGATCCTGGCCCCGTAGATGACGCCGATGCCGTCGGGCAGGACCAGGGAGGCGTCGGCCACGGCTTCCGCCGCGGCGCTGTCCTCACCGCAGATCATGACGATCTCGGGGTTGGGCGTCACCACATAGTCCGCGCCGGGCCTGTCCATCAGGGCCATGGCCCGCTCCACGGCCTCGTCCATGGTCACGGGATCAAAGCCCACTCCCAGTACATCCGTTCTCATCCGGCTTTCCACCTGCCTGAATACATCTTTATAAACTATATCATTCTATCACAAACCCCGGTTTTGTCAAGGAAAAGCGGGGGAATTGAGGCAGCCCGCGCAGACAAATCCTGATTTTATGTTGTGTTTCCGCGAAGGATTTGATATAATGGGATATCAAGACGATTTGAAGGAGGCGCGCCATGTCCGGCAGGTTCGTGTTGACGGAAGACGGGGGGATCCGTCTGTCCGGCGAGGCCGTGGACAAGCTCCTGGCCGCCGCCAGCGGGGACGCCGCGCTCCTCTACCTCCATATCCTCTCCCGGGGCGGCCGGTTCGACCGGGAGGACGCCGTGCGGACGCTGCACCGCTCGGAGCAGCAGATGGACGACGCCATGGCGGTGCTGGCCCGCCTGGGTCTTGTCACCGGGGACGCCCCGGCCCCGGCCCGGGGGCCCCTGCAAAGGCCGGAGGAGCCGCCGGTGAGGACGGCCCGGGAGATCGAGGAGATCATCGAGTCCGACAAGAGCTTCCGCCAGCTCGTCACCGCCGTCCAGAGGGACCTGGGCACCCAGCTCTCCTCCGAGGGGCTTCGGACGCTCATCGACATTTACAGCTACCTGCGCCTCCCGCCGGACGTCATCATGGCCCTTGTCACCTGGTGCCGGGAGGAGTACCGCCGCCGCTACGGCGAGGGGCGGGTCCCCTCCATGAGATACATTGAGCGGGAGGCATACGTCTGGGAGCGGGAGGGCATCTTCTCCTGGGAGGCCGCGGAGCAGTATATCCTGGGCCTGCGCCGGATGCGGGACGGCGAGCGGGAGCTCACGCCGGTGCTGGGCATCTCCGGCCGGGCTCTGTCGGCCACGGAGAGACGGTACATAAACGCCTGGACCCGGATGGGCTTCCACGCGGAGGCGGTGGCCATGGCCTACGACAGGACCGTGGTGAAGACCGGCCGGCTCACCTGGCGGTATATGGACAGCATCCTCCAGAGCTGGCACAGCAAGGGCCTCCACACGCCGGACGAGATCGCCGCCGGAGACGCCCCGCCCGCCTACCGGAAGGTGGAGCCCGCCCCGGACAGATCCGGGGGCGACCCGGGCCGGGTCACGGCTCAGGAGCTTGAGAATATGCGCGCCGCCATCCGGCGCATGAAGGGGGAGAGCCAATGAGCCTGGACGGCAAGCTGCTCAAAAGGGCCCGGGACCGGCTGGATGCCCGCAGGAAACAGAACGAGGAGGCCGCCGCCCGCCGGCGGGAGGAGGTCTATGACCGCAATCCCCGGATCCGCGAGCTCGACAGGCGCCTGCGGGAGACCGTTGCCCGGGCCGTGACCGGGGCGTTCAGCGGGGGAACGGACCCGGTGGAGGCCCTGGACGCCATACGTGAGGAGAACCTGGAGCTCCAGGAGCGCCGCGCCATGGAGCTCATCCGGATGGGTCTGCCCGTGGACTATCTGGACGACAAATATATCTGCCCCAGGTGCCGGGACACCGGCTACGACGGCACGGAGCTTTGCTCATGCCTGATGGACTTATATAAGGACGAGCAGAGAAAGGACCTCTCCCAGCTTCTGAAGCTGGGCGAGCAGACCTTTGACAGCTTTGACCTGAACCTGTATGACGACACCCCCGACCCCGCCACCGGCGTGTCGCCCCGGAGCGTCATGACGGCGGTGTACGATTTTTGCAGCGAGTACGCCGGGAACTTCTCCCCCTCCTCCCTGAACCTCTTCCTGCAAGGGGGGACGGGCCTGGGCAAGACCTTCCTCTCCACCTGCATCGCCCGGGTCGTCTCCGAGCGGGGCTGGTCGGTGGTCTATGAGACGGCGGGCGCGGCCTTCGCCAAATACGAGGCCGAGAAATTCGGCAGGGGGGACCCGGACGAGCTCCGGCGCGATATCCGCCGGATGGAGACCTGCGACCTGCTCATCCTGGACGACCTGGGCACCGAATTTGCCACCTCCTTCGTCACCAGCGCCCTCTATACGCTGCTCAACACCCGCCTCGCCTCCGGGAAGAAGACGGTCATCAGCTCGAACCTGACCCTCCGGGAGCTTTCGGAGCGGTATTCCGCGCCCATCATGAGCCGCCTGACGGGGGAGTTTTACATGCTCAGATTCGTGGGCACGGACCTGCGCGGCAGGGGCCGCGGCGGCGCGTCCCGGCCGGGCTCCTGAGGGCGGAGCGCCCCCGGTCCCACCGCCCCAGTTTACAAAAAATCGGAACGGAACGGACGCCGCCCGGACCCGATTTTTGCTCTTTCCACCGGTGGAAAGAGCAAAAATACCCCCATTTTAAAGGGGTTTTACACATTGTCCACCGAGTTTTCCACAGCTCTTATGTCAACGGGGACGACATACAAGCGGGTTATGCCGGGTGACATAACGCTTTTATCGGGGAAGTTTTCCGAGGGGCTTGTTTTTTTGGGGGTTTTGGTGTAAAGTATCCATGCCCTGAATATAGTCATAAAGGGGACGGGCACGGCCTGCCCACTTTTCTTGAGAGGACGATCGTTTTGTCTGAACCGAAAAAAGCAAATTACCTCACCGGCGCGGCGATCCTCGCCGCCACCGTGGCCCTGACGAAGGTCATCGGCTTCCTCTATAAGATCCCGCTCTTCAACATCCTGGGGGACGCGGGCGCCGGTCACTTCAACGTGATGTACTACATCTACAACCTGCTGCTGACCATCTCGACGGCAGGCGTGCCCGTGGCGCTCTCCCGGCTCATCTCCGAGGCCCGGGCCTCCTCCAGGCCCATGCAGGCAAAGCGCTACTATTCCGTGGGCCTGGCGGTCTTCGGCCTCATCGGCCTTGCCGGCTCCGCGGCCATGTACTTTTTTGCCCCGCAGCTTGCGGCCTTCATGAAGGACTCCCAGGTCGTGCTGGGCGTGCGCCTGCTCTCCCCCGCGGTCTTCTTCGCCTGCATCGTCTCGGTCCTCCGGGGCTACGCCCAGGGGCACAACGACATGCGCCCCACCGCCGTCAGCCAGATCCTCGAGGTGCTGTGCAAGCTCATCTTCGGCCTCACCATCGCCTGGTATCTGAAGGCCATGGGTTACCCGGTCCCGGTGATCGCCGCCGGCGCCATCGTGGGCGTCACCATCGGCCTGGGCCTGTCGGTCCCCGCGCTCATCGCCATGCGCCGGCGCATCGCGGCCAGGACCCCCTCCACCCTCAACCTGGACCGGCCCGACTCCCGGCTCGACACCCTGGGCCAGATCCTGAAGGTCAGCATCCCCATCACGCTCAGCTCCTCCGTCCTCAACATCATCAACCTGGTGGACACCTCCCTGGTCCGCGGGCGGCTCGCCGACGGGGCGGGTTTTTCCGCGGAGAAGGTGGACATACTCTACGGTGTGTACTCCAAGGGCGTGACGCTCTTCAACGTCCCGCCGGCCTTCATCACGCCGGTGGCCGTGGCGGTGGTGCCGGTGATCGCCGGCGCCCTGGCGGCCCGACAGGGCCACGAGGCCAGGACCAACATGGAATCCAGCATGAAGCTGACGAACCTGCTGGCCATGCCCGCCGCGGTGGGACTGTCGGTGCTCTCCGGGCCTGTTTTTGACGTGCTCTTTCCCGGCTCCAACGAAAACGGCCCCATGCTCCTGTCCATGCTGGGCGTGGCGTCCTATTTCGTCTGCACCTATGTGATCACCAACGGCATCCTCCAGTCCACCGGCCATGAGAAGCTGGCGCTCCTGGCGCTGCCGGTGGGCGGACTCGTCAAGATCTGCGTCAACTACATCCTGGTGGGGACCCCCTCCGTGAACATCGCCGGCGCGCCGGTGGGGACGCTGTGCTGCTACCTGGTCATCACCGTGCTCAACATCGTCTTCATGACGGTGAAGCTCCCAGAAAAGCCCAACTACCTGCGCATCACCCTCCGGCCCCTGCTCTGCGCGCTCCTGATGGGCGCCGCCGCCTGGGGCGTGAACGGGCTCTGCGGGCGCTTCGTCCTGCCCGCCCTGGGCGGGGGGCGGATGGCCGCCGCCGTTTGCCTGGCGCTGACCGTGGGCGTGTCCGTTTTGGTCTACGCCGTCCTCATCGTTCTCCTCCGGGCTTTGACAAAAGATGACATATTATTGCTTCCCAGGGGAGAGAAACTGGCAAAATTGCTGAAAATCCGCTGAGCGCCCGGGATTTATTCATTTTTCACTTGAAGTTGGGGGAAAAATATGATAGATTTTGTATACAAACCGTCCTATGACGTCCAGGACCTCCGGACCATCGTGAAGATCCTGCGCGGGGAGGGCGGCTGCCCCTGGGATCGGGAGCAGACCCACGAATCCATCCGCCGGGAATTCATCGAGGAGGTCTATGAGGTCATCGAGGCCATCGATGAAAAAAGCCCCGAGCATCTGCGCGAGGAGCTGGGGGACGTTCTGCTCCAGGTGGTGTTCCACGCCTCCCTTGAGGAGGACGCCGGGCATTACGATCTGGACGCGGTGGCGGACGGCGTCTCCAAAAAGCTCATTTTGCGTCACCCCCACGTCTTCGGGGATGTGGCCGTGGCCGATTCCGCCGAGGTCCTGCAAAACTGGGACAGGATCAAGAGGAAGGAAAAGCACCGGGACACGGTGACGGACGACCTGGAGAGCGTGGCCAAGAGCCTTCCGGCCCTGTGGCGGGCGGAAAAGATCCAGAAAAAGGCGGCCAAGGCCGGGTTCGACTGGGATTCTCCCGCGGGGGCGCTGGACAAAATAGAGGAGGAGACGGCCGAGCTGCGGGACGCCGTTGACCGGGGCGGCGACATCGCCGGGGAGATGGGCGACCTGCTCTTTTCCTGCGTCAACGCCGCGCGTCTTCTGAAGCTGGACCCCGAGCAGGTCCTGCGGGCCGCTTCCGACAAATTCATCGCCCGGTTCGCCCGGATGGAGGCCCTGGCGCGTGAGCGCGGAGAGAGCCTGGAGGGGATGAGCCTTGCCGGGATGGACCGGCTTTGGGACCAGGCCAAGAAGGATTTAAAGGACGACGTCCTTTAAGATAAATTACATTCCCGCCAAGCGGGAAAGAACTCAGGAGGAAATCAGACATGAACAAGACAGAGCTTATCAATGCGGTCGCCGAGAAGACCGGTCTCTCCAAGAAGGATTCCGACAAGGCCGTCAACGCGGTCGTTGACTCCATCGTCGAGGCCATGAAGGCCGGCGAGAAGGTCACCATCATCGGCTTCGGCGCTTTCGAGGCCAAGGAGCGCGCCGCCCGCATCGGCCGCAACCCCCAGACCAAGCAGGAGATCCGGATCCCCGCCACCCGCATCCCCCAGTTCAAGGCCGGCAAGGCTCTCAAGGACACCATCGCCGAGTAAATCCCCGGTAAGGTAAGGATGGGCCGGGGGCTCCCCCGGCTCACCCGAAGCTTACCCTGATCTTGAGGTGACGCGGTTCGACTCCCGTCGCCCTGAAAACGGAGGCCGGAGCAGAAGCTGCCCGGTTTTATTTTATATGAGGCTTGATAAATATCTCAAGGTCTCCCGCCTGATCAAGCGCCGCACGGTGGCCCAGGAGGCGGCCGACGGGGGAAGAGTGTCGGTGAACGGCGTGACGGCGAAGCCCTCCCGGGAGGTCAAACCCGGGGACATCATCGAGATGTCCTTCGGCGCGAAAAAAGTGAGGGTGGAGGTGCTCTCCGTCCAGGAGACGGTCCGGAAGGACGACGCGCCCTCCATGTACAGGGAGCTCACCGGCGAGTGATCATTTGACCCCGGCGCGCCGGGGCAGTGGGGGGATCGGAATGAAAAATTTCAAATGGGACAAGAAATACCTCTATTGGGGAGTCACGGCTTTCTGCGTCGTGGTGGCCAGCATCGCCTTTTTCTGGATGCTCAACAGCTGGAGCGGCATCAAAAAGGTCCTGGATCTCATCATCGGCGCGCTCATGCCGGTGCTTTACGGCTTCCTCATCGCCTACCTTCTCAATAAGATCCTGGTCGTTTTTGAGACCCGGGTCTTCGACCGCGTCTTCAGGAAGCTCCAAAACAGGCCCCTGGCCCACAAGCTCAGCAGGGCCGTGTCCATTACCGTCACGCTCCTGCTGGCGCTGGGGCTCATCGCGGGACTCCTCATCATCGTCCTGCCGGAGCTTTACAACAGCGTGACGACCATCGTCACCAACTCCCCGGAATACTTTGACGTGGCCATGAAATGGGTGGAGAACATCTTCGACGGCTACGACCTGGAGCCCGTGGCGGCCAGGTGGCTGCAAACCATCTCCGAAAAGCTGGTGGATTGGCTGGAGAACAACGTCCTGCCCCGGATGTCCACCCTCATCACCAGCATCACCGGCGGCGTCATCTCCGTGGTCATGACGATCGTGGACCTCTTCATCGGCATCGTCATCTCCGTATACCTCATGTACAACAAGGAGGTCTTCTGCGCCCAGGCCAAGAAGCTCACCTACAGCCTGCTGCGGACGAAGACGGCCAACGCCCTCATGCGGGAGATCGACTTCATAAACGACGCCTTCGGCAACTACATCGTGGGCACGCTCATCGACGCCCTGATCGTGGGTATCCTCAACTACGCCTTCATGACCATCATGGGGATGCCGTACAGCGGCCTGGTCACCGTCATCGTGGCCATCACCAACCTGATCCCCGTATTTGGCCCGTTCATCGGCGCCGTCCCCTCGGCCTTCCTCATCCTCCTTGAAAATCCCACCCAGAGCCTGATCTTCCTGATCTTCACCGTGGTGCTGCAGCAGGTGGACGGCCAGATCCTCAAGCCCCGCATCCACGCCTCCCGCACGGGCCTCTCGGGCTTTTGGATCATGTTCGCCATCCTCTTCTTCGGCGGCCTTTTCGGCATCGTCGGCATGGTCATCGGCGTGCCCGTGACCACGGTGCTTTATAGCCTCATAAGACGCCTCAACCGCCGCCATTTGAGACGCCGGGGCCTGCCTGAGGACACGGCGGCCTACTGCGATATGAAGGCCATCGACCCGGAGACAAAGACCGTGATCCCCCGGGATACGCCCCCCGAGAGCCCCGCGGAGCCGGTCAGAGGCCCGAAAAAGGGTGAGAAGAAGGGGGAGAGCCGACCGGAAGGGAGCCCCGAGGAGGGGGAGAGCCGACCGGGAGAGAGCCCGGAGGAGCCGGGTGAGAGCCCCGAGGACAGAGGGGAGAAATAAGTCCTCTCAAAAGGAAAAAAGATCCGCCCGCGCGGTATGGGACCGCGCGGGCGGGTATTTTATTTGTCTGCTCCGGTCAGTCAAACAGGGAGCCGGAGTAGTCAGGCTGGGAGGCGGAGTAGCGCATGAAGATGGCGGAGATCTGGGCGCGGGAGATGGGATAGAGCGGGCCCATGACGTCCTGGCTGTACCCGTTGATATAGCCCATGGCGACGGCCCAGGAGACGGCGTCCAGCGCGTAGGAGGAGATGGTCTCCGCGTCGGAGAAAACGGACAGGTCCGACGTTTGGGAGACGTCCTTGCCGGAGTACAGGAGCCAGCGCCAGAGCATGGTGACCAGCTGCTCGCGGCTGATGTTGTCGCGGGGGCCGAAGATCTCCAGATCGCCGCTGCCGTTGGTGATGCCCTGCTCGAAGGCCCAGTTGGCGGCCATGACGTACCAGTCCTCGCTCAGGTCGGTGAAGGGGGAGACGAAGTCCGTCAGGGGGGAGCCGGCCAGCACCCAAATGGCGTAGATGACCTCGGCGCGGACCGCCGGCTCATCGGGCCGGAAGCGCTGGGCGTCCCAATCGTAAAAGAGCTTGTTATCGTGGGCGTAGCGGGCCGCGTCGCCGAACCACTCCGTACCGGATACGTCGGAATAGAGGGCGTAGGGCCGGCTGATGCCCTCCCCGGGGCTGTAAGGCCCGTCCAGGACGAAGGTGGAGGAGGCCGCCAGCGTCAGGTCGGCGAAGGTCCCCTCGGTGCAGAAATAGCGCTTCAGGGCCGAGAGGGAGGCGCCGTTTTCCACCGCCTCGCCGGTGGAGATGTCGATGACCTGGCCGGAGAGGACGGAGAGGACGGCGGAGCCGCCGGTCAAAATCAGGCTCAGGCCGGGCCCCAGCGTGACGGAGCCGGCCGTGCCGGCGACAAAGGTCTCCGGGCCGGAGGTGCATTTCATGGGCGGCCTGTCGTCGGGGAGCAGAAGCATCCCGATGGTGGCCGAGATCTCCGCCAGGCTCTGGTCGATGAGCGTGTCGCCGGCGGCGATCACCGAGGCGGTATAGGTGGTGTCGATGTATGCCTTTGTGACGAGCGGGTCGGCGGCCGTGCCGGCTTCCCCGGCGCGGGCGCCGGTCAGAGCCGTCAGCAGGGCGGCGGCGAGAGCCGCGGTGATGATCCTTTTCATCTTTCCTCCTTATGTCGCGTCCGGGACGTCAAATGCCGTTCCCGCGGGCGGGAGAGCCGGAGTCCGTCCGGCCCCGCAGGTAGTAGCCCAGGGTCAGGAGACTGTCGGACAGGTGAACGTTCTCCATTACAGTATCCCCTAAATCGGCGTCGATGTCAATACCCGTGAAATTCCAGATCCCCCGGACGCCGCCGGCGGAGGCCGTCATCGCCGCGTCCCGGGCAAATTTTTTGGGGAGGGTGAGGACCGCCACGTCCACCCGATGCTCCTTCAGATACTCCCCGAACC
Organism: uncultured Oscillospiraceae bacterium; assembly: GCA_947625815.1. GTDB lineage: Bacteria > Bacillota > Clostridia > Oscillospirales > Oscillospiraceae > RUG626. The sequence goes on from CANQPU010000001.1 coordinate 10,657, forward strand.
GCGCGCTGTCCAGGATCGGCACCCCGGAGATCTCCGTCCCCACCAGGGCGGGGTCGGTGTCAAAGGCGGCGGTAAGGGCAAAGCCGTAGTCGGAGAAGCGGAAATTGGCCAGGAGGGCCCGCCCCAGGTTCCCGGCGCCGATGACCACGGCGGTCAGGGTCTCCGGCACGCCCAGCGCCTCGGCGATGCTGGCCTTCAGGTCGGAGACCCGGTAGCCGTAGCCCTGCTGGCCGAAGCCGCCGAAGCAGTTGAGATCCTGGCGGATCTGGGAGGCCGTGAGGCCCATCCGGCGGCTGAGGTCCGCGGATGACGTCCTGACGATCCCGGCCTTCTCCATGCCCGTGAGCCTTCGCAGATACCGGGGGAGCCGCCGTATCACATTGGCGGAGATCCTGTATTTCATTCTGTCCGGCCTCCTGATCTGAAAAAGAAAAATTCCCTTACATTATAAATCAAAAGGTCGAAAAATTCAACTGTTCTTTATCAAGCCATATTCTTCTGAAAAAGGTCCCCGCCCGGGAGAAGGCCGTTCCTTTCACTTTCCCGGGAGGAATAGCGGCGGAGACCTTGACAAAACCTACTGAAAAGGTATAAAATTATCGGCAGTTACGGCTCCGCGGGAGTGGACCGCGGGCAAAGCGGCCGGTCTGACGGCCATCAAAACAGATTCGAGGCGATTTTCACCTATGTCCAACCAATTCGTTTATGCCGACAACGCGGCGACCACCGCCATGTCAAGGACCTGCGTGGAGGCCATGCTCCCCTATATGACCGACAACTACGGCAACCCCTCCAGCCTTTATTCCGTGGGCCGCAGCGCCCGCAGGGGACTGGATGAGGCCCGGGCCAGGGTGGCGGCGTGCCTGAACGCGGAGCCCACGGAGATCTTCTTCACCGGCTGCGGCACCGAGTCCGACAACTGGGCGCTGAAGGGCATCGCCGAGGCCAAGGCCTCCAAGGGGAAGCACATCATCACCAGCTCCATCGAGCACCACGCCATCACCCACACCCTGGACTGGCTGAAGAAAAAGGGCTATGAGGTCACGTACCTGAAGGCCGATCCGCTGGGCGGCATCGACCTTGAAGAGCTCAAGGCCGCCATCCGGCCCGACACCATCCTCATCTCCGTCATGATGGCCAACAACGAGATCGGCACCATCCTCCCCGTGGCGGAGATCGGCCGCATCGCCCGCGAGCACGGCGTCCTCTTCCACACCGACGCCGTCCAGGCCGCCGGCCACATCCCCATCGACGTGAAGGCCATGAACATCGACATGCTCAGCATCTCCGGCCACAAGTTCCACGGCCCCAAGGGCGTGGGAGCTCTCTATATCCGCAAGGGCGTCCGCGTCCCCCAGCTGCTCCACGGCGGCGGGCAGGAGCGCAACCAGCGCTCCGGCACCGAGAACGTCCCCGAGATCGTGGGCATGGCCGCGGCGCTGGAGGAGGCCGTCCGCGGCCTTCCGGAGACCATGCCACGGGTGGCCAAAATGCGCGACAGGCTCATTGAGGCCTTCAAGGACATCCCCGATAGCCGCCTGACCGGCGACCCGGTGAACCGGCTCCCCGGCATCGCCAGCTTCGTCTTTGAGTGCGTGGAGGGGGAGAGCCTTGTGCTGAGCCTGGACCACGAGGGCATCTGCGCCAGCTCCGGCTCGGCCTGCTCCTCCGTCTCCCTGGACCCCAGCCACGTGCTTCTGGCCATCGGCCTTCCCCATGAGGTGGCCCACGGGTCCCTGCGCCTTTCCATCACGGACACCACCACGGACGCGGATATCGACTACATCATCGAAAAGCTCCCGCCCATTATCGAGCGTCTGCGCTCCATGTCGCCCCTGTGGGAGGACAGGCTGAATGGAAAGTTTTAATGAGCTTCAAAGGGAGATCCTGCGGCTGAAGGCGGAGAAAAACGCCCTGATCCTGGCCCACTACTACGTGCCGCTGGAGGTCCAGGACGTGGCCGACGCCGTCTGCGACTCCTTCGCCATGGCCCAGAAGGCCGCCGGGGCGGAAAATGACCTGATCGTCATCTGCGGCGTGCGGTTCATGGGCGAGAGCGCCAAGATCCTCTCGCCGGACAAGACCGTGCTCCTGCCCAGCCCCGACGCCGGCTGTCCCATGGCCGACATGGTGACGCCCGAGGACGTTATGCGCCTGCGCAAGCTCCATCCCGAGGCGAAGGTCATGTGCTACGTCAACTCCTCCGCTGCGGTGAAGGCCGTCTCCGACGTGTGCTGCACCAGCTCCTCGGCGCTGAGGATCGCCAGGAAGCTCGACTGCGACGAGATCATCTTCGTGCCGGACAAACATCTGGGCTCCTTTGTGGCCGCCCAGGTTCCGGAGAAGAGATTCTGGCTCCACGACGGCTTCTGCCCCACCCACCACCGGGTCACCGAGGCCGACGTCCTGGCGGCCAAAAGGGCCCACCCCGAGGCGGTCTTTGCCGTCCACCCGGAGTGCGGGGAGGACGTGGTCAAATACGGGGACCTCGTCGGCTCCACCGCCGAGATCCTGGATTTCGCCCGGAGGACCGGGGCTCCCGAGATCCTCATCGGCACGGAGAGCGAGATCGTGGAGCGGCTCCGGCGGGAGCTGCCGGAGAAGAGGATCTACGGCATCGGCTCGAGCTTCGTCTGCCCGAATATGAAAAAAATCACGCTCCGGGCGCTCTATGAGTGCCTGCGGGACGAAAAATACCAGGTCGAGCTGCCGGAGGATCAGCTTCGTGCCGCCCGGAAGAGCCTGGACGAAATGGTCAATTCATAAAGGAGGTCACGTCATGTATTCCGAAAAGGTCATGGACCATTTTACCAATCCCCGCAATGTGGGGGAGCTGCCTGACGCCAACGCCATCGGCCAGGTGGGCAACCCCGTCTGCGGCGACATCATGAAGATCTACATGAAGATCGAGAACGGCATCATCGAGAAGGTCAGCTTCAAGACCTTCGGCTGCGGCGCCGCCATCGCCACCAGCTCCATGTCCACCGAGCTTGTGAAGGGCAAGTCCGTGGAGGAGGCCCTGAAGCTCACCAACAAGGCGGTGGCCGAGGCCCTGGACGGCCTGCCCCCCCAGAAGCTCCACTGCTCCGTGCTGGCCGAGGAGGGGATCCGGGCGTGTCTGGCGGACTACTATAAGCGCCAGGGGCTGGAGCCGCCCCCGGAGCTGCGGGACATGGATTGCACGGGCCACTGCGAGACCTGCGCGAAGAACGGAAAGGAATAAAAAACTGCCGGAAAAGGGCATAGCCCTTTTTGACACACAAAGACCGCCCGCGAAAACGCGGGCGGTCTTTGTGTATGGGGCCGGGCCCGTCAGCGGTAGGACCACTTTGTCCCCTCGGCCTCGGGGACGTCCTCCGTCCACTGGTGGTCGGTCTTGCGGAGAAAGTCGCTGGTCACGTTGAAATAGGTGCGGGCGTAGGCGAGCCGGACCTGGTAGGAGGGCTCAAAGTCCTCAAATACCGGGTCATTCCAGGTCACGTCCACCGCGTACCAGTCCCCCTCCAGCTCCACCAGGTTCCAGGCGTGCTCCTCTCCGCCGTGGGCGGAGCCGTGGACGGTGAGGCAGGGGATCCCCAGGGCGTCCATGAAGAGCTGGAAGGTATTGGAATACCCCAGGCAGATGCCCAGGCCGTTGACCAGGAAGCCGTAGGGGTTGGCGTTGTCCGGGTCCGGCGTGCCGACAGGGCCGTTCGTCAGCTCCGCCGGGTCGTATTGGGCGTTGAAGACCATCCAGTCGTTGACGGCCAGCTCCTTTTCAACCTGGGACATGCCGGGGGAGACGATCTGGGCCAGGACGGCGCTGAGCCGCTGGCAGACCGCCAGATTTTTGGGGGTCAGGGCGGAGGTGTCGCCGGAGCGGTACGCGGCCAGCACGGCGTCGTGGTCATACGCGTCGGGCTCGGAGGGCGGCTCGTCCTCCGGGTCCGCGTCCCCGGCCTCACGGAGGGGGGACACCAGGTCAAAAAGCTCCCCGGGGCCCTCCGCCTCGCCGGAGAGGGCGGCCTTTAGGGCGCGCCGGGCGGCGTCGGGCTCCTCCAGGATGAAGAGGACGGCAAAGCGGCCCATGGCCGCGGCCTCACCGCCCTCCGCCAGGGCGGCCTGCCCCGGCGCGTAGCCGAAGAAGGCGGCGGCCCGGGAATCCAGATAGTCCTCCATGGTCTCCACGGCCGCCGCGGCGTGGTCCGGGCTGTCAAACAGGAAGACCGCCGCCTCGGAGGCCAGCGGGCCCACGGGGTAGCAGAGGACCCCGTCCTCCACGCTCCCGGCCAGCTCGCCGCCCACATAGAGCGGGGCGCCGGCGTCAAACTCCGGGTCCTGGGCGGTGACGGCGTACATCTCCGGCAAATCGCTCTGACTGGCCAGGATGGCGGCGGCAAGCTGGGCGCAGTCGGTCGTGTCGGGGACGTCCCCCTCTTCCTGGGCGCAGCCGGGGACGGCCAGGAGCAGGGAGAGGACCAGGAGGAGAAGCGGCGCTTTTTTCATGGCTTTTCCTCCGGGGCGTCCTCCAGCCGCACGGGCCGCAGGCTCTCGCCCGTCACCTCACACAGGGCCGTGGCGGCGGTGAGCTCCGTGACGCGGGGGAGGAAGCCTTTGTAGCTTTCCGGCGTCATGGAGAGGGTCAGTTCCACGTCGGCGCCGAAGTCCGACCGCTCGATCTGCCCGCCGAACCGGGCCAGCTCCGCCCGGATCCGGTCGTACTGGGGGTAGGAGCAGACGAGGGAGACGGTGTACAGCGGCGTCATCCTGGCCCGCCCCGCGGCCTCCAGGGCCAGGGAGGCGGCCTTGGAATAGGCGCGCACAAGACCGCCGGCGCCCAGCAGGATGCCGCCGAAATAGCGCGTCACCACACAGCAGAAGTCCTGGATCCCGGCCCGGCGGAACACGTCGAGGACGGGCATCCCGGAGGTGCCGGAGGGCTCGCCGTCGTCGGAATAGCGGGTGACGCCGGCGCTCCGGAGCGAGTAGGCGTATACGTTGTGGCTGGCGTCCCAGTGCTGTTCCCGCATGGCCCGCAGGCGCTCCAGGGCCTCCGCCTCCGATCCCACGGGCCAGACCCGGCCGATGAAGCGGGAGCGCTTTTCCACATATTCAATTTCGCCGCAGCCGGCGGGAATGAGATAATCGGACATGCCTTGCCTCCGTAAGACCGCTAACGGACATACTCCCGCACCACGCCCCAGAGCTCCGGCTTGACGGTGACCTCCACCAGGATCCCGGCGTCCGTGTAGCCGGTCCCGTGGACCTCCGCCTCCCGGTGGAGAAGGTCAAGCAGCCCGCCGGAGGAGTAGGGCAGCAGCAGGGTCACCCGCTTTTTCCCGCGGGAGAGTATGTCCGTGATCATGGCCAGCAGCCTGTCGGTCCCCTCCCCGGTTTTGGCGGAGATGGGGAGGACCGTCTCCCCCCGGGGGATCCCCGCGGGATCCGGGCACAGGTCGGATTTGTTGTAGGCCTCGATGCAGGGCGTGGACGACGCGCCCAGCTCCGCTATGAGCCGGCGCACCACGTCGATCTGGGCCTGACGCTCCTCCGACGAGGCGTCGATGACGTGGACGAGGACGTCGGCGAAGGCCAGCTCCTCCAGGGTCGCCTTGAAGGCCTCGACCAGGTGGTGGGGGAGCTTGCGGATGAAGCCGACGGTGTCGGAGAGCAGCGCCTCCGAGCCGGGGGCCAGGGTGAGCCTGCGGGTGGTGGTGTCCAGCGTGTCAAAGAGCCGGTCGTTGGCCTCGATCCCCGCGCCGGTCAGGCAGTTGAGGAGCGTGGACTTGCCGGCGTTTGTGTACCCCACCAGGGCGATGACCGGGACGCCGTTTTTTTCCCGGGACCGGCGCTGAGTCCCCCGGACGCGCCGGACGGACTCCAGCTCCTCCTCCAGCTTCTGGATCTTCCGCCGGATGTGCCGCCGGTCCGTCTCCAGCTGAGTCTCGCCGGGACCGCGGGTGCCGATGGGGCTCTTGCCGCCGGAGGCCGTCTGGCGGACAAGGTGGGTCCACATGCCGGTGAGGCGGGGGAGCAGGTAGTTATATTGGGCCAGCTCCACCTGCAGCCGCCCCTCCCTCGTCCGGGCGCGGGTGGCGAAGATGTCCAGGATGAGCTGGGAGCGGTCCATCACATGGAGGCCCAGGTCCTCCTCGAGGGCTCTGAGCTGGGAGGGGGACAGCTCGTTGTCAAAGACAGCCAGGGAGCACCCGTTCACCTCCGCCAGCTCTCTGACCTCCCGCACCTTCCCCTCGCCGATAAAGCTCCGCGGGTCGGGGGTGTGCTTATTTTGCAGGACCTTGCCGCAGCAGACGCCGCCGGCGGTCTTCAGCAGGGCCTCCAGCTCATCCAGCGAACTGTCCGTGGAGCGCTCCCGCTCCTCCATGCTGTCAGCGGCCAGTCCCACAAGGACGGCGCGTTCCGTGTCGTTTCGTTCCAATGTCTTCGTTCCTTTGCGGTGATGTAGGGTCGCGGCCTTTTTCGCTCCCGCCCGGAGGGCGGGAGAAAAACGACCGGAATTTAATATAATATTTGCACTTGCGGATATTATAGCATGGAACGGCCGGATTGTACACAACAAAAAACGCCGGGAGAGCCTCTCCCGGCGTGTGGATCTTATGCTTCCTCGGCCTGCGCTTTTGCCGCCTGCATCATGATGGCGCACTCCATGCGTTTTTTGAAGAGCTCACAGCCGTACTTATAGACGCCGGTGATGGAGCCGGTGGCGTGGAAGGCGTTGGCCGCGCAGCCGCCGGAGCAGTAGAGCCTGGCCCAGCAGGCGTCGCACTCCGGGCGGGCGTAGACGTTGCAGCGCTTGAATTCATCCCGCAGAGCCGTGTTGGTGACCCCGTCCCAAATGTTGCCCATGAGATACCGCTCGTCGCCCACGAACTGGTGGCAGGGGTACAGGTCCCCCCAGGGGGTGACGGCCAGGTACTCGGTGCCCGAGCCGCAGCCGGAGATGCGCTTGTAGATGCAGGGCCCGTGGGTGAGGTCGATCATATAGTGATAGAAGGTGAAGGGCCGGCCCTCCTTTTCCCGGCGGAGCATCTCCTTTGCCAGGAGCTCGTACTGCTCGAAGAGCCTGGGCAGGTCCTCCGCCGTCAGGGCGCAGGGGTCGTCCGGGGCGCAGACCACCGGCTCCATGGAGAGCTTGGTGAACCCCAGATCCGCCAGGTGGAGGAGGTCGTTTGTGAAGTCCGTGTTCCAGTGGGTGTACGTCCCGCGGACATAGTAGTCCCGCTCGCCCCGCTTTTTGGCAAAGTCCAGGAATTTGGGGACGATCTTCTCATAGCTGCCTCTCCCGGCCAGGTCCACCCGGAACCGGTCGTGTACCTCAGGCCGGCCGTCGATGGACATGACCACGTTGCTCATCTCCCGGTTGGCAAAGTCGATGACCTCGTCGTCCACCAGCACGCCGTTGGTGGTCAGGGTGAAGCGGAATTTCTTGTGGGCCGGCCCCTCGATGCTCCTGGCGTAGGCCACCAGGTCCTTCACCACCTGCCAGTTCATCAGCGGCTCGCCGCCGAAGAAGTCCACCTCCAGATTCGTCCGCCGGCCGGAATTCTCCACCAGGAAATCCAGCGCCCGTTTGCCCACGTCAAAGCTCATGAGGGCCCGCTCCCCGTGGTACTTGCCCTGGCTGGCAAAGCAGTAGGAGCAGTTCAGGTTGCAGGTGTGGGCCACGTGGAGGCACAGGGCCTTCACCTCGTTGGAGCGCTTTTTGAAGTCGAAGGCCATGCCGGCGTACTCGTCCTCGGAAAAGAGCTTCCCGGCGTCCTTCAGGGACCGGATGTCCTCCAGGCACTCCCGGAGGTCGGCCTCGGTCACGTCGGGTTTGTCGCCATACTTTGTCAGCATCGCCGCCACGATCTGGTCGGCGGTGTGGGACTCGAACATGGCGATCATGTCATAGGCCACCTCGTCCACCATGTGGACGGAACCGGAATACACATCCAGGACGATGTTGAAGCCGTTCAATTTATACTGATGTATCATATCTCATTCTCCCGATAGGTCCTCCGCCGAAGGACAAAAGTATGTGGGGATCCGGGCCCCGTGACAGGCCGCCCGGCCGCGGGACGCTCCGTCCCTCCCGGTCAAAAAACACCGCCTGCGCTAATCACGCAAGCGGTGCCGTTTTGAAGCCGCTTTTTACTTGCTCTTGTTCTCGCAGAGCTGATTGGCAACGCCGCAGGAGGTCTTGCAGGCGGACTGGCAGGAGGTCTGGCACTCGCCGCAGCCGCCGGTCTTGACGCTGGCCTTCAGGTCGCGGGTCTCAACGGTCTTTATCCTCTTCATGGATGTATCCCCCTTTCCAGTAGTCTTAACAGGTCTATATTACACTATTTTTTCCGGAAGGTCAACACAAAAAATCGAATCCGGGCCGTGTTTGCAGGTAAAGCGCAGATCGCCGGAGGCCTTCAGCGCCTCCAAAACGCCCCCGTCCACGATCTCCCCGGGCACCAGGCAGGGGATCCCCGGCGGATAGGCCCAGGCGTATTCCCCGGCCGCGTGCCCCAGGGCCTCCCGCAGGGGCAGGAGCGCTCCGGGCCTTGTCATAGCCTCGCGGACCGTCATCACCTGCCGCGGAAGGGGGGACGGGGGGAGGGGGAGGGCCCCGGCGGGGGCCAGCTCCCGGTCAAGGGAAAGCAGGGAATCCAGGAGAAGGCCCAGGCTCTCCCGGGTGTCGCCCATGCCGGTCATGCACAGGGTAAGGGCGCCCCGGGCGTACTCGGGCTCGATCCCGAAGTCCCGGCGCAGTCTGCCGCCCAGGTCCCCGCCGCAGGTGAACAGGAGCTTGGAGGGGTCCAGGTCAAAGACCTCCCCGCCGCTCTCCCACAGCCGGATGTTCCGGAGCTCCCCGGCACCCTGACGGAAGGCCCTCAGCGCGCCGAGCCACTCCTCCGCGGCCTTTTCTCCGGCCTGCGCCAGCCATGCCACACACCCGTCAACGGACCCGGACAGCAGGTAGGAGGGGGAGGAGCTCTGGAGCATCCCCACATATCGCCGGACCTTCTCCGGGTCAACGAGCCCGCCGTTCACATGGAGCAGGGCCGTCTGCGTCAGGGAGGGCAGGGTCTTGTGGAGGCTCTGTACGGTCAGATCGGCGTGGGGCGCGGCCCCGGCGAGAAAGCCGCCGAAGCCCAGATGGGCCCCGTGGGCCTGATCCACCAGAAGAGGCACGCCGCGCCGGCGGCACTCCCGGGCGATGCCGGCGGTGTCGCTGATCACGCCCTCATAGGTGGGGGAGGTGACGCAGACGAGGCCCACGCCGGGGAAGCTGTCCAGGGCCCGGGCCACCTCATCGGGCGTGACGGACAGGGGGATCCCAAAGGTCCGGTCCGTCCGCGGCGTGAGATACCGGGTCCGCGCCCCCGCCAGCTGGGCGGCGTGGTAGACGGAGCGGTGGGAGGCCCGGCACATCAGGAGCTCCCCGCCGCCCTCCAGGACGGACAGCACGGACGCCAGGATCCCCAGGGTGCTGCCGCCCACCAGGGCGATGCTCTCGCCGGCGCCCCACAGGCGCGCGGCGGCGCGCTCCGTCTCCCGGAAGACCCCTCTCGGGTCGTTCAGGTCGTCGAAGCCCTGGATCTCCGTGATGTCCCGCTCCGCCAGCCCCTTCAACCAGGGGAAGGCGGCGGTGTTCCGCTTGTGCCCCGGCATGTGCATGGGCACCGCCCCGGAGCGGGCGTATCCGGACAGCTCATCAAACAGTGTCATGGCGCCTCCATAAGGGAAAGGCGGCTCTTTTGAGCCGCCTTGTGGTTTATCATGGGGTTCAGCCTCTGAGGGAGGGGAGGTTCTTGGAGAGGAACATCTCCCACTGGGTATCGGCGGTGTAGAGGTCGGTCTGCGTTCCCAGCCACTCGCTGGTATCGGCGCTGCGCATGGCGGCGTCGGACAGAAGATCGGCGTAGACATCGCCCGTGCCGGAGAAATAGAGGATATAGGAGCCCTCGCCCTCCACAAAGATGACGGTGGTGTCGCCCTCCTGGCGGGCGGGGTCAAAGAGCCAGTCGCAGACATCCTTGGGCCCGTCATAGAGGCCGATCTGGTTCAGCTCGCCGCTGTTGGAGATGAGCGAGGAATTGTCCTCGTCCTCCATCACGTCGGCGAAGGCGTCCATGTCCCCGTCGGTGAGGGAGGTATAGTCGTCCAGGATATCCTGGGCCTGGGAGGTGCTGAGCAGCCGGATGGCGTCCTCCTTCCTGTTCTCCTCAAGCTCGGGATCCACATTCGAGGTGGCCGCGTCCAGGGCGACGAAGCCGTAGTAACCGTTTACGGACAGGTACTGGTTGTTGTCCCGACCCATGAAGTAGAGGACATAGCAGCCGGGGAGGGTGGCCCCTTCCTCGGTGTTGATGACGGCGGTGTCGCCGGCCTGGCGGGCGGGATCGACGAGCCACTCGCGGACGGCGTCGGTATATCCGCTGGTCAGGTTCGAGCCCTGGACGCGGCGGAGCGTGGTGGAGTCGGCGTCATAGTCCTCGTTGTCGGCGTTGAGGGAGGCGGCGTAGTCGATGTAAGCCTGCTCATCGACGGCGGCCGACTCAAAGGCCGCGGCCTGCTCCTCCGCCTGCTTCATGGCGTCCTCGGCGCTGAGAGTCTCGTCCTCCTCGGTGGAGGCGTCGTCACTGACGGCCGCGCCGGGGATGAAGTAGTAGCGGAAAAGGAAGAAATCATAATCGTCCGCGTTCTCGGCGTAGTGGGCGGCGAGCTCGTCGGCGGTATACGTAAAGCTGTCCTGCTTATACTGGAGGTAAGCCTGGGCGGTGGCCTGCCGCTCCAGATCGCGGCGGAAGATCTTCTCGTTCATGCCCTTGCCGTAAAGCTGGGTCAGATAGGCGTTCAGATCGGGATAATTGTACTGGGCGGCGGTGAAGGTCAAGCTCTCCACGGTCTCCTCGATGGAGTCAACGGCCTCCTGGGGGAGGGTGAAGCCGCTGTCGGCCGCGGCCTCCGCACAGAGCATGGAGATCTGCCTCATGCTGTTGACGGCCTGCGTCTCAAAGTAGTCGGCCCAGGTGGATTTGCCGTCGCCCATGAACACGCAGACCTGCTCGTCAAAGGGGACGGAGGTGTCGGGCAGCAGCTGGGCGTAGCCGGAGAACTGGCTGTAATGGGTGTTGTAGGCGGTGAAATAGAAAAAATTGAAGTCCGCCACGGAATACGTATCGGTATGGCCGTCACCGGCGATCTTCACGGCCGTGGTGGTATTGTAGAAGAGGTTGGAGCTGAAAAGCACGGTAAACAGCACTAGGACTACGATCACCGCCAGGGTGACGGCGATCAGGGTGTTGTACTTTTTCCTCTCTCTCAATTCTTTGGCCTCTGCGGCGGCGCGGTTGGCCTTGGCGGAGCTCTTGTCGCTCATCGGTATCATTCCTTTACATTTATCTTGCGCGAAAGCACGCGGGTTCGAGCCGTCTGGCCGGCTCAATGCCCTATTATACCCCATATCCACTGTGCTTGCAAGTTAATTTTATGTTAAGGCCGAAAAAATCCCCGGCGGGCCTTTTGGAGGGCGCGCCGGGGAGAGAGATCGGCCGGACCGTCAGATGATGCGGCTGGCGGAATAATAGTGCTTGGTGTAATAGGTGCTGTCAAGGTTGGAGATGATGACGCCGGTCTTGGAGGTGGAGGCGTGGACGAACTGCCCATTGCCTATGTACATGCCCACATGGGAGACGGTGGAGCCGTTGGAGGAGAAGAAAATGAGGTCGCCCGGCTGGAGCTCGCTCTTCTTGATAGTCTTGCCGTTTTGGGCCTGCTGCATGGAGGCGCGGCGCTCCAGCTTGTAGCCGAACTGGCCGTACACGTAGTACATAAGACCGGAGCAGTCAAAGCCCTTCTCGGGGGATTCCTCGCCGTACACGTAGTTGTAGCCCACGAACTGAAGAGCGTAGTTGGCGATCTGACGGCCCAGATCCGTGGATTCCTCCTCGTTGGTGGTGTAGGAGGGGCCGCCGGCGGTGATCTCGATGTAGTCGGAGCGTATGTAACCGGTGCCGTCCTCGGTGACCACCTTGAACCAGCCGTTGTTGATGCCGATGATGGAGACGGACTTGCCCTTGTCGTAGTGGGTCATGACCTCCTTGGAGGTGGAGGGCCCCTTGCGCATACGGACCTCGTCGCCGGTCACGGTGCCGGTGGCCTTGAAGTTTTCAGCCTTCAGGATCTCCGTCAGGTATTCGCTGGCCACATAGCCGACGACGCCGTTATAATTGATCTTGAACCAATCGTCGCTGGTCTTTTCCACCACCACGACGATGGTGCCGCCGGAGATGATGCCCACCCGGTCATAGTCGGTGCCAGGGCCGGAGCGGATGTTCAGCGAGGCCGTGTCCACGGTGGCCGCGCCCCAGCAGATGACCCCGTCGTCGTCGGCGCTGGCCGGGACGGCGCACACCGCCAGGACGGCGCAGACCGCCAGGACAAAAACCACGGATTTCTTTAGTATCTTCATGGTCGATCCTTTCATCACTTGGCCGAGAGCGCGCGCTCGAGCCATACGGCGGCCACGTCCATCGCGGCGTAGAGCCCGCCCTTCTCTGTCTTTTTTATGACCCGGTCCCGAGATTTGAGATCGGGATCGGTGAGCTGCAGCTGGACGGAGACCCGGGTGGCGACGTCCATATCGTCCACCTTTTTGGAATCCGTCACCTGCATCATGATGATGTATTTGTCGGACATGCTGCCATAATATAAGATGTTGTCCAGCCGACGAAGGGGGTGCCCGCGGTACTCGAGCACCTTACCGGTTTCAGCGTTAGCCATCAGGTGACCTCCCTGAGTGATATCGTAACCAAATTGTAACACATTGTTTCCTCTTTGTCAATAACGTAAACAAAAAACTATTATGAGCAACCAACGGGCCCGGCGTCACAAAATATAGGGGGGAGCGGGCGCCTCCGACAACGAAATCTTGGGATACGAGACCGGAAAACGGGGAAATGGGCGAAATTGCCAAAAAACTGTTTTTGAAAAAGACAAAATATTTTACGCAGGGTCTTGACGCGGACGCCGCGGGGTGCTATACTCTGCTTATAAACACATGAACACTTGTTCATATGAAAGGATGAGCCAACGTGGAAGAAAGAAACGAGCTTATGTGCGACGAGCCGGCCGCTCACATCGACGTGGTGGACCGGGTGCGCGGCGACCTGCCGGATGACGACACCCTCTATGAGCTGGCGGATCTCTTCAAGATGTTCGGAGACTCCACCCGCATGAAGATCCTGTTCGTTCTGATGGAGTCGGAGATGTGCGTCTGCGACATCGCGGAGCTTCTGGGCATCAGTCAGTCGGCCGTTTCCCACCAGCTGAGGATCCTGAAGCAGTCGAAGCTCATCTCCTCAAGGCGGGAGGGGAAGAACATCATCTGCTTTCTGGCCGACGACCACGTGCGCAGCATCATCGACCAGGGGCTTTCGCATGTGCTGGAGTGAGCGCATACAATATACCGAAAAAAGGGAGGAACTACATATGAAAAAGATATTCCGCTTAAAGGATCTGGACTGCGCCAACTGCGCCGCCAAAATGGAGAGGGGCATCAAAAAGCTGGACGGCGTCAACGACGCCAGCGTGAATTTTCTCACCCAGAAGATGACCGTGGACGCGGAGGACTCCCGGTTTGAGGAGATCATGGACGAGGTCGTGAAGCTCTGCCGCAGGGTGGAGCCGGACTGCGTGATCGTGAGGTGATCCCATGACCAGACGTCATAAGATGACGCTTGCCCGCATCCTGGCCGCCTTCGTCCTCTTCGCCGCCGCGGAGCTGGCTCCGCTGGAGGGCGTCTGGAAGCTGTGCGCCTTCCTGGTGCCCTACTTCACGGCGGGCTGGGACGTGCTGTGGCGCTCGGCGCAGAACATTGCTCACGGGCAGGTCTTTGACGAAAACTTCCTGATGAGCGTGGCCACCGTGGGGGCCATGGCCACCGGCCAGTACGCCGAGGGAGTGGCCGTCATGCTCTTTTATCAGGTGGGGGAGCTCTTCCAGTCCGTGGCCGTGGGAAAGAGCCGACGGTCCATCGCCGCCCTCATGGACATCCGGCCGGAGTACGCCAACGTGATCCGGGACGGGGAGACCCTTCAGGTGGACCCGGAGGAGGTGGCGGTGGGGGAGACCATCCTCATCCGGCCCGGGGAGCGCGTCCCGCTGGACGCCGTGGTCATCGAGGGCTCCGGCAGCGTCAATACCGCCGCCATGACCGGCGAGTCCGTCCCCCGGGACGTGACCGTGGGCGACGGGCTGACCAGCGGCGCCATCAACTTGAGCTCCGTCCTGAAGGCCCGGACAAGCAGCGCCTACGCCGACTCCACCGTGGCCCGGGTCCTGGACCTGGTGGAGAACTCCTCGGAGCGCAAGGCGCGCACGGAGAACTTCATCACCAGGTTCGCGCGGTACTACACCCCCGCCGTGGTCTTCGCGGCGCTGGGCCTGGCGCTGATCCCGCCGCTGGCCATGGGACAGCCCTGGACGGAGTGGATCCACCGCGCCCTGGTCTTTCTGGTGGTCTCCTGCCCCTGCGCGCTGGTGATCAGCGTGCCGCTCAGCTTCTTCGGCGGCATCGGCGGCGCCTCCCGGCGCGGCATACTGGTGAAGGGCTCCAATTATCTGGAGGCCCTCTCAAAGGCGGAGACCGTCGTCTTTGACAAGACCGGCACCCTCACCGAGGGCTCCTTCCGCGTCACCTCCGTGCGCGCCGGCGGGATGCCCGAGAGGGAGCTGCTGGCCCTCGCGGCCCGGGCGGAGGCGTACTCCACCCACCCCGTCGCCCGCGCCGTCGTCTCCGCCGCCCGGGACCTGGGGGAGGGCCCGGACCCCGCCGGCGGAGGATCCACCGAAGGGGCGGAGGGCTCCGCCGATTCCGTGGAGGAGCTGGCCGGCATGGGCGTGAGGGCCCAAATCGACGGCAGGACGGTGCTCGCGGGCAACGCCCGGCTCCTGGAGTCCCGGGGCATCCAGGTCCCCGGGGACGGGGGGAACGGCGCGGTGGTCCACGTGGCCGTGGACGGGACCTGGGCGGGGTCCGTCCTCGTCTCCGACGCGGTGAAGCCCGACGCCCGCGCCGCCGTGGACCGGCTCCACGCCATGGGCGTGAAGGCCGTGATGCTCACCGGGGACCGGGCGGCGGCCGCCGGGGCCGTGGCGGAGGAGCTGGGGGTGGACGGGGTGAGGAGCGACCTCCTGCCCGGGGACAAGGTGTCCGCCCTGGAGGAGATCCTGGCCTCCGCCCGGGGCAGCGTGGCCTTCGTGGGGGACGGCATCAACGACGCCCCCGTCCTGACCCGGGCCGACGTGGGCCTGGCCATGGGCGCCCTGGGCTCCGACGCCGCCATTGAGGCCGCCGACATGGTCCTCATGGACGACAGGCCCAGCCGGGTCGCCGAGGCCATCGCCATATCCCGGCGCACCATGACCATCGTCCGGGAGAACATCGTCTTTGCCCTGGCCGTGAAGCTGCTCATCCTCGTCCTCGGCGCCTGGGGCCTTGCCGGCATGTGGCTGGCCGTTTTCGCGGACGTGGGCGTGGCCATTCTGGCCATTCTGAACGCGCTGCGCGCCATGGACGTGAGTAGGGTTTAGAAAGCCCCCGGAGACATCGGGGACCTCGCGAAAAAAGAAAGAGGGCGGGTTTGGAACCCGCCCCTGCAAGAGATTTGAAAAATTTCCCAAAGTGAAACATTTTTCCGTATTTGTTCGCAGGGGCGGGTCCAAGACCCGCCCCTTTTCGCGTATAGTCACATCTTTCTTAACGAAATGACATCGTCCGGCCCCGCCGGCGCTTTTGGGGCGTCAGCTGTCCTTTTCCAGGTAGCTTACCACCAGCTCCTGCAGGAGCTCATCCCGGTCGATCCGCGTGATCAGGGCGCGGGCGTTGTTGTAGTTGGTGATGTAGGTGGGATCCTCGGACAGAATGTAGCCCACGATCTGGTTGATGGGGTTGTAGCCCTTGAGCTTCAGGGAGTCATACACGGAGGACAGTATCTCCCGCGTGCCGATTTTTTTGTCTACGACGTCGAATTTCCTGGTGAAATCAAGATCATCCATGTCCGTATCCCTCCTGTCTGCGGATGACGGGCCGGGGCCCGTCAGGTATAGCATTTGCCGTTTGCCCCGAAGATATCAAACTATCTCAATTATATCAAAAAATCCCACGGTGTAAAGCGCAAAACCGCAATTTTCATCAAAAATTTTCAAATCGGCCGGCCGTCCCGCAGGCGGAACACCAGATAGGTCCCGCCGCCGATCTCCTGAGCGGCTCCGAAGCGGAAGGCCGGGAGCAGGGGGAAGGGTTTGGAGGGAGAGAAGGGGAAGGCCGCCAGCGTATCCGGCCCGTCGGCCCGCGCCAGCACGCCCTGGGCATTTTCGGCGGCGGCGGCCAGCTCCGGGTCGGCGAAAAGCCGCGCCGGCGCGGGCTCCGGGGCCCATGTCTCCGACAGGGCCTCCGTTATGGCCTCCGGCGGGGCCTCCCTTGCCGGCGCGGCGGGGCATTCGGGCTCCGGTTCCCGCCCGGGCGACGGCTCCGGCTCCCGTTCCGGTTCCGGCGAAGGGGAGGGCTGTTCCGGCTCCGGCGGAGGGGAGGGCTGTTCCGGCTCCGGGGCGGGGTCCGGCAGGGAGAGGGAGGACAGGTCCGCGTCGGCCGGGACGAGCAGGGGCAGGACGCGCCCGCCCAGGTCGGCGCCCCCCAGGGCCAGGGGGGAGAGGAGCTTTCTGAGGGACATCCCGCCGGCCTCCGGCGCCGGGATGCCCAGGGAGAGGGGGCCGCTCTCCGTCAGGAGGACGAGGCGGGAGAGGGGAAAGGGGCGGTCGCTTATGTAGGCAAAGCCGGTCCTTACGCCGGAAGCGTAGATGTCCAGCCTTCCGGCGGGCTCGCCGTCGGGTGTGAGAACGTCGTATTGCACTGTTCATGACCTCCGGGAATACTTTTGGGCGCAAAAACGCCCGGATATATAAGCATATGTCCGGGCGTGGGAGGTTATTCAGGATAAGGTGACGCGGTCGGAGGCAGGGATCAGTTGACGGTATATTCCCCGCGGATGAGGATCTTGGTGTTGTCCCGGTCGGCCTTGACGCCGTTGCCGTTGATGGTCACCATGTACATGTGGTTGGTGGTCAGCACCGCGCCGGACTCGGCCACGGAGACGGCGTCCGTCTCGTCCACGAGCCGCGGGTTGTCCGGGCCGAAGGAGAGGACGGTGCCGATGCGGGGCATGATCTCGGTGCCCACGCCGCAGGTGACGGTCTGGCCCTTGCTCAGCGTCAGGACGATGAAGCCGGAGGGGGCGGAGGAGGGCGTCTCCCCACCGCCGCCGCCCTGGGCGGTGATCTGGTCGAGCTGCGCCTGGAGCGCGGAGATCCTGGCCTCCAGAGCCGCGTTGAGCTGCTGGAGGATCCCGGGGGTGACGGTCTCGTTGAGGTAGCTCAGAGTGACCAGAGGATCATCGGGCGAGCCGTAATTTGTCACGGCCATGGTGGTGAGCCCGGAGACAAGGGCGACAGCCAGCAGGACGCCCACGGCGATGACGATCTTTTTTCCCTTTTTCATCTTATGTATCTCTCCTTTTTCCCGGTCCGGGGAGGAGTCCTCCCCGGACATGTCCTTCTGTTTACCCGTGGAGCCCGAAGCTGACGGCGATGGCGTCGTCCACCTTGTTCATCAGCTCCTCATCGACCCGCCCCATCCGCTCGCGCAGACGGCGCTTGTCAATGGTCCGTATCTGTTCCAGAAGCACCACGGAATCCTTGGTCAGTCCGAAGGAGCGGGCCTCCAGCTCGATGTGGGTGGGCAGCCGGGCTTTGCCTATCTGTGAGGTTATCGCCGCGGCGATGACCGTCGGACTGTGCTTGTTGCCGGTGTCGTTCTGGACAATAAGTACAGGCCGCATTCCGCCTTGCTCGGAGCCCACGACGGGGCTCAGATCGGCGTAGTAGATGTCTCCTCTTTTAACTCCGCTAAGCACTCTCTTCACTCTCCGACGAAATTATAGTCGTTCGGCACATCGCTATGTACCGGACTACCATAATTCTTTCACAAAGCAGAGTAATTTATACAGCGTAGCAAAATTACCCGGGCGGTTTTTGCCGCCCAATCCATTGTATGTCGGGAAGGGGAGGATGGTGCCGCGCGTTCAGTCCACGTAGACCCGGGGGACCCGCTTCGAGACGGAGCAGAGCAGCTCATAGCAGATCGTCCCGGCGGCGGCGGCCAGCGTCTCCGCCGACTGCTTCTCCCCGAAGATCTCGATGAGGCTCTCCAGGTTCACGTCCGGAAGGTCCGTCAGGTCGATCATGCACATGTCCATGCAGATCCGGCCGCGCTGGGGCGCCGGCCCGCTTTCGGAGATAAAGGAGCACCTGTCCGACAGCGCCCGCAGGAGCCCGTCGGCGTAGCCGATGGGGATGACGCCCATCCTGGTCCGCCGGGAGGTGACGAAGGCGCCGCCGTAGCTGACGGGCAGGCCCTCGTCGATGTGCTTGATGGTGCTGACGTGGGTCATGAGCCGCATACAGGGCTTCAGCCCCAGCCGGCCGCCGTCCCCGAAGCCGTAAAGGAGGATGCCCGGCCGGACCATGTCGAGACAGGTCTCTTTATAGTTTACCACAGCTCCGGAATTTGCGCAATGCCGGATTTTAAAGGTAATGCCGGAGCTTTTTACCTCATCGATGACCCGGGTAAAGAGGGCGAACTGCCCGCGGGTGAAGGCCTCCGCCTCCGCGCCCGGCTCGTCCGCCATGGCAAAATGGGTATAGATGCCCTCCGGATCAAGGTTTTTTTGCGTACAGGCGGAGACGATGTTGGCGATGCCCTGCTCAAAGTGGCCGCCCGCGCACAGAAAACCCAGCCTCGACATGCCGGTGTCCACCTTGATGTGGATACGCAGGGTCTTCCCCAGCCTCACGGCCTCCTCCGAGTACTCTATGGCCTTGGCCTCGCAGGTGACCGTCTGCGTCAGGTCCAGCCCGATGAGCTCGGACACATATTCCCGGGGCGTGTGGCCGAGGATGAGGATGGGCAGGGTGATGCCGGACATGCGCAGCTCCACGGCCTCGTCGAGGCAGGACACGGCCAGATAATCAGCGCCGGCCCTCTCCAGCCGCCGGGACACCTCCACCGCCCCGTGGCCGTAGGCGTCGGCCTTGACCACGCCCAGGAACCGGCATCCGGCGGGGATGGAACCGCGGATGGCCCGGTAGTTGTGCTCGATATTGTCAAGGCTGATCTCAGCCCAGGTCCTCTTTCGCAGATCCATAGTCAACCAACTTCCATATCGTAAAATTCGGCGGTGATGACGGTGCTGCCCTCAAAGGCAAACTCGGCGCGGAGGGGAAGGGACGTCTCCCGGTCGAACCAGGTCCGCAGGTCCACGTCGTCGTCCACCCGGAAGAGGGCGGCGACGCAGTCGGCGCCGTCCAGCGTCTCCCCGACCGTCTCCGTGACCAGCCCGTTCACCCAGGCGTCCAGCATCACGGGCACGGCGTCCACCGGGGAGAGTCCGCCGGGCAGGATCTCGCCGGTGTAGATCTCCGCGTCCCCCACGGCCAGCGCCGTGGCGCCGCCGGAGTAGCGGACGACCGCGCCGGCGATGATCTCCGGGGCCGTAATGGTCAGGGTCCCGCCGTCCCCGGAGGAGGCGTAGCGCACGGAGAAATCAAAGACCCGGTCGCCGTAGTCGGCGCGGATGGCGGCGTCAAAGGCGATGGAGCCGGACAGCCCGGCCCGGATGTCCTCCAAGGCCTCATCGGTCCCGGGGCGCCCGCAGGCGGGGAGGGAGAGGAGCAGGAGGAGCAGGGGCAGAAGGGGGAAGAGGGGGGACAGGCCCCGGGAGGAACGGGGGAGAAGGGGGGAAGGACGCAAGAGACTCACCTCAAAACAGATTTGAGACAGTCTATCATGTCCGACGGGGTCATGGCGTATTCCCCGAAACTTTCGGCGCATCTGTCGCCGGCCAGGCCGTGGTAATAGACGGCCTTCCACACGGCGCCGGGGATCTTCTGGCCCAAAAAGGCCGCGATCATCCCCGCCAGCACGTCGCCGGAGCCGCCCCGGGCCATGCCGGGGCCGCCGGTGGCGTTCACATAGCACACCCCGTCCGGCTGGGCGGTGACGGTGCGGTGGCCCTTCAGGACCACCGTGACGCCGTGGGCCGTGGCAAATTCCCGGGCCGCCTCCTCCCGGGGCTTCCGGGTGAGGGCGTCGGTGAGGCGGGCAAACTCCCCCTCGTGGGGGGTGAGCGTGAGAGGACATGACAGCTTATCCAGTACATCTATATGCCGGGAAACGGCGGTTATGCCGTCCGCGTCCAGGACCAGCGGGGCCCGACAGCTTTCCAGCACGGCGTACACAAGCTCCCGCGCCCAGACCGAGAGGCCGAGGCCGGGGCCTAGGACCACCGCGTCGGCCTTTTCCACATGGGGCGCCAGCGTCTCCAGCGCCTCCGGCAGGGAGGGGGAGAGGGGGAGGACCATGGCCTCGTCGTTCTTCACGGCCTCCACGTCCCAGATGCTCCGGGGCACCGCCAGATACACAAGCCCCGCGCCGGAGCGCACCGCCGCTCTGGCGGCGAAGGCCGGCGCGCCGGTGAAGCCCACGGACCCGGCCACGATGAGCACCCGCCCGAAGTCCCCCTTGTGCGCGTCGCGCCGCCTCTCCGGCAGGCCCGCGTCGGCGGCGCCGATCTCAAAGATATCCCTGTCCAGCTGCTTCAAACAATCGCCCCCTGAGATTTTCACCGCGCCGGCAGGACCTTCTGACTAATTGAGGCGGGGCAATGCCCCGCCCGGGTATGCGGTTCAGTCCAGAGGCCCCACCGGGAAATTGAAGTAAGTATCCGGGAACGGCTCCCCGGTCAGGGTGAAGTGCCACCATTCGGTGTCGATGCCCGTGAAGCCGTGGGCGGTCATGGTGTCCCGCAGGAGCTTCCGGTTGGCGATCTGGGCCTTGGTCAGCCCCTCGGTGGCGTCGGCGTGGGAGATCGCCCCAAAGAGGTCGAAGGTCCCGCCCATGTCCACGGGCCGGCCGGCGGCCACGTCAAAGAGGGAGACGTCCACCGTGGAGCCCCGGCTGTGGCCGGATCTCTCGGAGATATAGCCCTTTTCGAACAGGGTGGCCTTGTCCTCGTCGGGATAGAAGTACGCCTTCATCCGGGTGTCGTCGGCGTCCCGGGACCAGAGGATAAAGTGGTCCACGGCGGACTGGGGACGGTAGGCGTCGTAGATGATGAGCCGGTAGCCCTTCTCGGCCAGCTCGTCGCTGACGACCCGCAGGGCCACGGCGGTCTCGGCGGTCACCAGAGCCACGGGCTCGGAGTAGCCGTCGATCCGCTCGCCCACGAAGTTATAGGTGGAGTAGTAGCGTATGTCCAGGATGACGTCCGGCGCCACCAGGGACAGCTCCACAAAGCCGGTGGGGTCCATGTCGGGGGCCGGCTCCTCGGGGGGCGGGGGCGTCAGGGCGGCCGCGGCCTCGGCGTATCCGTCGTCGTAGCCCTCGGTGTAGGCCGCATCGCGGCTCTCGGCAAGGCCCACGGAGTAGCCCTTGTCGTAGGCGGCCTGATCGGGCCCCTCGGCGAGGCCGTCGGTGTGGCCCGCGTCATAGCCGGCGTCATAGCCCTGGGCGTACCCTTCGGAGCGGGTCCTGTCCAGCATCCGGCCGCAGGAGCCGAGGGTGAGGCACAGGGCCGCCGCCGTGACGGTCAGGGCCGCAAAGCGGACAGATCTCTTTTTCATAGGTTCACCCCGTTATCTTGTGAACTGGAACAGGCAGTAGCCGGCGTAGATACACAGGAGCGTCACGCCCTGCCACCGGGAGAGCTTGCCCTTGATGAGGGCGGGGACGGTCAGCAGGAGCATCACGGCGAACATCACCGGGATGTCCAGGACCAGGGAGGCGGGATGGCCCGCAAGCTGCGCCTCCACAGGGACCCGGAAGGGCGTGACGGTGATGGCCATTCCGGAGACGAGCACCAGATTGAAAAGATTCGCCCCGATGACGTTGCCCAGGGACAGCGCCCCGTGGCCCTTGGCCAGGGAGGTGATGGCGGTGACCAGCTCGGGGAGGGAGGTGCCCAGCGCCACAAAGGTGAGGGCGATGACCGTTTCGGGCACGCCCAGCTCACGGGCGATGATGGTGCCGTTGTCCACCAGGAGTCTGGCGCCCACGGCGATGAGCACGGCGCCGACCACGAGAAGGACGAGATCCAGCCACACCGGGTTCTCCTTTTCCCCGCCCGCGTCCTCCGCGGGAGCGGGGGAGCCCTTCATCTGGAGGACGGTGAGGACCATGTACACCACGAAGCCGGCCAGCAGGATGAGGCCGGAGGTGCGGGAGAAGAAGCCGGTGAGGTAGGCGATGGCGGAGTAGAAGACCGCCGCCAGAAAGAAGAAGATCACCGGCGTGCGCAGGGCCTTCCGGTCCACGCGCCCGGGCTTGCAGGCCACGGTGATGGCGGCGATGAGGGAGGTGTTGCAGATCACGGAGCCGATGGCGTTGCCGTAGGCGATGGAGCTGGAGCCCTCAAGAGCGGCGGTGGTGGAGACCATCACCTCGGGGAGGGTGGTGCCGATGGACACCACGGTGGCGCCGATGAGAAGCTCGGGCAGATGGAACCTCCGGGCGATGCCGGTGGCGCCGTCCACGAACCAGTCCCCGCCCTTGATCAGGCAGAGCAGGCCCACGGCGAAAAGAAGAACGGCCTTGAGCATGGGATTCACCTCAAAACAGATTATTGTTCCCCGTCGGAGCGGGTATCGGGCATATAGTCCGCGGGATCGTATTCAAAGCCCGCGGGCGCGGAGGAATAGGGGACGGCGGACTCCAGAACGCCCTGGGCGTCCTTCACGTCGGCCTTCGCGGTGCGGGAGATCTGGCCCCAGGCCAGGAAGATGCCCAGCGCCACGAACACGAGGCATTTGAAGAAGTCCTCGGTGCTGGCCAGCTCCTTGAAGACGGTCTTATCGGTAAGGGCGGGCCCGACAAGGCTCAGCATCTGGCCGAAGGTGAGATCCAGCTCCACCTTCACGCTCCAGAGGAAGTTGATGTAGTTGAGAAGGACTACGCCCAGGAGACTGAAGACGACCGACAGGACCAGGGCCGTGTAATCCATCCGGCCCTTCAGGAGCCTGTATCCGGCGTAGCTGGCCAGGGGGATCAGCATGAAGAGCAGGACATAGATGCGCTTGAGCGCCAGGATGGAGAAGACCGAGGGGAGGATGCCCGCCAGCATCCCCAGGAGGGCGCCGACAGCTCCGAGGAGGTAGCTCCCGCCGGCCCTGTTGGCGTCGGCCTTCGTCCGCGCGCCGGTGACGGCCCCCTCCAGGCAGGCCCGGTGGACGGGACGGTAGGCGGCGCCGTGGGGAACGGCGGCGTCGCATCCGGACTTGCCGCAGACATCGCAGGCATCCGGGACGGTGAAGCCCAGGCCCTTGATGACGTCCAGCACGGCGGTGACGCCCTGACAGTATATGTCCGGGATCTTCCCGGAATCCACGAACACCGTGAGCCACCCGTCCCCCCAGGCGGAGGAGGCGTTTTTCCCCAGCCGGTTTTTCAGCTCCAGCTTCAGGTCCCGGCCGTATTTTTTCTGGTCGTCCTTGCCGGCGGGCAGGTTCACGGAGATGTTCTTCTTCCCGGCGTACTGCACCGAGACGAGATACCCGCGCTCCGTTCCCACCGCCCGGATGTCGGAGACCATCCGAAGTCCGTGGCTTTCACACATTTCCTTGAATTCGGCTTTTGTCATGCTCCCAACCTCCACAAAAGACGTTATAATCACAAAAATAATACATCAGAGGGAGTGGCTTGTCAATCCCTCTTGCCTTTTTGAGGAAGAGGGTGTATAGTAGGAGCATCAGGAAAAAACAGGCGGGAGGCGGCGGGCAGACCCGTCCGCGGCCGGCCATCAGAAACGGCATTTTGGCGGAATAAGGAGGAAATCATGGAAAAATTCAAAAATTCTCTGGGGAAGCTCACGGTCGCCGCGGGAGAGGCGGCGGTGGGCGTGGTTTTGCTTGTCAATCCCGAGGGCTTCACCAAGCTCATCCTCATCGCGGCGGGGATCCTGCTGTGCATCCTGGGGGCGCTGTCCTGCGTCACCTATTTCCGGATGGAGCCGGCGGAGGCCGCCCTCAGCCAGGAGCTTGTCCGGGGGCTGGTGGGCCTGGTGGCCGGCGTGCTCCTCATCTATAAGGCCGACTGGATCATCCACCACCTGATGCCCGTCACCATCATTTACGGCATCGCCGCCCTCTTTACGGGCATTGTGAAGCTCCAGTGGACGGTGGATATGGCCCGCCTCCATCAGGGGATGTGGCAGTCCTCGGCCATCGCCTCGGCGCTGTCCATCATCCTGGCCGTCGTCATCCTCTCCGACCCCTTCTCCGCCCGCAGGACGCTGTGGATCTTCACCGGGGTGACACTGATCGTCACCGCCGTCGCCACGGTCCTCTCGGCCTTCCTGAATACCCGCAAAAAGCACCAGGATATTTCCTGAACGGCGCATCCCCGGCCTTTTTCGGCACTCTCCGGCATCCCCGCCCGCGAAAACGGACGGGGATGCTTTTTTAATGTTCCACGGACAGCTCCGCTATGGCCGCCCGGTACGGTGAGGCGTCCACATCGGAAAAGGGGGCGGCGGTCAGCCGTCTCCAGCGGCAGAGCCCCGGGTCCCGCCCCAGCGCCCGGCAGAGAAGCTCCGCCATAAGGCCGCGGGGGACGCAGGCCCCCTCCGGGACCTGCGGCACCGACCAGCTCACGCCGGGCAGGGCGGCCGCGCGGGTGAGGACCAGCCGGACCTCCCCGGCTGTGGCGGGCGCGTCCGGGTCAAAACACCCGTTTCCGCGCCCCGTCATCACACCCAGCGCCCCCAGACGCGCCGCGGCGGCGGCGTACCACGCGTCCTCCGGCACGTCCGGAAAGTCGGCGAAGGCCGGGAGCGCGCCGGGGTCCTCCGGCCCCAGCATCCGGGAGACCATGACCGCCAGCTCGCCGCGGCTCACGGGGTCGCCGGGCCTGAAAAGGCCGCCGCACCCGAAGAGAAGCGCCGGATGGGGCGTCAGCGGGGGGAGCGGTACGGGTTCAGGTTCCGGCTCCGGTTCGGGCTCTGGTTCCGGCTCGGGTTCAGGCTCGGGTTCCGGTTCCGGCTCCGGTTCGGGTTCCGGCTCCGGTTCCGGCTCGGGCTCCGGTTCGGGCTCGGGTTCGGGTTCTGGTTCGGGCTCGGGTTCCGGCTCGGGCTCGGGTTCGGGTTCGGGCTCAGGTTCCGGTTCGGGTTCGGGTTCGGGTTCAGGCTCGGGTTCGGGTTCCGGTTCCCCGGTCAGAACAAGGCGCGCGTCGGAACGCTCGGTGAAGGACTCTGTGAGACAGGTGTAGATCACTTCATAATAAAGGATATATTCCCCGGGAGAAGTGAATTCCGGGGGGACCTCAAGGTCGTATGCCTCCGGCGTGAGGCCGAAGCGGACGGAGACCGTCACATCCCAGTCGGACAGGTTTTCCACGGTGAAGCCGTGGGGCGTCCCGTCGGCGGGGTATTCCCCGCCGGTGACGCGCAGGTCGGCGGCCGAGTATTCCGGGAATTCCTTTCCGCAGTCCAAACACACCTCCGAGACCCGGAACCGCCGTTTTTCCGGCTCGGCCGTCACCACCAGCTCCAGCCTGGAGTGGTCGTCGGCCGACGCGGACGGGACGGCGGCGATCAGCGCCGCGCAGAGCAGCAGCGCCGCGAGACGGTACGGTTTTATCCTTGGCATCTCAACACCTCCAAACCGACGGAGAGCTCAGAGGGGAGGAGACATCCGGATCATCCTATTCGGAAAAATAAATTGTGCCACATCGAACGGCCGACTCGCTCCGTCCGTCTTGACAATCCCCGGCCCGCGGGGTACAATACCGACAGGAGCACATCTCACTTTTATTGAGAACATATAAAATAAGAAAGGGGAAAACAAAAATGAGCAGCAAATACGCCGGGACACAGACCGAGAAGAACCTCCAGGCGGCCTTCGCCGGGGAGTCGCAGGCCAGGAACAAGTATACCTATTTCGCCTCCAAGGCCAAAAAGGAGGGCTACGAGCAGATAGCGGCCCTGTTCCTCAAGACCGCGGACAACGAGAAGGAGCACGCCAAGCTCTGGTTCAAGGAGCTGGAGGGCATCGGCTCCACCGCCGAGAACCTGGCCGCCGCCGCCGACGGCGAGAACTACGAGTGGACCGACATGTACGCGGGCTTTGCCAAGACCGCCGAGGAGGAGGGCTTCCCTGAGCTGGCCGCCCGCTTCCGGCTGGTGGGCGAGATCGAGCGCCGCCATGAGGAGCGCTACCGCGCCCTCCTGAAGAACGTGGAGACGGCCAAGGTCTTTGAAAAGAGCGAGGTCAAGGTCTGGGAGTGCCGCAACTGCGGCCACATCTGCGTGGGCACAAAGGCCCCCGAGGTCTGCCCCACCTGCAACCACCCCCAGAGCTTCTTTGAGGTCCACGCGGAGAACTATTAAGGCGACGGGGAACGCATGAAACAAAGATCCGGGAGAGGCCGACAGCCTCTCCCGGATCTTTTTCGCCGGGGCCCGGAAAAGAGACGGATCCCAATTTTTTTGCGAGTTTTTTCTTGACAAAGGGGGAAGGGTGTGGTATGATAGCCCAGCGTTCCAAAGACAGCAGGTGGCGCAAGGCCGTAAATCCTGCCGAGGGCGGCAAATCTTATTTGCTTTACCGTGCCCCGATGCTTTGCGCGTCGGGGCATTTTCTGTGGACGCCATCAAACCTCTGGAGGTGAAAAACATGCCCAACGCAAAGGTCCTGAGCGAGAAGCAGGCGATCGTCGCCTCTCTCAAGGAGAAGCTCAAGGGGGCTGCCGCCGGCGTCCTGGTGGACTATTCCGGCATCACGGTGGCGGACGACACCGCCCTGCGCCGCAAGATGCGGGAGGAGAAGGTGGAGTATTCCGTCGTGAAGAACACCCTGGTCCGCTTCGCCATTGACGACGCGGGTTACGGCGAGCTTGACTCTCTGCTCCACGGCACCACGTCCCTGGCGATCTCCCACGAGGACGCCCTGGCTCCCGCCAGAGTCGTCTCCGAGTTCGCCGAGAAGCTCCCCGACTGCTTTGAGATCAAGGGAGGCTTCATGGACGGGAAGGTCATTTCCGTTGACGAGATCAAGGCTCTTGCCAAGATCCCACCGCTGCCCGTCCTGCGCGCCCAGGTGCTCGGCACCATGCTGGCGCCCATCTCGTCCCTCGCTTGCGTCCTGAAGGCCATCGCCGAGAAGCAGGGCGCTCCCGCCGAGCCGGAAGCGGCTCCCGCGGAGTGATCAAACAATCCAACATCTAAAAATTTTTACAGGAGGAAAAATTACAATGGCTGCTGAAAAAGTCACCGCCCTGATCGAGGAGATCAAGGCTCTTACCGTTCTTGAGCTCTCCGAGCTCGTACATGCCCTTGAGGAGGAGTTCGGCGTTTCCGCCGCCGCCATGGCCGCTCCCGCCGCCGGCGCCGCCGCTGCCGCTCCCGCCGCCGAGGAGAAGACCGAGTTTGACGTTGTCCTGGCCAGCTTCGACGCCGCCGCCAAGATCAAGGTCATCAAGGCCGTCCGTGAGATCACCAACCAGGGCCTGGCCGAGGCCAAGGCCACCGTGGAGGGCGCCCCCAAGACCATCAAGGAGGCCGTCTCCAAGGACGAGGCCGAGGAGCTCAAGAAGAAGCTGGAGGAAGCCGGCGCCAAGGTCGAGCTCAAATAAGCTGGTCGCTTCGCGCGCTTTCAAGGCCAATAGAAAACGTTCAGAAAAAATCCCTGAATTCCACGGAATTCAGGGATTTTTCCGCTGTTTTGCGGGGCGCGCACTTGCGAAAATATAAAATGGACGGGGCCGGGGACGGCCGGATCGGGCATCTCACGCATCCCTGGACCAGGAGAGGGCGCGGGAGACGGCCTTCCACCAGCCCGCCAGGAGGGACCGGCGCTCCGCCTCCGCCATGGCGGGGGTGAACCGGGCGTCACAGCGCCAGAGGGAGCCGAGCTCCGCCGTGTCCTTCCAGATCCCGAGGGCCAGGCCGGCCAGGTAGGCCGCGCCCAGGGCCGTGGTCTCCCGGATGACCGGGCGGAGCACGGTCTTGCCCAGGATGTCGGCCTCGAACTGCATGAGGAACCGGTCCCGGCTGGCGCCGCCGTCGGCCTTGAGGGAGCCCATGTCGATGCCGGTGTCGGCCTCCATGGCCCGCACCAGATCCGCCACCTGATAGGCGATGGACTCCTGGGCGGCCCGGACGATATGCTCCCGCGTGGCGCCGCGGGTCAGGCCCACGATGGCGCCCCGGGCATACATGTCCCAGTAGGGCGCGCCCAGGCCCGTGAAGGCCGGCACCAGGTAGACCCCGCCGTTGTCCGGGACGGAGAGGGCCAGGGTCTCCGCCTCCCGGGCCTCCGTGAGGATGCGCAGCTCGTCGCGGAGCCACTGGATCACGGCGCCGCCCACGAAGACGCTGCCCTCCAGGGCATAGGTGACGCGTCCGGGCAGACCGGCGGCCACGGTGGTGACCAGGCCGTTGCGGCTCTCAAAGGGGACCTCCCCGGTGTTCATCAGGAGAAAACAGCCGGTGCCGTAGGTGTTCTTGGCCTCGCCGGCGTCAAAGCAGCCCTGTCCGAAGAGGGCGGCCTGCTGGTCGCCGGCTATGCCCGCCACGGGGATCCTCACGCCGTCGAGCGTGGCGTATCCGTAGATCTCGCTGCTCGATCTCACCTCCGGCAGCATCCCGCGGGGGATGTCCAGGGCCTTCAGGAGCGTCTCGTCCCAGCAGAGCCTGCGGATATCGAAGAGCATGGTCCTGCTGGCGTTGGTCACGTCGGTGGCGTGGACCGCCCCGCCTGTCAGGTTCCAGAGCAGCCAGGTGTCCACCGTGCCGAAGAGGAGCTGGCCCCGCGCCGCCTTCTCCCGCGCGCCGGGGACGTGGTCCAGGATCCACCGGATCTTGGTGGCGGAGAAATAGGCGTCCGGGACCAGGCCGGTGGTTTTCCGGATGTGGTCGGACAGGCCCTCGGCCTCCAGACGCTCCACGATGGGGGCGGTGCGGCGGCACTGCCAGACGATGGCGTTGCAGACGGGCTTCCCCGTGGCCTTTTCCCACACCACGGTGGTCTCCCGCTGGTTGGTGATGCCGATGGCGATGACGTCCCGGACGTCCGCGTCCGACTCCTTCAGGACCCGGAGCATCACGTCGCTCTGGGTACGCCAGATCTCCATGGGGTCGTGCTCCACCCAGCCGTCGTGCGGGAAATACTGGGTGAACTCCTGCTGGGCCGTGCCCACGATGTTCTGCTCCAGGTCAAAGAGAATGGCGCGGGAGCTGGTGGTGCCCTGGTCCAGAGCCAAGAGGTACTTTTTCATTCCGGTGCCCCTCCTTATGATACAAATAGATCCGCGGGACAAGCCCCGCGGATCTATTGTATCACATAGGATCGGGGAGGTAAAGGGAAATTCAGACAGATTCTCCGCTGCCCTGCCCGGAAGGGGAGGTCCGGTCGTCGGAGGGGACGGAGCCGGGGCCGAAATCTCCGGGCTGGAGACCTTCGGGCACGTCCGGCGGGGTCTGACCGTCGCCGGGGGCCTGACCGTCGGACATATCCGGCGGGACCTGTCCGTCACCGGGGACGCGTCCGTCGCCGGGGGTGCGTCCGCCGCCCTGGCCGGGGCCCGCCCCGCCGCCGAAATCGCCGGGACGCCCGCCGAAGCCGCCCCGGTCGAAGCCGGCGGAGGCACCGGGCTGGGCGGAGCCCGCCAGGGTGCTGCCGTTATAGAGGGCGTAGAGGCCGTCAGCTATGGAGGGGTCGGAGATCAGCAGCAGGGAGAAGCGGTTCGCCGTGGGGACCTCCAGCACCTGGTTCCCCTCCGCGTCCTTCAGGGTATACCGGACGCCGGCGTTGTCCGCGGAGCTCCGGGAGAGGTCGAAGAGCAGATATTTTTGGGTGCTGGCCTGGTCGATGGCGTCCAGCATGTTGCCGGTGGCGATGACCGTGCCGCCATTTAAGAGGATCCCCATGTCGGAGTCGATGCCGGCGTCGCCGGAGGAGGCGCAGGCGTAGGCGCGGACGGTGCCGCCGTTCAGCACCAGCCAGCCGTTGGAGTCGATGCCGTCCCCCTCGCCGGTGGCGCCGGTGACGGTGACGGTCAGGGCCCCGGCGTTCACCGTGGTGACGGACACGCCGTCCTCGTTGGTGTTGATCCCGTCGTTGCCGGAGACGATGTCGATGACGCCGCCGTTGATGGTCAGGTGCAGCTCGGAATCGAGCCCCTCGTTTTCGGCGTTGATGGTGAGGTGCCCCGCGTTGCCGGTGACGTTCATGGACATTTTGGAATAGAGGGCGCCGTCGTATTTGTGGAGCTTCTTGCTGTCCACCACCTGAGTGCCGTCCTCGCTGAGCTCCACGGACTTGTAGATGCGGGCCACATAGGAGCCGTTCACCGTGTTGTCCGTGTCGTCCGCGACGTACACGTTCGCCCCGGCGGCGGAGGTGTCCACGATGGCGGAGGCGCTGTCCTTGTCGCCGCATTCATAGACATTGTAGAAGATGATGGCGGGCGCCACGGTGCAGGTGATGTCCACGCCGGAGAGGACCAGACTCACCACCGCGGCGGGGTCGTTTTCCGCGTCCTCGCCCAGATCCACGGCGATCTGCCCGGCGGAGAGACGGCCGGAGAGGACGTAGACGCCGGGAGAGGCGATGTGGAGGACCGTGTGGGCCGCCGCCTCTTCGGCGGAGTGCTCATCGGCCTCGGTGCCCTCGCCGTAGGTGAAGCCGCGGCCCGCCTCGTAGTAGACGATGTCGTGGGCCGTGTAGAGGCCGGCGGAGGCGTCGTCGGTGACGGGCTGACCGTCGGCGGTGATGCCGTCGTCGGACAGGCTGATACGCACCCCGTCGGGGATGACCACGTCCGTGGGGACGCCGGAGGGCAGGGAAGAGCCGGATCCCGCCTCCCCGCTGTCCGGTTCTTGGACGTCCGGTTGCTGGGTGTCCGGTCCCTGGCCGTCCGGTTCCTGGGCGTCCGGTTCCCCGCCGCAGGCGGAAAGGGAGAGGAGCATGGCGCAGACAAGCGCCAGAAGGATGGTTTTTTTCATGTCAGTACCCCCGTTTCAGGAAGATAAGGGAAGTTTACCCCCCAAATCTGTCCGTTTTGTGAAGACCGGGTAAATCAATTATGAACAAAAAGCGGACAAATTATGTCCGGGAAGAGGTCAAAGGGGGAAAGATTTGTGCAACTTCTGCAAATTTTCGGGGCAAAATTTGTGATAACAGTAAAAAATAACGAAAACGGCCCCCCAAAACCTATGGAAAACGGTGGACAAATCAAAACGTGTCTGTTATAATATCTACATGGCGGTGCTGACGGCTTAGGTTTGTCGTGCCGTGGGAGACTATGCCACATTATACATATGAGGATGTGCGGATATGAAGGAGAGACTGCTATCAGACGACAGGGCATGGGAATTTGCCGAGGGGACTTGGACCCACGCCTTTGAGATCTTCGGCGCCCACAGGGAGGGCGACGGCTTCCGGTTCACGCTGTGGGCCCCCGGCGCCAGGTCCGTGCGTCTCACCGGCTCCTGGTGCGACTGGGACCCGAACAGGCACTTTATGGAGACCACGGGGGACAGGGGCGTGTGGACCCTCTTCCTGCCGGGGCTGGAGGCCGGCGTCAGCTATAAATACGTGGTGGAGACGCAGCGGGGCGAGCTCCTTTACAAGGCGGACCCCTACGGCTTTGGGAGCGAGTGCCCGCCGGAGACGGCCAGCCGCGTCATGGAGCCGGACGCCTTCAGGTGGACCGACGGGAAGTGGATGGAGAACCGGAAAAAGGGCCGCCATATGGAGAAGCCCCTGAACATCTACGAGGTCCATCTGGGCTCCTGGCGGCGGCACGAGGACGGGAGCCTCCTGTCCTACCGGGAGCTGGCGGAGACGCTGGTGCCCTACGCCGTGGACATGGGCTACACCCATCTGGAGCTGATGCCCGTGATGGAGCACCCCTTTGACGGGAGCTGGGGCTATCAGTGCACCGGCTATTACGCCCCCACTTCCCGCTACGGAGAGCCCCAGGACTTCCAGTATTTCATGAACGAGGCCCACAGGGCGGGCCTGGGCGTGATCCTTGACTGGGCCCCGGCCCATTTCTGCCGGGACGCCCACGGCCTGGGCAATTTTGTGGGCGAGCCCCTTTATGACGGCGGCTCCCACCCCCAGTGGGGCACCTATAAATTCGATGTGAAGCGGGGCGAGGTCCGCTCCTTCCTGATCTCCAACGCCATCTTCTGGCTGGAGTATTACCACGCCGACGGCATCCGGGTGGACGGCGTCACCAGTATGCTCTATCTCAACTTCGGCATCGACGACGAACGGCTCAAGAAGCACGCGGCGGACGGCTCGGAGCATGACTACGACTCCATCGCCCTGGTGCAGAGGATCAATACCACCGTCAGCCGGGAGTACCCGGACGTCATGATGATCGCCGAGGAGTCCACGGCCTGGCCGCTGGTCACCTACCCGCCGGACCAGGGCGGGCTCGGGTTCCACTACAAGTGGGACATGGGCTGGATGCACGACACCCTGAATTACATGAAGACCGACTTCCCCTACCGCCCCGCGCACCACGGGGGGCTGACGTTCTCCATGATGTACGCCTTCAACGAGAATTTCATCCTGGCCCTGAGCCACGATGAGGTGGTCCACGGCAAGGCGTCCCTGATCGGGCGGATGCCCGGGGACTACTGGAGGCAGTTCGCGGGGCTCCGGGTCCTGGCCCTCTATCAGATGGCCCACTCGGGCGCCAAGCACAATTTCATGGGCGCCGAGATCGCCCAGTTCATCGAGTGGCGTTATTACGAGGGGCTGGAGTGGTTCCTCCTCGACTATGACGCCCACCGCAAGCACCAGCAGTACATAAAGGAGCTCAATCACCTCTTCCTCAGGGAAAAGGCCTTCTGGCAGATGAATTACTCCTGGGACGGCTTTGAGTGGCTGGACGCGGACGACGCCAAGCAGTCGATCCTGACCTTCATCCGCCACGGGAAGAAGCCCACCGAGGATCTGGTGTGCCTTCTGGCCATGGTCCCGGAGGTCTATGAGGAATACCGCGTGGGGGTCCCGAGAAAGGGGACCTACGTGGAGATCTTCAACTCCGACGACCAGCGCTTCGGCGGGTCGGGCCGGATCAACCCGGAGCCCATGGAGGCGGAGAAGATCCCCATGCACGGGAAGAAATATTCGGTGGTCGTCAGGACCCCGCCCATCGGAGGGCTGGTCCTCAAGAGGCTCCCCGCGAAAAAAGAGGATAAGTAAACGGCAAAAAGTCCCTAAACCTTCCAAAAGAGGGTCATAATAAATATATTCAAAACGATTCAAGGAGTACCCGATCTATGTTCAAGGACAAAAAGGATTTCACAAGACAGCTCGAGGCCGCGGCCGTCGCCTACTACGCAAGGCCCTTTTCCAAGCTGACCGGCAAGCTCAAATACGCCACGCTGGCAAAGCTCATCGCCAACAACGCCCGGAACGTCCGGGTGGTGAGCGACTCCACCCGCCAGGAGGAGAAGAAGCGGGTCTACTACTTCTCCATGGAGTTTTTGCTGGGCAAGCTCCTGGAAAACTACATCATGAACTTCGGCATCAAGGACATCGTGGAGGAGGGGCTCGCCGACTACGGCGTGACCATAGCCGATCTGGCCGCCGAGGAGCAGGACGCGGGACTGGGCAACGGCGGTCTGGGAAGGCTGGCCGCCTGCTTCATCGACTCCCTGGCCTCCCTGGGCTATATCGGGCAGGGGAACGGCATCCGTTACCGCTACGGCCTTTTCCATCAGCGCATCGAGAAGGGCTGTCAGGTGGAGGACCCGGACAACTGGCTCGAGGACGGGTATCCCTGGGAGATCGAGCGCCCGGAGGAGGCGGTGAAGGTCCGCTTCGGCGGGACCGTGGTACACAAATATTCCGGCAACTCCATGAGCTATGAGTGGACCGGCGGCGAGGAGATCCTGGCCGTGCCCTATGACGTGCCCATCGTGGGCTACGGCGGGCAGATCGTCAACAATCTGCGGCTCTGGTCCGCGGAGCCGGCCAAGCAGAACTTTGACATGGACGCCTTCAACCGCGGCGATTACGCCGGCGCCATGAAATTCCGCTCCGACGTGGAAGCCATCACCAGCGTCCTCTATCCCAACGACAACGCCGACCCCGGCAAGGTCCTGCGGCTCAAGCAGGAGTATATGTTCGTGGCCGCGGGGCTCAAGTCGATCCTGCGCTACTATAAGCGCGAGTACGGCAAGCACGCCTGGAAGCGCTTCCCGGAGCTCATCGCCATCCACACCAACGACACCCACCCGGCCCTGTGCGCCCCGGAGCTTTTGAGGCTCCTCATTGACGAGGAGGGGCTGGACTGGGACACCGCGTGGGAGATCGTGACGAAGAGCATCTCCTACACCAACCACACCATCCTCCCCGAGGCGCTGGAGAAGTGGCCCATCGACATGTTCCAGAGACTGCTCCCGCGGGTCTATGACTTTGTGGAGGAGATCGACCGGCGCTATCGCGAGAGCTTCGACAAGAGCCGGGAGGCCAATCAGGAGCTTCTGATGAACACGGCCATCCTCTGGGGCGGCAAGGTGCGCATGGCCAACCTCTCCATCATCGCCGGCCACGCCGTCAACGGCGTCGCGGCGCTGCACACCGAGATCCTGAAGCACGACGTCCTCAAGGACTTCTACGCCCTGACCCCGGAGAAGTTCAACAACAAGACCAACGGCGTCACCCACCGGCGCTTCCTGGCCCAGGCCAACCCCACCTACGCCGCCCTCATAACCGAGGCCATCGGAGACGGGTGGTACACCGACGCCATGGAGCTGGCCCGGCTCAAGGACTTTGAGAACGACAAGGCATTCCTGGACAAGGCCGCCAAATCCAAGGCCCGGAACAAGCAGGTGCTGGCCAAATATATCAAGGAGACCACCGGCATCATCGTGGACTCCGACTCCATCTTCGACATCCAGGTCAAGCGCTTCCACGCCTACAAGAGGCAGCTTCTGAACCTCTTCAAGATCATGGATCTCTACAATCACATCCTGGAAGATCCCAACTTTGACATGAAGCCCACCACCTTCATCTTTGCCGGCAAGGCCGCCCAGGGCTATGAGTTCGCCAAGAACACCATCCGCCTGGTCTGCTCGGTGGCGGACGTCATCAACTCCGACTCCCGGGTGAAGGGGCGCATCCGCGTGGTGTTCATCCCCAACTTCTCCGTCAGCAACGGACAGCTCATCTATCCCGCGGCGGATATCTCCGAGCAGATCTCCACGGCGGGCATGGAGGCCAGCGGCACCGGCTGCATGAAGTTCATGATGAACGGCGCCATCACCCTGGGCACGCTGGACGGGGCCAACGTGGAGATCGTGGAGCAGGTCGGCCTGGAGAACGCCGAGATCTTCGGCCTCAAGACCGAGGAGATCGCCGAGCTCAAACGCAGCTGGGGCTACTTCGCCCGGGGCGAGTATGAGGCCAATCCCCGTCTGCGCCGGGTGGTGGATCAGCTCACCGACGGCACCTACGCCAAGCTCTCCGGCGGGTTTGACAGCGTATACAGCAACCTGATGAATTCCAACGACGAGTTCTTCGTCCTCAAGGACTTCGCTTCCTACGTGGACGCGTGGCACCGGCTGGAGACTCTCCACGGCGACAAGCGCGAGTGGTATCGCAAGTCCGTGCACAACACCGCCTGTTCCGGCATCTTCTCCTCCGACCGCACCATCCGGGAATACGCGGAGGAGGTATGGAAGCTTAACTAAAATCGAATGGACTTAAGTCCATTCGATTTTAAGAGAATTCCCGGTCCCCTGCGCGCACGGCCCGGCAGGGCCGCACACTGGGGGACCGGAGAGGGCATTTTTCCAAGGCGCATGTCCTTGGAAAAATGATCAAAATTTATTCGCGTCTGCGGACGCGAAATCTGCGATGCAAAAAAAGGATTTTTTCCGACGTACATGCCGCCGGAAAAAATATTACAAAAAATGCACATATTTCAAGAAAAGTTTATATGGCGAGCAAAGCTCAAAGCTTGTCAATAAATATATTCTTATAAAGGGAGGTCATCTCGTGGTAAACAAAAAACCGTTCATAGCCATGCTGCTCGCGGGAGGGCAGGGCAGCAGGCTCGGTGCTCTCACAAAGCACGTTGCCAAGCCCGCCGTCTCCTTTGGCGGCAAGTACAGGATCATCGACTTCGCCCTCTCCAACTGCGCCAATTCCCACATCGACACCGTGGGAGTGCTGACCCAGTACCGCCCGTACCTTCTGAACACCTACATCGGGACCGGCTCCTCCTGGGACCTGGACTCTCACGACGGCGGCGTCTCCATCCTGCCTCCCTACGCCACGGAGACAGGCGGACAGTGGTATGCCGGCACGGCGGACGCCATCTATCAGAACCTCGATTACATAAATCTCTACGATCCCGACTACGTCATCATCCTTTCCGGCGACCACATCTACCGCATGGACTACCGGCAGATGCTCCGCACGCACGTTGAGAACAACGCGGACCTCACCATCGCCGTCATGACCGTGCCCTGGGAGGAGGCGCCGCGCCTGGGCATCCTGGCCGCCGACGAGACCGGCAGGATCTATGACTTCGAGGAGAAGCCCGCCAAGCCCAAGTCCAATCTGGCATCCATGGGGATCTACATCTTCTCCAAGAAGGTCCTGGAGGATTCCCTGATCGCGGACGCCCGCGACGCGGACAGCGAGCATGACTTCGGAAAGAACATCATCCCCACGCTGCTGGCCCAGGGCAAGAGGCTCTTCGTCCACCGGTTCGAGGGCTTCTGGAAGGACGTGGGGACCATCCCCAGCTTCCACGAGACGAGCATGGATCTTCTGGAGGCCGAGCCCCAGTTCGACATCATGAGCGAGGACTTCCCCGTCCTCACCCAGGACGACTCCATGCCCCCCCATTACGTGGGACCCAAGGGCTCCGTTGACCGGGCCTTCGTGGCCAACGGCTCCATCGTCCTTGGCCGGGTGGAGCACTCCATCGTCTCCAAGGGCTGCACCATCGAGGAGGGCGCCGAGGTCGTGGATTCCATCCTGCTCCCGGACGTCACCGTTGAAAAGGGCGCCAAGGTCGTGAGGGCCATCGTGGGCGAGGGCGCCACCGTCAAGGCCGGAGTCACCTTCGGCTCCGCCGATACCAATGTCGCCATCGCCGTTGTCGGCGACGACGCGGTCGTTGAATAAGGAGGGTGTGAAAAATGGATAGAGTAATCGGTCTTATCGCCGCCAACTTTGAGACGAAGGACATGGGCGAGCTCACCGAGGAGCGCACCGTGGCCTCCCTGCCCTACGGCGGCAATTACAGGGTCGTCGATTTTCCCCTTTCCAACATGGTCAACTCCGGCATCAACACCATCGGCCTGATCACGCCCTACAAATACCGGTCCATCATCGACCATGTGGGCGCGGGCAAGGCCTGGGACCTGGACCGCAAGAACGGCGGACTTTTCGTCCTGCCCGGTTCGGTGTTCGGCGTACACAGCGAGAACAGCCACTTCCTCCTGCGGGACATCCGCCGCAACGCCATCTATCTGGAGCGCAGCCCGGCCCCCTACATCCTGGTGACCGCGGCCAATGTCATCAGCCAGATGGACTACCGGCCCCTGATCACGGAGCACATCAAGTCCGGCGCGGACATCACCATGGTCTACAACACCGCCGACCGCGACGAGCCCCACAGGCTCGGCGTCACCGTGGAGAACGGGACCGTCACCGGCTTCAAGCCCAACCCCAAGAAGTACGAGGACGCCATGCTGGACACCTTCGTCATCTCCCGCGACCTGCTCATGAAGATCATGGAGTGGTACGCCGCCATCGATTATCTGGATTTCTTCGAGGCCATCGAGGGCGATCTGGACAAGATGGACGTCCGCGGCTACAAGTACGACGGCTACGCCCGCCAGATGTTCACCAGCCGCGACTATTTTGAATACTCCATGGAGCTTCTGAACATCGACGTGGCCAAGGAGCTCTTCACCCGGGAGCGTCCCATCGCCACCAAGGCCGCCGAGGCCGCGCCCGCCAAATATCTGGACGGCGCGAAGGTCCGCAACTCCATGGTCTCCGCCGGCTCCCTCATTGAGGGCGAGGTGGACCACTCCATCCTGTTCCGCGGCGTGAAGGTGGGCAAGGGCGCCAAGATCAAGAACTCCATTATCATGCAGCGCTGCGTCATCGAAGAGGGCGCCGTTGTGGAGAACGTCATCCTGGACAAGTCCGGCGTCGTGAAGGCCGGCTCCGTCATCAAGGGCACCGGCGACACCACCTTTATCAAGAGCTGAGACACGGGCGGGGAGGGCCCTCCCCGCCATGCCCCTTTGCCGCCGCGGCGGCCGATCCTGCGAAGCTCATATTCTTTTAACGGGAGGAAGCGGATAAGATGAGGAGAAAACTGCGCGTTCTGTTCGCCGCGTATGAGGCTGTGCCGTTCATGAAGACGGGCGGCCTCGGCGATGTGGGCGGCTCTCTGCCCCAGGCCCTGAAGGCCGCCGGGTGCGAGTGCCGGGTCATCATCCCCAAGTTCATGACCATCCCGGAGGAGTACAAGACCAAAATGACCCATGTCACGGACTTCTATGTGTCCCTGGGCTGGCGGAACGTCTACTGCGGCATCGAGAAGCTCACCCACAAGGGCGTTGTCTACTATTTTGTGGACAACGAGTACTATTTCAACCGCGAGCGGCCCTACGGCTACTATGACGACGGCGAGCGCATCGCCTTCTTCTCCAAGGCCATCGTGGAGGCTTTGCAGTATCTGCCGGATTTCAAGTGCGATGTCCTGCACTGCAACGACTGGCACACGGCCCTGGCGCCGGTGTTCCTGAGGGAGTTTTATCAGGGGCTTCCTCTTTACGAGAACGTGAAGACGGTCTTTTCCGTCCACAACCTGAAATTCCAGGGCCAGATGAGCGACTACGTGCTGGGCGACGTTCTGGGGCTCTGGGGGATCCCCGCGGCGGCCAGCCAGCTCCGCTCGGACGAGAGGAGCATCAACTACATGAAGGGCGGGCTGCTGTATTCCGATATCCTCAGCACCGTCTCCAAGACCTACGCCGAGGAGATCAAGACCCCCTTCTTCGGCGAGCATATGGATCAGATCTTCCGCGACCGGGCCAGCATCCTCTACGGCGTGATGAACGGCATCGACACGCAGACGTGGGATCCGGCCACCGACCCGTTGATCCCCTTCCACTATGACCGGAAGGACATGTCCGGCAAGGCCAAGTGCAAGGCCGCCCTCCAGGAGGAGCTGGGGCTTGAGGTCAATCCCGACAGGCCCCTGGTGGTCATGATCGGCCGCCTCACCGAGCAGAAGGGCATGGACTTGGTCCAGCGCGTCATCGGCGAGATGCTGGACCGCTCCGTGCAGATCGCCGTTCTGGGCACCGGAGACAAGCAGTATGAGGACATGCTCAGCTACTACGCCTGGGAGCGCAGCGGGAGCTGCGTGGCCTGCATCCGCTTTGACGAGGCGCTCTCCCACCGGATGTACGCCGGCGCCGATCTGCTGCTGATGCCCAGTCTCTTTGAGCCATGCGGGCTCTCGCAGATGATCGCCATGCGCTACGGCACCCTGCCGGTGGTGCGGGAGACGGGGGGCCTGAAGGACTCCGTCACGCCCTACAACCAGTACACCGGCGAGGGGACGGGCTTCAGCTTTGCCAACTACAACGCCCATGAGATGCTCTTCACCATGATGAACGCCTGCGAGATCTTCTGGACCGACAGGGAGACCTGGAAGAAGCTCCAGGACAACGCCATGGCCGGGGACTTCAGCTGGGACCGGGCGGCCAGGGAGTACCTGGCCATGTACCAGACGACCCACCCGGAGATCGAGCCATGGGGACGGAAAAAGGGCGAGGCGGACGAGCCCGAGCCCGAGCAGGAGCAGTAATTTTTTCAAAAAAGGGGCGGCGTGACCGCCGCCCCTAATCCATTTGTCAAAGGAAACCGGACCTTTATGAGAGCCTATCACAACTCCCGCGAGCTGAAATTCAGAACACCGTTTGGCGCTGCCAAAGTGGGCAGCGCTGTTTCCATTTCCATCGATACCTGGGACGGGGAGGCCGACTTTTGCGAGCTGTGCCTCCATGTGGACAAGGCGGAGGACAGATATCTCCCCATGGAGAAGAGCTGGGGGCGATATACCGTCACCTTCACGCCGGAGACGCCGGACCTTTACTGGTATCATTTCGTTTTCCACTTCCCGGACGGGAATATCTGCCGCTACGGGCCCAGGCCCGGGAGAGTCGGCGGAGAGGG
Organism: uncultured Oscillospiraceae bacterium; assembly: GCA_947625815.1. Lineage (GTDB taxonomy): Bacteria > Bacillota > Clostridia > Oscillospirales > Oscillospiraceae > RUG626. The sequence continues at coordinate 50,984 of CANQPU010000001.1, forward strand.
GGACATCTACGGCTGGGACGCCCAGTGCCCCTTCTATCAGATCACGGCCTACGTGCCGCGGGCCATACCGGAATGGTACAAAAACGCCGTCGTCTACCAGATCTTCCCCGACCGCTTCAACCGGGGGCCGGACTGGCGGGAGAACGCCGAGCGGGTCCTGGCCAGGCCCAGAAAGGGCACGCCCAAGGCGCTGGTCGAGAGGTGGGACAAGGAGGTGTCCTACAAGCGCATGCCCTCCGGGCGCATCAAGGTCTGGGAATTTTACGGCGGGACGCTCTCCGGCATTCAGGAGAAGCTGGACTATCTCCAGGGCCTGGGCGTCACGGCCCTCTATCTGAACCCCATCTTTGAGGCCGTCAGCAATCACCGGTACGACACCGGGGATTATGAGAAGGTGGACGGGATGCTGGGCGATGAGGAGGACTTCAGGCGCCTGTGCGAGGCGTGCGAGAAACGCGGCATCTCCATTATCCTGGACGGCGTTTTCAATCACACCGGATGCGACAGCCGGTATTTCAACAAATTCGGGAACTACCCCGCGCCCGGCGCCTGCCAGGGCAGGGATTCCAAATATTATGACTGGTTCCGGTTCTATGATTTCCCCAACAGCTACGAGTGCTGGTGGGGGATCGACGACCTCCCCGACGTGGAGGAGCACGATCCGGACTACAAAAGCTATATTTACGGAGACAAGGACTCCGTTGTCCGCAAGTGGCTGCGCGCCGGGGCCAAAGGCTGGCGCCTGGACGTGGCCGACGAGCTGCCCGACGACTTCATCGAGGGCATCAAATCCGCCGTGGTGGCGGAAAAAGGGGCGGAGGGGCTCCTCATGGGCGAGGTCTGGGAGGACGCCTCCAACAAGGTGGCTTACGGCGAGCTGCGCCGCTATTTCCTGGGGTCGGAGCTGGACTGCGTCATGAACTACCCCTTCCGGGACGCCATCCTCTACTATCTTCTGGGCTCCAATTCCGCCCAAAACGTGCTGGAGACCATGCTTTCCTTACAGGAAAATTACCCGCCCGAGAGCTTCGCGGCCTCCCTCAATCTGATGGGCAGCCACGACCGGGCCAGGATCATGACGGCTCTGGGCGGCGCGCCCGCGCCGGAAAGCCTCTCCGAGGAGGAGAAGGCCCGCTTCCGCCTTACCGACAGCCAGCGCGGTCTGGCCAAGGGCCGGCTGTGGCTGCTGGCCCTGACGCAGATGACCCTGCCCGGGGTACCCTGCATCTACTACGGCGACGAGGCGGGCATGGAGGGCTACTCCGATCCCTTCAACCGCGCCCCCTACCCCTGGGGACACGAGGACCGGGACTGCGGCACCATCTACCGCAACGCCATCAACCTGCGCCGCGCCTTCCCGGAGCTCCCCGACGCCTCCTTTGAGCCGTTCGCCTTCGGCGACGACATCATCGGATGGTATCGGGACTGGAAGGACGAGGGGATCGCCGTCCTCATCAACCGCGGCGGGAACACCCAAGAGGTCACCATCGACGCCCACGGGGAGGACGTGACCGACATCCTGGGCGGCGGCCGCTACACGTTCCGCGACGGGCAGGTGACCGTTACCATGTGGCCCATGGGCTCGGCCATCCTCTACTTCCACAAAAAGGCGCGCCTGGGCTCCCCGCTTCGGCGGGGGAGCGGGGTGCTGGCCCACATCACCAGCCTCCCCAACGCCGCGGGGCCGGGGAACATGGGCAAGCCGGCCTTTGAGTTTGTGGACTTCCTCCACAGGACCGGGCAGAAATACTGGCAGATCCTGCCCGTCAACCCCACCGATCAGCACGGCTCCCCCTACGCCGGGGCCTCCGCCTTTGCGGGGAACATAAAGCTTCTGCCTGAGAGCGAGGAGGAGCTGCGGGCGCAGTATGCCTCCCTCGGGCCGGACGGGGGATATGAGGCCTTTTGCGCTGAAAACGCCCGGTGGCTGGACCCCTACTGCGCGTACAGCGCCATAAAAAACCGGGTATCTGAAAAGCAGTTTACCTGCTGGCCGGAGAAATACCGCCGCTATACGCCGGACCTTCTGAAGGACCCGGAGCTCTCCGACGAGATCGGGTTCCAGCGGTTCTGCCAGTACAAATTCGAGAAGGAGTGGCATGAGCTGCGCGCCTATGCCAGGGACCGGGGCGTCACCATCATCGGGGACATGCCCATGTATGTGGCCGGGGACTCGGCGGATGCCTGGGCCGAGCCGGAGCAGTTCCTGCTGGGTGCCCAGGGTGAACCGGGGGAGGTAGCCGGCGTGCCGCCCACCTATATGGACGAGGGACAGGTGTGGGGGAACCCGCTCTACAACTGGCCCGAGATGGAGAAAACGGGCTTTGACTGGTGGATGCGGCGCTTTGAGCGGATGCTGGACCTCTATGACTATGTGAGGCTCGACCACTTCATGGGCTTTGAGTCGGCCTGGGCCGTTCCCGCCGGGGCTCTCCCCGGCGACGGGCGGTGGATCGCCGGACCGGGGATGAAGCTCTTCAGGGCGGCGTTTGAGAGATTCGGGCCGCTGCCCTTTGTGGCGGAGGATCTGGGGAGCATCACGCCGGCCATCCGGGCGCTTCTGGCCAGATGCGGCTTCCTGGGGACCGATGTGATGCAGTACCAGGACGCCGATCCCCAGTGGGGCTATTTCCCGCCCAGGGAGAAGATCGGCTACTCCGGCACCCATGACAATATGACGCTGTGCGAATACTGCAAGGCCAGATATCCCGACCGGAAGCCCGCCGAAATGGCCCGGAAGCTGAAGCGCGCGCTGATGGAAAGCTCCGCCGACGTGGTCATTTTGCCCCTTCAGGATGTGTTGGAGCTGGGCGCGGAGGCGAGGATGAACACCCCGGGCACCACCGGGCGCAACTGGCTGTGGCAGGCAAGATCATCGGACGTCAAAGACGCCGCAGAGCGTCTTTTGAGCGATACTAAACTTACGAACAGGAGCTGATAAAAATGGATGATTGGACAATGTTCAAAAACACCGTTCTCTACTCTGAGAAAACAAAGCTCATGATGGAGTGGGGCGGCATGGACCTCAATGACGACTACATCTTTTCCATGGAGCGGAAGATGAACACCGCCATGAAGGCCATGAGGGAGCTGGAGGCGGGCGCCATCGCCAACCCCGACGAGGAGCGCATGGTGGGCCACTATTGGCTCCGCGCGCCCAAGCTGGCCCCCACCCCGGAGCTGCGTGAGGAGATCGAGTCCTGCCTTGCCCACATCAAGGCCTTCGTCCGGGACGTCCACGAGGGGAAGATCGTCTCCGAGGGCGGCCGGAAGTTCAAGAATGCTCTGGTGGGCGGCATCGGCGGCTCCTCCCTCGGCCCCCTCTTCGTCTCCAAGGCCCTGGGCACTCCGGAGGACCGGATGAAGCTCTACTTCCTTGACAACACCGACCCCGACGGCATGGACGCCGCCTTCCGCGCGGTGGAGCCGGAGCTTGACGAGACGCTGACCATCATCATTTCCAAGTCCGGCGGGACCATCGAGACCCGCAACGGCATGGTGGAGGCCAAGGCCTTCTATGAGGCCCACGGGCTGAGCTTCGCCAAACACGCCGTCACCGTCACGGGCGTTGACTCCAAGCTCGACAAGGTGGCCGTCAGCGAGGGCTGGATGGACCGCTTCCCCATGTGGGACTGGGTCGGAGGCCGCACCTCCGTCATGTCCGCCGTCGGCCTGCTGCCGCTGGCCCTTCAGGGGATCGACATCGACAGCTTCCTCAAGGGGGCCGCGGAGTGCGACGAGCTGGGCCGCGAGCCCAACGTCCTGGAGAACCCCGCCGCCGTCATGGCGCTGGCGTGGTACAGGATGTCCGGCGGCCGCGGCGGTGTCACCCAGGTGGTCCTGCCCTACAAGGACAGCCTTGACCTGCTGGCCAAGTACCTCCAGCAGCTGGTGATGGAGTCCCTGGGCAAGGAGCTGGACCTGGAGGGCCGGAAGGTCAACCAGGGCCTGGCCGTCATGGGCAACAAGGGCACCTCCGATCAGCACAGCTATGTCCAGCAGCTCGTGGGCGGCCCCGACAACATCTTCGTCATTTTTGTCCAGGTCCTCAAGGACCGGGCGGGCAAGAGCGTCTGCGTGGGGGAGGACTCCACCTCCGGCGATTATCTGAACGCCTTTATGCTGGGCACCAAGAAGAATCTGGAGGATCACGGCAAGAAGACCATGACCGTCACCGTGCCCTGCGTCAGCGCCTACAACGTGGGCCAGCTGATCGCCATCTGGGAGCGGGCCGTGGGGCTCTACGCCCAGCTTATCAACATCAACGCCTATCACCAGCCCGCCGTGGAATACGGCAAGAAGTGCGCCGGCGTGCTCATCGACGTGAAGAACAGGGCCCGCGAGCTGCTCCTCGCCTCCGACGGGGCCATGACCGCGCCTGAGATCGCCAAGGCCCTCGGCGCCGACGCGCAGGACGTGTTCCGGCTCCTGATGCACCTGTGCGCCAACGACGAGCGGCTCACCATGAACGTGGATCCCGAGGATATCACCGAGAGCACCTTCGCGAAGAAGTGATCCCCATCACAAAAAGGGGGCAGACACCGGCTGTGTTTGCCCCCTCTTTTTGTTGACATTAAAATATTTCATTGTATAATAAACATATATACCCCCGGATCAAAAAGATGGGAGGAGCGGAAACCGTGAAAAGATGGCTCATACTTATGTTGACCCTGTCCCTGATCCTCGCCGCCGCGGCAGGCTGCGCGAAGGAGGAGAAGGAGCCCCGGCCCGTGGAGATCCCCAAGAGCGTGGGAAATCCGCTGGTGGGCGTTGACGGGGAGGGGAACCTGACCTACGGCGGGGATCCGTCCGTTTTGGTGGTCGGAGATACCCTCTACCTCTATGTGGGACACGACGTATCCACCAACGACGTTTACAACATCCCGGAGTATCTGTGCTACTCCACCAAGGACCTGAAGAGCTGGACCTATGAGGGCGTGGTCCTCAACATGAAGGACGTCAGCTGGGGCACGGCGGACGCCGCCTGGGCCGGACAGTGCGCCCGCCACTACGACGAGGCCGCCGGGAAGGACAGGTATTACTTCTACTTCTGCTCCTGGGACAAGACCGACTCCGGCAAGCAGTCCATCGGCGTGGCCGTCTCCGACAGCCCCACCGGGCCCTTTGCGGACATCGGCGCGCCCGTGGTGAAGGGGTCCTTTACAACGGACGAGAGCTCCGCCTGGAACGACATCGACCCCACCGTCTGGATCGAGACGGGCAAGGACGGCGAGGAGCACCGGTATCTGTGCTGGGGCAACAGCAAGCTCTATATCTGCGAGCTCAACGAGGACATGGTGTCCGTCAAGGACGTCAACGGCGACGGGAAGGTGACGATGAACAAGGACGTCGTCAGCAAGATAATCCCCGACGGCTTCACCGAGGCCCCCTGGCTCTACCGCCGTCAGGACGAGAACGGCGAGTATTACGGGCCCTACTACCTCTTCTACGCCCAGGCGTGGCGGGAGCGGATGGCCTACGCCACCTTTGAGGGGGACGACCTTTTGGGCGACTACGTGGTCTTTGAAAAGAGGATCATGGCCCCCTCCGCCACCTCCAACACCAATCACATGGCCGTCTTTGACTTTTTGGGCAAGACCTGGTTCATCTACCACAACGGCTCTTTGCCCTACGGAAGCGGTTACAGGCGCGTGGCCTGCATCGAGGAGCTGCGCTTTGACGAAAACGGCGGCGTGATCCCCATGGAGGAGACCGCCGCGGGGCCCTTCGGGACGGTGAGCACCCTCACGGCCGCCAACGGAAGCGTCCTTCAGCACGCGCACTTCGTAAACTCCGGCGACGACGCCGACTACCCCTATACACGCGTCGCCCTGGGCAGCGGCCTGGCGGACGCCGAGGCGCTGGACGGCCAGTGGGAGATCGTCCAGGGCAAGGCGGACGCCGATGACGTCTACGCCGTCTCCATCGAGTCCCAGAACAAGGCGGGCCTTTACATCACCGTGTCCGACGCGGGGGTCTACCTCGCCCAGGACTGGGACGGGAAGCAGGCGGCCGCCCAGACCTTCAAGACGGTGGAGGGCTTGGCGGGGGAGGGCGTGTCCTTTGAGTCTGTCCTCAAGCCCGGCCTCTACCTGACCCTCACCGACGGGGCACTCATCCTCACCGACGGGGGCGACGCCCAGGCGGCCACCTTCACGGTCGGGACGGTCGAGGGCTGACAAAGCCCGGGCGTCCTTGACTTTTTGACGGGTTGACCTTATAATGGAAATTGACAGTGCCGACAATCTGAAAAAAGGAGAACCGCTATGAAGAAAAAAGCTATTTCCATGCTTTTGGCCGTCCTTCTCATCCTGGCGGTGGCAGCCGGATGTACCGAGGCCGAGCCGGATTACGACTTCACCGTGAATATGAGCGCCATCGCCAAAAATGACATCTCCTCCAAGGGCGTCTCCGTTCACGATCCCTCCATCCTCCGGGTGGGAGATACCTATTATATATACGGCTCCCACATGGATTCCGCCAAGAGCACGGACCTTGTCACCTGGACGCGCATGAGCGCCGGCATCAACAAGAACAATCCGATCTTCGGCGGCATCTACGACAAGTTTGACGAGGCCTTCGCCTTCGCCGGGAGCCCCACCAGCGCCGTCCCCACGGACAACGCCGCCCAGGGCGGCGAGCATGTCTGGGCCCCGGACGTGAAATATAATGAGAAGATGGGCAAGTACGTGATGTACTACTGCACCAGCTCCACCTGGAACGCCTCCAACCTGTGCTACGCCACCTGCGACACGCCGGACGGCCGGTTCGAGTGGCAGGGCGCCCTCATCTTCTCCGGCTTCAACAAGGACACCATCCAGTACACCGACGTGCTGGACTACGTCTCTCAGGAGTACGCGGAGGAGCACTACATCACCGACAAGAACGAGTATAACTTCAACGACTGCCCCAACGCCATCGACCCCACCCTCTTCACCGACGCCGACGGCAATGAGTGGCTGGTGTACGGCTCCTGGTCCGGCGGGATCTTCCTCCTGGAGATCGACGAGGAGACGGGCGAGGTCATCCATCCCCAGGCCGACCCCGAAAACGACGTGGACCCCTACTTCGGCAAGAGGCTGGTGGGCGGCGGCCATGAGTCCATGGAGGCCCCCTACATCCTCTACGACAAGGGCACGGGTTACTACTACCTCTTCGTCTCCTACGGCGGCCTCACCCGTACCGGCGGCTATCAGATCCGGGTCTTCCGCTCCGAAAAGCCCGACGGGGAGTATGTGGACATGTACGGCCGCAACCTGGGCCCCAAGCTCAACAACTCCATGTTCGCCCTGAAGCTCTCCGGCAACTATATGCTCCCCAGCCTTCCCAAGGCCTACATGGCCACGGGGCACAACTCCGCCTTCACGGACGACGACGGGAAGCACTACATCGTCTACCACACCCGCTTTGATAACAACACGGAGTACCACTCCCCCCGGGTCCACCAGTTCCTCTTCAACGCCGACGGCTGGCCCTGTATGCTCCCCTATCAGACCCAGGGCGAGACGGTGAGCGAGAAGGGATATTCCGAGAAGGAGGTGGCGGGCCGCTACTACTTCATCAACCAGGGCACCAAGATCGACGCCACCATCGCCCAGCCGGAGATCATTTACCTCAACCGGGGCGGCAAGGTGAAGACCGAGTTCGACGAGGGGACCTGGAAGATGGAGAAGGGGACCCCCTATGTCACCATCACCATCGGGAGCAAGGAATACAAGGGCGTTTTCTGCGCCATGAAGGACGAGGCCGGGACGGATGTCATGACCTTCTCCGCCGTGGGCAGCAACGAGAGCATTTGGGGTGTCCTGTATGCCGAAGATGTCCAGAAGTGAGAAAAAGCCCCCGAGGCCGGGCTTCCGCCGCCGGGTCAATCCCTATTATGACGGCATGACCAAAAAGCAGATCGCCGCGGACACCGCCAAGACCACCGGCCAGTGGGTCGTCTTCACGGTCCTGTTCTTCGTCTATTGGATGGCGATGCTCCTGCTGGCCTCCCTTTTCCTGCTCAACGTGTGGCACGTGAAGTTCATCCAGCTCGTCCTTTACGCCGTCGTTCTCACCGTGGTGAGCTCCGTCATCTACGCGGGCGTGCTGGTACACAGAAAATTCTATTATTGACGCAAATATAGACGCAAAGCCGCCCGTTCCCAAGAGGAACGGGCGGCGCTTTTTTGACGAAAAGGGGATGGGCCGCTGATGCGGGGCCCTTCCGGGACAGGCGAGCTTACGCTTTCACGGTATAGATCCGAACGCCGTGGGCGGGGACCCGGGCAGTCAGGCGGCCGTTTTTCACCGCGCCGTCCGGGCCGCCCAGAAGCTCGGGGAGGATACCCGCGGGGAAGTCCGGGGCGTCCGCGCCCATCCGCGCGGGCCCGTCCTGAAAGTTGAAGAGGGCGAGGGTGACGGCGCCGCGGGCCGGGTCCTCCGAGCGCCAAACGGCGCCGGCGCTGTCCTTCATGACCTGCCGCGGCCTCGCGGTGGGGGACTGGAGGGCGAGAAGGCCGGGATGGGTGAGGAGGGAGAGGGTCCCGCCGTCAAGCAGGGGGAGATCGGCGCCCACCATCAGGGGGGAGCGGAAGAGGCACCACAGGGCCAGCATGGTCTTTTGCTCATCCGGGGTGAAATTGGTGAGCCGCTCGGCGTTGAAGCCGCGCCCCACGGTGCCTACGGGCAGCATGTCGCAGTCCGGCCAGCAGCCGGGGGAGGCGACATACTGCCAGATCTCGCAGAAGTCGAACATTTTCCGGAGGGCCTGCCAGCTGTCCCAGAAGTCGTCGGTGATGCGCCACATATTGGCGTAAGTGCAGTAGTGCGCGGCCTTTTCGATGAGCGCCGGACCGGGGGAGAGGCTGAGGACGATGGGCCGGCCGGTCTTCTCGATGGCCCTGGCGATCATCTCCACCTCATGGCCGCCCATGTAGGGGCGGTCAACGTAGGCGTGGGTGTTGCAGATGTCGTCCACCTTGAGGAAATCCACGCCCCAGCCGGCGTACAGGGAGATGATGGAGTCGTAATAGGCCTGGCTTTCGGGCATGTCCCTGAGGCCGTACATGTCCGGGTCCCAGTCGCAGATGGAGTTGGGGTCCGCGATGATATCGGCGGTGATGTCCGTGCCGTAGACCGGAAGGTGCCGGTGGGCGGCGTCCCGGGGGATGCCGCGCATGATATGAATACCGAATTTTAGCCCCAGGGAGTGAATATACTCTGCCAGAGGGGCAAACCCTTTTCCGTTGGCGCTGGAGGGGAAGCGGGCGGGGTCGGGGAGGAACCGGCCGTAGCCGTCCATGACCCGCTCCCCGAAGGGGATGTACTGGAACCGGTCCCGCTGCATCCCCGCGTCGGGGGCGTACCACTGGATATCCACCACCACGTACTCATAGCCTGAGGGGAGCAGGTGCCTGGCCATGTATTCGGCGTTGGCGCGGACGTCGGCCTCCGTCACCGCGGTGTCATAGCAGTCATAGCTGTTCCAGCCCCGGGGGGGCGTGGGCGCGAAAAGATTTTTGTCCATGGGATCACTCCTCCTTCAATTTGCCCCAGATCGCGCTGCCGTCCCCGCTGACCGTTGTGAGGCACAGGCACTGGCCGCCGTTCTCCAGATCGGGGCACCGCAGCAGCCGCGCCCCCTGAAAGAGCGGGTCGTCGGCCTGCAGGACCTCCTCTCGGGAGGTCTTCTGCCCGTCGAACATGTCCTCGAACCGGATGATCTCCCACCGGCCGCCCACGGGCTTTTCCTCCCTGAGGTCCTCCCCGCCGAAGGGCTCCGGGGAGAAGACCGGCCAACCGTCCAGAAAGAACATGGGCCGGACCATCATATAAAACCGACGGAAGCTCTGGCGTCCGTCCTTTTCCAGCTTCCTGTTCACCGCGGCGCCGTCCCGGATGTGGTGGACGAAGAACCAGGCGTCCCGCACCGGGTCATAAAAGGGCACACCGTGCCCGGGGCCCCGGAGACCGCCCCACTCCCAGCCGGCCTCGGCCTGGCCGATCCTGGGGGCGGACGCCTTGAAGCGGTAGCTCCCGGCCAGCTTCTCCCCCAGAGACGAGCCGGCCAGATCCCGGCCGCGCCGGTCCAGATACGGGCCGGTCACGGAGCTTGAGCGGCCCACGCGGATATCGTAGGTGTCGCCCAGCCAGCCGTAGGACTGGAAGAGGTAGAAATACCCGGTCTCGGGGACGTAACAGACCGAGGCGCCCTCCGGGCCGTCGGGGTGAGGGGGAGGGGACCTGTGGGAGATACATTTGCCCAGGCTTTTGGGGTCCCCGTCCAGGGAAAGACCGGTGGCGGGGTCCAGCTCCTTAATAAAGATGCCGCCGAAGAAGGAGCCGTAAACGAGAAAGACCCGCTCCCCGTCCCGGATGATGTGGGGGTCGATGGCGTTGGGGAGGGTGTCGTCCGTGCCCCAGGTGTCCGCGACCACGCCCCGGTTCTCAAAGGGTCCGAGGGGATCCCGGGATGTGGCCAGCCAGATGCGCGACTCGGAGCTGCCGAAGGCCCGGGTGGCGGAGTAGTACATGCGGTACTCCGCGCCGGTATACTCCACGAAGGGCGCCCAGAAGCTCCTTGTGGCGGCGTAACGCCGGCCGTTGTCCCGGCCCTGGGCGATGGCCTTCTCCGAGAGGACGCTGCCGTGGTATGTAAAATCCACCAGGTCATCGGAATAACGGACCGGAATGCCGATCCTGTCCCTGACCCCCAGCATCTCGCCGAAAGCGTCCGTGCAATAGGAATAGTATTTTTTTGTCACCGGATCGTACATCATGCCCGGATCGTGGGCGCCCGCCGGGGCATTCCGACGGACGTTATATTCGTTCAAAATCAGGGGTATTTTCATTTTTGTTCCGACCTTTCGGAAAATATGCCGTCATTTTGACGATTTTAGAAAAAAGTAAATTGGCCCGCGGAAGGGGAGGGCTCCGGGCCGTCAAATTCGTGCAAATCGACCAAAAGCGAATTGACGCGGCGCCTGTCCACATAAAAATATCACAAATAAAATCATTGTCAAGTGTTGACTTTTGCGGGCCGGAAGTGTAAAATAGTTTTGAATTATTTCAGGAATATCCAAAATATTTGTTCGACTTACGGGAGGTCGCGAAATTTCCCGTCAAATTAAGCGCCGGGAGCGCCCCGTACCTTACGGCGCGGAACAAGGAGGACATCATGAGGGACAGAAAAGTGATCAAGAAACTCAGAGGCGGCCTTTCCCTGGTACTGGCATTCCTTGTGCTCATACCCGGCACCGGTCTGGCCGCCTCGGCGGATGGACCGGCGGCCGCCGCCAGCGCGCCCGCCGCCCAAAACGCGCAGTTCGTCAGCGAGCGGATCTCCAACAACTACACAAAGGTGAGCGGGGGCTACAAGGCGCCGGCCTATTCCGGCCAGACGCTGGTGTTCCCCTTTGCCTCCGGCACTGGGGCTGAGCTTGCTGCCGATAACCGGGGCTACGCCGGCGGACAGGTTCTGGACGTGAACGCCGGAGACACGGTGGAGCTGAGGGTGAATGTCCCTGATCCGGGGCAGTATGCCGTCAGCTTTGACTATCTGTCCTACGACGCCTCCATCCTCCCGGTGGAGTTCGGCATGGAGGTGGACGGGGAGTACCCCTTCTATGAGTGCCGCAACGTGGAGCTCCAGTCCATTTGGCTCCCCAAGGCGGAGCCCGCCTTTGACCGCTACAACGACGAGGTCGTCACGGTGCCGGAGAAGGCGATGGAGTGGCAGACCCTCTATTTCCGCGACAGCTCCTACCGCCATTCCTCTCCGCTTCTGCTGGAGCTTGACGCGGGCGAACACATCTTCCGCTTCAACGTCAAGAGCGGCAATTTCCTCCTCGGCGCGCTGAATCTGGCCGCCCCCGAGACGGTCCCGGAGTATACGGGCTCCGAGAAGGCCGCGGGCAAGAACCTCATCTCCGTCCAGGGCGAGGATTACACCAGCACCAATGACAGCTCCGTCCACGCCCGCGTGGAATATGACACCTCCGTCACCCCCTATGAGATCAAGAACTCCGTCCTCAACACCGTGGACTCCGACTCCTTCAACGCGGCCGGACAGGCTATTACATACAGCTTTGAGGTCGCCGAGGCCGGTTACTACTACATCGCCATGAACTACCGTCAGTCCGACAAGAACGACTTCCCGGTGTTCATGGATATCCGTGTGGACGGCCAGCTCCCCAACAGCGCCTTCCAGGGCTATCAGCTGGCCTATACCAGTAAGTATAAGGTCCACACCCTCCAGGATGCCGACGGCGGCAAGCTCTCCGTCTATCTGGAGCCCGGCACCCACACCATCTCCTATACCATCTCCCTGGACTCCATCTGCTACGTGCTGGAGGCCGTGGAGGAGGTCATGGCCGGCGTCAACGACCTGACCCTGGAGATCACCAAGGTCGCGGGGAACAACTCCGACAAGTACAGGGACCTGAAGCTCTCCCGGTACATCCCCGGCCTTGAGGACACGCTGATGGGGTACGCCCAGGAGCTCAAGGACCTTGAGAAGAGCGCCCGGCATTTCACCGCCAAGGGCAAGAACGTGGCCGTCATGTCCTCCATGGTCATCGCCGCGGATCAGCTCATCTCCCTGGCCGAGAACCCCGACGAGATCCCCTACCGTATCGCGGAGCTCTCCTCCAGCACCAACTCCGTCAACCAGTACCTGGCCAACACCATCGACGCGCTCCTTGAGAACGCGGTGGCCATCGACAACATCTACGTCTATCAGGAGGAGGCCAAGCTCCCCAAGGGGCCCGGCTTCTTCAAGTCCCTCTGGATGTCCATCAAGCGCTTCTTCGCCTCCTTCACGGACCAGTCCTACTCCGCCTCCAGCGGCGATCCCAGCCACCTTCAGGTCTGGGTCAACCGCTCCAGCCAGTACGTCCAGGTCATGCAGAAGATGATCGACGAGTACTTCACGCCGAAGACGGGGATCCAGGTGGACATCTCCATCATGCCCGACCAGTACAAGCTGGTCCTGGCCAACTCCTCCGGCTCGGCGCCCGACGTGGCCACCGGCATCAACTACACGGTGCCCTACGAGCTGGCCATCCGCGGCGCGCTGGTGGATATGGCGCAGTTCGACGACTTCCAGGAGACCGCCGCTCCTTATGAGCCCGGCTTCTTCCTCACCGGCACCATCGGTCAGAGCGTCTACTCCATGCCGGAGACCATGAACTTCTGGGTCCTGGTGTACCGCACCGACGTCCTTGAGAAGCTGGGGCTTGAGGTGCCCAACACCATGCAGGATGTGATCGACCTGCTCCCCGAGCTCCAGATGCGCGGACTCAACTTCTACTATCCCACCGCGGGCATGGCCGCCATGAGAAACTTCCACGGCACCACCCCGCTGGTCGTCCAGAACGGCGGCGCCCTCTACTCCGGCACGGCCCAGGAGGGCACGACCCTGGGCAGCGAGGCGTCCGTCAAGGGCTTCACCACCCTCACCGACCTCTTTACCGTCTACGATCTGCCGGTGGATATCTCCAACTTCTATCAGCACTTCCGCAACGGCGATATCCCCATCGGCATCTGCGACTACGGCACCTACAACCTGATCGCCAACGCCGCCCCGGAGCTGGCCGGCTCCTGGGACATCTCCGTCGTCCCCGGCACCGAGCAGCCTGACGGCTCCATCAACCGCGCCACCTGCGGCTGCGCCGAGTCCACCGTCATCTTCAAGTCCGACGCCGAGCGCGAGGCCAAGGCGTGGGAATTCATCAAATGGTGGTCCGACTCCGACGTCCAGGCTGAGTTCGGACAGACCATGCAGATCACTTACGGCGATGAGTACATGTGGACCACCGCCAACACCGAGGCCTTTGCCCAGCTGCCCGTGGACAACGCCCACAAGCAGGTGATCCTGGAATTCATGAAGAACGTGGTGGACGTGGCCCGCGTCCCCGGCACCTATATGCTGGAGCGCGAGATGTCCAACGCCTTCAACGCCATCGTCGTCGATGGCGAGACGGCCCAGAGCCGGATCGACGAGGCCGTCAAGACCATCGACCGCGAGATCATCCGCAAGCTTGAGGAGTTCGGATACATCGACAGCGACGGCAATACCATAGAGCCCTATGTGATTCCCGATATCGACAGCATCAAGGAAATCCTTGGTAGAAATTAAGGAGGTGATCGTCTGTGGCAACTGTGAGCCTGGCCAAAGAGGCCCCCACTGAGATGGCTTTACCCAAGAAGAAAAAGAAGAACAAGATCTCCCGGCGGGAAAACAACTGGCACGGCTGGCTGTTTATCGGCCCCTACGCGCTGATATTCGCCATCTTCATCCTGATCCCGGTCATTCTGGCGGTGATCCTGTCCTTCACAAACTTCAACGCCGTCCAGTTCCCCAAGTTCGTAGGATTTTTGAACTACATAACGATCCTCACCAACGACGACGTCTTTATGAAGAACGTCCTGCCCAACACGGTGGTCTACGCCGTGGTGGTGGGCATCGGAGGCTATGTCCTCTCCTTCATCCTGGCCTGGGCGCTGTGCAACCTGACAAAGCCGGTGCGCACCGTCTTCGCCCTGATCCTCTATTCGCCCAGTATGACCACCGGCGTGGCCATGAGCGTCCTGTGGAAGGTCATCTTCTCCGGCGACCAGGCGGGACTCCTCAACTCCTGGCTCATGGAGCTGGGCGTCATCACGGAGCCCATCATCTGGCTGACGGACGCCCGATTCCTCCTGCCCATCGTCATCATCATCGGCCTCTGGTCCAGCATGGGTATCGGCTTCCTCTCCATGATCGCCGGTATCCTCAATAACGACGAGAGCCTTTATGAGGCCGGCTCCATCGACGGCATCTCCAACCGCTTCCAGGAGATGATCTACATCACCATCCCCCAGATGAAGCCCCAGATGCTCTTCGCGGCCGTCATGGCCATCGTGGGAGCCTTCCAGAACGGTATGATCACCTCCATGCTGGTGGGCAACCCCTCCCCCGGCTACGCCTCCCAGCTGCTGGTCAACCACATCGAGGACTACGGCTTTGCCAAGTACGAGATGGGCTACGCGGCGGCGCTCTCCGTGGTGCTGCTGCTGATCGTCCAGCTCTTCAGCAAGGGCGCCAACGTGCTCCTGGCGGAAAAAGATCCTTATGGAAAGAAAGGAGGAGAAGAGGATGAACAAGGGGAAGAAAATTAACCCGAAAAAGTTCGAGCCCGGCCAGCTCAAGATCATACTGATCATCCTGCCGCTGGTCATCTTCATGGGTATGCCGATCATCTTCATCATCAACCACGCCTTCAAGCCCATGGAGGAGCTGTTCGCGTTCCCGCCCACCTTCTTCGTGAAGAACGCCACGATGGATAACTTCACCAAGCTCATGAAGTTCTCCGACACCAGCGGTATCCCGCTGGCACGCTATGTGTTCAACAGCATCCTTGTCACCGCCCTCACGGTGGGTCTGGCGCTTCTCCTTACCACCATGTCGGCCTTCGCCCTGTCGAAGATCAAGTTCAAGGGCCGCAACCTTCTGACCCAGATCAACCAGATCGCCATCATGTTCGTCTCCACCGCGGTGCTGATCCCCCGGTATCTGGTCATCTGCCAGCTCCACCTGGTGGACAATGTCCTGGCCCACGTCCTGCCGCTGGTGGCCATGCCCGTGGCGCTGTTCCTGGTCAAGCAGTTCGTTGACCAGGTGCCGGACTCCCTTTTGGAGGCGGCGTATATGGACGGAGCCACGGACCTGGACGTTTACATCAAGGTCATTCTCCCGATGATCAAGCCCGCAATCGCCACCGCCTCCATCCTGGTGTTCCAGCAGGTCTGGACCAACATGGAGACGTCCAGCTACTTCTTCAATAACGACAGCATGAAGACCCTGACCTTCTACATGAACACGCTGGTCAACGCCAACAACTCCGTGGCCGGCCAGGGAATGGGCGCCGCGGCATCGCTGATCATGTTCCTTCCTAACCTTATCCTCTTCATCATCCTTCAGAATAAGGTTATGAACACCATGGCCAGCTCCGGTATTAAGTAAAGGGGGGAGGGAATATGCGAAAGCTCAAACGCGCAGCGGCTCTGGCGCTGATGCTGGTGCTGGTGACCACGATGGTCTTTTCGTTCACCGCTCTGGCCGATACCCCCTATGTGACCTACACCATCAACGGCTACGGCCAGATCCGGCAGACACAGACGGCCTATCTGGCCCACGCCACCATCACCAAATTCGGTGAGGAGTCTCTCTCGTCCCCCAGCGATATCTGCCTGGCCCCCGATGGGCTCATCTATGTGGCGGATTCCGGCAAGAACAGCGAATCCGGCCAGGCCAGGATCGTCGTGGGCAACACCGACGGAGAGCTGGTCCGCATCGTCGGCGAGGGGACGCTGGTAAACCCCAGGGGCGTCTTCGTCACCGATAACGGCGACATCTACGTGGCCGACCGCGACGCCGAGAAGATCTTCATCTTCAACTCCCAGGGCCGACTCATAAACGAGTACGGCAAGCCCAACAGCCCGCTTTACGGCGACGGGATCAAGTTCCAGCCCATCAAGCTGGTGGTGAATGCCGCCGGCATCATGTTCATCGTTTGCGAGTCCAACACCAACGGCATCGTGGAGATCTCGCCCACCGAGGGCGGCACCTTCCTGGGCTACTTCGGCACCAACTACGCCTCCACGGATCTGATGACCATCATCTACCGGGCGATCCTGACGGACGCGCAGCGGGCCAAGATGGTCAGCAACATCCCGGCGACACCCACGAATCTGGCCATCGACGGGAAGGGCCTGATCTACACGGTCACCCGCGGCAATGAGAACGACACCCTCAAGCGTCTCAACATCGCCGGAACGAATATGATCCACAACACCGACGGCACGTATGCCAGCACCCCGGTGGCCGTGGTCGCCGGGAACCACGACAACGTCTATGTCGCCGATCAGCAGGGTTACATATTCGAGTACAACAACGAGGGCGAGATGCTCTTCACCTTCGGCGGCCCCAACGACGGCAGCCAGCGCGTGGGACTTTCCACCATGGTCAGCGGCATCGCGATCGACAAGAACGACTGGATCTATGTGCTCGACTCCGACCGCGCGCAGGTCCAGATCTACGAGCCCACCGAATTCACGGACCTTTTGCACGAGGCGCTCTACCTCTACTCCAAGGGCCGCTACACCGAGGCGAAGGAGCCCCTCTCCCAGGTGCTCCGGATGAACTCCATGTTCGACTACGCCAACAAGGCCATGGGGCGCAGCTACTTCCAGGAGGAGAACTTCCGTCAGGCCCTGAAGTACGCAAGACTGGCCAAGGACTATGACGGCTATTCCGACGCCTACTGGGAGCTCAGGAACGTGTGGCTGAAGAACAATATCATGACGGCCATCATCCTCTGCGTGCTCCTCTTCGTGGCCTACAAGGTCGTGAAGGCCCTGGACCGCAGGGCGCACATCCTGAACAAGCCCAGGAAAGTCCTGAGGAAGCTGAAAAAGAACAAATTTATCTCCAACTTCACCTACGCCGGCTACTACATGAAGAAGCCGGCCGACGGGGCCTACGGCATAGCGGCCGAGGGCCGGGCCAACTGGCTGGTGTCCAGCTTCATACTCCTCATCTTCATCGTGGAGTACGTGGTCGACAAGTACACCCGCGGCTTCCTCCTCAAGAACGTCATGGAGGGCCGCTACGACATCCTCAGCGACGTCGGCATGGTGCTTGCGGTGATGTTCGCGCTGACCGCCTGCACGTATCTGGTGTGCACGATCAACGAAGGCGAAGGCACGGTCAAGAAGATCTACACCTTCTTCTGCTACAGCCTGATGCCCTATATCCTCCTGACGCCCATCGCCTACGCGCTCAGCCACATCCTCACCCTCAATGAGCTGTTCCTCAGCCAGATCATCCAGATCGTCACCTACGGCTGGATCGCGGTGCTGGCGGTGGTGGGGCTCAAGGAGGTAAACAACTTTACCGCCAAGGAGACCGTGAAGGTCATACTTCTCACGGCGTTCACGGCCCTCATCCTGGCGCTCCTCATCTTCATCATCTATGTGCTCTGGGCACAGGTATTCGACTTCATTTCCGCGATAGTCGGCGAGGGGGTGTACAGACTTGGCTACTAAAAAACGCAAAAAGATCATCTGGCTGTCAGTCATCCTTGCCGTGGTGCTCGTCGCGGCCATCATCGCGACGGTCTTCATCGTCCTCGGCAGCAGGCAGACGCGTCTGCCCTCCGGGAATTACGTCCACACCGCTTCCAAGCCCGCCGTAAAGGGCCGGGTGGAGGCCAGGGACGGCTACGTAAAGGTGGCCGAGAGCGACAGCTACGTGCTCTATTACTACGAGCCCCAGTTCTCCATCAAGCTTGAGAACAAGACGACCGGCGCCATCATCGAGTCCACCCTCTCCGAGGAGAAGGACGACGGCAGGAGCAACGACGTCTGGCTGGGCTACATGAAGAGCGGCATCGTGATCAACGCCATCCGCGGCACGACCAACACCTATCAGGTGGACGTCAACACCGTGGAGACGGAGATCGCCACCTGGTACACCGACAAGGGCATATACGCCCAGATCGACTTCAAGGGCAACTACCAGTTCGGCCTGGGAGTCGAGGTGAGCCTGGAGGACGACGATCTCGTGGTCCGGATCCCTGACGAGTCCATCTACGAGAAGAAGGAACAGACCTACATAAGCTCGATCAGCGTGTTCCCCTTCATGGGCTATACGCACCTGGGCGACGAGGCCGGCTACATGCTGGTCCCCGACGGGAACGGCGCCCTCATCTACCTGGACGACAAGGAGGGCCGCTACGCCAACGGCTTCACCGGGCTCGTCTACGGCGTGGATGACGGCATCACCACCACAGGCTCCGTCCCGACCCTCTGGGAAAAGTTCGAGACGGTGGTGGACGCCAACAGCGTCCTGGCCCCCATCTTCGGGATGGCCCACACCGACGATGATCAGGCGTATCTCGCGATCGTCGAGAGCGGCGACGAGAGGGTCTACATCGAGGTCCAGCCCAACGGCGCCAATAACATCAACTACAATCGCTGCTTCGCCCGGTTCCTTTTGAGGGACGTGTTCAAGCAGCCCCTGTCCAAGGGCAGCTCCGGCGTGGTGGACGCGGTGGAGGCCGACAGGCTCCACTCGGATCTTCAGGTGCGCTACTGCCTCCTCTCCGGTGACGACGCCAGCTACTCCGGGATGGCCAGGACCTACCGGCAGTACCTGCTGGACAACGGCCTGGTGAGCCGGCAGAACCTGACCTACAACACCCGCGTCGATGTGCTCGGCACGGAGCGCGAGGAGTTCCTCATGGGCACGACGGCCGTTGAGATGACCAGCGTCGATCAGCTGGAGGACATCTACGCCGCGCTCAGACGCGAGGGCGTGGCGAACGTGCTGACGGTCTACCGCGGCTGGCAGAAGGGCGGCCTCTATAACCTGCCCATCACCAAGTACAAGGCCGACAGCGGCATCGGCGACACCAGGGCCCTGACCAAGCTCATCCTCAACGAGGCCGAGCAGGGCAACACCATCTACCTCTACAACGACGCTCTGACGGTGAACGCCACCACCAACTCCTCCACCTACAACGTGATGAAGATGGTGAGCAAGCGCACCTATGAGAAGAAGGTCAACGGCCAGGTCTACAAGACCTTCTACTATCTGATGCCCGACAAGGCCGGGATCAATATGTCGGAGCTTGCCAAGCAGATGGCCGACAAGGGCGTCAAGAATATGGCGCTTGCCGGCGTGACCAGCGAGCTGTTCTCCTTCAGCTACAAGGGCAACTACTACGCCCGCACCCACACGATGGACGTCCTGCGCGACGCGATGGTCGAGATCGACGATGACATGAACCTCATCCTGGAGACGCCCAACATGTACATGTGGAAATACGCGGACGCGATGATCGACATGCCGCTGGGCTCCTCCGACTACCTCTACATCGACCAGGAAATCCCCTTCCTCAGCATGGTGCTGAAGGGCGTCGTCCCGATGTACTCCGATTACGTGAACTTCGAGGCCAACAAGACCGAGAACTTCCTGGAGATGGTGGAGTCGGGCATTTACCCCTCCTTCTATGTGACGGCGGAGGACTCCTCCAAGCTGATCTACACCAACTCCAGCAACCTCTACTCCCTGGAATTCGACAGCTACCGCGCTACCATCGCCCAGTATGACCGGGAGCTGAAGGCCCTCTCCGAGAAGGTGGGCACTTCCTGCATCACCGACCATGAGATCCTTTCCAACGGCCTTGTGAAGGTCACATATGAAAACGGCGTTGTGATCTACGTCAATTACACCGAGATGGCCCTTACCGCCGACGGTGTCACCGTGGACGCGCTGTCCTATAAGGTAGGTGAGTGACGATGGAGGAAACAAAAAAGCTGACCCGCAAAGACAAAAAAGAGCTGAAGGAGAGGATGAAGCACCTCAAATCCGGCAAGCTTGAAAAGCGCGACGCCCGCGTGGGCTACATCTTCATGATCCCCTGGTTCATCGGAGCCGCCGCTTTCCTGGCCTACCCGCTGATCAACTCCTTCTGGTACGCCCTGAACGAGATCAAGATCACCCCCATGGGCCGCGATTTCGCCTTCAGCGGCATCAAGAACTTCACCAACATCCTCCTGCAGGATCCGGACTTCCTTGTGGAGCTGGTGGACTACCTGACCAGCACGATCCTGTCAGTACCGATCATCGTGGTATTCGCGCTGATCATCGCCATGATGCTGAACATGAAGATCAAGGGGAAGGGCTTCTTCCGCGTCATCTTCTTCCTGCCCGTCATCATCGTCAGCGGCCCGATCCTGGGCCAGCTGACGGCCGAGGGCGCGGGGTCCATCTCCGCTATCGACATGAACTCCATCACCTCCGCCATCAGCAGCGTCCTGCCAAGCATGCTGGCGGAGCCCATCTCAGACCTCTTCAACAACATGATCACCACGCTGTGGTATTCAGGCGTCCAGATCCTGATCTTCCTCTCAGGACTCCAGAAGATCGACAAGTCCATGTACGAGGCCGCCAAGATCGACGGCGGCTCCGGGTGGGAGTGCTTCTGGAAGATCACCCTGCCGAACCTGAAGTCCATGATCCTCCTGAACGTGGTCTACACCGTGGTCTTCATCTCCAACAACGACCAGAACCCCATCATCGGGCTTATCGAGGACTCCATGTTCTCCGGCGCCCCGGGCCGCGGCTACGGTTACGCCGCCGCCATGGCCTGGCTCTACACCGTGGTTGTGATCCTCCTCGTCGGGCTCTTCGCGCTGCTGCTTATGACGCGCAAGGATGCCTATGAGAAGCAGGTCAAGCGCGCGAAGCGGGCCATCAAGAAGGAAGCCCGCACCCGCAAGAAGATAGAAAGGAGGAACGTCCGGAATGCAAAGCGTATTGAGCATCAGAGAGCGCAGGGTAAGATCACCTCGCGCACCACGTCAAGAGAGGACTACTGATCGTCAGAAGAAGCCCTGGTACAAGAACCTCACCAAGGACAAGGTCCGCCGCTTCCTGATGGGCACCAAGGACAAGGAGGGCTTTCTCAAGCAGTTCCTGGTCTACGCCCTGCTCATCTGCATCGGCTTCATCTACATCTATCCGATCCTCCACATGATCTCCGCCAGCTTCATGACGCTGGACGACCTTCTGGATTCCTCCATCAAGTGGCTGCCCAGCTCCCTGAACTTTTCCAATTACAAGCAGGCCGCCGCCAGTATGGACTTCTGGAAGTCCCTGCTCCAGAGCATCATCATCGCCGGCATCCCCACCCTTTGCAACCTGGTCAGCTGCTCCATCGTGGGCTACGGCCTGGCCCGGTTCAACTTCAAGGGCAAGGCCATCTGCATGGGCATCATCATCCTGACCTTCGTGCTCCCCAGCCAGGTCACCATGATCCCCACCTACGTGCTCTACTCCAACATGGGCATCCTGAATACGCTGTGGGCCTTCATCCTCCCGGCGATCCTGGGACAGGGCATCAACGCCCCGATCTTCATCCTCATCTTCTGGCAGTTCTTCCGCCAGATCCCCAAGGTGCTGATCGAGGCCTCCAAGATCGACGGCGCGGGGTATTTCGAGTCCTTCTACAAGGTGGCCCTCCCCAGCGCCAAGCCCGCCTTCATCACAGTGGGCCTGTTCTCCTTCGTCTGGTACTGGAACGAGGCGTATCTCACGAACCTCTACGTCCACGGCGTCTACGGCAACTCCAGCTGGACGACGCTGGTCATCCAGCTCCAGAACTTCGCTTCCAATTACAGCAGCTACCAGCAGACCTCCGGCGCTTCCGGCGGAGTGGCTACCCTCAACGAGTCCATCAGCATGGCCGGCACGATGCTCTCCATCCTGCCGCTGCTCCTGCTGTACTTCGTCCTTCAGAAGCAGTTCGTTGAGTCCATCGACCGCACCGGTATCACCGGCGAATAAAAATTTCATCCCCTCCTCCCGCGAGGGGGGAGGGGAGCGGAAGACCGTATTGAACGGGCCAAACGCCCGTCAAAATAAAAAACACATTGGAGGTAAATATGAAGAAAAGGATATTGGCACTCGGCCTTGCTCTCCTGATGCTTGTGGGCATCCTCGCCGGATGCAACAAGGACGGAGGCAGCGGCAAGTACGTAGGAGCCGATGAGTGCGGCGAGTATGAGCTCGTCACCATCGACGGCTTCGACCATCAGTTCAAGAAGTACACGAACATGACCACGGAGAACATCACCCTCCGCTACTTCAACTTCGACAGCGACGTGGTCACCCAGGAGCTGGCCAAGATCTTCATGAAGATCTATCCCAACATCAAGGTCGAGACCACCTTTGAGGCCGTCGATACCTACAACACCACCCTGGGCACCCTCATCAACAACGGCGAGACCCCGGACGTGGTGATGACCTCCGACGCCGACTACGCCCTGTCCAACAGGATCTTCCTGGACATCGCCAAGTATTGGGGCACCGATGACGAGACCCCGCTGCTGGCCTCCACCATCAACTCCGCCAAGATCGGCTGCTATGGCCTTGAGGGCCACCGTTATGCCGTCCCCATGAAGTTCTTCCCCACCGCTGTGGCCGTTGACCGCAACGTGCTGAAGAAGCTCTCCATCGCTATCCCCGACCAGAACTGGAAATGGGCCGACATGATCAACATCATCAAGGCCGGCAAGCAGCCCAAGAGCCTGGACGGCATGGAGTATTACGGCCTCTTCGCCTACACCCGTCTTGACTCCCTCTACGGCATCGCCGCCGGCGGCGACATCATCGGCGAGTTCGGCTTCGACGGCAAGGACTTTGACCTCTCCGCCTGGGCCGTGGGCGAGCAGGAGTACGGCGACCTCCGCGTCAGCGGCTATGTGGCCCCCGACCGCGACACCCTGGCCAACGAGGAGTGGCTGGGCGACCCCGCCAACTGGTCCGGACTTTCCGGCCACGTGGCCATCTTCACCGAGCCCTTCTGGACCTATCAGAACATCTGGCTGGCCGAGACCGAGGACGGCGTGACCCAGATGGAGGCCAACAACCTGGACATCGTCCCCTACGTCATCCCCTCCGCCTCCAACACGGACGAGGGCCTTCACAACACCATCGCCACCATGGACTTCGGCGGCGTTTCCAGCGCCACCAAGTATCCCCGCGAGGCCTATGAGCTTTTGAAGTTCATGACCTTCGGCATCGACGGCTGGTATGCCCGTATCTCCCTCTATAACGACGAGTCCATCGTCACCGCCTCCGGCACCCCCCTGCGCACCGACAACATGCCCGCGCCTCTCACCACCGACCAGGGCGTGTGGAACGCTTACATCGACATGTTCTGCAAGGGCATGGACGATGAGCACAAGGAGCACTGGACCGACTTCTTCGCCTCCTGCATGCAGCCCATCCCCTACGGCTGGGTCTCCATCGCCGGCTATCACACCGCCTGCGACGAGTACTTCAACAAGATCGGCATCCACGGCATCGTTGACGCCGGCACCGGTCAGGCCGCCGACTACGTGGACGAGGCCACCCGCAAGTTCAACTACTATCACGCCGAGGCCATGATCAACTACTTCGGGCCCAGCGGCTACAACGTCCTCTCCGAGGCCGAGATCGCCGAGTACACCGAGATGAAGAACGCCAACGCGTAAGCTCCCCGCACAATGTCCCTCCCCCCAACGGGGGAGGGGAATGAACAAGGTTTTATCCGTTGATCGGATAAGATAGAAAATGCTTTTCAAGAAGGAAGGAGACTAAAATGAAAAAGTTTTTAGCGATCCTGCTGGCTCTTGTCATGGTCCTTGCTATCGCGGCCTGCGATCAGACCGGTGACGACGTTAAGGATCCGGACGGCACTGTCAGCGGCGGAGAGAAGGATCCCGCGGAGAATCCTCCCGAGGGCAGCGGCGGCGAGGAGAATCCTCCCGAGGTCGTGGACCCCGAGCCCCTGCCTGCCACCGCGCTGAACCACTGGGACTTTGAGTCCGCCGAGGGCCTCAGCACCCTGCACCAGGTCCCCCGCCCCGTGGACAGCGAGCTCACCGGCGTGACCACCAGTCAGTTCGACGTCGTCGAGTCCAAGCATGAGATCATGTTCGCCGACGGCCCCGTGGGCAAGGCCGCGTATCTGGACGGCAAGTACGGCATCAAGCTGGACATGACCGCCCCCACCGATGACAGCTACACCATCGCCTTCTGGTACAACGGCGACCGCTTCATCACCTTCGGGCCCATCGTCACCATGGGCCGCAACGTGGGTATGGCTAACAGCACCGACCCCGCCACCGCTGTCTGCTGGTTCAACTTCACCTCCACCACCTGGGGCCCTGACGGCGCTTCCATCTGCCCCGTGGCGTGGAACAGAAACTCCTCCATCCCCTGGAGCAACGATGAAAACGGCGTGTTCCCCTGGGTCGGCGCCGACAATACCTACGGCAAGAAGGAGTGGACCCATGTGGCTCTTGTCGTTGACGGCAACCGCTACACCTGCCCCGACGACAACGGCGAGCGTATCGGCACCAAGCTCTATCTGAATGGCCAGCTCTTCTTCGACGCCAGCGCCGAGAACCTCTACTATCAGGGCGTTGCCCCCGAGATCTTCCAGCACCTTGACACCGCCATCCGCGGCCTTGAGGCCTATGTGGGCATCAACTACTGGGATGCCTGCTACAAGGGATTCATCGACGACCTCTACATCTATGACGAGGCGCTGACCGCCGGTCAGGTCCTGAGCCTCTATCAGATGGGCGACGCCACCGTTGCCTCCGTGGCCCCCGAGTACACCGGCCCCACCGATGACGGTGAGAGCGAGGCTCCCGCTCCCGCGGAGCCCATCGACCCCGCTACCCTGACCGCCGCCCCCGTGAACGCCAACGCCATCGACGTCCTCGGCACCCCGGACCGTGTCTGCGGGTTCTTCGTGGACAACACCGACACCTTCGCCATCGAAGAGGGCAAGACCACGACCCTGACCTTCCACAACTACTCCAACGGCGTTGCCAACTGGAACAACTTCAGCGTGGGCTTCTGCGCCAACGAGTTCACCACCGATAAGGTCGCCAACGGCGATCCCGCTGTCTGCACCGTCGAGGGCTACACCGAGTACGGCGTCCAGCGCGCCGACGCCTATGGCTGGGGCGCCGAGGGCTTTGCCCAGACCTCCACGATGTCCTGGACCGACTGGGTCGCTTGGCTCAACCTGATGACTGACGCCGACGTCACCCTGAAGATGACCCGCGCGGCCAACGTCGTCACCATGGACTTCACCTTCACCGGCGCTGACGGGACCGTCATGACGGAGCAGTCCGTTGTTACGCTCGGCGCTGCCGCCGACGCCCCCATCAACGCGTTCCTCGTTGGTGACGGCTGCTACATCGAGCTTCTCAGCGCTGTCACCGAGTGATCTGACCCTACACCTTGCGGGGCTTCCACAAGGAAGCCCCGCGTCTCCAGGGGCACGGACGCCGCGCCTCTGGAGACGCGGACGCAAGGTCCGCGAATCTTACTCTCAGGGATTGAAAAAGGCAGACCGTATGGACAAGAAACTCGTATTCAACAAACCCTGGATCCTCCAGCGGGCGGATCCCTATATCACCCGGGATGAGGCGGGCCGGTATTATTTCACCGCCTCCGTCCCCTCCTATGACAGGATCATTCTGAGGAGGGCCGATCATCTGGCGGACCTCCCCGACGCGGAGGAGCACGTCCTCTGGACGGCTCATGAGTCCGGCCCCATGAGCCTGCACATCTGGGCGCCGGAGCTGCACAAGGTCTTCGGAAAGTGGTACATCTATTACGCCGGCGGCATGAAGACCCAGCCCTGGCACATCCGGCCCTATGTTCTGGAGTGCCAGAGCGACGACCCCATCGCGGGGCCCTGGGTGGAGAAGGGCAAGATGAGGCCGGCCAAGGACGACAAGTTCTCCTTCCGGGCCTTCTCCCTGGACGCCACCGTTTTTCAGTGCAACGGCTCGTGGTATTACGTCTGGGCCGAGAAGGTGGGCGTGGGGAAGCAGGTCTCCAACCTCTACATAGCCAGAATGAAGAACGGCTACACGCTGGACACCGTCCAGGTGATGCTCACCACCCCGGACTACGACTGGGAGCGCTTCGGCTTCTGGGTCAATGAGGGCCCCGCGGTCATCAAGCGCAACGGAAAGGTGTATCTCACCTATTCCGCCAGCGACACCGGCGTCAACTACTGCATGGGGATGCTGACCGCCGACGAGGACGCGGACCTGCTGGATCCCCTGAGCTGGCGGAAGGAGCGGTGGCCGGTGCTGCGCACCGACCTGGAGAAGGGCGTCTACGGCCCGGGACATAA
Source organism: uncultured Oscillospiraceae bacterium (assembly GCA_947625815.1). GTDB lineage: Bacteria > Bacillota > Clostridia > Oscillospirales > Oscillospiraceae > RUG626. The sequence goes on from CANQPU010000001.1 coordinate 77,725, forward strand.
CTCCTTCACCAAGGACGAGGAGGGGAACGACATCCTGGTGTTCCACGCCCGCACGGAGGCCGAGATCGTGGGGAACCCCCTTTACAACCCCAACCGGCACACCATGCTCCAGCCCATCGACTGGAACAACGAAAAGCCCATTTTCAGCTTCGACAACGAGCTGTAAATAATTATTTTGTGAGGATTTTACCCTATGGCAACTCTGAAGATCAACGAAACCAAAACGATCAGCCACATCAACCCCGAGATCTACGGCCACTTCTCCGAGCATCTGGGCCGGTGCATCTACGAGGGGATGTATGTGGGCGAGCACTCCGATATCCCCAACGTCAACGGCATGAGGACGGACGTTGTGGAGGCCCTGAAAGAGCTGAAGGTCCCCGTCCTGCGCTGGCCCGGCGGCTGCTTTGCCGACGAGTACCACTGGAAGGACGGCATCGGACCCAGGGAAAACAGAAAAAAGATGATCAACACCCACTGGGGCGGGGTGATGGAGGACAACTCCTTCGGCACCCATGAGTTTTTCGAGCTCTGCCGTCAGCTGGGGTGCAAGACCTATATCAACGGCAACGTGGGATCCGGCACCGTTCAGGAGATGAGCGAGTGGGTGGAGTATATGACCTTCCCCGGCGTCTCGCCCATGGCGGATCTGCGGGCCAAAAACGGCCACCCGGAGCCCTGGCGGGTGGATTACTTCGGCGTGGGCAACGAGAACTGGGGCTGCGGCGGCAATATGACGCCGGAGTATTACGCCAACCTCTACCGGCGGTATCAGACCTATGTGCGCCACTACGACAAGGCCGCGCCCATCCGCAAGATCTGCTGCGGCGCCAACGTGGACGACGCCTTCTGGACCCGGGGCGTGCTGGAGACCTGCTTCAAGCTCCCCCATCCGGACCATCACCACGGCTTCATGGACGGGCTGAGCCTCCACTATTACGTACACCCCCTGGGGTGGGAGAAAAAGGGCAGCGCCACGGAGTTCGACGATCAGGTCTTTTACGTCACCATGAAGAAGGCCCTCTACATGGAGGACCTCATCCGCCTCCACGGCGGCATCATGGACGAGTTTGACCCCGAGAAGCGCATCGGCATGAGCGTGGACGAGTGGGGCAGCTGGTATACCGTGGAGCCGGGGACCAATCCGGGCTTCCTCTATCAGCAGAACACCGTCCGGGACGCGCTGATCGCCGGCATCACCCTCAATATCTTCAACAAGCACTCTGACCGGGTGAAGATGGCGTGCCTTGCCCAGATCGTCAACGTCCTGCAGGCCGTGATCCTCACGGAGGGGCCGGAGATGCTCCTGACCCCCACCTACCACGTGATGCACATGTACCGCCACCATCAGGACGGCGACCTGGTGGAGAGCAGCCTCTCCGGCGTCAGGAGCGTCGGAGCCGGCGGGACGGAGGTCCCGCAGATCAGCGAGTCCGTCTCCGTCAGGGACGGCGTGGTCACCGTGACCCTCGCCAACCTCTCCGCCCACGAGGCCGAGAAGGTGGACGTGGAGCTTTCCGGCGGCCCCTATCCCACGCTCCTTGAGGCGAAGATCGTCGCCTCCGGCGACATCCACGACCACAACACCTTTGAGGATCGGAACAGGGTAGTGGAGAAGGACTGGAACGTCACCGGGACGGAGAAGGGTGTCACCGTGGAGCTCCCCGCCGCCAGCGTGGTGGAGTTCAGGCTGGGGAAATGACCAGCGTCATCTGCAAAAAGTGCCTCATCGGCATGGACGCGGAGAATTATCTCGAGCTGATAGAAAAAAACCGCTCGGCGGTCCGGGAGAGAGACCGGACCGCCGAGGAGGAATACAAAAACCGTATTCGGATCTGCGAGGACTGTGAAAAGCTCTCCGGACCGACCTGCATGGCCTGCGGGTGTTATGTAGAGCTGCGGGCCATCCGGAGGATCAGCCACTGTCCCTATAAAAAGTGGTAGGTCATTCGATGGGCTCGTAATAGAAGGAAAAGCTGATATCCTGGCGGTAGTTGCCGAAGCTCTTTCCGAAGAGCGTCAGGCCCCCCACGTTCCGGGCGTCCTCCAGGACCGCCATCCGGAAGAGGGCGGGCTGACCGGGGGAGAGGCCCAGGTCGTCCACGGTCACGTCGGAGATCCGCAGACCGTCGATAAAGGTCCCCTGGGGCGTCACCATAAGGAGCTTGAGGATGCCGTACTGATTCCAGTTCACCGGCCACCAGTCGGGCGTCAAAAGGCCCTTGCTCTCCCCGAAATCTCCGGGGGAGGTCCAGACGCCCAGCTCCACACCGTTTATGGAAAAGGTGATGTCCGACGGCCAATAGCTGTTGACGCCGGGGGCCTCGGAGGACATCTCGCAGGAGATGCCGATGCCGGTGATGCGCTGGCTGCGGGGGATGAAGTTGGGGACCGTGTACTCCACAAAGCCCCTGGCGAACCAGAGAATGTCCGCGTTGTACCGGTCCGGGTGGTCAAAGTACCGCGGATCGTCCGTCTCGCCGATGAGCGCCTTGGAGGTGGCGATCCCGCAGGTGGGCAGGATGCAGTGGGCCGAGAAGTGGCCGACCCGCATCTGGGTCACCTGGACGTTCTGAGGCGGGCGCTCCTGCTCGATGTCGATGAGGATCCTGTCGGTGGTGAGGGAGCAGAGCTTCTGATTGCCGTGAGAGGCCGAGTCGTTGGAGATGGAGATGAGCCCGCAGCTCTCCAGCTTCCTTATGTGGCCCGTAAGGGCCCCGTTGGTGATGTTGAGTCTGGCCGCGATCTGGTTCATGCTCATCTGCTTCTCCTCCAGGAGGAGGTCCAGGATCTGGACCCGCATATCCGAGCCCAGCGCCTTGAAAAGCTCCAGACCGTTGTCAAGCGATTTTATGTGAAGCACGGTAAACACCCCCAAAATTATCCTTTGTTCAGTATTATATAGCAAATAAAGTGGCGAGTCAACCGGTTTCGTTTAGATTTCCGTAAACATATTGCCGAATCCTTCGGCAAATTTAACGGAGAATGTGGAGATATCATCGATGGCAGATAGGTTATTTGAAAACAAAATAAAATATTTGCCGCTCCGGGCGACCCGGATCGACGATCCCTTCTGGAACGGCTGTGTGAGGCTGGTCACCAGCGAGATCCTGCCGTATCAGTACGACACCCTCTGGGACCGGATCCCCGGCGCGCCTCCCAGCCGCTGTATCCGCAATCTGCGGATCGCCGCCGGACTGGAGGAGGGGACCTTTGAGGGGTGGGTCTTCCAGGACACGGACCTGGCCAAATGGCTGGAGGCCGCGGCCTACTCCCTGGCCGCTCTGCCGGACCCGAAGCTCCGGGATACGGCGGAGGAGATGATCGACCTGGTCCTGAAGGCCCAGCAGCCCAACGGATACCTGAACAGCTACTTCACCATCCTCCACCCGGGCCGTCAGTTCTGCAACCTCAAGGAGGGGCATGAGCTCTACACCGCCGGCCACTTCATCGAGGCCGCCGTGGCCTGGTATCAGGTGACGGGGGAGGACCGGTTCCTCACCGCCATGCGGCGCTTTGCCGACCTCATCTGCCAGGTCTTCCACACCCCCGACTATGCCGACGCGGTGCCGGGGCACGAGGAGATCGAGCTGGCGCTCTTCCGGCTCTATGAGGTCACTGGGGAGGAGCGCTACCGCGCCATGGCCTATGACTTTGTGAACCGCCGGGGCACCACGGATTATCTGAGCCGTGAGAGCTCCCTTCCGCGTTTTATCGACGTCTGGCACGACCCCAACCCCTACGTCCCCGAGTATGCCCAGGCCCACGCCCCCGTGCGGGAGCAGTCCAGCGCCGAGGGCCACGCGGTCAGGGCGCTCTACCTCTACTCTGCCATGGCGGACCTGGCCGGGAGCTACGCGGACGGGGAGCTTCTGGACGCCTGCCAGCGGCTCTATGAGAACATCACGCGCAAGCGGATGTACATAACCGGCGGCATCGGCAGCTCAGGCGTCATGGAGCGGTTCACCGCCGACTATGACCTGCCCAACGACTCGGCCTACGCCGAGAGCTGCGCCTCCATAGCGCTGGCCATGTTCTGCAAGCGCATGGCCAGAGTCACCGGCGACGCCAGATACATGGACACCGCGGAGCTGGCCATTTACAACACGGTCCTGGCGGGCATCGCCATGGACGGCCGGAGCTTTTTCTACGTCAATCCCCTGGAGGTCATCCCGGACCAGTGTATGCCGGCCACCGACCGGGCCCATGTCAAGCCCGTGCGGCAAAAGTGGTTCGGCTGCGCCTGCTGTCCGCCCAACATCGCCAGGACGCTGGCCTCCCTGGGCGAATATGTGGCCTTTGAGGGCGAGGATTCCGTCCGGGTCAATCTCCTCATAAGCGGCACCTACCGGGCCGGGCTCTCCGGCACGCCGGTGGAGATCGCCATAGATTCCTCCCTGCCCTGGGAGGGCCGGGCGGTGATCCGGATCCGCGCCGAAAGACCCGTTCACGGTAAGCTTCTCATCCGCGTCCCCGACTACGCCGAGGAGCCTGAATTCACCAACGCCGGCGGCGGCTTTGTCCCGGCCATGGACCGGGGCTACGCGGTCATCCCCGTGGACGGCACGGGATGCGAGGTGAGCTTCCGCTTCGGCATGACGGCCAGAGTCGTCTACGCCAACCCGCTGGTATCGGCCGATTCCGGCAAGGTGGCGGTCAGAAAAGGACCGCTGGTCTACTGCCTGGAGGAGGTCGATAACGGAGAGGGCCTGGCCGCGCTGAGGATCGATACCTCCAAGGCCCTGCGGGAGGTCCCCGGAGGCAATCTGCGGGACTGCGTCACCGTGGAGGCGGAGGGGATGAGATTACAGTGGAGCGGGGGACTTTACAGCACCCGGGCCCCGGACGCCGTCCCCGCGACCTTGAAATTTGTCCCCTACTGCTTCTGGGGGAACCGGAAGCCGGGGGAGATGACCGTGTGGGTCACCGCCAAATAAAAAAGAAAAACAATTTCAATATAATTTCAGGAGGGTTCAATTATGGCAAGCCTGTCTTTGAAGCACATCTACAAGATCTACCCCAACGGCTACGAAGCGGTCAAGGACTTCAACCTTGAGGTCGAGGACAAGGAATTCATCATCTTTGTCGGCCCTTCCGGCTGCGGCAAGTCCACCACCCTGCGTATGATCGCCGGCCTTGAGGACATCTCCGACGGCGAATTCATGATCGACGGAAAGATCATGAACGACGTGGAGCCCAAGGACCGCGACATCGCCATGGTCTTCCAGAACTACGCCCTTTATCCCCACATGTCCGTCAAGGACAACATGGCCTTCGGCCTGAAGCTTCGCAAGACCCCGAAGCACGAGATCAACAAGAAGGTGAAGGACGCCTCCATGATCCTGGATCTGGCTCAGCTCCTGGACCGCAAGCCCGCGGCCCTCTCCGGCGGCCAGAGACAGCGTGTGGCCATGGGCCGCGCCATCGTCCGCGAGCCCAAGGTGTTCCTCATGGACGAGCCCCTCTCCAACCTGGACGCCAAGCTGCGTGTCCAGATGCGCGCCGAGATCTCCGCTCTCCATCAGCGCCTGGGCGCCACCATCATCTACGTCACCCATGACCAGACCGAGGCCATGACCCTGGGCACCCGCATCGTCGTCATGAAGGACGGCATCATCCAGCAGGTCGCCTCCCCCCGCGAGCTCTACAATCACCCCGACAACCTGTTCGTCGCCGGCTTCATCGGGAGCCCCCAGATGAACTTCATCAACGCCGACTGCACCGCCAGCGGCAACGACGTGTACCTGGAGTTTGACGTCCACAAGGTCAAGCTCCCCGCCGATAAGGCCAAGGTCCTGAAGGACAAGGGCTATGTGGGCAAGAAGGTCATCATGGGCGTCCGGCCCGAGGCCATCTTCGAGGCCGAGCATGAGCTCGCCGCCCACCCCGACACCCAGTTCCAGGTCAAGGTCAACGGCTATGAGCTCCTGGGCTCCGAGGTCCTGCTTTACTTCAACCTTTTGAACGAGAAGCCCGCCGAGGTCCAGCGCCAGTTCACCGACGACGCTTACGCCAACGTGAAGAAGGTCCAGTGGTCCGCCAAGGTCAGCGCCGCCACCAACGCCCGTTACGGCAGCCAGATCACCGTCGCTCTTGATCCCGAGAAGATCCATGTCTTCGACAAGGACACCGAGATGGCCATCGTAAACTGATCGCAAAAATAGCAGTGCGCGAGCCGACGGTGACCGTCGGCTCGCGCACCCTTTGGCAAAAGTATGATTGAAGGAGCACAGCATATGGATATGAAAGCAACGGAATTCTGGTTCGTGGTGGGAAGTCAGTTCCTCTACGGGCCCGAAGTCCTCGATACGGTGGCCGCCCGCGCCGCCGAGATGGCCGACTGGATGAACAAAACGGGGAAGCTGCCCTGCCGGGTGGTCTACAAGGGGACCGTGAAAACGGACGCCGAGATCACCAAAACGATGAAGGCCGCCAACGCGGATGACGCCTGCGCCGGCATCATCACCTGGTGCCACACCTTCTCCCCCAGCAAGATGTGGATCCACGGCTTCGACCTTCTCCGCAAGCCCTACTGCCATCTGGCCACCCAGTATAACCGCAACATCCCCAACCTGGAGATCGACATGGACTTCATGAACCTGAATCAGGCCGCCCACGGCGACCGGGAGCACGGCTTCATCGGGGCCCGTATGCGCTTCCCGCGGAAGATCATCACCGGCTACTGGCAGGACGAGCCCGTTCTTAACGAGCTGGCGGCCTGGATGCGCTCCGCGGTGGGCTACGCCTTTTCCCACGAGCTGAAGGTCATCCGCTTCGGCGACAATATGCGGGAGGTGGCCGTCACCGAGGGCGACAAGGTGGAGACCCACATCAAGCTTGGCTGGCAGGTGGATTATTGGCCCGTGGGCCACCTTGTGGAGACCATGGACGCCGTGACCGAGGCCGAGATCGACGAAAAGATGGCCGAATATGAAAGCCGCTACGACATGGACACCGACGATATCGCCACCGTCCGCTACCAGGCCCGCGAGGAGATCGCCATGCGGAAGATCCTCCGGCGGGAGGGCGCGTCGGCGTTCTCCAACAACTTCCAGGACCTCTACGGCATGAAGCAGCTCCCTGGCCTGGCCACCCAGAACATGATGGCCGACGGCTGCGGCTACGGCGGCGAGGGCGACTGGAAGACCGCCGGCATGACCGCCATCATGAAAAAGATGGCCGAGGGGCTTGAGGGCGGCACCGTCTTCATGGAGGACTACACCTACGACCTGGAGCCCGGCAAGGAGGTCTCCCTGGGCGCGCATATGCTGGAGGTCTGCCCCTCCATCGCCGCGCAGAGGCCGAAGATCCAGGTCCATCCCCTGGGCATCGGCGACCGCGAGCCGCCGGCGAGGCTGGTCTTTGAGGGCCGGGAGGGCCCCGGCATCGTGGTGACGCTCATCGACATGGGCGGCCGGCTCCGCCTGCTCATTCAGGACATTGAGGTCATCAAGCCCATCCTGGAGATGCCCAATCTCCCGGTGGCCCGGGTCATGTGGAAGGCCATGCCCGACCTTCTCACCGGCGTCAAGTGCTGGATCATGGCCGGCGGCGCCCATCACACGGTGCTGTCCACCGCCGTCACCGCCCAGATGATGATCGACTGGGCGAGGATGATGGAGATCGAGTGCGTCCACATCACAAAGGATACAAGGCCGGAGGAGTTTGAGAAGGAGCTTTTCGTGAGCGATATCGCCTGGAAGCTCAGGAACCTTTGACGGTCCCCCGGAGGTAGCGCTATGCCCATCAAGCTTCAAAAGGACTTTGCCGGCGTGGTCTACTCGCCCCGCCGGGAGGAGGTCTACGGCAACGGCGGCGGCGTCCTGTACCCGCGCCCCGTTGAGCTCCACCACGCGGGGGAGCTGAACGGCCTGGTGCTGGCCGCCTTCGACCATTACACCGTCAAGGAACCCCCGGTGACACCGATCTACGCCAGCCGCGACCACGGCAAGACCTGGGAATTTTACAGCCAGGTGGAGGACACCAAGAACGGCTACGGCCTTCGCTTCCAGCCTGTGCTCTTCGAGCTCCCCCAGGACGTGGCCGATCTGCCCGCCGGGACGCTGGTGTTCTCCGCCAACTCCATCCCGCTTACTTTTGCGTGCACAGAGCTGCTCTTCTTCATAAGCCGCGACCACGGCAAGACCTGGGAATACCGCTCCACGGTCTGTGCCGGCGGCCCACCCGTCGAGCAGAACTGGGACGCGCTGGGCCCGGTCTGGGAGCCCTTCATTTACCTGAACGCCGACGGGGACATCACGGTCATCTACACCGACGAGCGGCCCCACACCAACCGCCTCCTCAACCAGACCCTGGCCCTCCAGGTGTCCCGGGACGGCGGGCGTACATGGGGGGAGGAGCGCTTCGTCACCGCCGTGCCCGACGGCTTCCAGCGCCCCGGCATGGCCATTGTGACGCGCCTGCCCAACGGGAAGTACTTTGTGTGCTACGAGGTCGTGAATTTCAAGGAATCCATGTTCCCGCCCTGCGAGGTGCGCTTCAAGCTCTCCGACGACGGGGTGGACTGGGGCGACCCCGCCCAGCTTGGCACGGTGGCCCGGACCTCCGACGGCTTCTTCCTGGGGAGCATGCCCTATTGCATCTGGGTGCCCCAGGGCGGCCCCAACGGGACCATCATCGTGTCCAGCAAGAAGGACTCCGGTCCGGTGGGCCTTCGGGATCCGGGCTGGTTCCTGGTCAATTATGATCTTGCCGAGGGACCCTGGGAGAAGGTGCCCATGCTGGTCACCTACGATTCCCGGATGCACCAGGCCGGGTGGAGCATGGGCATGTGCACCGTGGAGGACGGCACGAAGCTGCTGCAGCTCTGCCCCTCCCAGATGGACACCAGGATGCTCCAGATCTCCTACGGGATCGGCAATATTCTGGAAGATTGAGAATAAGGAGACTGACCATGATAGATCTGACCAAGACCGCCATGGGCATTGAGCTTGGATCCACCCGCATCAAGGCCGTGCTCATCGACGAAAACCACATCCCCGTCGCCTCCGGCGACCATGAGTGGGAGAACCGGCTGGAGGACGGCGTCTGGACCTACTCCATGGAGGATATCCACTCCGGCATCCGGGCCTGCTACGCCAACCTCAAAAAGGACGTGCGCGAGAAATTCGGCGTGGAGCTTACCACGGTGGGCGCCATCGGCGTCTCCGCCATGATGCACGGGTATCTCCCGTTCGACCGGGACATGAATCAGCTGGCGGGCTTCCGCACCTGGCGCAACACCATAACCGGCCAGGCCGCCGCGGAGCTGACCAAGCTCTTTGGCTTCAATATCCCCCAGCGCTGGTCCATCGCCCACCTTTATCAGGCCATCATCAACGGCGAGGAGCATCTGCCGCGCCTGGCGCATCTGACCACGCTGGCCGGCTACATCCACTATGAGCTGACCGGGAAGCATGTGATGGGCATCGGCGAGGCCTCCGGCATGTTCCCCATCGACAGCGACGAGCGCGACTTCAACCAGCGGATGATCGACCTCTTTGACGCCCTCACCGAGTTCAAGGGCTACGAGTGGAAGCTCCGGGACGTGCTGCCCCGGGTCCTCGTGGCCGGCGAGCACGCGGGCGTCCTCACCGAGGCGGGCGCCAGGTTCCTGGACCCGGAGGGCACGCTGGAGCCCGGCATCCCCGTCTGCCCGCCTGAGGGCGACGCCGGGACCGGAATGGCCGCCACCAACTCCGTGAAGGTGGGGACCGGGAACGTCTCCGCCGGGACCTCCGATTTCGCCATGGTGGTGGTGGACAAGGCCCTGGGCGTTCACCGGGAGATCGATATGGTCACCACGCCCTCCGGCGAGCCCGTGGCCATGGTCCACTGCAACAACTGCACCTCCGATATCAACGCCTGGGTCGGGCTCTTCGCCGACTTTGCCGGGGCCGCGGGCTTTGAGATCGACAGGGGAGCCCTCTTTACCCTCCTTTTCAAAAAGGCCCTGGAGGGCGACCCGGACTGCGGCGGGCTTCTCAGCTTCAACTATTTCTCCGGCGAGGGCGTCACCGACATGGACGAGGGGCGGCCCCTCTTCCTGCGCACGCCTGACGCCCGGATGACGCTGGCCAACTTCATGCGCACCCACCTGCTCTCGGCGCTGGCGACCCTGAAGATCGGCCTGGACATCCTCACCGGCCAGGAGCAGGTGAAGATCGACAAGCTCTACGGCCACGGCGGCTTCTTCAAGACCCCCGGCGTGGGCCAGACCATGCTCTCCGCCGCGGCGGGCGTGCCCGTCTCCGTCATGGAAACGGCCGGCGAGGGCGGCCCTTACGGCATGGCGCTGCTGGCGGCCTATATGATCCGGAAGGTCGGCACCGAGACCCTGGGAGACTATCTGGAGAACCGGGTTTTCAATACCGCGAGATCCACCACCCTCATGGCCGAGAAGGCAGACGTGGACGGCTTCAATACGTTCCTCGCCCGCTATGTCAGGGCCCTGCCGGTGGAAAAGCACGCGACGGAGGTGATCTGACATGCTTGAAGAATTAAAGGAACTGGTCTGCAAGGCCAATCTGGAGCTGCCCAGGCACGGGCTCGTGACCTTCACCTGGGGCAACGTCTCGGGGATCGACCGGGAAAAGGGGCTCGTGGTCATAAAGCCCTCGGGCGTGGATTATGACGGCATGACCGCCGAGGACATGGTGGTCGTCGATCTCAACGGGAACCGCGTGGAGGGGAAGTGGAAGCCCTCCTCCGACACCGCCACCCATGTGGCGCTCTACAAGGCCTTCCCGGCCCTGGGAGGCGTGGTGCACACCCACTCCCGCTGGGCCACCAGCTTCGCCCAGGCCGGCCGGGGCATCCCACCCTTCGGCACCACCCAGGGGGACTACTTCTACGGCGAGATCCCCTGCACCCGCCGCATGACCCCGGAGGAGATCGCCGGCGAATATGAGCTGGAAACGGGCAACGTGATCATCGAGACCTTCATCAAACGGGACATCTCGCCCGCCGACATCCCGGCGGTGCTGGTCTGCTCCCACGGCCCCTTTGCCTGGGGCACGGACCCGATGAACGCCGTCCACAACGCCGTCGTTCTGGAGGAGGTGGCGTTCATGGCCTTCCACGCCATGGCCCTCACGCCCGGCCTGCCCCCGATGCAGCAGGAGCTTTTGGACAAACATTATCTCCGCAAGCACGGCGCCAACGCCTACTACGGTCAGAATTAAGGAGGATCGTTACACTATGACAGATGCTGAAAGAAAGGACCTTCAGATCAAGGCCACGAAGGTCCGTATGGGGGTCGTGGAGGGCACCCACGCCGCCAAGGCAGGTCATCCGGGCGGATCCCTGAGCTCCGCCGATCTGTTCACCTACCTCTATTTCAAGGAGATGAACGTGGATCCCGCGGACCCCAAAAATCCCAACCGGGACCGCTTCGTCCTCAGCAAGGGACACACCGCTCCCGGCCTGTACGCCGCTCTGGCGCTGCGGGGCTTCTTCCCCTGGGAGGACCTGAAGACCCTGCGTCAGATCGGCAGCCACCTCCAGGGCCACCCCAACATGAACCTGACCCCCGGCGTGGACATGTCCACCGGCTCCCTGGGCCAGGGCGTCAGCGCCGCCGCCGGCATGGCCAAGGCCGCCAAGTATATGGGGAACCCCTGTCGGGTCTATACGCTCCTGGGGGACGGCGAGATCGAGGAGGGCCAGGTCTGGGAGGCCTTCATGTTCGCCGCCAACTATAAGCTGGACAACTTTGTGGCCATCATTGACAAGAACGGCCTCCAAATCGACGGCCCCACCAAGGACGTGATGGACTCCGGCGACATCGCCGCCAAGCTCCGGGCCTTCGGCTTTGAGGTCATGGAGATCAACGGCCACAGCTTTGACGAGATCGAAGCGGCCTTCCAAAAGGCAAGAGAGACAAAGGGTAAGCCCTTCGGGATCGTGATGCACACCGTCAAGGGCACCGGCGTCAGCTATATGACAAATTCTGTGGAGTGGCACGGCAAGGCGCCGAATGACGCCGAATATGAGGTCGCCATGAACGAGCTCAACGCGCATCTTGCGGAATTGGAGGCAAAATAAAATGGCAGAAGAAGTAAAAAAGATCGCAACCCGTGACGCCTACGGCGCGGCTCTGGCCGAGCTGGGCGAGGAGAAGTCCGACCTGGTGGTTTTCGAGGCGGACCTGGCCGCTGCCACCAAGACGGGCGTCTTCAGAAAGAAATTTCCCGACCGGCATTTCGAGTGCGGCATCGCCGAGGGCAATATGATGGCCGTGGCCGCGGGGGCGGCCTCCATGGGCCTGGTCCCGTTCGCCTCCTCCTTCGCCATGTTTGCCGCGGGCCGCGCCTTTGAGCAGGTCCGCAATTCCATCGGCTATCCCCACCTCAATGTGAAGATCGGCGCCACCCACGGCGGCATCTCCGTCGGCGAGGACGGCGCGTCCCACCAGTGCTGTGAGGACTTCGCCCTCATGCGCTCCATCCCCGGCATGGTGGTCCTGTGCCCCTCCGACGCGGTGGAGGCCCGTGCCGCGGTCCGCGCCGCCTATGAGCACCAGGGCCCCGTGTACCTGCGGTTCGGACGCCTGGCGATCCCCGTATTCCACGATCAGGACACCTTTAAATTTGAGATCGGCAAGGGCGAGACGCTCTGCGAGGGGGACGACGTGGCCCTCATCGCCACCGGCCTCATGGTCTATGAGGCCATCCAGGCCGCCCAGGCCCTGAAGGCCGAGGGCATCCATGCCCGGGTCATCAACCTGTGCACCATCAAGCCGCTGGACACCGAGCTGGTGCTGAAGGCCGCCAGGGAGTGCGGGAAGATCGTCACCTGCGAGGAGCACTCCGTCATCGGCGGGCTTGGCGAGGCCGTCTGCGCCGTGGTCGCCGAGTCCGGCATCCCCTGCCGGGTAAAGAGAGTCGGCGTCAACGATGAGTTCGGCCACTCCGGCCCCGCCGTGCCCCTGCTCAAGCAGTTCGGGCTCTCCGCTGAGAACATCGCCAACGTCGCCAGAGCCCTTTGATCACCATACAACAATAAATCTTTCAGGAGGAATGTATCATGAAACTCTTTATCGACACTGCCCATGTGGAGGACATCCGCAAGGCCAATGATCTGGGCGTCATCTGCGGCGTCACCACCAACCCCAGCCTGATCGCCAAGGAGGGCCGCGACTTCAAGGAGGTCATAAAGGAGATCACCTCCATCGTGGACGGCCCCATCTCCGGCGAGGTGAAGGCCACCACCACCAAGGCCGAGGACATGATCCGTGAGGGCCGCGAGATCGCCGCCATCCACCCCAACATGGTCGTGAAGATCCCCATGACTGCGGAGGGGCTGAAGGCCGTCAAGGTCCTTCATTCCGAGGGCATCAAGACCAACGTCACCCTCATCTTCACCGCCAATCAGGCGCTCCTGGCCGCCCGCGCCGGCGCCACCTATGTGTCCCCGTTCCTGGGCCGTCTCGACGATATCTCCACCATCGGTGTGGACCTGATCGAGGATATCGTCACCATCTTCGACAACTACGGCTTTGACACCGAGATCATCTGCGCCTCCATTCGCAACCCGGTCCATGTGACCCAGTGCGCCCTGGCAGGCGCCCACATCGCCACCATCCCCTATTCCGTCATCGAGCAGATGCTCCACCATCCGCTCACCGATGCCGGCATCGAGAAGTTCAAGAAGGACTATATCGCCGTCTTCGGCGAGTGACCGGAAAAGATCCAAACAGGATGGGGCTCCCCGCGAAGCGGGGAGCCCCATCCTGTTTGGAGAGGTGAACAAAAGCCCCTCACAAATTCCTGCCTTTTTGGGCTTTACACAGCGTTGACAACAGGGCAGTTTCGGCATATAATTTATTTTAAAATGGAGTAAAAGGGGCCTTTCCATGGTTAAAGTGAACAAAAACTTCCAGAAGCTCCCCGGCGGCTACCTTTTCCCGGAGATCGGGCGCCGCACCCGGGCCTTCCAGGCGGAGCATCCCCCCATGCCCCTCATACGCATGGGCATCGGCGACGTGACCCGCCCGCTGGCTCCCGCGGTCATCGAGGCCATGCACCGCGCCACCGACGAGATGGGCCGGCAGGAGACCTTCCACGGCTACTGCGAGGAGACATGCGGGGCCTATGATTTCCTGAGGCTCGCCATCCAGCGCTCCTACAAGCAGCGGGGCGTGGATATCGCCGACGACGAGATCTTCGTCTCCGACGGCGCCAAGTCCGACTGCGGCAATATCGGGGATATCTTTTCTGTGGACAACGTGGTGGCCGTCTGCGACCCGGTGTATCCCGTCTATGTGGACACCAACGCCATGGCCGGCCGGGCAGGGGACTTTGACGGAGAGAAATGGACGAATCTGGTGTATCTTCCCTGCACGGCGGAGAACGGCTTCTTCCCGGCGCTCCCGGAGCGGGTGCCCGATATCATCTACATCTGCTCGCCCAACAACCCCACCGGCACCGCCGCCACGGCGGAGCAGCTGAAGGTCTGGGTGGACTACGCCAACGAGCACGGCAGCGTGATCCTGTTCGACTCGGCCTATGAGGCGTTCATCACCGAGCCCGGCATCCCCCACAGCATCTTCGAGGTGGAGGGTGCCAAGACCTGCGCCATCGAATTCAGATCCTTTTCAAAAAGCGCGGGCTTCACCGGCAACCGCTGCGCCTACACCGTGATCCCCAAGGCCCTGGTGCGCGGGGGGGCTTCCCTGCGCGACATGTGGAACCGCCGCATGGGCACCAAGTTCAACGGCGTGCCGTACGTCATCCAGCGCGCGGCCGAGGCGGCGCTCAGTCCGGCCGGCCGGGAGCAGTCCATGGAGAACGTCCGCTACTACCTCAAGAACGCCCAGGTCATCCGCGAGGCCCTTTCCCAGGTCGGGCTGCCCGTCTACGGCGGCGTCAACGCCCCCTATATCTGGTGCGGCACCCCGGACGGGATGGGGAGCTGGGATTTCTTTGACAGGCTTCTTCGCGAGGCGTGCGTCGTCACGACCCCCGGCGCCGGCTTCGGCCCCAGCGGAGAGGGATACATCCGCCTGACCTCCTTCGGGACCTATGAGAACACCTGCGAGGCCATGGAGAGAATCCAGAAACTGTTGAAATAAAGCCCGAATGGGGCCCCGGCGAACGCAGTTCGCAGGGGAGAGATGGAGCGAAGCCCGCGCCTGAGCCCGACCGGAGGGAGGGTGAGGCAAAGCGGCTTCTGCGACGACGAAGGAGGATATATGGGAAAGGCTTATTTGATCCTGGAGAACGGCAAAAAATATGAGGGAGTTTCCTTTGGAAAGACCGGCACCAGCGTGGGGGAGCTGGTCTTCACCACGGGGATGACCGGGTGCGTGGAAAGTCTTACGGATCCCAGCTATTTCGGCCAGCTGGTCGTTTTTACGTTTCCTATGTTTTGTAATTACGGTGTTGCCGACGCGGACATGGAGAGCTCGTCTATCCACGTCCGCGGAGCTGTAGTCAGGGAGGTTTGCGACGAGCCCAGCAATTTCCGGTGTCAGGAAAACATCCAGACCTTCATGGAGAGGATGGGGATCGTCGGCATCGCCGGCGTGGATACCCGGGAGCTCACCCAGCTCATCCGGGACCGCGGCGTCATGAACGCGGTCATAACCGGGGACCCCGACTACGACTGGCAGAGCCTGAAGGACTACCGCGTGGAGGGCTCCGTCCCCGCCACCTCCACCAAGGTCATGGAGGAGCTCCTGCCGGAGGGAGAGGTGAAGCATACCGTGGCGCTCATGGACTACGGCGCCAAGGGGAGCATTCCGGAGAACCTGCTCAAGCGCGGCTGCCGGGTGCTGGTCATGCCCTTCGATACCGGCGCGGAGGAGGTCCTGAAGCTGGGCGTTGACGGCGTCATGCTCTCCAACGGCCCCGGGGACCCGGCCGACAATACCGGATGTATCCGGGAGATCGGAAAGCTCATGGGCCGGGTGCCTGTCTTTGGCATCTGCCTGGGCCATCAGATGATGGCCCTCTCCCAGGGCGGCCGGACGGTGAAGCTCAAGTTCGGCCACCGCGGCGCCAACCAGCCGGTAAAGGACCTCTCCACCGGGCGGGTCTACATCACCTGCCAGAACCACGGCTACGCCGTGGATATGGACTGCCTTGACGCCATCGGGGCGAAGGCCAGATTCGTCAACGTCAACGACGGCACCTGCGAGGGCCTTGACTACCCCGGAAAGCGGGCTTTCTCCATGCAGTTCCACCCGGAGGCCCACGGCGGCCCGCGGGATACGGAGTGGGCGTTTGACAGGTTCATGGACATGATGGAGGTGCGGTAATGCCTTTAGACAGATCGATCAAAAAAGTCATGGTCATCGGCTCCGGCCCCATCGTCATCGGCCAGGCCGCCGAGTTCGACTACGCCGGCACCCAGGCGTGCCGGATCCTCAAGCAGGAGGGCGTCAAGTCCATCCTCGTCAACTCCAACCCCGCCACCGTCATGACCGACGGCGACATGGCCGACAGCGTCTACCTGGAGCCCCTGAACGCGGACACGGTCAAGCGCATCATCCTGAAGGAGAAGCCCGACTGCCTTCTGGCAGGCCTGGGCGGCCAGACGGGCCTGACCATCGCCATGCAGCTGACCCATGAGGGCTTTTTGGCGAAGCACGGCGTGCGCCTCATAGGCACCAACGCCGACGCCATTGACAAGGCCGAGGACCGGGAGCTCTTCAAGGAGACCATGGAGAAGATCGGCCAGCCCTGTATCCCCTCCGATATCGCCAACGACGTGGACACCTGCGTGGCCATCGCCGACCGTATAGGCTACCCCGTCATCGTCCGGCCGGCCTTCACGCTGGGCGGCGGGGGCGGCGGCGTGGCATACAGCGCCGACGAGCTCCGGAAGGTGGCCTTTGTGGGCCTTGAGACCTCTCCCATCCACCAGGTCCTGATTGAAAAATACATCTTCGGCTGGAAGGAGATCGAGTTTGAGGTCATCCGGGACGGCGCGGGCAATGTCATCACCGTCTGTTCCATGGAGAACCTGGATCCCGTGGGCATCCACACCGGCGATTCCATCGTGGTGGCGCCGGCGCTCACGCTGATGGACAAGGAATACCAGATGCTCCGCTCCGCGGCCCTGGACATCATCACCGAGCTTGGCATCGAGGGCGGCTGCAACTGCCAGTTCGCCCTGAATCCCGACAGCTTTGAGTACGCGGTCATCGAGGTCAACCCCCGCGTGTCCCGCTCCTCCGCCCTGGCCTCCAAGGCCACGGGCTACCCCATCGCCAAGGTGGCCGTGAAGATCGCGCTGGGCTACACCCTGGACGAGATAAAAAACGACATCACCGGCAAGACCTATGCCTGCTTCGAGCCCACGGTGGACTACTGCGTGGTCAAGTTCCCCAAGTGGCCCTTCGACAAGTTCCACGGCGCCGGCCGGCGCCTGGGTACCCAGATGAAGGCCACCGGCGAGGTCATGTCCATCGCCCCCAATTTCGAGGCAGCCCTCATGAAGGCCGTCCGCGGCGCGGAGATCGGCCAGAGCACCCTGAACCGCGCGCCGGATCCCCAAAAGCCCCTGGAGGAGCGCCTGGCGGCCATGGACGACCTGCGCATCTTCACCGTCTTTGAGGCGCTGAAGGCCGGCGTGAGCCACGAGCATATCCATGAGGTCACCATGATCGACCGGTGGTTCCTCTCCAAGCTCCAGAATCTGGTGGATTATGAGGCCCAAATCAGGGAACACGGTATCGATGAGGAGACGTATCTCCGGGGCAAGCGGTACGGCTATACCGACGCCGCCCTCCGGGCGATCTCCGGTCAGGCGAAGATCCCGCACCGCGACCCCGTCTATAAGATGGTGGATACCTGCGCGGCCGAGTTTGAGGCCGAGACGCCCTATTATTACAGCGCCTACAACGACAAGTGCGACTCCCGGCCCATGCCGCGCCGCCGCATGAGCGTCATCGTCATCGGCTCGGGTCCCATCCGCATCGGCCAGGGCATCGAGTTCGATTACAGCTCCGTCCACTGCGCCGTGACCCTGAAAAAGCTGGGCTACGACGTGGTCATCATCAACAATAACCCGGAGACCGTCTCCACCGATTACGACACGGCGGACAGGCTCTACTTCGAGCCCCTGACCCCCGAGGACGTGATGGGGGTCATCCAGGTGGAGAAGCCCATCGGCGTGGTGGTGGCCTTCGGCGGCCAGACGGCCATCAAGCTCACGGAGTATCTGGACAAACAGGGCATCCGCATCCTCGGCACCAGCGCCGAGGGTATCGACCTGGCCGAGGACCGGGAGCGGTTCGACGCCCTTTTGGAGAAAATGGGCATCAAGCGCCCCCGCGGCATGGGCACCCACACGCTGGAGGAGGCGCTGGCGGCGGCGGAGAGCCTGGGCTACCCGGTGCTGCTCAGACCCAGCTACGTCATTGGCGGCCAGAACATGGTCATCGCCCATGACGAGCAGGACGTGCGCAACTACATGGCCCTTATCTTCGCCAGCTCCGAGCGGGAGGACAACTCCGTCCTGGTGGACAAGTATATGCCCGGGACTGAGCTGGAGGTGGACGTGATCTCCGACGGCACGGACGTGCTGATGCCCGGCATCATGGAGCATATCGAGCGGGCCGGCGTCCACTCCGGCGACTCCATCGCCGTCTACCCGCCCTATAACCTGACGGACAAGATGATGGCCAGGGTCGTGGAGTGCTCCACCCGCCTGGCGCTGGAGCTGGGCACCCGGGGCCTTGTCAACATCCAATACCTCATCTACAAAAAGGAGCTCTACGTCATCGAGGTCAACCCCCGGGCCTCCCGGACGGTGCCGTACCTCTCCAAGGTCACGGGGATCCCCATGGTGGACGTGGCAAGCCGGGTCATGATGGGCGCCACGCTGAAGGGCCTGGGCTACGATCAGGTCCTGTGCGACACGCCCCCCTATTACGCCGTGAAGGTCCCGGTGTTCTCCTTTGAGAAGATCACCGACGCCAACTCCATGCTGGGCCCCGAGATGAAGTCCACCGGCGAGGTCCTGGGACTGGGCCGGACCTTCTCCGAGGCGCTTTTCAAGGGCCTGCGGGCCGCGGGGTACAACCTGTCCGGCGCCTTCACGCCCGGCAGGAACGGGGTGCTCCTGTCCATCGAGAACCACGACCTGCCCGAGGTGGTGCGGCTGGCCAAGAAGGTCAACGACCTCCACATGGCCCTCTACGCCACGCCCGACACGGCGGCGGTCATCCGGAACCTGGGGCTGGAGGTCACCGAGGTCAAGCACGTCCACGACGCCTACTCCCTTATGGACGACGGCGCCATCAGCTTTATCGTCTACACCGGGGCCCTCTATGACGACACCATGGGCGACTTCATCGACCTGCACGCCCGGGCGGTGCGCCTGCGCATCCCCTGCATCACCAGCCTTGACACCGCGGACGCCGTGACGGATACGCTGGCAAGCCGCTTCACCAACGAGAACACGGAGCTTGTGAACCTCAACGACATGCGCAGGACCCGGGAGCTGGTGAGCTTTGCCAAGATGCACACCTGCGGGAGCGACTACATCTTCTTCGACAACCGGGACGGCCGCATCACAAGCCCGGAGTCCCTCTCCGTCACCCTCTGCGACCGGATCACCGGCATCGGCGGCGGGGCCCTGGTGCTCATCGAGAATTCCGTCGGAGCGGACGCCAAGATGCGGATCTTCAATCAGGACGGCACGGAGGGCCGCATGGCCGCCAACTCCATCCGCTGTGTGGGCAAGTACCTCTATGACAAGGGGATCGTCCGCCACGAGCACATGACCATACAGACCGACACCGGCATCCGCTCCCTCCAGCTCTTTACCCGCAACGGCCGCGTCAGCACCGTCAGCGTCCACATGGGCACCGCCTTCCTGGACGCCCGGAGGATGCAGGTGAACCTCATCGGCAAGTCCCGGGTCATTGACGAGCCCGTCACCGTGGAGGGCCGCGAGTACCGCATCACCCTCTCCACGCTGGGCGTGCCCCACTGCACCGTCTTCACCGAGGACCTGGGCGGCGAGGACGTGGAGGGGATCGGCGCGGCCCTGACCGCCTCCGGGCTCCTTCCGGAGGGCGCCTTCGTGGAGTTCGTGAAGGTCGTGAGCGAGGATACCCTGCGCATCCGGGTCTATGCCCCCGACGAGGGGGAGACGCGGGCCAACGGCACCGCCGCCTGCGCCGCGGTCATCGCCGCCACCGAGCGCGGCAGCATCCGCAAGGGCCGGGACATCACCGTGAAGCTCCCCGGCGGCGACGTGACCGTCAACTACTCCGACGAGTTCGTCACCCTCACCGGCGACGCCGTCATGGTGTTCGAGGGCGTATACGAATATTAACTGGCTTTGAAGGCGCGGAGCGCCTTCAAATGCCAAGAGATGCGTGCGGAAGGCCCCGCGTGAATTTTGCGAAGTTCACGCGGGGCCTTCCTGCTGTCGCGCTGCGCGCGCCGCCGAAGGCGGCACACTTGCGCGACAAAAGGGATTTTTCGCAAGGCGCATGTCCTTGCGAAAAATATTGAAATAATATGCTTTGATTTTCGATCCTTTCGCAGGGGCGGGTTCCAAACCCGCCCGCGCCGCTCAAATAAATAGAGCCGCGGGATATTTTTCCGGAAAAAGTATCATCTTTGTGCAATCTGCCATCTTGTCTTTTGGCGGATAAAGTGCTATTATCTCTGTAACAAAAGACCCGTGAGGTACTATAATGGACGCAAACCTTGGCAAAACTTATTTTAGCTTTTACTTTGGCTTTACCTACTTTTTCGGTAAGGCTTAAAGCGGTTTGGCTGAAATAGGTTGACGGGCAAATAACAAACGCCTTGACCCTCGCAGTCAGACCGACTGCGGGGGTTTTTTACGGCAAGAAGGAGCTTTTTTATGATCGTCATTTTAAAGGACAACCCCAACAAGACCCAGGTCGATTCCCTGATGGCCTGGCTCGAGAGCAAGGGCATCGAGATCCACACCTCCATCGGCGAGCACCAGACCGTTCTGGGCCTGGTGGGGGACACCTCCCAGCTGGACATCGACCTTCTGCTGGCGCTGGACATCGTGGAGGACGTGAAGCGCATCCAGGAGCCCTACAAGAACGCCAACCGGAAGTTCCACCCGGACGACACCGTCATCGAGGTGGGGGGCGCCAGGATTGGCGGCGGGAACCTGACCCTCATCGCCGGCCCCTGCTCCGTGGAGAACGAGGAGCAGATCATCGCCGTGGCCCAGGCCGTCAAGGCCAGCGGCGCCACCATCCTCCGCGGCGGCGCCTTCAAGCCCCGCACCTCCCCCTACTCCTTCCAGGGCCTCCACGGCGAGGGGATCCGCCTTTTGAAGCTGGCCCGGGAGGTCACGGGCCTCCCCATCGTCACGGAGCTCATGGACGCCAGCCACCTGCCCCTTTTTGAGGACGTGGACATCATCCAGGTGGGCGCCCGGAACATGCAGAATTTCGAGCTTTTAAAGCTCCTGGGACACGTTGACAAGCCCATCCTCTTAAAGCGCGGCCTTGCCAACACCTACGAGGAGCTTTTGATGAGCGCCGAGTATATCATGGCCGGCGGCAACCAGAAGGTCATCCTCTGCGAGCGGGGCATCCGCACCTTTGAGACCTACACCCGCAATACCCTGGACGTCTCCGCCGTGCCGGTGCTGAAGAAGCTCTCCCACCTGCCCGTCATCATCGACCCCAGCCACTCCGCCGGCAAGTGGGAGCTGGTGGACCCCCTCTCCTGTGCCGCCGTGGCCGCGGGGGCGGACGGCCTCATCATCGAGGTCCACAACGATCCGGCCCACGCCCTGTGCGACGGCCCCCAGTCCTTAAAGCCCGCCGTCTTTGACGCCCTGGCCAAAAAGCTCCGGGCTATCCATCGCGTCGTCGCCGAGCAGGCCTGACCCCGGCCGCCCTCAGGCCCGCTGTTCGCTCCTCCTTTCCCCGCGTGGCCCGCGTCCGGGCGCACACGGAGGCAGCAGAAAGGAAGTCTTGATTATGTCAACCATCGGCATCGTTGGCCTGGGGCTCATCGGGGGCTCCATGGCCAAGGCTGTAAAATTCCACACCGACCATACCGTCTACGGCGCGGATATCGATCCCGACACCATGGCCCTGGCCTTTGCCTCCGGGGCCATCGACGGGGAGCTGGACGCGCGGAGCCTTTCCGAGTGCGACCTTCTCCTCCTGGCCCTGCCCCCTGAGGCGCTGATAAGCTGGGCGGAGGAGAACGCGCCCAAAATAGCCAAAACCGCCGTGGTGGTGGATCTGTGCGGCGTGAA
Source organism: uncultured Oscillospiraceae bacterium (assembly GCA_947625815.1). Lineage (GTDB taxonomy): Bacteria > Bacillota > Clostridia > Oscillospirales > Oscillospiraceae > RUG626. The sequence continues at coordinate 99,946 of CANQPU010000001.1, forward strand.
GCGGCGGATCTGCGCGGCGCTGCGGCCTCTTTCGGAGAAGTATGGCTTCTCCTACGTGGGCGGCCATCCCATGGCGGGCAAGGAGCACGGGGGCTTCAAAAGCTCCACGGCCCTCCTCTTCGCCGGGGCGGCCATGATCCTGACCCCCGACGAAAGGGCCGACGCGCCGCTTCTGGAGCGGCTGAAGGCCTTCTTCCTCTCCCTGGGCTTCGGCTCCATCACCTGCTCCACCCCCGCCGAGCACGACCGCATCATCTCCTACACCTCCCAGCTGTGCCACATCACCTCCTCCGCCTTTGTGAAGTCCCCCACGGCCCAGACCCACATGGGCTTCTCCGCCGGCTCCTTCCGGGACATGACGCGGGTGGCGTATCTTGACGAGAACATGTGGACCCAGCTTTTCCTGGCCGACAGCGACTTTCTCACCGGGGAGCTGGACACGCTGATCTCGCACCTGCGCGAGTACCGGGACGCCATCGCGTCCGGGGACGGGGACAGGCTCCGGAGCCTCCTCCGGGAGGGCCGGGAGCTGAAAATGACCGCGGGAGGTACATGATGGACAGAGATATCTTACATGTGGACGCCGGCGGCGGCTACGATATCCTCATAGAGCCCGGCGTTCTGGACCGCGCCGGCGCGCGTATTAAGGCCGCCCTTCCCAAGGCGAAGCGCCTTTTTGTGGTCACCGACTCGAACGTCTCGCCCCTCTACGGGCCCAGGCTGGTGGCGTCGCTGGAGACTCACGGCTTTGAGGTCCACACCAGAGTCATCCCGGCGGGGGAGACCTCCAAATGCGCCGCCGGGCTCACGGACCTTTGGGAGTGGATGACCGCCCACGGCATCACCCGCACCGACGCCGTGGCGGCGCTGGGCGGGGGAGTGACGGGGGATCTGGCTGGCTTTACGGCCTCCACCGTTCTGCGCGGCGTGGGACTTGTCCAGATCCCCACCACGCTTTTGAGCCAGGTGGACTCCTCCGTGGGCGGAAAGACCGCCATTGACCTCCCCACCGGCAAAAACCTGGCCGGGACCTTTTACCAGCCACACCTTGTCCTCATGGACCCGGAGACCCTGGCGACCCTGCCCGACGGCGACTTCATGTCCGGCATGGCGGAGGTCGTCAAATACGGCTGTATTTGGGACGCGGCCTTCTTTGACTTTCTGGCCGACCGCCCCTCCCGGCCGGCGCTCATGGGGGACATCACCCACATCCTCCGCACCTGCTGTGACATCAAGCGCCAGGTGGTGGATGCCGACGAGCACGACACCGGCCTGCGGATGATCCTGAACTTCGGCCACACCCTGGGCCACGCCTACGAGCTGGCGGGGGAGTACACAAAATGGTCCCACGGTCAGGCCGTGGCCGCCGGCATGGTGACGGCGGCGAGACTCGGCGTGGAGCTGGGGGTCACCGACCCCGGCGTGCCGTGTAAGATCGAAAGCGTCCTGGCGTCCCTGGGCCTGCCCACCCATATCGACTGCGATTTTGAACACATCGAAAAGGCCGTGGGCATCGACAAAAAGAGCGCCGGGGACAGCGTGACCTTGATATTGCTGGAGAAGATCGGCGCGGTCAGGCCCATGAAGCTGCCCAAGAGTCAGGTCCTGGAGACTCTTGCCGGGATGAACAGGAGGTAAGCGTGGACATACGTATCACCCCCCACCCCCTCTCCGGCGAGGTGACGCCTCCCCCCTCCAAGTCCCTGTCCCACCGGGCGCTGATCGCCGCGGCGCTGGCCGGGTGCGAGGAGCGGATCGGGAATCTGGCCCGGTCCCAGGACATCGCCGCCACCAGGCGGTGCATGGAGGCCCTGCTGACCCCCTCCGACGGCTTCCCCGTGCTGGACTGCGGGGAGTCCGGCTCCACTCTCCGGTTTCTCATCCCGCTGGCCCTGGTCCTGCGGGGCGGGGCGAAATTTACAGGCCGCGGGCGGCTCATGGAGCGGCCCATGGAGCCGTATTTCGCCATTTTCCGGGAGAAGAACATCCACTTTGAGAAAAACGGCGGCGAGCTCACCGTCACGGGCCAGCTCACCCCCGGCGACTACCGGCTCCCGGGCGACGTGTCCAGCCAGTTCATCACGGGCCTCCTCTACGCCCTGCCCCTGCTTGCGGGAAGCTCCCGGATCCTCATGACCTCGGCCCTTCAAAGCCGGGAGTACGTGACCATGACGCTGGAGGTCCTCCGCAAGTACGGGATCACGGTGAAAAACGAGAGCTTTCAGCGGTTTGCCGTGCCGGGAGATCAGAAATACGTCCCCACGGATCTCACCGTGGAGGCCGACTGGTCCCAAGCGGGCTTCTGGTACGCGGCCAGGGCCCTGGGCCACCCGCTGGAGATCACGGGATTGGAGCCCAACTCCCCCCAGGGGGACAGGATCGCGGCGGCGTACAGCGAGGCCCTGCCCGATACCGTGGACCTGTCCCAAATCCCCGACCTGCTCCCGCCGCTGGCGGCCATGGCGGCGGCGAAGGCGGGCGAGACACGGTTTGTCAACGCCGCGCGGCTGCGCATGAAGGAGTCGGACCGCATCGCGACCACGGCGAATATGCTCCGGGCCTTCGGCGTGCCCTGTCAGGAGGGGCCGGACTTCCTCAACGTCACCGGCAGGGAGAAGCTGCGCTCCTGCACCGTGGACGGGGCCAACGACCACCGGATCGTCATGGCGGCGGCCATTCTGGCCGCCTGTGCCGACGGGCCCGTCACCATCCTGGGGGCGGAGGCCGTGAACAAGTCCTACCCCACCTTTTTTGACGAGTACAGAAGACTTGGAGGGATCGCGGATGTCCTCTGAAATCGGAAAAAACCTGAAGATCTCCGTCTTCGGCCAGTCCCACGGCCGGGCCATCGGCGTGGTGATGGACGGCCTGCCCGCCGGCATCGCCATTGACGAGGAAGAATTATATAAATTCATGTCCCGCCGCAAGCCGGGGACCTCAAGGCTCTCCACCCAGCGGCGGGAGGAGGACCGGCCCGTGTTCCTCGCGGGCCTTATGGACGGCGTCACCGCCGGCTCGCCCCTTTGCGCCGTCATAGAGAATACCGACGTCCGCTCCGGCGACTACGCCGGCCTTGCCGACCTGCCCCGGCCCTCCCACGCCGACTTCACCGCCCGGATGCGCTACGGGGAGGCGGTGGACATGCGCGGCTCGGGCCACTTCTCCGGCCGGCTCACGGCCCCTCTGTGCATCGCCGGCGGCATCGCCAGGCAGATCCTGGGTCAAAGGGGCGTCTACGTGGGCGCCCATCTTTTAAGCGTGGAGAACGAGTCCGACGAGCCCTTCCCGCTTTTCCCGACGCCGGAGCTTTTCGCCGCCGTGGCGGACAGATCCCTGCCGGTCATCGACGAGGCCGCCGGGGCGCGGATGGCCGCCGCCATTGAGGCGGCCCGGGCGGAGGCCGACAGCGTGGGCGGCGTCATCGAGTGCGCCGCCGTGGGCCTGCCCGCGGGCCTGGGCTCGCCCATGTTCGACGGGGTGGAGAACCGTCTGGCCGCGGCGCTCTTCGGGGTGCCCGCGGTGAAGGGCGTGGAGTTCGGGGCCGGGTTTGCCGCCGCGGGGATGAGGGGGAGCCGGCACAACGACCCCTTCGTCATCCGGGACGGACAGGTCCGGACCTCCAAGAACGACGCCGGCGGACTCATCGGCGGCATCACCACGGGGATGCCCCTCGTCGCCAGATGCGCCATGAAGCCCACGCCGTCCATCGGCCGGAAGCAGCAGACCGTGAGCCTTTCCCAAATGGCCCCGGCGGAGCTTGAGATCAAGGGCCGCCACGATCCCTGCGTGGCCGTCAGGGCCGTACCGGTCATCGAGGCGGTCACCGCCTTTACCATCCTGGATATACTTATGGAGGGAAATGAAAATGGAATTACCTGAGATCAGGGAGAAGATCGACAAGGTCGATGCGCAGCTCCTCAGACTCTTCCTGGAGCGGATGGAGCTTTCAAAAAACGTGGCGGAGGTGAAGGCCCGGGATAACCTGCCCATCCTCAACAAGGAGCGGGAGCGGGAGATCCTCCGTTGGGCCCAGGAGCAGTCCGGGGAATTTGAGCTTTACAGCCACCGGCTCTTTTCCACCCTCTTTGAGCTGAGCCGCACCTACCAGCGCAAGTACCGCACCACAGGCTCTCGCGTGCGCTCCTTTATCGAAAGCTCCCTGAAGGATACGCCGGAGCTCTTCCCGGAGAGCGGCCTCATCGCCTGCCAGGGCGTGGAGGGGGCCTACTCCCAGATGGCCGCGGACCGGATGTTCCCCCGGGGGAGCATCATGTACGTCAAGACCTTTGAGGCGGTATTTGACGCCGTGGAGAGCGGCTTCTGCCAATTCGGGATCGTGCCCATCGAGAATAGCTCCAACGGCTCGGTCCGCGCCGTCTACGATCTGCTCCAGGTCAAGAACCTCACCATCGTCCGCTCCGAGCGGCTGTGCATCTCCCATGAGCTTCTGGTAAAGCCGGGGACAAAGCTTGCGGACGTGAAAAAGATCATCTCCCACGAGCAGGCCCTGGGCCAGTGCAGTGGATTCCTCAAGTCCCTGGGGGATAAGGTGGAGGTCGAGAAGTGCGACAACACCGCCATGGCCGCCAAATTCGTGGCGGAGTCCCCGGACAGGTCCGTGGCCGCCATCTCCAGCTCCAACTGCGCGGAGCTCTACGGTCTGGAGGCTCTGGACTGCGGACACATCCAGAACTCGGACAACAACTACACCCGCTTCATCTGCGTGTCGAAGACCCCCGCCGTCTACCCGGGGGCCAACCGCATCACCCTGGTCCTCAGCTGTGAGCACCGCCCCGGCGCCCTCTATGATGTCCTCAGCCACATCTCCGCGCTGGAGCTGAACCTCATCAAGCTGGAATCCTGCCCCATGGTGGGACACGACTTTGAGTTTCTCTTCTTTTTCGAGATCGAGGCATCCGTCCGGGACCCCAAGGTGGTGGACATGCTGGAGAGCCTGGAGCACTCCTGCCGGTCCTTGCGGTATCTGGGCAATTATCAGGAGATTTGAGCCATGGTTCGGATATTCGGACTGATCGGCGGACGACTGGGCCACAGCTGGTCGCCCCGGATCCACGCGGCCCTGGGGTGCAAGGGCTATAAGCTCTACGAGTTGGCCCCCCCGGAGCTGGAGGGCTTTCTCCGCCGTCCCGATCTGGGGGCCGTCAACGTCACCATCCCCTATAAGCGGGAGGTCTTCAAATATGTGGACGTGGTGGACCCGGCGGCGGAGGAGATCGGGGCCATCAACACCGTCGTCAGCCGGGGCGGGAAGCTCTACGGCTACAATACGGACAAGTACGGCCTTGAATTTGCCCTGAGGCAGGCGAAGATCTGCCTTTCCGGCAAAAAAGTGGCCATTCTCGGCTCAGGCGGCACCTCCCACACCGCCGCGGCGGCGGCCGGGTCCCTGGGGGCCCGGGAGATCGTCATCATCTCCCGCTCGGGGGAAAATAACTATGAGAACCTGGAGAAAAACGCCGACACCCAGATCCTCATAAACACCACCCCCGTGGGCATGTATCCCGATTGCCCCGCCGCGCCCCTCTCCCTCCGGGCGTTCCCGAGGCTGGAGGGCGTCATGGATGTCATCTTCAACCCTCTGCGCACCGGGCTCCTGATGGAGGCGGAGGCGCTGGGGATCCCCCACACCGGCGGGCTCGTCATGCTGGCGGCCCAGGCCAAGGCGGCCGAGGAGCACTTTTTCGGGAAGCCCATAGACGAGGCGAGGATCGGGGAGATCGTCGCCGGGCTTGCGCGGGACGTCACGAACATCGTCCTCATCGGGATGCCCGGCTCGGGCAAGACCACCATCGGTAAATTCGTGGCCGCGCTGTCGGGCCGGGAGCTGGTGGACATCGACAAGACCATCACCGCCCGGGAGGGCGTCCGCCCCGGGGACATCATTACAAAGCGGGGCGAGGCGGAATTCCGGCGGATCGAGACGCAGGTCCTGCGGGAGGTCTGCGCCTCCGGCGGGAAGATCGTCACCACCGGCGGCGGATGCGTCACGGTATCGGAGAATTATCCGATCCTCCACCAGTCGGGCCGCGTCTACCGCATCGACCGGGCGCTCTCGGAGCTGTCCACCCGCGGCCGGCCCCTCTCCGCCGGGGGACTTGAGGGGCTGGAGGCGCTTTACAAGGCCCGCGCCCCCCTCTATGAGCGCTTCTCCGACGTGGGGATCGCCAACGACGGCACCCTGGAGGAGGCCGCGCAGAAGATTTGGAGTGATTTTTGTGAAAATACTTGTGATCAACGGCCCTAATCTCAATATGCTTGGCATCCGGGAGCCGGACATTTACGGAAAGGTGACCTACGCCGGCCTTCTGGAGCTCATAAAGGGCGAGGCGGAGCGGCTCGGCGTGGAGGTGGAGTTCTACCAGTCCAACCACGAGGGCGCCCTTGTGGACGCCATTCAGGGCGCCTACGGGCGGGTGGACGGCATCGTCATAAACCCCGGCGCCTACACCCACACCAGCGTGGCCCTGCTGGACGCCGTGAAGGCCGTGGGCATCCCCACGGTGGAGGTCCACATCTCTGACCCGGATACCCGCGAGGCGTTCCGCCGGGTCAGCTATATCCGTCAGGCGTGCGTAAGGACCGTGAAGGGCCAGGGGTTGGAGGGGTACTTGACGGCCCTGCGGAGCCTGGTGGAGAGGTAACTGACGGCCCTCCGGAGCCCGGTGGAGGGGTAAACAACGGGGGGATAACGCATATAATAATACCGAACAACGGCGTTCATCGGACAGATGGACGCCAACTTTTTTGGAGGTATTCTATGTGCGGAATCGCGGGGCAGGTCGGCGGAGATGTCCGCTCGCTTCTGCCTGTTTTTGAGCTCATGCAGGGGACGCTCTCCCGCCGGGGGCCGGATCAGAAGGGAATGGCGGTTTTTGACGAGGCCGTCCTCATCCACGCGCGGCTGTCGGTCATGGACCCGGAAAACGGCCGCCAGCCCATGAGGCTCGGCGGGCTGACCCTCATTTATAACGGCGAGATCTACAACACCCCGGAGCTGAAGGCCCAGCTTTCGGCCCTGGGACACGTCTTTGAGACGCGCTCTGACACGGAGGTCCTCCTCCACGCCTTTGACGAGTGGGGGGAGGCGTGCGTTGACAGGCTCAACGGAATCTACGCCTTCGCCGTCTGGGACAGCACGGCCAAGAGGCTCTTTCTGTGCCGGGACCGGATGGGCGTAAAGCCGCTTTTCTTCGCCCTCCGGGGGGACGCGATCATTTTCGCCTCCGAGCTGAAGACCCTTCTCTGCCACCCGAACATAGAGCCCGTCCTTGACCGGGAGGGCCTGGCGCAGGTGATGCTCCTGGGCCCCGGCCGGGTCCCGGGCAGCGGCGTCTTCCGGGGCGTTTTTGAGCTCCTGCCCGGAGAATGCGGCTTTTTTGAGGCGGGGAGGCTGCGCCTGCGCCGTTACTGGCGCCTGAAAGACGGGGAGAACCGGGACACCTTCGGCGAGGCGGCCGAAAAGACCCGCTTTCTCGTCACCGACGCCATCCGCCGGCAGCTCGCCTCCGATGTGCCGCTCTGCACCTTCCTGTCCGGCGGGCTGGACTCCTCTCTCATCTCCTCCGTGGCGTACCGGACCTTCGCGGAGCGGGGGGAGACGCTGCGCACCGTCTCCGTGGATTACGCGGACAACGCCAAATACTTTAAAAAGTCCAAGTTCCAGCCCACCTCCGACCCGGAGTTCATCCTGCGTATGCGCGAGTACCTCCCCGGCGAGCACCATCTGACGGTCATCGACACGCCGGAGCTCGTCCGGGCCCTCTACGACGCCGTGGAGGCCCGGGACCTGCCCGGTATGGCCGACGTGGACGCGTCGCTCCTCCTCTTCTGTCAGGACATCAGGAGGATCGCCACCGTGGCCGTATCCGGCGAATGCGCCGACGAGATCTTCGGCGGCTACCCCTGGTATCGGGATCCGACGGTCCGGGAGCGGGAGGGCTTCCCCTGGGCGCAATCCACCCTGTGGCGGGCCGGCTTCCTCCGGGACGGCGTCCTCGGCGGCATCGACCCCTATGAGTATGTGGACGCCTTCTACCGCCGGACCTGCGAGGAGAGCGACATCCTGCCCGGGACAGGGCCTCTGGAGACACGGATGAAGCAGATGATGAATCTCAACGTGGACTGGTTCATGCAGACGCTCCTGGACCGCAAGGACCGGATGAGCATGTGGAGCGGCCTGGAGGTGCGCGTGCCCTTCTGCGACCACCGCATCGCGGAATATCTCTACACCGTGCCCTGGGAGTACAAGGACCACAACGGCTTTGAAAAGGGGCTCCTCCGGGAGGCCATGCGCGGATATCTCCCGGACGAGGTGCTCTGGCGCAGAAAGAGCCCCTATCCCAAGACCCACAACCCCTCGTATCTGGCGGCCGTGTGCCGGGAGCTCCAGGCGGTCGTCAACGACCCGGCCCAGCCCCTGCACGAAATCGTGAAGACCGGGGCGCTCCTGGAGCTCATGGCCTCCGACGTTTCCACCCCCTGGTACGGCCAGCTCATGACCACCCCGCAGACCGTGGCCTGGTTCTTGCAGCTCAATCACTGGCTGAGGACCTACAAGGTGAGGATCGTTTAAAAAAACCGGGCCGCGGCGAAAAGCCGCGGCCCGGATCCTGTATGTGTTTGTGTCACACCCCGTCCCAAAGGACGGTCCTGCCCGTTTTCAGAGTCTCCGGCAGGTCGATGAGGCGCTGGTTGCGCGAGCCCCGGAACCTGAGGGAGATGTCCTTCTCCGCCAGGATGAACTTTCCGTCCACCAGCACGTCAATGAGGGACAGGAGCTCATCCGTCACCTCGCATCGGGGGTGGGAGCCGTCCCGCAGGAGCTCGTCCAGCGTGAAGCCCGAGTAGCACCATACGGTCTTGTCGGGATACGTCTCCCGCACCCGGCGCACAAAGGGCAGAAGGGCCCGCTGGTTCCCCGGCTCCATGGGCTCGCCGCCCAGGAGCGTCAGGCCGTTTATATAGGAGGGGGCGAGCATGGACATCAGATCCTCCTCCGTCTCCCGGGTAAAGGGCTTTCCGAAGTCAAAGTCCCACGTCTGGGGCTGGAAGCACCCCTCGCAGTGGTTGGTGCAGCCGGAGACGAAGAGCGTCACCCGGACCCCCTGCCCGTCGGCAATATCACAGTTTTTTATCTCACCAAAATTCATGGATTCCCTCACATATCAATTTCCCCGGAGCTGTCGCCCCGGGGAAAGTATTGGTTTTACAGGTGGAGCACCCGATCCCGGATCTCCTGGGTCCGGCCCTGATTCCAGAACTGGGTGCCGATGTAGCCGCAGGTGCGGCGGGCCACGTTCATCTTGTTCTGGTCGGTATTGCCGCACTTGGGGCACTTCCAGATGAGCTTGCCGTCCTCCTCGACGATCTGGATCTCGCCGTCCCAGCCGCAGCACTGGCAGTAGTCGGACTTGGTGTTCAGCTCGGCGTAGATGATGTTGTCATAGATGAACTTCATCACCTGCAGGACAGCCTCCAGGTTGTTTTGCATATTGGGGACTTCCACATAGCTGATGGCGCCGCCGGGGGAGAGGTGCTGGAACTCCGCCTCAAACTTGAGCTTCGTGAAGGCGTCGATCTCCTCGGTGACATGGACGTGGTAGCTGTTGGTGATATAGCCCTTGTCGGTGATGCCCTCGATGATGCCGAAGCGGCGCTGGAGGCACTTGGCGAATTTGTAGGTGGTGGACTCCAGAGGCGTGCCGTAAAGGGAGTAGTCGATGTTCTCCGCCGTCTTCCACTCCTTGCACTTGTCGTTCATGCGCTGCATGACGGCCAGGGCGAAGGGGGTGGCCTCCGGGTCGGTGTGGGATTTGCCGGTCATGTACTTCACGCACTCATAAAGGCCGGCATAGCCGAGGGAGATGGTGGAGTAGCCGTTGTAGAGGAGCTTGTCGATGGTCTCGCCCTTTTCAAGGCGGGCCAGCGCTCCGTACTGCCAGAGGATGGGGGCCACGTCGGAGACGGTGCCGAGAAGGCGCTCATGGCGGCACCTGAGGGCCCGGTGGCACAGCTCAAGGCGCTCGTCAAAGATCTTCCAGAATTTTTCCGTATCGCCGCCGGAGGAGAGGGCCACGTCGGGGAGGTTGATGGTGACGACGCCCTGATTGAAGCGGCCGTAGTATTTGTGCTTGCCCGGCTCGTAGTTGCCGGCCTTGGCGATGTTGCCGATGCCGGCGTCGGTGAACCGGTCGGGCGTCAGGAAGGAGCGGCAGCCCATGCAGGTGTAGACGTCGCCCTTCAGCTCCAGCATCTTCTTCTCGGAGATATAGTCCGGGACCATCCGGCGGGCCGTGCACCTGGCGGCCAGCTTCGTCAGCTCCCAGTAACGGGATCCCTCGGTGATGTTGTCCTCCTCCAGGACGTAGATGAGCTTGGGGAAGGCGGGGGTGACCCAGACGCCGTCCTCGTTCTTGGTGCCCTCGTAGCGCTGCTCCAGGACCTCCCTGATGATGAGGGCCAGATCCTCCCGCTCCCGCTCATTGCGGGCCTCGCCCAGATACATGAAGACGGTGACGAAGGGAGCTTGTCCGTTGGTGGTGAGGAGGGTGACGACCTGATACTGGATGGTCTGGACGCCGCGGCGGATCTCCTCCAGGAGCCTGTCCTCCACGATCTTCCGGATCTTCTCCTCGTCGGGGGAGACGCCGAGCGTGGCCAGCTCCTGCTCCACGACCTTCCGGATCTTGCGGCGGGAAACGTCCACAAAGGGCGCCAGGTGAGTGAGGGAGATGGACTGGCCGCCGTACTGGTTGGAGGCCACCTGGGCGATGATCTGAGTGGCGATGTTGCAGGCGGTGGAGAAGGAGTGGGGCTTCTCGATCAGCGTCCCGGTGATGACGGTGCCGTTCTGGAGCATGTCCTCCAGATTCACCAGGTCGCAGTTGTGCATGTGCTGGGCATAGTAATCGGTGTCGTGGAAATGGATGATGCCGGCCTCGTGGGCCTCCACGATGTCCCGGGGGAGCAGGATGCGCTCGGAAAGGTCCCGGCTGACCTCGCCGGCCATATAGTCGCGCTGGGTGGAGTTGACCACCGGGTTCTTGTTGGAATTCTCCTGCTTGGCCTCTTCGTTGCAGCACTCAATGAGAGAGAGGATCTTCTCGTCGGTGGTGTTGCTCTGACGCACCAGAGAGCGGGTGTAGCGGTAGGTGATGTAGTTCTTGGCCACCTCAAAGGCGCCGTGGGCCATGACCTGCTTCTCCACCAGATCCTGGATCTCCTCCACGGAGGGGGAGCGGCCCATGTTCTCACAGTCAAGGGCCACGGACTCGGCGATCCGCCTGATCTGAAGGGGCGTCATCCGGGAGGGCTCCTCCACGGACATGTTGGCTTTGATCAGCGCGTTTTCGATTTTTCGGATGTCAAAATCCATCTCTGTGCCGTTTCTTTTTATGATCTTCATAAACACTCACCTCGAACGGAAGTGAAATAAAATATACCACATATTGTGCTTGTGGTCAAGCAGAAAAACATACATATTGTGTTTTTGGGATTTGACATAATACGGATCGGCATTTTTGGCGATTTTTTGGATTTTTCGGCGAAAAAGAGCACAAAAACGACCTGTTTTGGAGAAAAATGGTGAAAGAGGGTCGAAAAAATTGTATAAATGCACAAACCGCGGCGGGCCCGGCCGGCGCCCTCTCAAAGCAGGATATCCACCGGCCCGTTGATCTCCAGGCTCTCGGGCGTCACCCGGCAGTCCAGCGCCAGGAGGTTGACGCCGGCCTCCCGGGCCTCCCTCAGGGACGACGCGAATTCGGGGTGGACGGCGCTGTTGGGTGAAAAGGACCGGACGCCGGACATCTGTATGACAAAGACGGCGAAGGCCTCGAAGCCGGCGCGGCGCGCCCGGATGAGCTCCCGGAGGTGCCGGACGCCCCGCTCCGTGGGCGCGTCGGGGAAGAGGGCCTCGCCGTCCCGCTCCAGCGTCACGCCCTTGACCTCCAGAAAGGCCCGGCGCGGGCCGGCTTCCACGTAGAAGTCGAACCGTGAGGAGCCGAAGACCGTCTCCGGGCGGATGAGGGAGGGGGCCTCAAAGAGCCGCCCCGCGGCCAGGTACTCCCCAAAGACGGCGTTGGGGGCGGAGGAGTCCATATTGATAAGGCGTTGGCCCTTCAAAACGGCGATGAGGTCGTATTTTGTGCGCCGGGAGGGGTCGTCGCGCTCCTGCACCCAGACCCGGGCGCCGGGGACGAGCAGCTCCCGGCAGCGGCCGGTGTTCTTCACGTGACAGACCTGGACGGCGCCGCCGATCGTGACGTTGGCGATGAATCTGTTGGGCCGGGACAGGAAAACGCCGTCCCGGATGTGGTCGTAGCGCATGAGGACGTCCTCCCTCCGCGGCCGGGAAAATATAATAATGTATTTTACACCCGGGAATGACCTTGTCAAGGGTTGAATTTATGTTTTTTTGTGATACAATCATTTCATAAAATGTGCAGCTTTGGAGGAGACGCGCTTGAATATCATCATCGTCGGCGCCGGAGGCGTGGGGTACTCTCTGGCGGACAGCCTGAACGCCGAGGGGCACCAGATCACGCTCATCGATACCAACTCCCAGAGGCTCAATTCCGCCCTTGAGAAGATCGACGTGCAGGGGCTGGTGGGCAATGGGGTGAATCATGAGGTGCTGGAGGAGGCGGGCATCGCCTCGGCGCACCTGCTCATTGCCGTGACCAGCGAGGACGAGGTCAACATGCTCTGCTGCCTCATGGCGAAAAAGCTCTCCGGCTGTCAGACCATTGCCCGCGTGCGGAATCCCGTCTACTACCGGGAGATCAATAAGATCAAGGACGAGCTGGGGCTGAGCCTGGCCATCAATCCGGAGCTGTCCACCGCCGGGGAGATCTTCGACCTCATCCAGATCCCCGGCGCCATGACGGTGGAGTCCTTTGCCAAGGGCCGGGTGAACCTGATCGAGGTGGTCATTCCCGAGGGCTCCGTGGCGGACGAGATGACCGTTATGGAATTCGCCTCCCGGGTGAGCCGCGGCACCCTCATCTGCATCCTCGAACGGCGGGATACCCATGAGGTCATCATCCCCCGCGGCGATACGGTCCTCCGGGCCGGCGACAGCATCTATATCATCACCCCGCCCCAGGAGATGAACAATCTTTTCAAGAGGCTGGGCTTTCAGATCAAGCCCTCCCGGAACGTGATGATCATCGGCGGCGGGCGCACGGGCTTTTATCTGGCGGAGCTGCTCCTCTCCGCCGGGAACCGGGTGAAGATCATCGAGAAAAACCGGGGGATCTGCGAGGAGCTCTCCGGCCAGCTCCCCGGCGCGGAGATCGTCTGCGGGGACGCCATCGACCGCCAGCTCCTCCTGGAGGAGGGGATCGCCGGCGAGGACGTCTTTGTGCCCCTCACCGACATGGATGAGGAGAACATCCTGCTCTCCCTTTACGCGAAAAAGATCTCCTCGGTGCGGGCCATCACGAAAGTCTCCACCTTCGGCTTCACCGAGGTGACGGAGGAGCTCCCCGTGGGGAGCATCATCAACCCCAAGGAGATCACGGCTTACAGCATTTTGCGGTACGTCCGCGCCATGTCCAACTCCTCGGATTCCTCCAACATCGAGTCGCTCTATTACCTGGCGGGGCGGCGCGCGGAGGCGCTGGAGTTCCACATCAAGGCCGAAAGCGCCGTCACGGGGACGCCCCTCTCGGAGCTGCGGCCCAGGATGATCCCGGACCTGCTCATCTGCTGCATCTACCGGGACGGACACCTGATCATCCCCCGGGGCAACGACGAGATCAGAAAGGGCGACACGGTGGTCCTGGTCACCACGGCCCAGAAGCTCCGGTCCATCAACGACATCCTGAAGTGAGGCGGGTGAGGGAATGAACTATTCGATCATCCGCTGGCTCGTGGGCTGGGTCCTCTGCGTGGAGGCGGCCTTTCTGCTCATACCGCTGGTCCTCTGCCTGGGCTTCGGGGAGCCGTACGCGGCCGATTACCTCATAGCCATTGCCATCGCGGGGGCGCCGGGCGCCGCTCTGGCCGCGAAAAAACCGAAAAACATGGCCTTTTACGCCCGGGAGGGCTTTGTGGCCACGGCGCTGTCGTGGATCGTCCTCTCCCTGGCCGGCGCGCTGCCCTTTTTTATCTCCGGGCGGATCCCCCGTTATGTGGACGCCCTTTTTGAGGTCGTCTCGGGCTTCACCACCACCGGCGCCTCCATCCTGGCCGAGGTGGAGACCATGCCCCGGTCCCTCCTCTTCTGGCGCAGCTTCACCCATTGGCTGGGCGGCATGGGCGTATTGGTGTTCCTGCTGGCGCTCCTGCCGATGACCGGGGGGCAGAGCATCCTCATCATGCGCGCCGAATCTCCCGGCCCCAGTGTGGGCAAGCTGGTCCCCAGACTCCAGAGGACCGCCGTCTATCTCTACGGCATCTATCTGGGGATGACGCTCCTGGAGGTGGCCGCCCTGCTCGCGGGGGGACTCGACCTCTTCTCGGCCTTCTGCGTCTCCTTCGGCACCGCGGGCACCGGCGGCTTCGGGATTCTGAACGACTCCTTTGCCAGCTATACGCCTTACATCCAGGTGGTGGTAACGGTTTTCATGTTCGCCTTCGGGGTCAATTTCAATTTCTATTTCTTCCTGCTCATCAAAAAATTCCGCTCCGCCTTCTCCATGGAGGAGGTGCGGGGCTATCTGGCCATCTTCCTCGCCGCCGTCGTCCTGGTGACGGTGAACCTGACGGTCCAGGGCGGCGCGGGCTTCGGCTACGCCCTCCTGCACGCGGCGTTCCAGTGCTCGTCCATCATGACGACTACGGGCTTTTCCAGCGTTGACTTTGACCTTTGGCCCACCTTTTCCAAGACGGTCCTCATCTGCCTCATGTTCGTGGGCGCCTGCGCCGGCTCCACCGGAGGCGGCGTCAAGGTCAGCCGGATCCTCATGTACTTCAAGAACATCGGGCGGGAGCTGAAAAGGCTCATCCACCCCCGGTCCGTCACCGTGGCGCGCATGGACGGCAAGCCCCTGGACACGGACATGGTGGCCTCGGTGAATATGTGGCTGCTCGCCTACATCGCCGTTTTCTTTTTCTCCATCCTGCTGGTGAGCATCGACGGCTTCGACTTCACTACCAACTTCTCCGCCGTGGCCGCCACCCTCAACAATATCGGCCCCGGCCTCAATCTGGTGGGGCCCACCCGTAACTTCGGGGACTATTCGGTCTTCTCCAAATTTGTCCTGATGTTCGACATGCTGGCGGGCCGGCTGGAGATCTTCCCCATGCTCCTGCTGCTCCGCCCCGCCACCTGGCGGAAATAACGGCGAAAACGGCAGGGGAAACGGGCCAAAATTCAAAATTTGGCCCATTTCCCCGCACGTTCCCCTTGTCGGAAAAGCCCGTCAGGGCTTTTTCGACAGTCAGAGGGGCCGCCCTATTGGGCGGCCCCTGAATCATGGCAGGAACATGGTTGGTTTTGGCTTCATTTTGATGCCCGAGACGATGCCCATGGCAGCGTAGAGGGTGACGATGGAGGAGCCGCCGTAGCTGAAAAAGGGGAGCGTCAGGCCGATCACCGGTGCCACGCCGATGCACATGCCCACGTTCTCCAGGGTCTGACAGGCCACCAGCGCCGCCACGCCCATGCACGTGAGCGCGCCCAGACGGCTCTGGGAGCGCAGGCCCACCTGGACGACCCGGATGATGATCACGGTGAGCAGGGCGAGGATGAGGATACACCCGAGGATGCCGAATTCCTCGCCGGCGACGGCGAAGATGAAGTCGGAATTCTGGAGAGGCAGGACGCCGGACTGGGTCTGCTCGCCGTGGTAGAGGCCCTGGCCGAAGAGCCCTCCGGAGGCGATGGCCGCCTTGGAGAGATTGGGCTGCCAGGTGACGCCCTGGCCGGTGGGGTCCACCCTGGCCGGGTCGAACATGGCCAAAATGCGGGTCCGGTAATTGTCGGTCAGGATGTAGTACCAAAGATAGGGCGCGACCAGCAGGAACAGCACCGCCGCGCCCAGGACCCACCAGACGCTCACGCCGGCGCAGAAGAGCATGACCACAAAGATGAAGGCGTACACCAGCGCGGAGCCTGTGTCGTTGGAAATGACGACGATCAGGACGAAATAGGCGCCCAGCAGGGCCAGAAGCGCCAGTATGGAGGAGGGCCGGTCGAGACGGTCCGCGTCCTTGAAGCGGGTGATGAGATGGGCGAGGGTGACGATGAAGACGATCTTTACCAGCTCGGCCGGCTGGATGCCGATGCCGGCAAAGCGGATCCACGCCCGGTTGCCGCCCTGGCTCGTGCCCAGCCACCGCAGGGACAGGAGCAGGAGCAGACTGATGAGGGTCAGGGGCCGCCACTTGTCGGCGATGATGTCTATGTCGATCAGGGAGAAGAGGACATAGAGCACCAGCCCCAGCAGCGTGGCGCCGATCTGAACGTAAAGCGTCCGGAGGGAGCCGGTGGGGCGCACGGCACTGGAAATAAGCACCATCCCGAAAACGGTGGCGATGAGGCACACCGACAGGAGGAAGGTGTCCGACCGGTGCAGCCAGGTCCTTATGGATGACAGGATTCTCTTCACGGCAAAGCTCCTTTGACCAACGGGGCGGGGATCCGATTCTTTACCAATCTTACCACAGATTTCCCCAAACGTAAACCGGTTTTTTCCCCAAAAACGATTTTCCTCTTTCCTATTCCCGCCCGATGTGCTATACTATCCACATATGTGGATAGTATATTGGATCCAAGCGGTTTTTCTCCCGCCCTGCGGGCGGGACCGAAAAACATGGCGAATATGGCATCCCCGCGTTGCGGGTATGCCATACTATCCGCGCATGCGGATAGTATATTGGATCTAAGCGGTTTTTCTCCCGCCCTGCGGGCGGAACCGAAAAACATGACCTTGAGACTTCTGGTGAGGTGCGGCGTGAGATACACTTCAAACAGCGAAAACGACACCCTGCGGATCGGCGAGAGCGTGGGCCGCGGCCTGAGGCCCGGGGACGTGCTGGCCTTCACCGGGGACCTGGGCGCCGGGAAAACGGCCTTCATCCGGGGCGTGGCCCGGGGACTGGGCCTGACAGCGCGCGTCACGAGCCCCACCTTCACCATTGTCAACGAGTACCCGGGGACGATCCCGCTTTTTCACTTCGACCTTTATAGGCTTGGCTCCTCCGACGAGCTTTTTGAGATCGGCTGGGAGGACTATCTGAGCCGGGGCGGCGTGTGCTGTGTGGAGTGGTCGGAGAACGTGCCGGACGCCATCCCCCCGGAGGCCCTGGCCGTAAGGATCGAAAAGACCGGGGAGACCTCAAGGATCATCGACGTGGAAGGGGAGAGGTTCGAATGAGGATCCTGGCCATCGAGTCCTCGGCGAAGGCCGCCAGCGTGGCCGTATGCCAGGACGGCGCCCTGGTGGGGCAGTATTTTCAGGCCAGCGGCCTCACGCACTCCCGGACGCTCCTGAAAATGGCCGCCGATCTGTTGGCCAATCTGGAGCTGAAGCTTGCGGATATGGACGCCGTGGCTGTGGCGAAGGGGCCGGGCTCCTTCACGGGCGTCCGCATCGGCGTGGCGGCGGCCAAGGGCCTTTGCTGGGGAGGGGACAAGCCCGTGATCGGCGTCTCCACCCTGGAGGCCATGGCCTGGCACGGCCTGGGGAGGGAGGACGTGATCGTCTGCCCGGCCATGGACGCGCGGCGGGAGCAGATCTACAACGCCAGGTTCCGGTTTGAGGGCGGAAAGCTCATCCGGCTCACCGACGATCGGGCCGTTGCCCTTGACGAGCTGGTCCTGGAGGCAAAAAAAGAAAAAAAACCGTATTTTTTTGTTGGAGACGGCGCGAAACTGTGCTATAATAGATTCTTGGAAGAAAACCTGCCCGCCCTGCTGGCCCCCGAGCCCCTTCTGCTGCAATCGGCCTGGGGCGTGGCCATGGCCTCCGGGGGGAAGGAACCGGAGGAGAGCCTGGACCTGACCCCCAATTACCTGCGCCTCTCTCAGGCCGAGCGGGAGAGGCTCGAAAAAACGGCCCATCAATAAAATATATTGGAGGATATAGAAATGGCAGAGCTTCATGTACTCGATCACCCCCTCATCCACCACAAGCTGTCCGTTCTTCGCGACAAGAATACCGGCGTCAAGGAGTTCCGGGAGATCGTAGGCGAGATCTCCACCCTTATGTGCTATGAGGCCACCCGCGACATCCCCACCGTGGAGAAAACGGTGGAGACTCCCGTGGCCGCCGCCAAGGTCCGTACGCTGGGCGACCAGAAGATCACCATCGTCCCCATCCTGCGTGCCGGTCTTGGCATGGTGGATCCCATGCTGAAGCTCCTGCCCTCCGCCCGCGTTGGCCACATCGGCCTTTTCCGGGACCCGGACACCCATGAGCCCATCAAGTATTACTGCAAGATGCCCGACGACATAGCCGAGAGCCGGGTCATCATCGTGGATCCCATGCTGGCCACCGGCGGTTCGGCCTCCGCGGCCATCGACTTCATCAAGGAATACGGCTGCCGCAATATCACCCTGGTGGATATCATCGCCGCGCCGGAGGGCATCAACGTCATCCGCCGCGATCACCCGGACGTGGACATCTACGTGGCCGCGGTAGACGAGAAGCTCAATGAGCACGCCTACATCGTCCCCGGCCTCGGAGACGCCGGCGACCGCATTTTCGGCACGAAGTGATCCCGATATCAACTCATTTATAACCTCAAAAGGGGGCCAAACGCACCGCGTTTGGCCCCCTTGACATTGCGGGGAAAGGGGATAGCTATCGGATCTGCCGGTCCGCGGCCTCCAGCTCCCCGATGGTGACGTCCCGGTCGTGACGGATGGGCTTCCAGCGTACCCGCATGAAGACAGAGGCGAGGGCGATGAGCGGGCCGGTGGTGTTGAAGAAGGGCCAGAGGAGGATGTAGAGGGGCAGCTTCGGCCGGGAGCACCGGATGTGCCGCCGCTCCCGGAGGGCGATGACGGCACCCCAGAGGGCCCGGCGCAGCCAGGTGAGGCCGAAGGACCCCAAAAAGCCCAGAATCGCCCCCGGCAGGGTGTTCAGCGCGTACCCCGCCACTCCCGCCGCGGCCACCCCGGCCGCCACGGAGAGCGCCAGCTTTAGGATCGCCCCCAGGGCCCGGCACAGGGAGATGGGGAAGACGTACATGAACATGTCGAAGCAGGAGAAGCTCTCCCGCGGGTGCCGGAAGGCGCCGGCGATGAGCCTGGGGAACAGCAGAAGGAAGCAGACCAGCCGCCCCTTGGCCCAGCGCAGCCGCTGGCGGACCATCACCCCCACGCTGTGGGGCTGCTCGTCGAAGAACTCCGCCGCCTCGCAAAACTCGATGTGCCGCCCCCGGGAGATTTGGTCCATGTAGAACTGGGCGTCCTCCGTGAGACACGTCCAGCGCCAGCCGTCCGCCAGGATGTGGGAGGACACGGCGTAGCCGCACCCGGCCACGTGGGTGCTCTGGCGCAGCAGGGACCGGGGCCGGTGCATGGTCATGGTGCTCTCGTAGAAGTGCAGGCCGTAGGCGGCGGAGATGAAGTTGGTGTCGAAATTCTTGGTGTTCCGGTAGCCAACCGCCACGGTGCCGCAGGCGTCGAAGGCCCGGTTGATCTCCGTCACGAAGCTCCGGGACAGCAGATTGTCCGCGTCGAAGAAGAGATAGGCGTCCAGGCTCTCGATGCCGAAGTCCCGCCGGATGTGGTCGAAGAGGAACTCCAGCGCCCAGCCCTTCCGGGCCTTCTCCGGCTCGTGCCGCTCGTAGACCGTGGCCCCGTGGGCCCGGCAAATGTCGGCGGTGCCGTCCGTGCAGTTGTCCGCCACCACGAACACGTGGAGGAGCGCGGGGTCATAGTCCTGCAGGGCGATGGACTCCAAAAGGCTCCCGATGACGCGCTCCTCGTTCCGGGCCGCGATGACGATGCCGTAGCTGTGGTCCTTCTTCGCCGGCGGAAACACCCTCTCCGGCCCGAAAAACCCCAGAACGGAGAACACGTCCCGGTAAAAGTGCAGCACCTTCCACACCTTTCCCGGCACCGCCAGCCCTTCCTCGATCCAGCTCATACCCACCCTCTCTCTGCGTCATAAAACCGCCTGGCAATTTTGCGGGGCGGGATCACACCTCGGCGATGACCTCGACTTCGACGAGGACCCCCTTGGGCAGATCCTTGACGGCCACACAGCTGCGGGCGGGCTTGGAGGTGAAGTATTTGCCGTAGACGGCGTTGAAGGCGCCGAAATCGGCAATGTCGGCCAAAAAGCAGGTGGTCTTGACGGCCTTGTCAAAGGAAGAGCCGGCGGCCTCCAGGACCTGGCCCAGGTTGCGCATGACCTGCTCGGTCTGGGCCTCGATGCCCACGGCCTCCACGTTCCCCGTGGCGGGGTCGATGGCGATCTGGCCGGAGGTGAAGACGAGAGAGCCGGTGACAACGGCCTGGGAATAGGGGCCGATGGCGGCGGGGGCGGTGTCGGTATGTACGGTCTTGCTCAAAAAAAACACTCCTTTACAAACGTCCTTCTTTTGACAGCCCACCCCCGTTACCGGGCGCATAGCCCGGACACGCAGGGGGCAGGAAGCGAAATAAAGTCCTTTTTGGTCACTTTTTCTTTCAGGAAAAAGTGACTACTCGTCGATGAGCTTGAAGCCCTGATTTTTCAAAGCGCAGCGGATGGCCTTGATGTGCTCGTGGTTGCGGGTCTCCAGCTCCAGCCGCAGGTAGCAGCCGTTGATGTCGCTGCCCTCGTTGGCATGCTCATAGTGGACGGAGACCACGTTCCCGCCCTCCCGGGCGATGCACCCGGCCACCTTCTCCAGCTGGCCCGGCTTATCCACCAGCTCTATGGTGAGCTGGCACCGCCGGCCGGACATCAGAAGGCCCCGGTCGATGACGCGGGAGAGGATGTTCACGTCCACGTTGCCGCCGGAGAGGAGGCAGACGACCTTCTTGCCCTTGATGGGGACCTTGTTAAACATGGCGGCGGCCACGGAGATGGCGCCGGCGCCCTCGGTGACCAGCTTTTGCTGTTCCATCAGGGCCAGGATGGCCGCGGCGATCTCGTCGTCCGTCACGGTGACCACGTCGTCCACATATTCGCCGGTGATGGCGAAGGTGTTCTCCCCCGGGGTCTTGACGGCGATGCCGTCGGCGATGGTGGAGACGGCGGGCAGGTGGACGATCTCCTTCTGACGAAGGGAGTTGACCATGCTGGGCGCGCCGGCGGCCTGGACGCCGTAGACCTTCACATTGGGGTTGAGCTGCTTCACGGCGAAGGCCACGCCGGAGATGAGCCCGCCGCCGCCTACGGGGACGATGACGGCGTCCATGTCGGGGATCTGCTCCATGAGTTCAAGCCCGATGGTGCCCTGACCCTCGATGACGAGCTCGTCGTCAAAGGGGTGGATGAAGCTGTACCCCTTCTCGTCCCGAAGCTGAAGGGCCCGCTCATAGGCGTCGTCATAGACGCCCTCCACCAGGACCACCTCCGCGCCGTAGGACTTGGTGGCCTCCACCTTGGAGATGGGCGCGCCGTCGGGGAGACAGATGACCGCCTTGATCCCGGCCTTTTTTGCCGCCAGGGCCACGCCCTGGGCGTGGTTGCCGGCGGAGCAGGCGATAACGCCCCGGGCCTTCTCCTCATCGGAGAGCTGGCTGATCTTGTAGTAGGCCCCGCGGACCTTAAAGGAGCCGGTGATCTGGAGATTTTCGGTTTTCAGATAGACCTCGGCGTCCGGGTTTATGCGGGGCGCGTAGATGACGTCCGTGTCCCGGATGACCTCCTTGAGGACATATCTGGCGTGGTAGATCCTGTCAAGTGTTAGCACTTATATTCCTCCCTCGTGGGGTGTATTGGCGAGAAGACTGTCGGTAAACTGCTCGGCGGCTCTGGGCGTCATGCCGCCGCGGCGGAGGGCAAAGGCGCAGGCCCGGGTGTCGAGATCGTCGGTCAGCGGGATGCCCTTTTTTTCCGCCAGCTCCCGGACGATCCGCAGATAGAGGGCCTTCGGCGGCTTCGTGAAGAGGATGGTGAGCCCGAACCGGTCCGAGAGGGCCACCGTGTCCTGGATGGTGTCGTTCAGGTGGATGTCGTCCCCGTCCCGGTCGGACATGGACTCCTTCACCAGGTGCCGGCGGTTGGAGGTGGCGTAAATGACGGTGTTGGGGGCCTTCACGCTGACGGAGCCCTCCAGGATCGCCTTCATGGCGGAGAAGGTGTCGTCGTTTTTCTCGAAAGAGAGATCGTCGATGAAGAGGATGAATTTCAGGGGGTTGTCGCGCAGATGCTCCATGATGGCGGGGATGTGGGAGAGCTGGGCCTTCGGCACCTCGATGAGCCGCAGGCCCTCCGGCGAGAGGAGATTCGCCACGGCCTTGACGGAGCTGGATTTGCCGGTCCCCGCGTCGCCGATGAGCAGAGCGTTGGCCGCCGGCAGTCCCCGGAGAAGGGCCCGGGTGTTGTCCAGGAGCTGTCCGCGCTGGAGCTCATAGCCGACCAGGTCGGCTATATCGGTCCTGTCCGGCGTGTGCACGGGCCGGATCTCCCCGTCCGTCACCCGGAACATGGTGTGACGGGCGTACTGGCCGTAGCCGGTGACGTTGATCCTGGCGATGCGCTTTTCAAACTCAGCGGCGAAGTCCAGCTTCTCCGATTCAAAGCCGGGGAGGTAGCCGTCAAAGCCGATGAGGGACCTGAAGTCCCGTGCAGTGAGGTCCGAGAGGTCCTGAAAGACCCCCAGCTCACCCTCCACTGCCTCACGGAGCACCGGCGGGACCTCCTCGCCCCTGGCGCGGAGGATGACGTATCTGTTCTCGTCCTCCGACGCGGCGTCAAGGAGGTAGCGGCTCAGGCTGCAGCCGTTGTCATAGAGGGCGGCGACGAAATCGGCGTACCGCTCCACCATTTGGGACTCGTCACCCTCGCACTCAAAAAAGCTGCGCAGGGCGGTGAGCACCGGACCGTTTTTTACGCCGCGGAACACCACGATGGACGCAAGGCGCGCCGCGGCGGTGGGTAAACTGTCAAGCATATCAGAGCCTCGCTATGATCTGGCCGGTCATGGCCTCGGTGCCCAGGGGGGTCTTCCCGGAGGCGCCCGCGATGTCCGCGGTGCGGAGCCCGTCGTTGAGGCACCCGTCCACCGCCGCCTCGATGGCGTCGGCCTCGGCCGCAAGGCCGAAGGAGTAGCGCAGCATCATGGCCGCGGAGAGGACGGTGGCGATGGGGTTGGCGATACCGCGCCCGGCAATGTCCGGGGCGGAGCCGTGGATGGGCTCGTACATGCCGCGGGTGGTCTCGTTGAGGCTGGCGGAGGGGAGCATACCGATGGAGCCGGTGATCTGGCTGGCCTCGTCGGAGAGGATGTCGCCGAACATGTTGCTGGTGACGATCACGTCAAACTGTGCGGGGTCCTTCACCAGCTGCATGGCGGCGTTGTCCACCAGCACGTCATTCAGGGCCACGTCCGGATACTCGGCGTCCCGGATCTCATGGACGGTCCTGCGCCAAAGCCGCGAAGTCTCCAGCACGTTTGCCTTGTCGATGGAGCTTACCTTCCCCCGGCGCTTGCGGGCCGTCTCAAAGGCCACCCGGGCGATGCGCTCGATCTCAAAGCGGGAGTAGCATTCGGTGTCGAAGGCCTCCTCCCCATATTTGCCCTGCCGGTAACCCCGGTCGCCGAAGTAGATGCCGCCGGTGAGCTCCCGGACGATCATGATGTCAAAGCCGTTCTTCACGATGTCGGGCCGCAGGGGGCAGTCGCCCGAGAGGGCCGGGTAGAGCCTGGCCGGACGGAGATTGGTGAAGAGGCCCAGGGCGGAGCGGATGCCGAGTAACGCCTTCTCGGGGCGCAGATCTCCGGGCAGGGTGTCCCACTTGGGGCCGCCCACGGCGCCCAGGAGCACGCTGTCGGAGGCTAAACATCCGTCCACCGTCTCCTGCGGGAGGGGCGCGCCGGTGGCGTCGATGGCCGCGCCGCCGATGAGATAGGGGGTGAAGTTGAAGGTGTGGCCGTACTTTTTCCCCACGGCCTCCAGCACCCGCACGGCGCTGTCTACGATCTCCGGGCCGATGCCGTCGCCCCGGAGCAGAGCGATGTTGTATGTCATGATCTTGACCTACCATTCTTTTTGGATTATCTCGTTTATTCTGCTTTGTACATCCGGCTCCCAGCCGTCCTGAAAAAGGGCCTCGATCTCCTCCGTAAGCTGTCTGCTTCTCCTGTCGAACGCTCCGATGGATCTGCCAAGGTCGATTCTCGCCCCGTCCACGTCCAAAGCCAGACGGTCATCAGGGACCAGCAGGACCTCTCTGGGCTTTTGGCCCCGGTACGCCTTTTTCAGAAGCGATAAATAGCACGCCGTGATTTCCGGCACGAACTGTTCCTTCCCCGGCTCAGACACGTTGGGGACGCCGATCACATGACCCTGGGAAATAAGGTCCTCCGTCTCCGCCATCTCGCGTTCTATCTCCTGAACGACCTTTCCCTCGATCGGCTTTAACAGCTTCCGGAGAAGGCCGGTGAGCAAACTGTCCGCCATGCTTTTTTACCCCACAATCCCTTTTTTGGCCGCCTCCACCAGGCCCCCGGCGGAGATGATGTTCTGGATGAACTCCGGGAAGGGCTCGGTTTTGAAGCTCTGCCCGGTGGTCACATCGGTGATGACGCCGGCATCCAGGTCGGCGCTGACCTCGTGGCCCTCCCCGATGGCCTCGGCGGCCTCGGGGCACTCCACGATGGCCAGGCCAATGTTGATGGCGTTGCGGTAAAAGATGCGGGCAAAGCTTTTCGCGATCACCAGGGAGATGCCGCTGTTCTTAATGGCGATGGGGGCGTGCTCCCGGGAGGAGCCGCAGCCGAAATTCTCGCCGCCCACTAAGATGTCGCCGGGCTTTATTTTGTCGTGGAAGGACTTGTCGATGTCCTCCATGCAGTGGAGCGCCAGCTCCCTGGGGTCGCTGGTGTTCAGATACCGGGCGGGGATGATCACGTCGGTGTCCACGTTGTCGCCGTACTTGACGACCTTTCCATTACATTTCATCTCATTACCTCCTGGGCGGAAGCGATACGCCCCAGCACGGCGCTGGCGGCGGCGGTGGCGGGGGAGGCCAGGTAGACCTCGCTCAGGACGTGGCCCATGCGGCCCACAAAGTTGCGGTTGGTGGTGGAGACGCACCTTTCGCCCTCGGCCAGGATGCCCATGTACCCCCCGAGACACGGCCCGCAGGTGGGGGTGGAGACCACACAGCCGGCCTCGATGAAGTCCCTCAGATATCCGGCCTCCATGCACTTTAAGTAGATGTCCTGGGTGGCGGGGATGATGATGGCGCGCACGTTTTTGGCCACCTTGCGGCCCCGGAGGATGTCGGCGGCCTCCTTCATGTCCTTGAAAAGCCCGTTGGTGCAGGAGCCAATGACCACCTGGTCGATCCTGACCTCACCGATCTCGTCCACGGTGTGGGTGTTCTCGGGCAAATGCGGGAACGCCACGGTGGGGCGGAGCTTGGAGAGATCGATCTCATACGTCGCGTCGTACTGCGCGTCCTCATCGGCCCGGAAAACGTGAAGCTCCCGCTTGGCGTGCTCGGCCTCGTAGGCCAGGGTCACGTCGTCCACCTCAAAGATGCCGTTTTTCGCCCCGGCCTCGATAGCCATGTTGCAGACGGTGAGCCTGTCCGGCATGGGGAGGCTGTGGGCGCCGGGGCCGGTGAACTCCATGGACTTGTAGCGCGCCCCGTCCACGCCGATCATGCCGATGATATGTAAAATGAGGTCCTTGCCGGAGACATAGGGGGGGAGCCGGCCGGTGAGGACAAAGCGAATGGCGGAGGGGACCTTGAACCAGGCCTTGCCGGTGGCCATGCCGAAGGCCATGTCGGTGGAGCCCACGCCGGTGGAGAAGGCCCCCAGGGCCCCGTAGGTGCAGGTGTGGGAGTCCGCGCCTATGGCCAGATCCCCCGTGACCACCAGCCCCTCCTCGGGGATCAAAGCGTGCTCGATGCCCATCCGGCCCACGTCGTAGAAGCTCTCCAGCTCCTGTTCCGAGGCAAAATCCCGGCAGCACTTGCACTGCTGGGCGGCCTTGATGTCCTTGTTGGGCACAAAATGGTCCATGATGAGGGTGACGCTGTCGGGGTTTGCCACTTTTTCAAACCCCATCTTTTTAAACTCCCGGATGGCCACCGGGGAGGTAATGTCGTTTCCGTGTATGCGGTCCAGCCGGCAAAGTATGAGCTGGCCCGCCTCCACGGAGGGAAGGCCCGCGTGGGCGGCCAGGATCTTCTGGGACATGGTCATTGGCATAATGTATCACCTCATTGGCGCGGGGCTGGATACCGTGCCGGCCCCGTTCAGGTTCGTTTACGGCTTGTTGATGATAGCTCCCTTGTCGGCGGAGCTGACCTGCTGGGCGTAGCGCCTGAGGTAGCCGGTGATGTCGGTTTTCACCAGGGGCTTCTCGGCGGCGCGGCGCTTGGCGATCTCCTCATCGGAGACCTTCAGGGTGATGGTGTGGGCCGGGATGTCGATGGCGATGGGGTCGCCCTCGTGGACGTAGGCGATGAGTCCGCCGGAGGCGGCCTCGGGGCTCACGTGGCCGATGGAGGCGCCGCGGGTGGCGCCGGAGAAGCGGCCGTCGGTGATGAGGGCCACGGACTTATCTAATCCGGCCCCCGCGATGGCGGAGGTGGGGTTCAGCATCTCCCGCATCCCCGGTCCCCCGGCGGGGCCCTCGTAGCGGATGACGATGACGTCCCCGGGGCGGATGCCGCGCCCGTGGATGACACGGATAGCCTCCTCCTCGCTGTTAAAGACCCGGGCGGGGCCCTCATGCCGGAGCATTTCCGGGGCCACGGCGGAGCGTTTCACCACGCAGCCGTTCTCGGCCAGGTTCCCAAAGAGCACGGCGATGCCGCCGGTCTCGGAGTAGGGGTGGTCGATGGGCCGGATGATCTCCGGGTTCAGGTTTTCGGCGTCGGCGATGTTCTCGCCCAGGGTCTTGCCGGTGCAGGTCATGACGGAGGTGTCGATGAGGCCCTTTTTCGTCAGCTCCTTCAGGACGGCGTAGACGCCGCCGGCCTCGTTGAGGTCCTCCATGTAGGTGGGACCGGCGGGGGCCAGGTGGCAGAGGTTCGGCGTTTTAGCGCTGATCTCATTGGCCATCTTGAGGTCAAAGTCCACCCCGCACTCGTTGGCAATGGCGGGCAGGTGCAGCATGGAGTTGGTGGAGCACCCCAGGGCCATGTCGGCGGTGAGGGCGTTGCGGATAGCGGCGGCGGTCATGATGTCCCGGGCGCGGATATTCTTCCGCACCAGCTCCATCACCTGCATCCCGGCGCGCTTGGCCAGGCTTATGCGGGCCGAGTAGGCCGCGGGGATGGTGCCGTTGCCCCGAAGGCCCATGCCTAAGACCTCGGTCAGGCAATTCATGGAGTTGGCGGTGTACATGCCGGAGCAGGAGCCGCAGGAGGGGCAGGTCTTGCACTCGTACTCCCGCAGCTTGGCCTCGTCAATTTTTCCGGCGGAGTAGGCGCCCACGGCCTCAAACATGCTGGAAAGGCTGGTCTTGTGCCCGTCCACCCGACCTGCCAGCATGGGCCCGCCGGAGACGAAGACGGTGGGCAGGTTGAGCCGCGCCGCCGCCATGAGAAGGCCGGGCACGTTTTTGTCGCAGTTGGGGATCATCACAAGGCCGTCAAACCCGTGGGCCATCACCATGCACTCGGTGGAGTCGGCGATTAGGTCCCGGGTGACGAGAGAGTACTTCATCCCCACGTGACCCATGGCGATGCCGTCGCACACGGCAATGGCGGGGAAGACGATGGGGGTGCCGCCGGCCATGGCCACGCCGGTCTTCACGGCCTCGGTGATTTTGTCCAGGTTCATGTGGCCGGGGACGATCTCGTTATAGCTGCTGACGATGCCAATAAGGGGCCGCTGAAGCTCCTCGTCCGTCAGCCCCAGGGCATAATAGAGCGAACGGTGCGGCGCGTTGCCGAAGCCGTTGACGATGGTGTCTTTTACCATTGTGGTGCCTCCTTATGGTTTGGAGAATGGCGGTTGAAAGGGGAAAGGGGCGGGTTTGGAACCCGCCCCTACGCAATATGACGGGGTACGTCAAAGATCAAGAAGGGGTTTATATTCCCTTGTAGGGGCGGGTCCCAGACCCGCCCGGTTTCATTCAGTTGTTGATGAGCTTATCCTCGTCGGACCAGCTGTACAGCTTGCGGATCTCGGCGCCCACGATCTCGCTGGGGTGCTCGGCGGCCTTCTTGCGCATGGCGTTGAAGTGGACCTGGGCTCCGGCGTCGGACATGTCGAGGAGGAACTCCTTGGCGAAGGTGCCGTCCTGGATGTCGGAGAGGATTTTCTTCATGGTCTTCTTGGTCTCCTCGGTGATCAGCTTGGGACCGGTCACATAGTCGCCGTACTCGGCGGTGTTGGAGATGGAGTAGCGCATCCCGGCGAAACCGGACTGATAGATGAGGTCCACGATGAGCTTCATCTCGTGGATGCACTCAAAGTAGGCGTTCCGGGGGTCGTAGCCGGCCTCAACGAGGGTCTCGAAGCCCGCCTGCATCAGGGCGCAGACGCCGCCGCACAGGACGGCCTGCTCGCCGAAGAGGTCGGTCTCCGTCTCGGTGCGGAAGGTGGTCTCCAGCACGCCCGCGCGGGCGCCGCCGATGCCGGCGGCATAGGCAAGGCCCAGATCCCAGGCGTCGCCGGTGGCGTCCTGCTCCACGGCGATGAGGCAGGGCACGCCCTTGCCGGCCTGATACTCGCTCCTGACGGTGTGGCCGGGGCCCTTGGGGGCGATCATGATGACGTTCACGTTCTTGGGGGGCTTGATGCAGCCGAAGTGGATATTGAAGCCGTGGGCGAAGGCCAGGGTCTTGCCCTCGGTGAGGTTCGGCTCGATGCTCTCCTTGTAGAGCTTGGCCTGCTTTTCGTCGTTGATGAGGATCATGATGATGTCGGCACTCTTGGCGGCCTCGGCGGCGGTCATGACCTTCAGGCCCTGCTGCTCGGCCTTGGCCCAGCTCTTGGAGCCGGTGTAGAGGCCGACGATGACGTTGACGCCGGAGTCCTTCAGGTTCAGGGCGTGGGCGTGGCCCTGGGAGCCGTAGCCGATGATGGCCACGGTCTTGCCGTCCAGCCTGTGGAGGTCGCAGTCCTGCTCGTAGAAAATTCGGTTCATGGTGATATCTCCTTTAAAGTTAATTGATTATCGTTTCGGCTTTGCGCCGTGGAAAGCAAATGACCGGGTCCTGTTCCGGCCTTCAGGGCCGGTTCAGTTCACGTCCTCCGATTCCAGGATGCTTCCGCCGCCCTTCTGGAGCGCGACGATGCCGGTGCGGCAGAGCTCGATGATCCCGAGGGGCTTGATCATCTCAATGAGGGCGTCGATCTTGTCCGGGGTGCCGGTCACCTCGATGCACAGGGCGTCCACGGAGTAGTTGATGATCTTGGCCTTGAAGATGTCGAGGGCGGAGAGGACCCGCTGGTGGTTGTCCGGGTCGTTTTTGATCTTCACCAAAATGAGCTCCCGCTCGATGGCGTCTATCTCCTCCAAAAGCTCCACCTTCTTGACGTTGAAGAGCTTTCGGAGTTGGTTGAGCATCTGGGCCCGGGCGTAGCCGTCGCCGGACATGGTGATGGTGATGCGGGAATACTCCGGCGACTCGGTGACGCCCACGGTCAGGGAGTCGATGTTGAAGCCCCGGCGGGTGAACATGCTGGTGACACGCGTCAGGACGCCGAACTTATTCTCCACGTAGACGGCAATGACAAATTTGTTGCTCTTCGCTTCCGCCATGGCTCACACCCCCTTCTTTTCCGTGATGATGTCGTCAATGGCGCCGCCGGGAGGCAGCATGGGCAGGACGAACTCGTCCTTGTCGATGCGGCAGTCGATGACGGTGACGTCGTCTGAACGGATGGCCTTTTCAAAGGCCGTCTCGAATTCCTCCGGCGTCTCCGCCCGGACGCCCACGGCGCCGAAGGCCTCGGCCAGCTTTACGTAATCCGTCTTGCGGGTGTCGAGATTGGTGTCGGCGTAGTGGTGGTTGAAAAAGAGGGTCTGCCACTGGCGCACCATGCCCAGGGTCTTGTTGTCCATGAGCACGACGGTCACGGGCACGTGGTAGGTGACGGCGGTGGCCAGCTCATTGAGGTTCATGCCGAAGCTCCCGTCGCCGGTGATGAGCACCGTGTGCTCCCCGGTGCCGTAGGCCGCGCCGATGGCGGCCCCCAGGCCGAAGCCCATGGTGCCCAGGCCCCCCGAGGAGATCATCTTCCGGGGCTTTTGGAACCGGATATACTGGGCGGCCCACATCTGGTGCTGGCCCACGTCGGTGGCCACGGGGGTGTCGTCGGTCTTGTATTTGTTGATGGTCTCCATGACCTTCAGGGGCGTCAGGACCCCCGGCTCATCCCTCAGGAAGGACAGCTCCTTGTCCCGCAGGTCCTCCACATGGTCCATCCACTCCATGTGGTTGGCCTCGTGGACGGAGTCGATGAGCTGACGCAATGCCGCGGAGATGTCCCCGCAGATGCCCACGTCGGCGGTGATGTTCTTGCTGATCTCCGCGAAGTCCGCGTCGATGTGGATGATCCGGGAGTTTTTGGCGAATTTGGCCTTGTTGCCCGTGGCCCGGTCGGAAAAGCGGGTGCCCACGGCGATGATGAGGTCGGCGTCGTTGGAGGCCATGGAGGAGGCGTAGTGGCCGTGCATCCCCTGCATCCCCAGGAAGCGGGGGTGGTCGGTGGGGATGGCGGACAGGCCCATCAGGGAGCAGCCGATGACGGCGTCGATCTTGTCCGCCAGCTCCAGCACCAGCTCCTCGGTCTTGCTGCCGATGACGCCGCCGCCGATGTGGATGAAGGGGCGGGAGCGGGAATCGATCAGGGCCGCGGCCTCGGCGACGCGGGCCTGGGAGGGCTCGCGCTGGGGGAAGGGGGGATCCACGGGCTTGGGCTCATACTCCCCCACGGCGGTCTGGATGTCCTTGGGGATGTCGATGAGCACGGGGCCGGGGCGGCCGGATTTGGCGATGCGGAAGGCCTCCCGGATCTTGTCGGCCAGCTTGTTCACGTCGTGGATGAAGTAGTTGTGCTTGGTGATGGGCAGGGTGATGCCGGTGATGTCGATCTCCTGGAAGGAGTCCCGGCCTATAAGGTCCTGGGGCACGTTGCCGGTGATGGCCACCAGGGGGACCGAGTCCAGCATGGCGGTGGCAATGCCGGTGACCAGGTTGGTGGCGCCGGGGCCGGAGGTGGCGATGACCACGCCCACCTTGCCCGTGGCCCGGGAATAGCCGTCCGCGGCGTGGGACGCGCCCTGCTCGTGAGCGGTGAGGATGTGGCGGATGCGGTCGCCCGCCTCATATATGGCGTCGTAGAGATTCAGCACCTGCCCGCCGGGGTAGCCGAACACATCGGTCACGCCCAGCTCGATGAGAGTCTCGACGACGATCTGCGCTCCTGTAAGTTTCATATGCTTCTCCATTCTAAGGTTGTTGTGGGGTTTTCGGGGCCGCGCCGGCCCTCAGTGGATCTCCAGCAGCCGGTTCACCGCGGATACCAGGGCCTTGATGGAGCTTACGATGATGTCGCGGCTTATGCCGGCGCCCCAGACGAGACTTCCGTCCGGCGCCTTGATGCCCACGTAGCTGGCGGCCTTGGAGGTGGAGCCCTCCTCCAGAGCGTGCTGGGTGTAGACCTCCAGCGTGTAGGGCCGGTCGATGACCATCTTCACCGCGTTGGACACCGCGTCCAGACGCCCGTTGCCGAAGGCCGTGACCTTCTGCTTCACGCCCTTGTAGAGGACGGTGACCGTGGCGGTGATGCCGTCGGGCTCCTGGACGTAGTGGGCCTCGGGGACGTTCATGACGGTCTTGCGGTTGCAGTAGTGGTCGTTGAAATAATCAAAGACCTCCTGGGGCTGGAGCTCCCGGTGCTCCCGGTCCGAGACGCCCTTGATGAAGTAACCGAAGTCCTCCCGCATCTTGGGGGGAAGGGACATGTTGAACTGAGTCTCCATGATATAGCCGATGCCGCCCTTGCCGGACTGGGAGTTGATGCGGATGACGTCCGCCTCGTAGACCCGGCCCAGGTCGGTGGGGTCGATGGGCAGATAGGGGACCGTCCAGGGCTCCCCGGGATGCTCCTCCCGCCAACGCATCCCCTTGGCGATGGCATCCTGGTGGGAGCCGGAGAAGGCCGCGAACACCAGGGCCCCGGAATAGGGCTGGCGCTCGTAGACGCGCATGCGGGTGACGCGCTCATAGACCCGGGTGATGGCGGGCAGATCGTGGAAGTCCAGCTCCGGGTCCACCCCCTGGGAGTACATGTTGAGAGCCAGCGTGATGATATCCACGTTGCCGGTCCGCTCCCCGTTGCCGAAGAGGGTGCCCTCCACACGCTGGGCGCCGGCCAGCAGGCCCATCTCGGTGTCCGCGATGGCGCAGCCCCGGTCGTTGTGGGGGTGGAGCGAGAGGATGATGCCGTCCCGGCGGTCCAGATTTTTGCTCATATACTCGATCTGCTGGGCGTACACGTGGGGCATGGAGTGGGAGACGGTGACGGGCAGGTTGTAGATGACCTTGTTCTCTGGGGTGGGCTTCCACACCTGGGATACCGCGTTGCAGATCTCCAGGGCAAATTCCGGCTCGGTGCCGGTGAAGCTCTCCGGGGAGTACTCAAAGCGGAAACGGCCGGGCGTTTGGGCGGCGTACTCGTTGAAGAGCTTCGCGCCCGAGACGGCGATGTCCACGATCTCCTGCCTGGACTTTTTGAACACCTGCTCCCGCTGGGCCACGCTGGTGGAGTTGTAAAGGTGGACGATGGCGTTTTTGCAGCCGCGCACCGCCTCGAAGGTCTTTTTGATGATGTGCTCCCTGGACTGGGTCAGCACCTGGATGGCCACGTCGTCGGGGATGAGATCGCGCTCGATGAGGGCGCGGCAGAACTCATACTCCGTGTCGGAGGCGGCGGGGAAGCCCACCTCGATCTCCTTGAAGCCGATCTTCACCAGAAGCTCGAAAAACTCCAGCTTCTCCTCCAGGCTCATGGGGACGATCAGCGCCTGATTGCCGTCCCGCAGATCCACGCTGCACCAGGTCGGTGCCTTCTCGATGTGGTCGCGCGCCATCCAGTCGGTGTAGTCGCCCCGGGGAACGAAATACTGCCTTGTGTACTTCTCAAAACCTTTCATGCTGTTTCCTTTCCGGGTGATTTTGGGTACAAAAAAAGTCTCGTTTACCCAAAATACTCAAAATATTTTTGGATAAAGAGACGAAAGAAACTTCCGCGGTACCACTCTTCTTGGCGCGCAGCGCCCGCTCATCCCGCGTCCGATAACGCGGCCCCTCGGTAACGGGAGGACCCGGTATCGCCTACTCCCCCAACAGGTTTCGACTTACAGCTCAGGGAGGAGTTCGGCGGACACCCGATACCGCTTCGCAGCAAACAGCGGCTCTCTGAAATGCGGAATGAACGTCTTTGTTCCCGTCATCGCCTTTTTTGATTGCATCAATAATACAACACCGTTTTTTTAATGTCAAGTGGGAGATTTTCAATTTTACATATTAAATAATTATTTTCGGAAACCGCGGCTTTTGTTGGGCAAAGTGTTAGCCGTACAGCGTGGCCGTAAGGCTCAGCGCCAGGATACCCTCGTTGTCGGCGTAGATCCGGGGGAACTGAGAGAGGGGCAGCGGCGCCGTCCCCGTCCCGGCCTCCACGGTGTAACCCGGCCGGTTGTAGGAGGCGATGAACCAGTCCTTGTACCCGGCGTACCCCGAGGCCGTGGGCGTGACCGATACGGTGTAGCCGCTGACGGCGGCGAACCGCAGGGCGATCTCGTAGGAGTTTTCCGGGAGGTAGTCCAGGTATTTCCAATAAATGACCTGCCCCTGGGTGTGGTAGGAGAGGGTGAGGGAAAAGTCGTGCTGTCTCGTGAACTGATAGACGGCGCGGCTCTCCGGGATCTCCAGCGGGGCCGCGCCCACATAATCGCGGGGCGCCGGGGAAACATAGCCCTGTGCGAATTTGATCTCCCGGGCCTCGTTCCAGCCGGCGGGGTACTGGAGGTTGGGGTCTACGCCCTGGATGTTGGCCTTCCAGCCGTCGGGGAAGGCGATGGCCGGGTAGTCGCCGGCGATCTGCCGCGCCCCCTCAAAGTACGGCCCGTCCGTGAGCTCGCCGGTGACGAGCGCCACGCCGTCCGGGTTTACCATGGGCATCATATAGAGGGTAGAGAGCTCGTAGAGGCTCTGGGCGCTCTGGCCGAAGACCGTCAGTCCCATGGCGTAGGCGCGGGCATAGGTCTCCAGGAACGTCATGAGGAGCGGGCTGGTGATCCACTCGTTGGCGTGGTGGGAGGCGTTGTGAAAGACCTGGTTCTCCCCGGCGCCGATCTTTACGGTGTGGAGCGGCCTGCCCATGACACTCTGTCCGGCCTCCCCCAGCTCGATAAAGGGATACCGCGCCGCCAGCCCCCGGAGGCAGAGGGCGAGATAGGCAGGGGTGAAGGCAATTTCCGGGGACACCACGTCAAAGGGCCGGGGGATGATGAGCCGGGACCCGACCCTCAGGCGCGTGGGATCCGCCCCCGGGTTGGCCACCTCCACCGCCCCGACGGTCACGCCGTAGCTCCGCGCCAGACCGTACAGGGTGTCCCCGGGCCGAACCGTGTGCCTGAAAAAACCGGTGAGCCAGGACTCCAGCGAGGACCAGGTGAGGCTCCCCGCCACCCCGTCCGGCGCCAGACCGAAGGCCGCCTGATAGGCCCGCAGGGAGGCCAGCGTAGCGGGCCCGAAGCTGCCGTCAAGGGGCCCGTCGAGGTATCCGGCCCGCCGCAGGGCCA
Source organism: uncultured Oscillospiraceae bacterium (assembly GCA_947625815.1). Classification (GTDB taxonomy): domain Bacteria; phylum Bacillota; class Clostridia; order Oscillospirales; family Oscillospiraceae; genus RUG626. The sequence goes on from CANQPU010000001.1 coordinate 134,810, forward strand.
GCTGGAGCATCTGGACAAAGGGCCCCCGCGAGCCGGACCTTACCGTTTTATACAAAAAAGAACCCTCCTTTTATTGTTTGATCCGCTCGCCTATTTTATGTTTTGAAAAAACGGAAAAGAACGGAAAAGCGCTTTTTTGAGAAAGTGGGAGTTTTTTTCGCCCCCATCCGCCGCCGGCCACGCATCTTGCGGCCAGTGAATATCCGCCAGTCCAAAAACGAAAACTATTTCTATTCGCCGCCGCGCCCCTTGAGGACATATTAAGATGGGCGACGAAGCCCAAAGAAAACAGGGGAGCGGGAGAAAATGAGATCGAAAAAAATCAAAGGAGCGATATCGGCGCTCCTGGCCGCGGCGGCCGCCGTGGCGCTTATGGGATCCGCGGCCGCCGCGGAGCTGCCGGAGGCGCTGGTCCCAGTGGGACAGGCGGTGGGCATCTCGGTCAAAACCGACGGGGCCGTGGTATCCGAGCTTTCGGAGTTCACCACCGGCTCGGGGACCTGTTCGCCGGCCAGGGACGCGGGACTTCGGCCGGGAGACGTGATCACCATGATCGAGGGCGTGGAGATCCTCTCCGCGCAGGATCTGATGCGCGCCCTGGAGGACGCGCCGGGATCCGTGACGGTGCGCTACCGCCGGGAGGGCGAGGAGCGCCAGACCACGGTGAAGCCCTATATGGACGGGGATTCCGGGTATCTGGGCGTGTGGGTGCGGGACAGCGTCTCCGGGATCGGCACCGTCACCTATTATGACCCGGCCACCGGACAATACGGGGCGCTGGGCCACTCCATCGACGACGGAGCCACCGGCGCCGCCGTGCCGGTGAGAGAGGGCAGTATCCTGAAGGCCCGCGTCACCGACGTGATCAAAAGCCGGGCGGGCAGCCCGGGACAGATGAGCGGGGAGCTGGACTATGACGCCGCCCTTGGCACCGTGGGAAAAAATTGCCGCGTGGGCATCTTCGGAGAGGGCTGCGACCAGCTGTCGGTCTGCCAGGCCATCCCCACGGCCGGGGCCCCGGAGGTCAAAACCGGCAAGGCCCGGATCATCAGCGACGTCTCCGGCCAGCGCCGGGAGTATGATATCGAGATCACCCGTATCTACTCCGGCGGGGAGGGACGGGACATGATGATCCGGATCACCGACCCCGACCTTCTGGCCATCACCGGCGGCATCGTCCAGGGCATGAGCGGCAGTCCCATCATCCAGAACGGCCGTCTTGTCGGCGCCGTCACCCATGTCCTCGTCAACAACCCGGAAAAGGGCTACGCCGTTTTTCTGGAGAGTATGCTGAAGGCCCGGTAAAGGGGAGCCGCCCTCCGCGGCGGCCCCCTTACATAGCGAAAAAGGGCGAAATCCGTCCGCACACAATATATTGTGTCCCCCTGTGTCATAATACCACTAAAAAAGTACGATCCAACGGAAAAATTATTGAAAAAACTGGAAATTTCCACTTGCAAAGTTTGGAAATTTGTGGTAGTTTATTAGTGGCTTGAGGGTTAAGGGATGAACGAAAAGTTATTTTACGAAAAGGAGGATAAACGATGGACGAACGAATCAGGGTGCTCATAGCCGATACCGGCGAGGAGACGCGCAGGGAGATCGGCGCCGCGCTGGAGGCGGACGGGGGCTTTGAGGTGGTGGGGACCACGGGGGACGGTGTGGAGGCCGTGGAGCTGGTGAGGAAGCTCCGGCCCCGGATACTGCTGACGGAGGCGGTGCTGACCGGCCTGGACGGGCTGGGGGTCCTGGAAAAGATCGCCGAGCTGCCGGAGGGGGAGAGGCCCCTTTCGGTGATGATCTCCGGATTTGCCGGGGAGCGGCTTTTGACCGAGGCCGCCCGGGCGGGGGCGGCGTATTTCATGCAGAAGCCCTGCGACATGGCGGTGCTGGCCGAGCGGATGAGGAAGCTGGCCAACAGCGCCTCCGGCAACGTGCGCAGGGAGCTGGCGGCCCGGGAGCCGGATCTGGAGACGGTGGTGACGGAGATCATCCACGAGATCGGGATCCCCGCCCACATCAAGGGCTACCAGTATCTCCGGGAGGCCATCATCCGCACGGTGGAGGACATGGACGTCATCAACGCGGTGACGAAGGTCCTGTATCCCGAGGTGGCGGAGAAATTCGGCACCACTCCGTCCCGGGTGGAGCGCGCCATCCGCCACGCCATCGAGGTGGCCTGGGACCGGGGCGACGTGGAGACGCTCCAGCGCTTTTTCGGCTACACCGTTTCCGGCATCAAGGGCAAACCCACCAACTCCGAATTCATAGCCATGATCGCCGACCGTCTTTATCTGCAAAAGAAGGGCGCCCAGGCCCGGTAAAATAACAAAATACGTCCGCGCCGCGGCCGACAGGCCCGCGGCGCGTTTTTTTGGGTCTATCCCCGGACAAACCCACATAGATTGGAGTGAAAACAAAAGCGGGAGTGAAAGCGCATGGATGACGTGGAGAGGTTCAATGAGGCGGTCCGGCTCTTGCCCTGCGCCCTCCGGGAGCGGGCCTGGGCGCTGCCTGCCCCGGACAAGCGGTGCGTCGAGGAGCTCAGGCTCCGCGCGGGCCAGCGCATGACCGCGCTCATGCCGGAGGGCGAGGTGAATCTGGGCGGCGAGGCGGTGACGGCCCGGGATCTGGAGCTTTTGGTGGAGATCGCCACCGGCGCCTCCGTCCACTCGGCCCGGGAGATGCTCCGCCGGGGCTTTATCGCCTGCCGGGGAGGCTGTCGGGTGGGGCTGTGCGGCTCCGCCATACTGAGCGGCGGCGAGGTCACGGGCTTTCGGGCCATTTCCTCCGCGTCCATCCGGATCGGCCGGGAGAGGCAGGGCATAGCCGACGGCCTTTTGCCGGGGCTCTTCCGGGCCGGCGCCTTCCGCTCCACCCTGATCCTCTCCCCGCCCGGGGGCGGGAAGACCACGCTCCTGCGGGAGATCGTCCGGCGCGTCTCGTCCCCTGGCCCGCTGGGGCCGGGGAACCGGGTGGGCCTGTGCGATGAGCGCGGGGAGATCGCCGCCCTGCGGGAGGGCAGACCGGAGCTGGCCGTCGGCGTGAAAACGGATGTGCTGGACGCCTGCCCCAAGGCGGCGGCGGTGATGATGCTCCTGCGCACCATGAACCCCCAGGTCATCGCCCTGGATGAGATCACGGCGCCGGAGGACACGGCGGCCATCGGCTACGCCCGCAACTGCGGCGTGGAGCTGATCGCCACGGCCCACGCCCTGGACCCGGAGGACCTCAGAAGGCGTCCCCTTTACCGGGACATGCTCGCCGACGGGATCTTCGAGAACATGGTGATCATCCGCGCCGCGGGGGGCCGGCGGGAATATGAGCTTGTGGGAGGTGAGGTCCGGTGATCCGGGGAATCGGAGCGCTGCTGGTCATCTGCGCCACGGGCGCCATGGGCCTCCTGGGCGCCGCGGGCCTGCGCCGCAGGGCGGCCGCCATCGGGGGAATCATCGTGTCCCTTGAGCTGATGGAAAACGAGATCTGCTCCCGTATGACGCCCATGCGGGACGTGCTGGACATGCTCTCCCGCACGGCGCCCGTCAGCGCCCGCGGCCTCTACCGCCGGGCCTGCGAGGGCATGAGCGCCATTGGGAGATGCTCCTTTTATGCCGTCTGGCGCGGGGCGGTGGAGACCTCCCGCGAGCTCAGGCTGCGCCCGGAGGAGGCGGAGACCCTGGCCGAGCTGGGGCTTTGCCTGGGCCGGTACGACGTGAAGGAGCAGGCGGAGGCCATCTCCCGGGTGAGGCGGCGCATGGAGGTCTATCTGAAACGCGCCGAGGAGGAGCGTGACCGGGACGGGAAGCTCCACGCCATCTTCGGCGTGGTGTCGGGACTCTTCGCGGCCATCATCCTGCTTTAGAAAATGAAGAAGAGACTTCTGGGGCCCCCGCGCAATCGGAGATTGCGTGGGGAGAGGACTGCGCCCGCAGGCGCGTTTCGGAGGCCAACCGCCCAGAATGGGCGGCTCTTGGGCCGGAGATGGAGCGAACCAAAGCGGCTCGAGTGAGGACGACATTGGGGCCCCCGCGCAATCGGAGATTGCGTGGGGAGAAGGAGGAGCGAACCATGCGCCTGAGGACGACCATCGGGAGTCCGAGGTTAAGCAGGTTCCGCGACGACGTTATGAATGTTGATTTGATTTTTAAAATTGCCGCCGTGGGCATTCTCGTGGCGGTTTTGAATCTCCTGCTCGGCAGATCCGGGCGGGACGAGCAGGCGCTGATGACGACCATCGCGGGCCTGGTCGTGGTGCTTGTGGTGCTTCTGAGGGAGATCTCAGGCCTGTTTGACCTGATCAAATCCCTCTTCGGGCTGTGAGATGGACGGGCTTGTGAAGATTGCCGCCGTCTGCGTCCCGGCGGCCCTTTTTGCCGGCGTGCTGAAGCGCGATTCGCCGGCCATGTCGCTGCTCATCGCCCTGGCCGCCGCCTGTGTGGTGCTGGCCTCGGCCCTGGGGGCGGCGGGGGAGCTCATGGAGTTCGTGGGCGAGGTGGCCGACGCCGCCGACATCTCCGGCACGGCCCTGTCGGCGCTGGTGAAGGCCCTGGGGCTGGCCATCGCCTCCAGGATCGTCTCCGACGTGTGCCGGGACGCCGGCATGGGCGCGGCGGCCACCTCCACGGAGCTGGCCGGCGCCGCCGCAGCCCTCTGGGCGGCGCTTCCCGTGATGCGCGCCGTGTTCGACACCATAAGGGAGCTGCTGTGAAAACGATCGTATGGACCGCGGCGCTGGTCGCGCTGATCCTCCTCCTCACGGGACATGCCCTGGCGGAGGACTACCTCCTCCCCGGCACGGAGGAGCTGGAAAAGGGCCTCCCCGACGCCGCCGCGGAGGTGCTGGACGGGGAGGAGATCGGCCCCTCCCTCGATATCGGCGGCGTGTTCTCGCGCCTGGCGGACCGGGTGCGCCGGAGCCTTGCGGACATCTTTCGCGGTGCCCTTGGCACGGCCGCGGCGGTGCTGGCCGCGGCGGTCATCTGCTCCGTCGCCGGCCCGCTGGCCGGCAAAAGCACCGAGGGGATAGATTATGTAAACCTAATCGGCGTTTTTGCCATTCTGGCCACGTCCGTGGGCAGCGTGGGGTCGCTCATCGGCGAGGCGGAGCAGTGCATAAACGACATGAAGGACTTTTCCACGATCCTGCTCCCGGTGCTGGCGTCCGCGTCGGCGGCCTCGGGGGCCGCGGCCTCGGGCGCGGCCAGATACGCCGCGTCCATGCTCTTCCTGGATCTGCTCATGACCCTGGGAAAGGGCCTCATCCTGCCCATGATCTATATGTATCTGGCCGCCGGGGCGGGGGAGGCGGCCTTCGGCGGCCTGGGGGGCCCGGCCAAGCTCATACGGTCGGCCGTCAAATATATGCTCACCGGCCTTGTGATGGCCTTCACCGTCTACCTGACGGCCACGGGGCTCATCGCCTCCTCGGCGGACGCGGCGGCGGTGAAGCTCACGAAGACGGCCATCTCCTCGCTCCTGCCCGTGGTGGGGGGCATGGTGGCGGACGCCTCGGACGCCGTGGCCTCCGGTCTGGGGGTCATCCGCGGGGCCGCGGGGGCGTTCGGAGTGGCGGCGGTGCTGGCCATCTGCGCCCTGCCCTTCCTGCGGCTCATGGCCGGGTCCCTCCTCTTCAGGGCCGCCGCCGCGGCGGCGGGGACCGTGGCGGACCGGAAGCTCGCCGGCTTCATCGAGACGCTGGCCGGGGCCTATTCCCTGGCCCTGGCCCTGGCGGGCACCGAGGCGGTGATCCTCCTCATCTCCATCGTCTCCGCCGCCAAGGCGCTGGGCGTGTGAGGGGGAGGGGAGCGGCCGTGATTTTCGGAGGTGATCTTATTGCTTGAGGCCCTGCGTCACTGGATCCTCGCCGTCGTCGGGACGGCCCTTGTCTGCGGCGTGGTCCGCGCGCTGGCGCCGGAGGGGAGCGGCCGGCGGGCCGTCTCGGTGGTCTGCGGCTTCGTCATGCTGGCGGCCGTGCTGGGCCTGCGCGGGGGATTCCCGGCGGACGCGCTCACCGATTACGCCGGGACCTTTACCGCCCAGGCCGAGGCGTATGCCCGCCGGGCCCGGGAGGCCGGACAGACGCAGACAAGATTTATCATAGAGTCGGAATGCGAGGCATATATATTGGACAAAGCGGCGGCGCTGGGGGCCGGGATATCCGGGGTGTCCGTCACCGCCCGCTGGAGCGGGGAGGGGTTCTGGGTGCCGGCAAGCTGTGAGATCGAAGGCCGGATCGACCCGGCCCTCGCCGGCATCATCGCCTCCGAGCTGGGGATCCCGCCGGAGAGGCAGACATGGAGCACATACGATGGATGAATCGGTAAAACGGAAACTCAAGAAGGCCGGAGAGGCGCTGAAGGGCCGGAGGGCCCTGCTGCTCCTGCTGCTTCTGGGGCTGGTGCTCCTCCTCCTGCCTGTGGGCGGCGGGGAGGAGAGGGACGCCCCGGCGACTGTCACGCCGGCGGAGGCCGCCGCCCGCCCCGAGGCGGAGCTGGAGGCGCGGCTTGAGGAGATCCTGTCCCGCATCGAAGGCGCCGGCCAGGTGAAGGTCCTGCTGACGCTCTGCGACGACGGGGAGCGGATACTGGCCCGGGACACCCGGACCACCAGCGACACCGGTGGCCGCAGCGAGAGCGAGAGCTCCGCGCTCACCGTCTCCGAGGGCAGCGGGAAGTCCGGCGAGGTGGAGGTCTCCTACCGCTACCCGGTCTACCGCGGGGCGGTGGTCTGCGCCGAGGGCGCGGGCAGCGCGGCGGTGCGTCTGGAGCTGACCGAGGCCGTAAAGGCCGTCACGGGACTGGGGACGGAGTCCGTGAAGATCGTGAAAATGGGGGCAACCCCCTGAAATTAAGGAGGCAACTATGAGATCCATCAAAAGGAACGCGGTGCTTGTCACCGTCATGCTGTTTATCTGCGCAGCCGTGTACCTGAACTGGTCCTACAACAAGGAGGTGGAGAAGGCCGCCGGCGCCGGACAGGAGAAGGACGTGACCGTCCTGGGCGGGGAGGACTCCGGCGGCCTCACGGCCGACGCCCTCGCCGACGAGGGCGGGGCCGGCCTCTTCTATACCGTGAGCGGCGCTCAGAACACCGGCGCGGCGGAGCCGGTGAACACCGCGGATGAGACGGACGCCGCCGGGAACCCATACGCCGAATACTTTGCCGACGTGCGCCTCCAGCGGGCCGAGGCCAGAGACGAGGCCGCCGCGACCCTGTCCGCCGTGGCCACCGCCGACGGCGCCTCTCAGGAGACCGTGGACGGCGCGCTGAAGGCCATGACGGAGCTGGCCGAACGGGCGATGAAGGAGTCCGAGATCGAAAGCAAGATCAAGGCCAAGGGCTTCATCGACTGCGTGGTGTACCTCTCCGACGACCACGCCAGCGTCACCGTGGCCTGCGAGGGGGGCCTCACCAACTCCTCCGTGGCCCGGATCACGGACATCATCGTCTCCGAGACGGGACTCACCGCCGACAAGCTGACGGTGACGGAGATAAAATAAAGCGAAACCTTGAACTTTTCCCTTTATTTTTCGCCGGAGCTGTGATAAAATAGCTTTGTGTGAAAAATGTGCCCGAGGGCACTTGATTCGGAGGCATACAATATGGGCGAAAATAAGGACTACATCACCCATCCCGACGAGAAGGGGAGCGTGAACATCTCGGAGGAGGTCATCGCCGTCATCGCCGCCACCGCGGCGCTGGAGACGGAGGGCGTGGCCGGCCTCTCCGCCGGGAGGGACATCTATGAGCTCCTGGGGAAGAAGAACCTCTCAAAAGGCGTGCGCCTTACCGTGGAGGGGGAGAACGTGAAGGTGGACGTCTGGCTCACGGTGAAGCTGGGCGTCTCCGTCAACAAGGTGGGCGCCAGGGTGCAGGAGGCCGTTTCCTCCGCCGTGGAGTCCGCCACGGGCTTTACGGTCACCGAGGTCAATGTCCATGTGGTGGGCGTCAATCTGAAAAAAGGTCTTTGACCCTGCGAGGCCGGTGTTATGAACAGATCGGAAGCCAGAGAGATCGCCGTCAGGCTGTGCTTTGAGGTATCCAGCCGCGAGTGCGACGCCCAGGAGGTTCTGGACCACTTTTTCGAGGGGGACTACTATGAGTCCCTCGCCGCGGAGGACAAGCTCTACGAGTCCCGTCCGCAGGAGAATCACCGGAGGTACATCGAAAAGCTGGTCCTCGGCGTGGGGGAGCACTCCGCCGAGCTGGACGGATACATTGACAAGTATGCCCGGGGCTGGCAGTTCGGGCGGATCTCCCGCACGGCCGTGGCCGTCATCAAGACCGCCATGTTCGAGATCATGTATATGCCCGAGATCCCCAACGGCGCCGCCATCAACGAGGCCGTGGAGATCGCCAAGAAGTACGACGAGCCCGAGACGGTCAGCTTCGTCAACGGCATCCTCGGATCCTTCGTGAGAGAAGAGCTGCCCACATGAGCGGAACGGTCCTGGCCTTTGACACATCGAACTATACCACCTCCTGCGCCGTTTTCGACGGGGAGAGCGGGTTCAATTCAGGACGCCTTCTGGACGTCAGGCCCGGCGAGCTGGGCCTGCGCCAGTCGGACGCCCTTTTTTCCCATGTCCGGAGACTCCCGGAGATCGTGGACGCCGTGCCGGTGGAGGGCGGCGTCATCGCCGTGGGCGCTTCGGAGACGCCCCGGGAGGTGGAGGGCAGCTACATGCCCTGCTTCCTGGCGGGCGTCGCCCAGGCACGGGCCCTGGCCCACGTCCTGAAGGTCCCCTATTTCGGCTTCTCCCACCAGCAGGGCCACATCGCCGCGGCGGCCTGGTCCTCCGGCCACATGGAGCTTCTGGAGACGCCCCATCTGGCCTGGCACCTCTCCGGCGGCACCACGGAGCTTCTCCTTGTCCGGCCCCAGGGGGTGGCCGTCCGGTGCGAGATCGTCGGCGGCACCCGGGACGTGTCGGCCGGACAGCTCATCGACCGGACCGGTCAGCAGCTGGGCCTGCCCTTTCCCTCCGGAAAGGCCCTGGACAAGCTCTCGTGGGAGGCGGCGGAGAAGAGGTCCTACCTGCCCGGAAAGGACGGCTGTTACTTCTCCCTCTCCGGCGTGGAGCACAAAATGAAGCAGATGCGGCAGGCCGGCGAGCCGGCGGCGGAGATCGCCTATTTTTCCCTCTGCTCCGTCATCCGCGCCGTCCATCAGGCCACGGAGGAGGCCAGAAGCCGGTATGGGCACATGCCGGTGCTGTTTTCCGGGGGCGTGGCCTCCAACTCTTTGCTGCGGGCCATGACGCCGGAGGGCATCTTCGCCGAGCCCCGCTACTCCACCGACAACGCCATGGGCACGGCCATCCTCACCTGGAGGGCGGCGAACCGGGCGGGAAAGGCCGGGGGCCTTTCCTGACGGGAGAGATTCGCCGGCCAGCCGCGCCTTCGGGCCCGGTAAGGCTTTTTACGGAGGTCAGAATCAGTGGACAGAAAAGTCGTTTCGGTCAGCGAGCTCAATGAATACCTGAAGAACGTCCTCGAGTCCATGCCGAGGCTGAACGGCATCTGCGTGAGAGGGGAGATCTCCAACTACAAGGTCTATCCCTCCGGCCACCACTACTTCACCCTGAAGGACCAGGGCGGCGCCCTGAAGTGCGTTATGTTCAAGTCCTCCGCGGTCCGGCTGCGGTTCCGCCCCGCCGACGGCATGATGGTCATCGCCATGGGCCATGTCACGGTCTACCCCCGGGACGGGGTCTATCAGCTTTATGTGGAGTCCGTCACCCCCGACGGCGTGGGCGACCTGCAGATGGCCTTTGAGCAGATGAAGGAAAAGCTGGCGAAGGAGGGCCTTTTCGATCCCGGACACAAAAAGCCCATCCCCGCCTTTCCCATGCGCGTCGGCGTGGTCACCAGCCCCGCCGGCGCGGCGGTACACGACATCATCCGGGTCCTGCGCAAGCGCTGGCCCGTGGCAAAGGTGATCCTGTTCCCCGTGCGCGTCCAGGGCCGGGAGGCCCCGCCGGAGATCGCGGCGGCCATTGACCTGGCCGACAGGCGGCAGGCGGCGGATCTGCTCATCGTGGGCCGCGGCGGCGGGAGCATGGAGGACCTCTGGTGCTTCAACGACGAGCGGGTGGCCAGAGCCATCTTCGCCTGCTCCATCCCGGTGATCTCCGCCGTGGGGCACGAGCCGGACGTGACGATCGCGGACTATGTGGCCGACCTGCGGGCGGCCACGCCCTCCAACGCCGCGGAGCTGTGCTCGCCGGACATCCTGGAGCTGCGCGCGGCCGTTCGGGACTACGCCTCCCGCGCCGCCGGGAGCGTGGAGAAGCGCCTGTCCCGGGAGCGGGAGCGGCTGGACCTTTTGGCGTCCCGCCGGGTCCTGCAGGATCCCAAAAATTATCTGGACGTCTGCCGCCAGACGCTGGACGCCCGGAGCGACCGGCTGTTCTCCGCCCTGTCCGCGGCGCTGGCCCTGTCCGGACAGCGTTACGCCGCCCTGGCCGGGAAGCTGGACGCCCTGAGCCCCCTGAAGGTCCTGGGCCGCGGCTATTCCATCGCGGTCAGGCCCGACGGGAAGGTCATCAAGTCCGCCGGGGACGTGAAAAGCGGCGACGAGTTTTCCCTGAAGCTGAAAGAGGGCCGGATCGGGTGCAGGGTCCTGTAAGATCCGATATTATACCGAAGGAGGCAGTTATGGCCGCGAAAAAACTTACTTTTGAACAGTCCCTCGCCCGCCTTGACGAGATCGTCAAGGCCCTGGAGCGCGGGGACAGGCCCCTTGAGGAGGCGATGACCCTCTTTGAGGAGGGCACCGGGCTCATCAAGTCCTGCGGGAAGGTGCTGGACGACGCGGAGCAGAAGGTGGTCATGCTCCAGAAGGGCCCCGACGGCCAGCCGGCGGAGGTCCCCTTCGAGGAGGAAGCGTGATGGAGCCGGACCGTGTGCTTTCGGACCTCAGGGCATATGTGGACGCGGAGCTGGAGAAGCTTTTCACCGCCGACGTCCCCTATAAGCGCCTCACGGACGCCATGCGCTATTCCCTCCTTGCCGGCGGCAAACGCATAAGGCCCATCCTGACGCTCCGGTTCTGCCAGATCCTGGGCGGCGACGTATCGGCCGCCATGCCCCTGGCGCTGGCGGTGGAGATGATCCACACCTACTCCCTCATCCACGACGACCTGCCCTGCATGGACAACGACGCGCTCCGCCGCGGGAAGCCCACGAACCATGTGGTCTTTGGCGAGGGCCGGGCCACCGTGGCGGGGGACGCCCTCCAGTCGGCGGCCTTTGAGCTGGCCCTCTCCGCGCCCGTCGGGCCGGACAGGCTGGTGAAGGCCGTGGCGTATCTGGCGCGCGCCGCCGGCGCGGCCGGCATGTGCGGCGGGCAGGAGCTGGACACGGCGGAGGACTCGGACAGATCGCCCGAGGGCCTTACCCTGATCAACGACCTGAAGACCGGCGCGCTGCTGCGGGCCGCCTGCGTCCTGGGCGTCCTGGCCGCCGGCGGGACGGACCGGCAGCTTGCCGCCGCGGAGGATTACGGCACGCACCTGGCCCGCGCCTTCCAGATCCGGGACGATATCCTCGATATCACCGCCACGGAGGCGGCCCTGGGCAAGTCCGTCGGCTCCGACGCGGCCAACGAAAAGCCCACTTTTGCCTCGATCCTCGGCGTGGAGGCCGCGGAGCGGAAGGTCCTGGAGGAGACGGAGGCGGCCAAGGCCGCTGTCCGGGAGACCTTTCCGGATCCGGACTTCCTTCTCGCCCTTGCCGACCACCTGGCGGTGAGAGAAAAATAAAAAACCCCCGCCGTCCGGACGGACGGCGGGGGTTTTGTCAGCTTGTCAAAAAACAATATTTATATTTTTTGCAGGGACATGTGCCTTGCAAAAAATCCATTTTGTTTTGCAAGTGTACGCCCATTTGGGGGCGTGCGCGCGGCAAAACAGCAGGGGAAACGGGCCAAAATTCCAATTTTGGCCCGTTTTTCCGCACGTTTCCCCTTGTCTAAAAAGGCCGAATGGCCTTTTTAGACAGTCTCCAAAAGCCGGTTGGAGTCGTCCACATCGCCCGTTATGGCGTCGCGCCACGGGGAGGGCTTTGTGCGGATGGATATGTTCCCCCGGAAGACGCCCCGGGGCGGGGTCAGGGGATTGTCCCGGAAGATAAAGTTCTGCTGCATGTTGTCCGTGGAGACGCAGCCGGTGACGCGCAGGGGGCCGGGGTTGAAATTGTCGGAGAAGCCGGCCATAAAGTTCCCGAAGGCCACGCAGTTCTCCACCACATGCCCCACGGGCATACCCTCGCCGCCCAGCTTGAAGCCGTTGCCGCCGCCTCCGCCGTAGATGATGTGCTCCGGGTCCTGGGGATCCACCCAGATGCCGTTGTTGTAGGCCACACAGCCGCGCACCGTCACCGGCGCGTTGGGGCCCTTCTCCACCTTGTTGTAGAAATCAAAGCCGTCGTCCACGTTGCCGTAGGAGACGCACCCCTCGAAGACGTTGCCGGGGCCCACGCCGAGCTTGGGCGCGAAGCCGTCGGCGTTCATGTTCCGGGGATCCCGGTTGCCGTAGGAGACGCAGTTTTTGATAAGATTGTAGCTGGGCCAGGCAAACTGGAACCCGTCGGGGACGCCCTTTCCCACCACCAGGCCCGTCTCGTCGCAGTGGTGGAACTCACACCGCTCGATGACGTTGAAGCTCCCGCCCAGATCCGAGCGCTTGCCGGTGAATTCAAGGCCGTAGATGTGCCAGAAGTTGGCCGTGGAGGCCAGACACGCGTCCTTGAAGACCGCCTTCGCGCCCGGGGCGGGCCGGATCGTCTTCATCTTGTCCAGAGCCCCGGAGTCCTCGGGCCCCAGGCGGAGCGGATCGGTGTAGACGCCGTCCAGAAGGTACACGGTCCCGCCGGGGGCGAGACGCCGCACGGCCTCGGGGAGGCTGACGGGGTCGCTCTCGCTGCCCTCGGCGTTCCTGGCGCCGTCGGGGGAGGCGTAGATGAGATCGGCGCGCCGGCCGGTGGGCGTGCAGGTGACGCGGTAGGTCTCCGTGATGCTCCCGGAGGGGTAGTCATAGACACACTCCAGGTCGTTGACGCCGGCCAGCAGCTTCAGGTCCATGTTGGCCGGGTGCCGGTCGGTGAGCTCCACGGCGCCCAGAGCCTCGCCGCCACGGCTGACGTACACATAGCCCGTCTTGTTGCCGTGGAGGGTAAGGGTGTAGTCCTCCGTGGGGGAGGCGGTGCCGGACCGAATGAACAGCGTGGGGCGCACGTTGTTGTTCCGGGGCCGCCAGAGCTCTGGCTCGTCCCCGGTCTCCCGGCGGGGCGTGACCTCAAGCTCGATCTGGGAGAAGGTGGCCTCCGCGTTCCGGGAGGCGAAAAAGCCCACGTACATGTCCCCGGCGGAGAGCTGCTTTAAAAGATTGGCGGGACAGCCGTCCGGATAGACCCGCTCGGACAGGGAGCCGTCCGGCAGCTCGGCGCGGGCAAAGAAGCCCCGCCCGTCCCGGCCCAGCTCCAGAAGGACGCCCTTCTCCCCGGTGACGATGGGGCAGGCGCCCCCGATGGGCGTCTCCTCCAGCTTCACGCCCACCAGGTCGTGGAGACTGGCGACGCCGCGGCGGCAGACCACCTGGGGGAGGTTTTCGTCCCGGTTCCCGCCCAGGACGCCCACGAACACCATGTTGGACGCCGCCGGCAGCTCCTGGAAGCTGGGGTCGAAGGGGTCGCGGCGGGCCGGCCCCACGCAGTCCCGGGCCATGATGCCGAAGCCGCACTGCTGGGGGGTGTCCCGGGTGCCCAGACGCCCGTAATTCTCCGCCTTCACCCTGGCGCGCAGGACAAAATCGTCCCTGTCCGGGTCAAGGCGCGTGAAATAGTAGGCCAGCCCGTCATGGCCGCCGGCGATCTTGCCGCCGCGGCTCTCCACGGTGACGGAGCCATCGGGGTTCAGGCGCCCCTCGTTGCACCCCACCTTGTGCTGCCAGTCCGGAAGCACCAGGGTGGAGGTCATGTTCACGTCCGTGGACTGGCCGAAGGCACGGCTCTCCCATACTCTTTCGCTCATATCTGCCTCCTCAAAAAGTATTTCAAGACCTGGGTTTTCCAAAGCGCTGTCCCGCAGGACGCGCAATATTCCCTGGGCGCAGGCCCCCGCGCCCGGCGCGTTCAGGACCCGCACCCTCACGCCGCTCCTCTCCGTCAGCAGATCGTGGAGGGCGTCCAGGTTCCTCCCGTAGTGTCCGGGCAGCTCCAGAGCCGCCATCAGATACGCGTGGGCCGCCTCCCGCCCGGTGAGCCTTTCACAGTCAATGATATAGTCCCGCACCTGATCACCTCACCACCGAACGTCCCCGTCCCGGACGGTGACCTCACGGAAGCTCTCGTAATGGTCGTCGGTGTAATAATACAGCCCGTCATTGGAAAAAACCAGCCGCCGCGACCCCCGGGAGCTCCGGCCCAGGGTGTCGATGTCGCACTCCGTCCAGACCCGCCCGTCGGCGTCCGGCAGGAGCCCCTCGTAATTCCCGAACCGGTCCCCGCCGATGGCGGCGCCGTCGCACACGTCCTCCACGGAGCCGCCCTCCCAGCCCAGGGCCCGGGCCTCGCCCTTGGTCATGTAGTTGGGCGGGAGCGCGCCGTAGGTCTCCAGGTACAGGACCACGTTCTCAACGTCGTAGTAGGATCCGCCCTCCTCAGGCAGGACCCGGTCGGAGGCGGACTCCGGCGGGGCCTCCGGCCCCTCCTGCGGGCCGGTCTCCCCCGGCGCGTCCGAAGGGAGCAGGCAGGAGCTCAGCAGCAGCGCCAGCACCAGTGTCAGCGCCAGCGCCAGGACGACCGTTTTTGAGCGTCTCATCGTATCCCTCCCTTAAATCAATCATATCCCAAAATTCTTCCAAGGTCAATATGGGATGGCCCTTTATCTTCTTGATTTTTTCCCCGGCGCCATGTAAAATGAAGTCAGAAAAGAAAGGGGGCGGCGTAATGGACGGAAAGACATCCGATCCGATCCTCGCGCGGGCAAGAAGGTACATCGACGCGCTCACGGTGGACTCTCCGGTGAACGTGCCGGAGGAGGTGGTGCGCGACACGGGCAGGTTCTTCACCTGGGACAACGAACACCGTTCCCCGGCGTCGGAGCCCTATCTTTTCGACTGGAGCTACTACACCGGCGTGGTCATGGAGGGGCTTTTCGACATCTGGGAGGCGGATCGGGCCGGAGGAGCCCGGGCATGGGACTACGTTTGCCGGTATCTGGACGCCCTGTTGGAGGAGGGGGCAGACGGGTGTGCCCGCCTGAGCCCCACCCGTGCCGGGTATGTGGACAGCCATGGGGCGGACTGCTACAAGACCGCCTCGCTCATGCTGCGCGCCTCAAACGGCCGGGACAAGTATATGGACGTATGCCGGGAGCTCTACCGGGATCTTACGGACCCTGAGCATATCAATTCCGCCGGGCACAACATTCCCACCGAGTACACCGAGCCCTGCCTGGGCCGCAATTACTGGCACACCTGGCGGAACGGCCGGCCCCCGAAATACAAGGTCTGGCTGGACGGCATCTACATGCTCCAGCCCTTCCTGGCGCGCTTTGCCGCCCTGACGGGGGACAGGGCCCAGCTAAAGCTGGTGAAGGAGCGCCTTTTGTGGGTGGCAGATGTGATGCGGGCCCCGAACGGGCTTTACTACCACGCCGCCAACAGCCGGGAGGACGTGTGCGCCTTCCACTGGACCCGCTCCATGGGCTGGTACGGCATGGCCATCGCCGATGTGGCGGAGGTCCTGCCCGGGGACCTGCGGCGCGCCCTCGCCCCGGCGGCGAGGGACTTCTGCCAGGGCCTTTTGAGGTATCAGAAGCCCTCCGGGCTGTGGACGAACCTGACCGACCGGCCGGAGAACGCCACGAACCGGCTGGAGACCAGCGGATCGGCCATGATCGCCTACACCCTGCTCAAGTGCGCGCGCCTGGGGCTGACGGACGGCTCCTTCGCCCGGCGGGGCGCGGAGGTCTTCGCCGCGCTGACGGACCGGAAGCTGGACGAGGGGGGCCTTCACGACATCTATCTCAAGGCCAGCGCGAAAAATGAGAACAATTATGAGGACCCGGCCTACTACCTGACCGACGAGGGCAAGGGCGTGGGCCCCTATATCATGGGGTACTCCGAGCTTCTGCGCCGCTGAAAAATCGGCGCGGGGGACTTGAAAATATTCATTCTGTCGTGTATAATATAAAATCAGTGACGGCGCAGTATCCTAGTCGGAGCTGACGTTTCCCAAGAAGGGCCTAAAAATCCTTTGAAGGGCACATCGTTGAAGCCTCTTGTGTTTGCTTGGAACGCCCAGTTCCGGGTGGATGCTGGAGGGAGGCACGAAACATTTTTCGGCCTGCATCTTCAGGGCGACCGCTAATGGCATGGCGGCCCCGACCCTGCTGGTGTGGAGACCCGGATACGTGGATTGGCGTACTCCCCATTGGGTCAGCGACCTCTCTACGTCCCGGGGTTTAAACCTGTATTGCGGTGCGACCAAGGGTAAGACTTTTTGAGTTCAACCTGTGCTGTGTGCAGAGTAGCCTGCCTTGAGTGGATCATGCGGATAGAGGAGCTACGCGTGCCGTGCCCCGGCCAGGGTACGGGGCGATATCCTCTTGAAATATGCTCTGCAAAAGAGGCTAAAGAGACGTTTCGCTTCGCCATGGAAATCATCTAGGCTGTCCGATCGGGCGGACAGGGGATTGCAGTGCGGCCTCAGTGGCGATCGGGTGACCGGCTTGGCAACAGCCGGAACGGCGCTTCAATGGGAAACCACCTTTACGGCAACGGAAGGCAGCGCCGGGGGAAATCCAACCCGACCTAAGCCGCAAGATTTATCCTGTTCGCCGCCGTCACTCTTTACTTTTGCCGCGCTGCGGCATTTATTTTTACTATAAGGCCCGAAAAGGCCCCACGCAAAGGAACTTTATGAAACGAAAAACAAACATCAAATGGATCGTCGAGATCGTCCTGATCTCCCTCACCATGTCGGTGGTGTTCTCCTTCCTGTCCTCGGAGGTGCTGGACGGGGCGGGGTACATAGTGGCGTTCGTGCTGCTGCTGGCCTTCGTGGCGCTGGGCGTTGTCTTTGACATCATCGGAGTGGCCGTGACCAGCGCGGAGGAGACGCCCTTTCACGCCATGGCCTCCCATAAGGAGCGGGGCGCCCGGGAGGCGCTGAAGCTCCTCCGCCACGCCGAGCGCGTCAGCTCCATCTGCAACGATGTGGTGGGCGATATCTCCGGGATCATCTCCGGCGCCACGGCCGCCGCCATCGCGGCGAAGCTGAGCGCCGATTTCAGCCTCAACTCCATTGTGATGAGCCTTCTGGTGACCGGCGTCGTCTCCGGCCTCACCATCGGCGGAAAGGCCGTCGGGAAGTCCATCGCCATCAACAGGGACACCGGTATCGTCTTTCTTGTGGGCAAGATCATGGCGCTCCTGCCGAAGAGAAAAAAGAAATGACCATCGGAGGCCAACGTGGAAATACTTGACAAGATCACCTCCGGCGAGGACGTCCGGAAGCTTGATGAGGCGAAGCTTCAACCGCTGTGCGGTGAGCTTCGCCGATTCGTCGTGGAATCCGTGGGCCGGACAGGCGGCCACCTGAGCTCCAACCTGGGCATCGTGGAGCTGACCGTGGCCATCCATCGCGTGTTCAACACAAAGCGGGACCGGCTCCTCTTCGACGTGGGCCACCAGTGCTATATCCACAAGATCCTGACCGGCCGCCGGGAGGCGTTCGGCACCCTCAGGCAATACGGGGGCATCTCCGGCTTCCCCAAGCCCTCGGAGTCCCCGGACGACGCCTTTGTGGCCGGCCACGCCTCCTCCGCCGTCTCCACGGCCCTGGGGATGGCCCGGGCCAGGACCCTCCTCCACGAGGATTACGCCGTTATCGCCGTCCTCGGCGACGGCGCCCTCACCGGGGGCCTTACCTACGAGGCCCTGTGCGACGCCGGCGCCTCCAACGAGCCGATGATCGTGGTGCTCAACGACAACGGCATGTCCATCACGAAAAACGTGGGCGCCATGGCCCGCTATCTCTCCCGCCTGCGCCTGAGGCACGGCTATATCGCCTTTAAAAACGGCTACCGCTGGCTGATGCGGCGCATCCCCGGGGGCAAGTGGATATACAAAATGACCCACCAGATCAAGCAGACGGTGAAGGAGGCCATCTTCCCCTGCTCCATGTTCGAGGACATGGGCTTTTCCTATCTGGGACCGGTGGACGGACACAACCTCAAGTCCCTCATCAGCGCCCTGAAGGTCGCCCGGGAGGCCCGGGAGCCGGTTCTTGTCCATGTCATAACCAAAAAGGGCAAGGGCTACCCCTTCGCGGAGGAGAATCCCGACGCCTTCCACGGCGTCAAGGGCTTTGACCCCGCCACCGGCGCGCTTCTCCCCTCCGGGGAGGGCTTCTCCGACGTGTTCGGCCGGGAGCTGTGCCGGCTGGCCGGGGAGGACGGACGCGTCGCGGCCATCACCGCGGCCATGCCCTCCGGCACCGGACTTACGGAATTTTCCAAACAGTTCCCGGAGCGCTTTTTCGACGTGGGGATCTGCGAGGGACACGCCGCCGCCATGGCCGGCGGCATGGCGCACCGGGGCCTTGTCCCCGTCTTCGCCGTCTATTCCACCTTCCTGCAGAGGAGCTACGACATGCTCCTTCAGGACATCTCGCTGGGCGGAGAGCACGCGGTCCTGGCTGTGGACCGGACCGGCATCTCCGGTGAGGACGGGGAGACCCATCAGGGCAGCATGGATGTGAGCTTCCTCACCTCCATCCCCAACATGACGGTGTGGTCCCCGGGGAGCTTTGCGGAGCTTCGGGACATGCTCCGGCACGCGGTGCTGGAGGAGACCGGCCCCGTGGCCGTCCGCTACCCCAAGGGACATGAGGGGGAGTATCAGGACGGCGGGACCGAGCCTGTGAAGAGGCTCCGCGCGGGCGGAGACTTTACCGTGGTGACCTACGGCATCACCGTCAACGACGTACTGGAGGCCGGAAGGATACTTGAGAAGAGGGGCATCGGGACGGATATCCTCAAGCTGGGCCGGATAAAGCCCCTGGACCTGGGGCCCATCGAGGCGTCGGTAAGGCGCACGGGGCGGCTGCTGGTGGCGGAGGAGGCCGTATCCAACGGGAGCGTTGGCCGGCAGATCGCGGCGGGGCTCGCCGAACGGGGCGTCCCGCTGAGAAAAGTCATCCTGAGGGACCTGGGGGACCGGTTCATCCCTCACGGCACGGCGCGGGAGCTTCGGCGCCTGTGCGGGCTGGACGCGGAGAGCCTGGCGGACGCCATAGCGGCGGACGCGGGGGGCCTTTCGGATGAGGGAGGGACAGATGGCAAAGACCAGACTTGACGTGATCCTGACCGAGCGGGGCCTGTGCGAGTCCCGGGAGAAGGCCCGCGCCCTCATCATGGCGGGCGAGGTGTATGTCAACGGGCAGCGATGGGATAAGCCGGGGACGGCCTGCGATCCGGAGGCGGAGATCCAGATCCGCGGCGGGCAGAAGTATGTCTCCCGGGGCGGGCTGAAGCTGGAGCGGGCCCTGGACTTTTTCGGCGGGGACCCGGAGGGAAAGGTGTGCCTGGACTGCGGGGCCTCCACCGGAGGCTTTACCGACCTGATGCTCCAGCGAGGGGCGAAAAAGGTCTACTCCGTTGACGTGGGCTACGGGCAGCTGGCCTGGAGGCTCAGGAATGACGAGCGGGTGGTGGTCATGGAGAAGACCAACGCCCGGTATCTCACGCCGGACATGTTCCCGGAAAGGCCGGAGCTGGCCTCCGTTGACGTGAGCTTCATTTCGCTGTCGCTGATCCTCCCGGCGGTGAGGCGCGTCCTGACCGACGACGGCGAGGTCTTCTGCCTTATCAAGCCCCAGTTCGAGGCGGGGCGCGAAAAGGTGGGGAAAAAAGGGGTGGTCCGGGATCCGGAGACCCACCTTCAGGTGCTGGAGGACTTTTTGAAAAACGCGGAGGACGCCGGATTCCGGGTGGAGAACGTCACCTGGTCGCCCATCCGCGGCCCCGAGGGGAATATCGAGTATCTGGGGCATCTTGTCAGCCGCCCGTGTGACAACAGGGCGGATCTCCGCCAGGTCGTCTGGCAGTCCCACGAGGTTTTAAAGGGGTAAGGTATGGAAAAGGCTGTACTTTTCGGGAATCCCTCCCGGGACGAGGGACTTGGGTGCCTGGAGCGCGTCAAAGGCTTTGCCGCGCAGGCGGGGGTGGAGTGCGTCGTCTGCATGGATCCGGCCGGGCTTCCCGACCTTGCGCGGGACGCCGGTCTTGCCGTGACCTTCGGGGGGGACGGCGCGATCCTGCGGGCCGCCCGGGCCCTTTGCCGGACGGGCATCCCCATCCTGGGGATCAATCTGGGGCACAAGGGCTTCATGGCCGAGCTGGAGCCGGGGGAGATCGAGGCCGCCCGCGCCGCCTTTGAGGGGCGCTTCACCATCGAGGAGCGGATGATGGAGGACGTCACCGTCTTCCGGGACGGCAGGGCCGTCCACCGGGATTTCGCCCTCAACGAGGCCGTTGTGGGCGGCGTGGAGAAGGTCGTGTCCGTATGCGTCTACGGCGACGGACGGCGCATCATGGGCTTTGACGGCGACGGGGTCATCGTCTCCACCCCCACCGGCTCCACCGCCTACTCCCTCTCCGCCGGCGGGCCCATCGTGGAGCCGGCCGCCCGGAGCCTGATCGTCACTCCGGTCTGTCCCCACATCCTCTCGGCCAGGAGCTACGTCCTCTCCCCCGAGCGGACGGTCACGGTGGAGCTGGACCGGTCCGAGGGCAGGCGGGCGTATCTCTCCGTGGACGGCGGGGACAGCGTGGAGCTGGGGCTCTCCGACAGGATCGAGATCAAGCGCTCCGAGCTCACCACGCGCCTGGCGCGCGTGACGGGCAGGAGCTTTTACGAAAAAGTCGCCGCGAAGTTGGGGGAGAGATTATGAAGAACGAACGTCAGGAAAAGATCAGCCAGATCGTTGCCAATTCCGTCATATCCACCCAGTCGGAGCTGGTGGAGGAGCTGAGGCGCGCCGGCATCAACGCCACCCAGGCCACGGTCTCCCGGGACATCAGGGAGCTGGGGCTGGTCCGTGAGCAGACCCCGTCGGGCAGGACCCGCTATGTCCCGCCCAGGGTCCGGACCGTGGACGAGCAGGCCAGACTTCGCAACATCTTCCGCGAGTGCGTGATCAGCGTGGAGCGGGCGCAGAACCTGGTGGTCATCAAGACCCTGCCGGGACTGGCCCCCGCCGCCTGCAGCGCCATCGACAAGATGAACATCCGCGTCCTCGTGGGCACCATCGCCGGCGACGACACCGCCTTCCTCGCCATGCGTGACGACGACGCGGCGGAGGAGATATGCCGGCGGATGAGCAAGATACTGAACTGACCGGGCCCCGGAGCGGTCCGGACGCCCACATCTGTTTTCAAAAAGGGGGTCACTCCCATGCTCTCTCTTCTCCACATCGAAAATATCGCCGTCATCGACCGGGCGGACGTGGAATTCACCCCCGGGCTCAACGTCCTGACGGGCGAGACGGGCGCGGGCAAATCCATCGTCATCGACTCGCTGGAGGCCTCTCTGGGCTGGCGGACCAGCCGGGAGCTGGTGCGCGCCGGCGCCGGGTCCGCCCTGGTCACCGCCACCTTCACCGACTGCGACGCCGCGGACTGGTGCGAGGAGAACGGCGTGGACTTTGACGGCGAGCTGGTCCTGTCCCGCCGGATCACCGGGGACGGCAAGAGCTCCTGCCGGGTCAACGGCGTCCCGGTCTCCGCCGTCCAGCTCAGGGAGCTGGGCCTCCGCCTCATCGACATCCACGGCCAGGGCGACGGACAGCGCCTCACCAATGAGCGCTGGCACCTCTCCTATCTGGACGGCTTCGGCGGCGTGGCCAAGGAGCTGGGGGAGTACAGGGCGGCCTACGACGCCCTGCGGGCCCTGGAGGAGGAGCTGGACACCCTCACCCTGAGCGAGGGGGAGCGGGAGCGGAGAGTGGATATGCTGGGCTTCCAGATCCGGGAGCTGGAGCGGGCGGGCGTCACCCCCGGCGAGTATGACGAGAAGCTCCGCCGCAGGGACTTCCTGAAGAGCGCGGGCAAGCTTTCCGACGCCGTGAGGGACGCCTCGTCGTGTCTGCTCGGCACGGAGAGATCCGACGGCGCCGTCAGCCTCATCGAGTCCGCCGCCGGCTCCATCGCCTACGCCCTGCGCTGGTCGGAGGAGCTGGCGGAGCTCTCCCGGAAGCTCACCGATCTTCGGTACGCCGCCGAGGACGTGTCGGAGGAGCTGCGGGAGCTCCGGGAGAAGCTGGACTTTTCCCCGGAGGAGCTGGACGAGCTGGATTCGCGCCTCGATACGCTCAAGCGCGTCATGCGCAAGTACGGCGGCACCGAGGAGGCGGCCCTGCGGACCCTGGAGGACTCCAGACGGGAGCTTGAGGCGATCGAATCGTCCGACGAGAGGATCAAAAAGCTGGAGGCGAAGCTGGAGCCGGCCCGCGGAAGGGCACGGGAGCTGGCCGACGTCCTCACCGCGCGCCGGAAAAAGGCCGGAGAGGACCTGGAAAAGGCCATCGTCCGGGAGCTGCGGGAGCTGAGTATGCCGGGGGCCACGTTCACGGTGGAGCTGAGTCCGAGGGACCTGGGGCCGGACGGAGCGGACGAGATCCGCTTCCTCATGGCCGCCAACACCGGCGAGGGGGAGGGACGCATCGCCCGGATCGCCTCCGGCGGCGAGCTTTCCCGGATCATGCTGGCCATGAAGACCGTCCTCTCCCGGACCGACACCGTGGGGGCCATGGTCTTTGATGAGATCGACACCGGCGTCTCCGGCGTGGCGGCCCAGAGGGTGGCCGAGAAGCTGGCGGCTATCGGGAACGGGAGGCAGGTCATCTGCGTCACCCATCTGCCGCAGATCGCCGCCATGGCGGACACCCAGTTTTCCATCGAGAAAAGGGTGGAGGCGGGCCGCACCTTCACCAGCGTCACGCGGCTGGACAAGGCCGGCCGGGAGCGGGAGATCGCGCGGCTGACGGGCGGAGACAATGTGACGAATACCACGCTGATGGCGGCCAGGGAACAGCTGGACGCCGCCGAACAATATAAGAGAGGGCGGTAAGAGCATGAAAAAGATACGGCTTGGAAAGACGGAGCTGATGGTGACGCGCACGTCCTTCGGCGCGCTGCCGGTCCAGCGCCGCTCAAAGGAGGACGGCGCCAGGCTTTTGAGGATGGCCTACGAGGCGGGCATCAACTTTTTTGACACCGCCAACGCCTATACCGACTCCGAGGAGAAGATCGGCATGGGCCTTTCGGATGTGCGGGACGATATCGTCATCGCCACCAAGAGCGGCGGCGGCGACTACAAGACCGTGAAGAGCCACATCGAGATGAGCCTGGAGCGGATGAGGACCGACTATATCGACCTCCTTCAGTTCCACAACCCCGCCGTGCTTCCGGACCCCGCCGACCCGGACGGCCCCTATGCCGCGGCGGCGGAGGCCAAGGAGAAGGGCTATGTGCGCCACATCGGCATCACCAACCACCGCCTGAAGGTGGCCCACGAGGCCATCGAGAGCGGGAATTTTGAGACGCTCCAGTTCCCCTTCAGCTATCTTGCCGGCGAACAGGAGCTGGAGCTGGTCAGAAAATGCAGGGAGCACGACATGGGCTTTATTGCCATGAAGGGCCTGGCCGGCGGACTTCTCACCAATGTCACCCTGTGCCGGGCGTTCATGAACCAGTTTGACAACGTGGTGCCGATCTGGGGCATCCAGTTTGAGGACCAGCTCAGGCAGTGGATCGACGCCGAAGAGGCCGAGCCGGTGATGACGCCGGAGCTCCGGGCCGAGCTGGAGAAGGAGCGCAAGGCGCTGGCGGGCTCCTTCTGCCGGGGCTGCGGGTATTGCCTGCCGTGCCCGGCGGACATCGAGATCTTCACCATGGCCCGGCTGGATATGCTCCTGACCCGCTCCCCCTGGCAGCAGTACATGACGGACGAATTCCACGAGAAGGCCATGAGGATGAGGGACTGCATCCACTGCCGCGCCTGCGCCTCCCGCTGTCCCTACGGCCTGGATACCCCGGCGCTCATTGAGCACAATCTGCGAAATTACGAGTCCTTCTACGCCGAGCACCGGTGAAAACGGCTCCCTTGAGCCGAAATAGACAAACGAAAAACGCGGGGCCAATGCCCCGCGTTTTGGTTTTGGTTTGGTTTTGCCGGGAAAGGGAGTCATTCGCCCCGCGTTTTGATTTGGGTTTGCCGGGAAGGGGAGCCCTTCGGCCCGCCCCGGAGGGGCGTCATGCTGTGGGGCTGAGGGTATAGGAGCCGGCCTTGAAGTAGTTGAGGGGATTCTGGGAGACGCCGTTGATGCGGATCTCAAAGTGGAGGTGGGGACCGTTCGTCACGCCGGTGGCGCCGGTATACCCGATGACGTCGCCCTTCTTCACGGTCTGGCCGGCCTTGACCGCGCGCTTGCTCATGTGGGCGTAGTGGGTGGTGACGCCGTCGCCGTGACTGATGACCACATAGTTGCCGGACGAGCTGTTGGAGCTCGAGACCAGGACCGTGCCGGAGTCGGCGGCGTAGATCTTGGCGCCGTAGCCGGTGCGGCCGATGTCGATGCCCTTGTGGTTGGTGGAGGCGCCGGCGATGCCGGTGTCGCGGCCGCCAAAGCGGGAGGTCACGTAGTTGGAATCCACCGGCCACATGAATTGACCGGTGCCCTTCACCTGGCTCTGCTGCTGGCGGCGATACTCCTCCTCCGCCTTGGCCAGGTCCTTCTTGAGCTGCTCCTCGTCCTTGTCGGCCTGCTCATAGAGGGCCCTCTGGGCGTCCACGTCGTCCTGGATGGAGGCGATGAGCGCCTCGGCCTCCAGGCGCTGGATCTCCAGCTCGCTCTGGGCGTCCTGCAGCTCCGCCTTGGTGCTTTCAAATTCGCCCCTGGTCTCCTCAAGCTGGACCTGGGCGGCCTGGGTGGCCTGCCGGGCCGCCACGAGCCTGTCATAAAGGGTGTTGTCGTATTCCATGATGGAGGAGATCATGTCGATGCGCGAGAGCATGTCCGCAAAGTCGTTGGCGCCGAAGATGATGGCGTAGTAGGAGACGGTGCCGTTTTCCTCCATGGCCCGGATGCGGACCTTATACTTTTCCCACTGCTCCTCCTCCTGACGCTGGCGGTCGGCGACCTCGGCCTCCTTCTCGTCGATGAGCTGGTCGTATTTGGCGATCTGCTGCTCCAGATTCTCGATCATCTGGCCCGTCAGCTCGATACGGCTATCCAGGACCTGCTTCTGGGCGATGACCACGGACTGCTCATACTCCAGAGAGTTGATCTGGGCCTTGATGTCCTTGAGCTTCTGCTGGATGCCCTTCAGGTCGTCCTGGAGCTCCTTGATCTCGTCTTTTGTGGTGGCGCCGGCGGTGGCGCTGAGGACGCCCACCAGCACGGAGGCCGCCATGAGGATGGCCAGGACCACGGCCATGACGCGGATGAAGATCTTTTGAAATCTGCTGTTCATGCTGCTCCTTGAAAGTTCAGACTTTCAGATAGTTCCTGATGGCCAGAAGGCTGCCGATGACGCCGACGCCCAGGCCGACGACGGCAAAGGCCACAAGGAGGGGGACGGACACGGCGGAGAAGGGGATCACCGTCAAAAAGGAGATGCCCGACTGGGCGATGAGCTTTTCGGTGAGGAGCTTGTAGATGCCCCACTCCAGCGTGAAGCTGACAAGGGATCCGATGAGGCCCAGGATCAGCCCCTGCACCACAAAGGGCCAGCGGATGAAGGTGCTGGTGGCGCCGACCATTTTCATGATGGCGATCTCGTCCCGGCGCTCAAAGGTGGTGAGCTTGATGGTGTTGGACATGATGAAGAGGGAGATAACAAAGAGAACCGCCACAAGCAGCAGGGACACCAGCGTCACCACATTGCGGATACGCACGAAGCCCTCGCTGATCTTGAGGTGGGCGTTGACGGCGGCGATGCCGGGCACGTCCCGGAGCGCCTGCTGGGTCTGGGCCATAAGGGAGATGTCCTGAAGATACACCACGTACCGGTCCCGCGCCACGGAGGAATCCAGCCCCTCGAAAAAGCCGGGATTCTCATAGGTGGAGACGAAGTCGTCCCACGCGTCCTCGCGGGAGACGAAGACGGCCTTTTCCACATTGGGCAGGGCGCTGATCCGCGGGCCGATGGCCCGGGCCTCCTCGTCGGTAAAGGTCTCGTTGACAAAGGCCATGATCTCGTTCTGACTCTCCATGGTGTCGATGACCTTGTCCACATTCAGCGCCAGGAGCGTAAAGCTGCCCATGATGATGAGGCAGGCCACGATGATGCAGATGCTGGCGAAGGACATGAAGCCATGAGAAAAGATGCTGTTGATGCCCTCGCGGATATAATAGGTGAACCGATTACCTCTCATAGTTGTAGTACCCGCCCATTCCGTCGCTGATTATCTTGCCGCCGTCGATGGCGATGACCCGCTTTGAAAAGCTCTCGACGAGCTCCTTCTCGTGGGTGACCACCAGGACCGTCGTGCCCAGCTCGTTGATCTTCTGAAGGAGCATCATGATCTCCAGACTGCGCGCGGGGTCCAGATTTCCCGTGGGCTCGTCGGCGATGATGAGGCGCGGGTTGTTCACCAGGGCCCTGGCGATGGCCACGCGCTGCTGCTCGCCGCCGGAGAGCTCCTGCGGGCGGCGCTTGGTGCGCTTGTCGAGCCCCACAAGCTCCAGGACGTAGGGCACGCGGCGGCGGATCTCCTTGTTGGAGGCGCCGATGACCCGCATGGCGAAGGCCACATTCTCATAGACCGTCTTGTCCTCGATGAGCCGGTAGTCCTGAAAGACCACGCCAAGCGTCCGGCGCATGTAGGGCATCCGGGAGAAGCGGATGCTGCCCAGGTCGTAGTCGTTGACCAGGACCCTCCCGTCCGTGGGGGCGATCTCGCCGGTGAGGAGCTTGATGATGGTGGTCTTCCCCGAACCGGAGGGACCGACGAGGAAGGCAAACTCCCCGTCCTTGATGGTGAAGCTCACGCCGCGCAGGGCCTTGGTGCCGTTTTCGTAGGATTTGAATACGTCAGTAAATTGAACCATTTGAAACCTGTTCCTTTGTTATGCCAGATGGATGCCCTGGGAGTCCAGATACTTCTTGACCATCAGGGCGACCTTGAAGACGATGGCCTGATCGAACTCCCGGAGGTCGAGACCGGTGAGCTTTTTGATCTTGCCCAGACGGTAGACCAGGGTGTTGCGGTGGACGAAGAGCTTGCGGCTCGTCTCGGAGATGTTCAGGTTGTTATCGAAGAACTCCGTGATGATGCCCAGCGTCTCCTCGTCCAGAGAATCGATGGGGTTTTTCTTGAAGACCTCGTTCAGGAACATCTCGCACATGGTGGTGGGGAGCTGATAGATGAGGCGGCCAATGCCCAGGCTCTCGTAGTTGATGACGGCCTTCTCCTCGTCGAAGACCTTGCCCACGTCGATGGCGATCTGGGCCTCCTTGTAGCGGACGGAGAGATCCCGGAGGTGCAGGGCCAGGGTGCCGACGCCGATGACCGTCTTGATCTTCAGCTCGTCGGCGATGGCGCCGGACATGGCCAGGCCCATCTTGTGGGTGTCCCGCTCCTCGGTGTGGGCCGGGACCTCCTTGATGACGGCGATGTCCGTCTCGTTGATGGAGATGATGAAGTCCCGCTGCTTCTCGGGATAGAGCCGGCGGAGGACCTCAAGGGTGGCCACGTCGGCCCGGTCCACCTGGCGGATGTAAAACACCGCCCGGGGGACGTCGGAGACGAAGTGGAGCTCCTTGGCGTGGACATAGATGTCCCCGGGAAGGATGTTCTCGGTGATGATGGACTTCACCAGGGCGGACCGGTCGTACTTCTCCTCGTAATAGGCCTTGGCGCTCTGGATGGCCACGGCCAGCATACAGCAGTAGCTGGCGGCCAGCTCGTCCGTGCCGTCCACGAAAACGGCGTACTCAAGGTTCTGCTCGGAGCCGGCCAGAGGGCGGAAGGTCCTGCCGGCGTAGACCATGACCTTTTCCCCGGGAAGGGGCAGGATACTGGCGGCATCGGCGATGTGCGAACCCATCATGGAAAGCTCACTGACGGCTATTACGTTTCCCTCACTGTCAACAACGCCGAGGCAGCGTGTGGTGGCCTCCTTCATCTGGACTACCACGCTCTGAAAGATCCTACTGGACATAAGTAATCCTCCCCCTATAATCTGTCGAAATTACGTAAACCTGAATTCGTGATTTTGACAAATAACATAATAACCAATATTGCGCCATTTTTCAATAGGAAAATGACAATTTGTAAAGATTTTTTCTTTTGAAGCTCCCGCTTATACGTACAATATGTAAAAAATACCGGCAGGATACGGCCGCGGAGCGTGGAATAAGCCGCGGGACGGCCGAATAAAATTGTACAAACTCATGGGAGGTGTTCTAATGTTTATCATAACCGCAAAGCTCGACCGGAAAAAGGTCATTGGCGGGGCGCTCATCCTGGTGGTGCTGGCCGCCGCGGCCATCCTCCTCTTCTCTCCGTCCGGCAAGGCCCGGTCCGCGGGGGATTTCGACGCGGTGGTCAAGACCAACGAGCAGAGGGTCCAGTATCTGGAGTCCTTCGGCTGGAAGGTCTCCGCCGAGCCCATCGAGGAGCAGCGGATCACCATACCCCGGGACTTCTCCCGGGTCTATGACCGGTACAACACGCTCCAGAAGGAGCAGGGCTTCGACCTGAAGAAGTACGCGGGCCTTGAAGCGGTGCGCTATACCTATGAGATCACGAACCACCCCTCCGCCGCGGGAAAAGTGGTGGCGGATATCATCGTGTACAGAAACCGGGTCATCGCCGCGGATATCCAGTCCGTCAGCGCCCAGGGCTTCATGGAGGGGCTGACCTTCCCGGCCGCCTGATCAGACGCGGTAAAGCTCCCGGACGGCGCTCTCCGCGTCGGCCAGGACGCGGTCCCGGTCCAGGGTGAGGAAGCGCCCGTGGTCATAGAGGATCTGCCCGTCCGCAACGGTCATCACCACGTCGCTCCCCTGGGCACTGTACGCCACCAGCGCCAGCGGGTCAAGGCAGGGGCACATGTGGGGGGCCGTGAGGCTCAGGGCGGCGAAGTCGGCCCGCCTGCCTGTCCGCAGCTCCCCGGTGTCCTCCCGGCCCTGTAAGCGCGCGCCGTTGACCGTGGCCATCCTGATGGTGTCGGCGGGGCGCATGACCGTGGGATCCCCGGAGATGCCGTTGTGGATGAGACTGGCAAGGTGCAGCTCCTCCAGCATGTTGAGATTGTTGTTGGACGCCGCGCCGTCGGTGCCCAGGGCCACGTTCAGGCCCAGCTCCAGCATCTGCTGGACCGGGGCGAAGCCGCTGCCCAGCTTCATGTTGCTGGAGGGGCAGTGGACGGCGCTGACCCCATGGCGCTTCATGACCGCCATGTCGTCCGGCGTCACCCAGACGCAGTGGGCGGCAAAGGCCCGGGAGTCGAAGGCGCCCAGATCCGCGAACCACCTGGCCGGCGTGACGCCGTATTTCCGGACGCACTCGTCGTGCTCGCTTTTCGTCTCCGACAGGTGGATGTGGAGGTTCCCGCCGCGCTCCCGGACCAGCCCGGCGGTATAGCGCGCCACCGGGGCGGTGCAGGTGTATTCCGCGTGGACGCAGAAGTCGATCCTCACGCGCCCGTCCCCGGCGCCGTTATACCGGTCATAGAGCGCCAGGGCCTCTATGACGCGCTGATTCTCCTCCACCGGCTCGGCGGGGTCGAAGCACTGCACGGGCCGACAGATGTTGGCCTTCATGCCGGAGGCCAGGACGGCCTCCACCGTCTCCCCGGGCTCCATGTACATGTCCGAGAAGGAGGTGGTTCCGGTGGAGATCATCTCCAGAAGGGCCAGCTCGCTCCCGGCCCGGATCATGGCGGGCGTCAGCCGGTCCTCGATGGGGAAGACCGTGTCGAAAAGCCAGCTTTGCAGGGGCAGATCGCTGCCCACGCCCCGCAAGAGCGTCATGGGCGTGTGGGTGTGGGCGTTGACGAGCCCCGGGATCAGCATGGTGCCGGACATGTCCCGCTCCTCATCGTAGGGCTCCGCGGGGGCGGCGGCGCCGATGTAGTCGATGAAGGCCCCGTCGGTGCCGAGAAAGCCGTTTTCCACAAAGGCGAAGCCCTCGTCCGTGCTTTGGAGGATGCCGCAGTTTTTATAAAGACGTCTCATGTCCGCTCCTTTCACATGTGGGCGATGAGGTCCTTCACGTAGGCGGTGAAGGGCCCCTCGATGGCGTTGGCCGTCTCGATGACCTCCTCGCTCGTCAGGGGCTGGGGCAGGACGCCGGCGGCCATGTTGGTCATGACCGAGAGGGCCAGCAGCGGCAGGGAACAGTGGGCGGCGGTCAGCGCCTCCGTCACGGTGGACATGCCCACGGCGTCGCCGCCCAGGGCGCGGATGGCCCGGATCTCCGCCGGGGTCTCGTATTGGGGGCCAGGGGAGAACCAGTAGACTCCCTCGTGGACGGTGAGGGAGGAGCCTTCCGCCAGCTTCAGGGCGAGCCGGCGGAGGGCGGGGGTGTAGGCCGAGCCCATGTCGAAAAAGCGCGGGCCGAACTCCTCCACATTGGGGCCCCGCATGGGGGAGGCGCCCATGAATTTGATGTGGTCGGAGATGACCATGATGTCCCCGGGCTTGTAGCTCATATTCACCGCCCCGGCGGCGTTGGTCAGGAGAAGCGCCCGGATGCCCAGGAGCTTCAGCACCCGCACCGGGATGGCAAGCTGCTCAAAATCGTACCCCTCGTAGTAGTGGAACCGCCCGGACATGCACACCACCCTCCGGCCCGCCACCGTGCCGAAGAGCATCTGCCCCGCGTGGCCGATGGCCGTGGAGCGGAGGAAATTGGGGATGTCCGCGTAGGGCACGGTGACCGGGTCCTGGAGCTGAGAGGCGAAGTGCCCCAGGCCCGAGCCCAGGATGAGGCCGATCTCCGGCGCGCCGCCGAACCGCTCCAAAAGGTAATCGGCGGATTTTTTGTAATAGTCGCAGGTGTATGTCATAGCTCGCTCCTTATCTCCTTTTTTCCGCGAAATCACGGG
The DNA here is from genome assembly GCA_947625815.1 of uncultured Oscillospiraceae bacterium. Lineage (GTDB taxonomy): Bacteria > Bacillota > Clostridia > Oscillospirales > Oscillospiraceae > RUG626. Next base: position 165,938 of record CANQPU010000001.1, read on the forward strand.
CCTGCCTCAGCCAGCCCATGAGCTCGTCGTCGATCCCGTCAGGGCTTCCCACCAGAACGTGGTGCGTCCAGCGGTTCGGCCGCGCCTCGACGGTAACGGCGATGCGCTCGTGGTACAAAGGCTGTCCCAGGCCGAAGGTGACGGTGAGGTATGGGTCCGGGCGGTCCGATTTTCGCTTCGCCGGCAGGAAGGACGCGCAGGCATAGAGATACCGGGCCTTAAAGCCGATCTGCGTCTTGCGCGCCTGTATCTGCGTCTCCGGAAACTCCGTCAGGATCCTCTCCCGCAGCGCCTCATAAATAGGCAGGGCTTCCGCGCGTCCAGCGAAAAATAAAAGCTCGTCGTCCGTCATAGCTCCACACGCCCCGCCTGGTCCACGACCCGCCGCACATAGGGGCTCACAGGCTCGGCCTTAAGAGCCCCGGCCGGCAGCAGGAGCGGAAAGCCCAGGACGCCCTCCATGGCGTCAACGCCCGCCAGGTCCGTCATGAGGCAGGTCCAGTCCCCGTCCGTCTCCAGGGAGCCCTCCGGGGCCGCGCCGCCTTCCCGGAGGCGGTCAGCCAAAGGGTTTTGTCCCGGTTGGGGGACCACGGTCCGGCCGTCCCGCCAGAAGGTGACCATGAAGGCCCCGTCCTCCTGAAAGACCGCCATAGCCAGCTCTTCCCGGCCCAGGATGCCGTACCGCCGGCGCCAAGGCCAGCCAGCCGCGAGTCCACCCTCCTGCTCAGAGGACCAGACGCTGAGAACACCTGATCGGAATTGGGCAGTCAGGGTCTCCCGGCCCTTCGCCGGGAGCGGCTCCATTCCATGGCCCTTGGCCCACGCCCCTGTTTCCGCCAGCCTCCTTGTATCTGTCCTGTCGTGCTTTTTCAAAAGGCTGACGATCCGCTCCGGGTCTTCGGTCACATAATGAAGTCCGTACCGCGTCATACCACTCACCCCTTTTTACTATTGTACATCATCTCCCGGAAAAGCACAACAAAATCCTCTTGCCTTGCGGCAAAAACAGTGATAAAATGGCGAGAACAACGATTTCCGGAGGTTCCTATGAGCGAGATCAGAGATATCGGCCTGGCCCCCTCGGGGGAGAAGAAGATCGCCTGGGCGAAAAGATTCATGCCGCTCCTCGGCTCCGTCGAGGAGGATTTCAGGAGGGACAAGCCCTTCGCGGGCCTTAAAATGACCGTCTCCCTCCATCTGGAGGCCAAGTCCGCGGTGTTGTGCCGGGTGCTGATGGAGGGCGGCGCGGACCTGCGCATCACCGGCTGCAACCCCCTCTCCACCCAGGACGACGTGACGGCGGCCCTTGTTTCCCGGGGCGCGCAGGTCTGGTCGGTGTACGGATGCACCCCGGAGGAGTATGACCGGCATATGGCCGAGGCGCTCTCCTTCGGGCCCCACATCATCATTGACGACGGCGGGGACCTGGTGTCCATGCTCCACCGGACCATGCGCGATCTCCTCCCCGGGGTCATCGGCGGCTGCGAGGAGACGACCACGGGCATCCTCCGCCTGCGCGCCATGGAGCGGGAGGGGGCCCTGAGCTTCCCTATGCTCACGGTGAACGACGCCCGCTGCAAGCACTTTTTCGACAACCGCTACGGCACGGGCCAGTCGGTCTGGGACGGCATTGACCGGGCCACCAACCTGGTGGTGGCCGGGAAGAACGTGGTGGTGGCCGGCTACGGCTGGTGCGGGCGGGGCATCGCCATGCGGGCCCGGGGCCTGGGCGCCCGGGTCACCGTCACCGAGATCGACCCGGTCAAGGCCCTGGAGGCCATGATGGACGGCTACCAGGTGAAGACCATGGACGAGGCGTCGGAATACGGCGACGTGTTCGTCACCTCCACCGGCTGCAACAAGGTCATCACGGAGCGCCACTTTGAAAGGATGAAGGACGGGGCCGTCCTTTGCAACGCCGGCCACTTCAACGTGGAGGTGGACGTGGACTGGCTGGAGCGCCGCGCCGTCTCCGTCTCGGAGGGGCGGACCTCCGTCACCAAAGGCTACACCCTGGAAAACGGCAGGACCCTCTTTGTCCTGGCGGAGGGCAGGCTTGTGAACCTGGCCTCCGGCGACGGGCATCCGGTGGAGATCATGGACATGAGCTTCGCCATCCAGGCGCTGGCCGCCCGGTATATCGCCGACCACCGGGACAGCCTCCCCCGGGGCGTCATCGCCATCCCGGACGAGCTGGACTACGACGTGGCCCGGCGGAAGCTGGCCGCCTCCGGCATGAGCATCGACACGCTCACCGCCGAGCAGAAGAGGTATCTGGACAGCTGGGCGCTGTGAGGACATATCCCGCCCGTCCAAAGCGTAGACTTGGACGGGTGGTTTTATGCTTGGACTTTTAAGGGCCTGTCCGGCGGCGGGGCGGCGCTTTGCCGTCAGGGCGGAGCCAACAGCGCCGCTGGGAGTGCCCGCGGGGTTGTTTACCCTGGAGACCCCGGAAAGAGCGGGGGAGAGGAGGCGGGAGAGGGCCCTTGGGGAGCTGGAAACGGCCCTGCGGAGGGCGGGGATCCGGACCCTCCTTTTCCACCGGGGCTTCCCCCACAGGGAGTATTTCCTCAGCCGCGGGTTCCGGGCGGCGGACTGTCAGGCGCTTCTGGCGGTCAAGGCCGGGGAGATCGCGGCCTGCCTTTCCCCCCGGCGCGGAAGGGCCCTTCTCACCGTCCGCCGGGCGGACGGATACGCCCTCCGGGCCGTCTCGCGCCTGGCCGCCGATTTCCGCTATGTGACGCTGGACTGTCCGCCGGAGGCGGCGGAGCGGCTGACAAACGCGGTATCAGGCCTGGGCGCGGCGCCGGAGCCCCTGGGCTTCGGGACGTCCGACGCGGACGCCGCGGTGTTTTTCGCGCCCCCCAATAGACCCGTCTATCTCCCCGCCCGGTGCCGGGTGGTCCGGCTCTGCCCGCCTACGCCCCTCATCTGCGGGGGACGGGAGGCGGAGCGCTTCGGGTTCACGGTCCCGGAGCGCCGCCGGAAGGACCTCCCCGAGGGCTTTTACCTCCCGGCCGTTCTGTCCGACGCCGTGGAGAGCGGAAAAATTCCGCCGGAGGAGGTAAAGATAACGGCTTTCCCTTGACAAAGGCGGGTAAAATACCTATAATATTATGACCGAAAGACAGTTAAGGAGTGACCAAAATGGCAGATTCCAACCGATACAGAATGAGCCGTCAGCGCCTTGAGGAGCTGAAGGCCGAGCTCTATTACATGCAGACCGTCCGGGAGAAGGAGGTGGCCGACCAGATCAAGGAGGCCAGATCCTTCGGCGATCTCAGCGAGAACTCCGAGTACGACGAGGCCAAGACGGAACAGGGCAAGCTCTATTCCCGCATCGCCGAGTATCAGGATCTTATTGAGCACGCCGTTGTCGTGGAGGACAGCGAGGACAGCGACAAGGTGGGGATCGGCTGTGTCGTCGCCGTCCGCGATATGGAGACGAACGAGGAATACAAATATAAGATCGTGGGCTCCCAGGAGGCCAACCCCATGGACGGGCGGATCTCCGACGACTCCCCCTTCGGCCGGGCCCTGTACGGCCACGGACTGGGCGAGGTCGTGGATGTGGAGGCGCCCGCCGGCGTCATCCAGTACGAGATCCTCAGCATAGAGAAATAAGGAGAGATCCCCATGGCTAACTACACACCGGGCCCGGAGGAGACGGATCTTTCCGAGATCCTGAGGATCCGCCGGGAAAAGCTGGCCGCCCTCCAGGCCGAGGGCCGCGACCCCTTCACGATAACAAAATTCCGCCGCACCGCGTATTCCGAGGACGTGAAGGCGGACTTTGACAAATACGAAAATCAGCACGTGGCCGTGGCCGGCCGGATCATGGCCAAGCGCGGCATGGGCAAGGCCATTTTTGCGGATCTTCAGGACCAGAAGGGCCGCATCCAGATCTATATCCGCGCCGACTCCGTCACCCCCGAGGAGTTTGCCGACTTCCGGAAGGTGGACGTGGGCGACATCGTGGGCTGTGAGGGCTACGTTTTCCGCACGAAGATGGGGGAGATCTCCGTCCACTGTGAAAAGACGCAGCTGCTCTCCAAGTCCCTCCGGCCGCTCCCGGAGAAGTTCCACGGCCTGACGGACAAGGAGGTCCGCTACCGCCAGAGGTATGTGGATCTCATCGTCAACCCCGAGGTCAGGCGCGCCTTTGAGCTGCGGTCCAGGTTCATCAAGTTCATCAGGGACTACATGGACGGACGGGGCTATATCGAGGTGGAGACGCCCGTCCTCAATACGCTGGCCGGCGGCGCGGCGGCGCGGCCCTTCGTCACCCACCACAACACCCTGGACATCGACATGTACATGCGCATCGCCACGGAGCTGCCCTTAAAGCGGCTCATCGTGGGCGGCATGGAGCGGGTCTATGAGATCGGCCGCATCTTCCGCAACGAGGGCATGGACACCAAGCACAACCCGGAATTCACCACCATCGAGCTCTATGAGGCCTACGCCAACCTTTTCGACATGATGGACATTGCCGAGGGGATCCTGTCCGGCGCGGCCCAGAAGCTCCTGGGCGGCTATCACGTCACCTGGCAGGGGGAGGATATCGACCTGACCCCCGGCTGGAGGCGGCTCACCATGGTGGACGCGGTGCGGGAGTATGTGGGCGTGGACTTCGGCGCCATAACCGACGACGCCCAGGCCGTAGCCGCCGCGAAAGCCGTCGGCGTGGAGCTTGCGGCCACCGCCGACAAGACCTGGGGCAACGCCCTGTACGCCTGCTTTGACCAGAAGGTGGAGGAACAGCTCATCCAGCCCACCTTCATCACCATGTATCCGGTGGAGGTCTCCCCGCTGACGAAGCGCAGTCCCCAGGACCCCCGGCTCACGGAGCGGTTTGAGCTGTTTATCTGCCGCAGTGAGATGGCCAACGCCTACTCTGAGCTGAACGACCCCATCGACCAGCGCTCTCGCTTCATGAAGCAGCTGGAGCTGCGCGACCGGGGAGACGACGAGACGGAGATGCTGGACGAGGACTTCCTCACCGCCCTGGAGTACGGCATGCCCCCCACCGGCGGTATGGGTATGGGCATCGACCGCTGCGCCATGCTCCTCACCGGCTCCGACTCCATAAGAGACGTGATCCTGTTCCCGACGATGAAGCCGCTGGACAATTAGGAAAGTGAAAAACTCCGTTTTTGACAAGAGGCAAAAGCGCAATAACGTCCAAAACCGCCCGTCGGAACCGCTTGACGCGTCCGGCGGGCGGCGTTGACTTTTGGGTCTGCGTGTAGTAAAATCAGGAGAGCGATAAATCGAAATTTATGGAGGATAGAAAAAAATAATGAAGGATAAAAAGCAAGCAAGCAAAAAATTGATGATGTTACCGCTTATACTGGGAATCTCTTCTTTTTGCACGTTTGCGCTTTATTATTACAGTGCAAACCATGCACCCTATACATATACCGACATTATACTCGTAGGACCGATACTCTCCTTTATTGGCGTGATTGTTTCCATTATTACGAGAAGGAGCAGAAAACTGTATCCCACGTTTTGGACGAGTGGACTTATAGTTTGTTTATTTAGCTTTGTAATATGTGTTCTGATTATTTTATTATTGATAGCAGTTATGGCAGCAGCATCTAATGGGGAATGGCTTTGACACTGTCATGAGATTGCAATGTAAATTCTCGTTTTACTGTTGCGATTTTCCAAAGGTTCTGTTATAATAGACAAAACTGGGCGGGAATGCCCGGAGAAATCAGGGCAAAATGAATTGGATCATATTGTCAAGGAGGCTTCAGCATGGGTAAAAATGTCATGGTAGGTCAGTCCGGCGGCCCCACATCGGTCATCAACTCATCACTGGCGGGGGTCTATGAGGCGTCCCGCGCCCGCGGAGCCGAGCATGTCTACGGTATGCTCCACGGCGTCGAGGGACTTTTACAGGGAAAGTACATAGACCTTTCGGAAAAGTTCAAAACCGGCCTGGAGATCGAGCTGCTCAAGCGCACGCCCTCCAGCTACTTGGGCTCCTGCCGCTATAAGCTTCCCGACTGGCGGGAGAACGAGGAGCCCTACAAAAAGCTGATCGCCCTTCTGGAGAAGCTGGACGTGGGGTATTTCATGTACATAGGCGGCAACGATTCCATGGACACCATCGGGAAGCTGGCCGACTACGGCGAGCATGTCTGCTCCGACATCCGCTTCATGGGCGTGCCCAAGACCATCGACAACGACCTGATGATCACCGACCACACCCCCGGTTACGGCTCCGCCGCCAAGTACATCAGCGTGGTCATGAAGGAGATCATCCGGGACGCCACGGTCTATGGCTCCAAATATGTCACCATCGTGGAGATCATGGGCCGGAACGCGGGCTGGCTCACCGCCGCCGCCGCCCTGGCCAGGGGCGAGGACTGCGAGGGCGTGGACATGATCTGCCTGCCCGAGGTGCCCTTCCATGTGGACCGCTTTGTGGAGAAGGTCCGGGTGATGCAGGAGAAGAAGCCCAGCATCGTCATCGCCGTCTCCGAGGGCGTCAAGCTGGAGGACGGCCGTTATGTCTGCGAGCTCTCCGACGACCCGAGGAGAGTGGACGCCTTCGGCCACAAGAACCTGACCGGCACGGCCCGGTATCTGGCCGGCGTGGTGGAGCGCAATCTGGACACCAAGACCAGGTCCATTGAGCTCTCCACCCTCCAGCGCTGCGCGTCCCACCTCACCAGCCGCACGGACATCACGGAGGCCTATCAGGTGGGCGGCGCCGCGGCCCAGGCGGCCTTCCAGGGACACACCGGCGAGATGGTGGCCCTCCGCCGCGTCTCCAACAAGCCCTATCAGTGCATCACCGAGCTCCACCCCATCTCCGAGGTGGCGAATCTGGAGAAAAAGGTGCCGCTGGAGTGGGTCAACGAGAATTACACCGACATGCTCCCGGCGTTTTTGAACTACGCCCGCCCCCTCATCCAGGCGGAGCTGACCCCCATCTACATCGAGGGCCAGCCGTATCACATTTATTGTCCGGAAGCGTAAGTCAGACAACTGAATTTAAGGGCGGGTTTCAAACCCGCCCTTTTTGTGTCATTTTTATCCTGTGGGAATAGAATGAAGGGAACGCGGGAAAGGGGAGGCGTCTGAATGGAATTTTCAGTCATTGGTGGGGATATGAGGACGGTGAGGCTGGCGGAGCTTCTGAAGGCCGACGGGCATGAGGTCCGCTGCTTCGGGTTGGAAAAGGGGGGAAGCCGGGTCCTGACGAACGAGGCGTCCCTCGGGAAGGCCCTCCGGGGCGCGGGGTACGTGATCCTGCCCCTGCCCATGGGCGGCGGGGAGGAGCTGAACGCGCCGCTGTCGGACGCGCCGATCTCCGTTCGGGAACTGGCGGAGGCCATCCCGCCGGAGGCGACCGTGCTGGCCGGAAAGCCGGAGGGCGTCTTTGCGGAGCTGGCCCGTGCGCGGGGGCTTTGCGTGAGGGACTACTTCGCCCGGGAGGAGCTGACGGTCCGAAACGCCGCCTCCACCGCCGAGGGCGCCGTGGAGATCCTGATGCGGGAGCTCCCCGTGACGCTGCTTGGCGCGAGGATCCTCGTCATCGGCTTCGGGCGCATCGGAAAGCTCCTCTCCCTGCGCCTCCGGGCGCTTGGGGCGGACGTCACCGCCTCGGCGCGCAAATGCGCCGACATGGCGTGGATCGAAGCTCTGGGCCTGCGCGGGGCGGATACGCGGCGCCTGGCCGACGCCGTCACCGGCAAGACGGCCGTGGTGAACACCGTTCCGGCCATGGTGCTGGACCGGGAGGCGCTGACCGGGGTGCCTGACGGATGCTTTCTTCTGGATCTGGCCTCAAAACCGGGCGGCATCGACCTTGAGGCGGCCCGGGAGCTGGGCCTCCGCGCCGTCCGGGCGCTGGCGCTCCCCGGGAAAGCTGCGCCGGAGACTGCCGGCGCGGCCATCAGGGATACATTATATCAAATGATCAAGGAATCGGATGAAAACGAATTGGAGTGTAGTCAGTGGAAAGGTTAAGAGCGGGTGTCGCCCTGTGCGGCTCCTACTGTACATTTAAAAAAGCCGTGGACGCCTTTGAGCGCCTGTGTACCGAGTACGATGTGACGCCCATCATGTCCGAGAGCGCCGCCGTGACGGATTCGCGCTTCGGAAAGGCGCAGGAATTTCGCGCGCGCCTTGAAAAAGCCTCCGGGAGAGAGATCGTGGACACCATCGTCAAAGCGGAGCCCATCGGCCCCAAAAAGCTGCTGGACGTCCTGATCATCGTCCCCTGCACAGGCAACACCATCGCCAAGATGGCCAACGGCATCACGGACTCCGCGGTGACTATGGCCGCCAAGGCCCACCTGAGGAACGGCCGACCGGTCGTCATCGCTGTTTCCACCAACGACGCGCTGAGCGCCAACGCGGAAAACATCGGGAAGCTCCTGGCCAGAAAAAACATCTATTTCGTGCCCTTCTATCAGGATGATCCGCAGGGGAAGCCCTGCTCGCTGGCCGCGGATCTGGCGCTGATCGAGCCGACGGTAGAGGCCGCCATTCAGGGAAGACAGCTTCAGCCTGTGTTTGCCGTCAGGGAACCCCACAAGATTTAGTAGCGCCGGATCGGAGTCCTCCGCACAGTGGCGGTCTGGTAAAAATTTTTTAATGAAAAAGGCAAAAAAGGTGTTGACAGGGGGAGGTGGGAGGGTGTATAGTAAGCGAGCTGTTGAGAAGCAGCGTACCGTATCCGAAAAAAACTTGGAAAACTCAAAAAAAAGGGTTGACAAGGGGGATCGGATGTGGTATTCTAAAAATCCGCCGGCCGAAAGGCGGGCGGGATGCACCTTGCGAATTAAACAGTGTAAGCGAGAAAGCACCAAGAAAACGGGAAGGGCTTTCGTTGCGAAAGCAACAAAGAATTCTTTTGAGAGCTAGTATAGCGATCAAGAAATAGATTTTAGCGCCGAAAGGTGTTAAGATACCATTTATTGAGAGTTTGATCCTGGCTCAGGATAAACGCTGGCGGCGTGCCTAACACATGCAAGTCGAACGGAACTGTATTGAAGGTAACGGATATACAGTTTAGTGGCGGACGGGTGAGTAACGCGT
>CANQPU010000002.1 GCA_947625815.1 uncultured Oscillospiraceae bacterium
CTGTAGCTCAGCTGGATAGAGTGCGCGGCTACGAACCGCGAGACCGGGGGTTCGAGTCCCTTCAGGCGTACCAAAAAGACGTCAGCCGTTTGGCTGACGTCTTTTTGTCGTTTCTTTCAAAGATGCCCTGCGCGGCCGTCAGCTCGCTTTGTAAGCGGATGTGATGTACGGCATACTGTCGCTGCCGCCGTCTTTGGCGGCGTAGAAGAGGATCAGGGCATAATAACTCACGCCCGCTTCCGCGCTGAAGCTGACGGTGCCGGAATAAGAAAACGTGCCGGACACCGTCATCCCCGGGGTGGTCTCGGACTGAAAGACCTTCACGATATGATCCGTCGCGGGGCTCGGGGTGCTCCCCCCCAGCTCAAAGATCGTGATCGTCTTCGCCCCGATGGTGTCCATCATGTCCATCCCGGTGACATGGAAATGAACAGTGAGCTTTCCCGGATCTCCCTGGGAAATATAGGCCATCTTGGACATGATATATTCGCTGGAGTATGTCAAGGCGGACACGGACGTACACAAAACGGAGACGACCATGACCAGCAGGAGAAGGATTTTCAGATATTTTTTCACGGTTTACCCTCCGATCGAATCAAGTATTTTGATGAGTTCATCGCGGGAGCGCACCCCACCGAGACCGGCCTCGACGAAATCGGTGTTCCAGGCGGCAAGCCAGGAGCCGCTGTTTGTCATGATGTAGAAGTCAATGCCGTTGTGGGTGTACAGGCCGGGGCTGTCCGTATCGATGCTGTACTCGTGTCCGGGTGCCTCGGGGGTGAGAGAGCGGTAGGAGAGGATGATCTGGTTCGGGCTCTTCCCGAAGAATCCTTCGACCAAATGAAAGTCGCTGCTATAATTGATCGCTGCCTGGTCATGCTCCTCCGGCCAGTATGAGGGGAGACAGTCGGCGGGAATATCGACATAGGCCAGAAGATCCCTTATAGGCTGAAGCTCCGGAGGAACCACACGGACCTCCGGAACCTGCTCCGACACTCTAAATTCAAAGATATCCGACGTCCAGCGGGCTATCCGGCCAAACAAATCGAAGCCCGCGGCCTGGGCCACAGCCACCGACGCGACCAGCAGGGCGGCGACCGCGGCGGCGATAAGTCCCGCCTTCAGGACGCGGCGGCGGCCCGTCTGTTTGGCGTTTTTCCGGTCCCAGCCCTCCATCCGCTTCAGAAAGAGCCTGTACGACTCCCGGGAATCCGCGGGCCGGGGCGCGGGACGCTTGCGGTCTATGGCGTCAAGATAGGTCTCCAAAAGCTCGCCGTCAAACGAGTCCTCGTCCATCTCGCTCCAGAGGATCTCAAGCTCCTCCGACAGCTCCTCCACGGACATGAGATCCAGCTCCCTGGCCAGTTCCTCCATGTCGGAAGGGCGGTTTGACGCGGCGTTATGGCCATCTTTTTTACTGCTCATGAAAGATCACTCCTTCCCCCCCCTCTGCATATACATGTGTTGAAAAGGCGGGTTTGTTACACATCGGGAAAGATTATTTTTCTTTCATCAGCTTTCTGCACCTTTTCAGGATCCTGCACACCCTCACGCGGCACGCCGATTCGGAAATACCCAGCCTCTCGCTTATCTCCCGGTAGGTCAGCTTTTCCTCCAGCCGCCAGACCAAAAGCTCCCTGTCACTTTGGGAAAGCGTTGACGGCAGGAGATGCGAAAGAGGCTCCGCCTCCTCCACAAGAAGCTGGGCGTTATACTCGTTCAGCGGAACGGTCAGCACGTTCTCCAGGCGGCGGCAGTTGTTCTTCGCGTAATTTTTCAGCGTGGCCGTCAGCCACGCTCTGGGGTTCGGATGTACCATAAGCTCATCGCACTTGCTCAACGCGCAGGCAAAGACCTCATGGACCAGATCTTCCGTGTCCGTTTCGCTTTTGGAGACAAGGCGGGCCATACGCATCAAAAACTCCCGCTCGCTGTCATAGAGCTGCCTGATAAACTTCTGTCTCTCTGTCATCACGCCGCCTCCGCAATCATCGTATGTCCCCCGAAAGGGGACCGGTCACCTCCGGGCGGCGACGCCGGAGCGGACCAGGGCGCGCTTGAGCTTTGCCTCGGCGACGGCCAGCTCCTGATCGGAAAGGGTGTTTCTGTGGCTCAGCTTTTCCTCGGCGGCCTGACGGGCCCGGTTGGCCCGGTCCAGGTCGATCTCGTCGGCCCACTCAAAGGTGGTGGGGACAAGATTTACCTCGTTGTTCCGAACAGAGAGCATCCCGCCGATGCAGGCGGCCCGGCGCGTCACACCGCCTGTGACGATCCTCGCCTCGCCCATACCCAGGGCGGTGAGGAAATTGATGTGGTTCGGCAGGATCCCCACGTCTCCCTCGACGGTCCGGACCGTGAGACTCTCCGCCTCCCCCGAGAACATCAGCCCGTCGGGGGTGACGATCTGAAGGTTGAAGGTCGCCATGGGCTCAACCCCTCGCTTTCTTCACCACGTCGTCGATGGAGCCGGCGAAGAGGAAGGCGGACTCCGGCAGATCGTCGTGCTTGCCCTCGATGATCTCCTTGAAGCCCCGGATCGTCTCGGAGAGCGGGACATAACGCCCCTCCATGCCCGTGAACTGCTCGGCCACGGAGAAGGGCTGGGAGAGGAACCGCTGGATCTTCCGGGCCCGGGCCACGGTGAGCTTGTCGGCCTCGCTAAGCTCGTCCATGCCCATGATGGCGATGATGTCCTGGAGCTCCTTGTACCGCTGGAGCATCTGCTGGACGGCGCGGGCCACCTCATAATGCTCCTGCCCCACGATCTCGGGGGTCAGGATCCGGCTGGTGGAATCCAGCGGGTCCACGGCGGGATAGATACCCAAGGACGCGATGGAGCGGTCAAGGACCGTGGTGGCGTCCAGGTGGGCGAAGGTGGTGGCCGGGGCGGGGTCGGTCAGGTCGTCGGCCGGCACGTAGACCGCCTGGACGGAGGTGATGGAGCCCCGCTTGGTGGAGGTGATGCGCTCCTGCAGGGCGCCCATCTCTGTGGCCAGCGTGGGCTGATAGCCCACGGCGGAGGGCATACGGCCCAGGAGCGCCGACACCTCGGAGCCGGCCTGCGTGAACCGGAAGATATTGTCAATGAACAGAAGCACGTCCTGGTGCTTCTCGTCCCGGAAATATTCCGCCATGGTAAGGCCCGAGAGCCCCACGCGCATACGCGCTCCGGGGGGCTCGTTCATCTGGCCGTAGACCAGGGCCGTCTTGGCCAGCACCCCGGACTCCTTCATCTCGTTGTAGAGGTCGTTGCCCTCGCGGGTGCGCTCGCCCACGCCGGTGAAGACGGAAAGGCCGCCGTGCTGGGTGGCGATGTTGTGGATGAGCTCCATGATGAGGACGGTCTTGCCCACGCCGGCGCCGCCGAAAAGGCCGATCTTGCCGCCCTTGGCGTAGGGGCAGATGAGGTCCACCACTTTGATGCCCGTCTCAAAGATCTCCGTGGCCCCCTCCTGCTCGTCGTAGCTGGGGGCGGGGCGGTGGATGGGCCAGCGCTCCTTTGTCTCCGGGGCGGGCATGTTGTCCACCGGGTCCCCCAGAAGGTTGAAGACCCGGCCCAGGCACTCCTCGCCCACGGGCACGGAGATGGGGGCGCCGGTATCCTCGGCCGGGAGGCCGCGGGAAAGGCCGTCGGTGGAGCCCATGGCCACGCACCGGGCGATATTGTCCCCGATGTGCTGGGCCACCTCGCAGGTGAGCGTCCGGCCGTTCGCCTCCACGTGGATGGCGTTCAGAAGCTCCGGAAGCTCCCCGTCCTTGAAGCGGATGTCCAGCACCGGCCCCATGATCTGGGCCACTGTGCCGATGTGTTTATCTGCCAATCAAATCAACTCCTTAAAGAAGGATAAAAGCCTCGCAGAGTTCGCGTCCGCAGACGCGAATAAATTAAATCATTTTTCCAAGGACATGTGCCTTGGAAAAATGCCCGCTTAGGTTTGCGGAGTGTGCGCCCCTTCGGGGCGTGCGCAGAGCAAACCGGCAAATCTATTTGTCTCATAAAGGCTCTGCCTTTATGAGACAGTGGACCCTGCCACGATTTCAGTGATCTCCTGAGTAATTGCCCCCTGCCTTGCTCTGTTATACTTCAGCGACAGATCGGATATCATGTCCTCGGCGTTCTTGGTGGCCGAGTCCATGGCGGTGCGGCGCGCCCCCTGTTCGCTGGCCACGCTCTCGCACAGCGCCCCGTAGATGAGGCCGCCCAGATACTCCGGGACAACGGCGGCGAAAAGCGTCTCGCTGTCCGGCTCATAGAGAGTTTCGGACTTGTCGTCCCCGGCTTCCCCTGTGCCGTGGAGGGGAAGGAGCTTCAAAACCGAGGGCTGCTGGACGAGAATGGAGACAAAATTGGTATAGACCAGGTGGACCTCGTCAAACTCCCCGTCCAAAAAGCGCTTGCACAGCTCCCTGGCCATGGTGAAGCAGTCGGAGACGGACAGATCCCCGGCCTGAGCCCAAACGTCGGAGAGGATCTCAAAGCCGTGGGCGCGGAAATGATCCACGCTCCGCTTGCCGATGGGCAGGACGGTCACGTTCTTCCCGCTCATTTCGGCCTCGGCCAGCTTCAGCACATTGTGGTTATACCCGCCCGCCAGGCCCCGGTCTCCGGCGATGACGACATAGAGGCTCTTTTGGACCTCCCGCTCCTCCAGATAGGGGGAGGTGAAGGCGTCCGAGCTTCCCGAGATCTCGCAGACGGTGCTGTAAAGCGTCTCAAAATAGGGGCGGCTGCGGGTCACGTTGTCCTGCGCGCGCCGGAGCTTGGAGGCGGCCACCATTTCCATGGCCTTGGTGATCTGCTTTGTGCTCTCCATGCTTCGGATACGAAGCTTGATGCCCTTCATGGAGACTCCGGCCATATGCGGCTCACCTCACTTACTTGTTGAAGATGTCGATATACGCGGTGATGCAGGCCTTCAGCTCCTCCTCGACCTCCGGCTCCAGCTTGCCGGTGCTGCGGATGGCCTGGAGCACGTCAAAGCCGTGCTCGTCCATATAGCTGTAAAGGCCCTCCTCAAATTCGGAGATCTTTGAAGTCTCAATGGCCTTCAGATATCCGTTGGTGGCGGCGTAGAAGATGCAGACCTGGTGCGCGACCTCCACCGGGGCGCCGTTTTTCTGCTTCAGGACCTCCACGATCCGCTCGCCCTGGGCCAGCCGGTCCTTGGTGTCCTGGTCCAGGTCCGAGCCGAACTGGGCGAAGCTTTGCAGCTCCCGGTACTGGGAGTAGATGAGCTTCAGGGAACCGGCCACCTTCTTCATGGCCTTGATCTGGGCCGAGCCTCCCACGCGGGAGACGGAGATACCCGGGTTCACGGCGGGCATGATGCCGGAGTGGAAAAGCTCCGTCTCCAGGAAGATCTGCCCGTCCGTAATAGATATGACATTTGTGGGAATATAGGCGGACACGTCCCCCGCCTGCGTCTCGATAACCGGCAGAGCGGTCAGGGACCCTCCGCCGTACTCGGGGGCCATGCGCGCGGCGCGCTCCAGAAGGCGGGAGTGGAGGTAGAACACATCGCCGGGGTACGCCTCCCGTCCGGGGGGCCGGCGGATGAGCAGGGAAATGGCCCGGTAGGCCACGGCGTGCTTGCTCAGGTCGTCGTAGACCACCAGGACGTCCTTGCCCTGCTTCATGAAGTATTCGCCCATGGTGCAGCCCGAATAGGGCGCGATGTACTGCATGGGGGCCAGCTCCGAGGCCGTGGCGGAGACGACGATGGTGTAATCCATGGCGCCGGCGGCCTCCAGCGTGGAGACGACCTGCGCCACGGTGGAGCGCTTCTGGCCGATGGCCACGTAGACGCAGATGCAGTCCTTGCCCTTCTGATTGATGATGGTATCGATGGCGATGGTGGACTTGCCGGTCTGCCTGTCGCCGATGATGAGCTCACGCTGGCCGCGGCCGATGGGGATCATGGAGTCGATGGCCTTGATGCCCGTCTGGAGGGGCACCGAGACGCTCTTGCGCTCGATGATGCCGGGGGCCGGGGCCTCGATGGGGTCATAGCGGACCGCCGCGATCTCCCCCTTGCCGTCGATGGGGGCGCCCAGCGCGTCCACCACGCGGCCGATGAGCGCCTCGCCCACGGGGACGGAGACGACGCGGCCCGTGCGCTTGACCTGATCGCCCTCGCGGATGCCGGAGTCACGGCCCAGGATGACGATGGAGACGGAATTTTCCTCCAGGTTCTGGGCCATGCCGTATTCGCCGTTGGGAAACTCAATAAGCTCGTTCATCAGGCACTTCTCAAGCCCCGAGGCCCGAGCGATGCCGTCGCCGACGAGAATAACGGTGCCCGTCTCGCTCTCCTCGATCTGCTTGGAGTAGTTCCTGATCTGAGCCTTTATGATCTTGGTTATCTCCTCTGGTTTAAGTTCCATGGTATAACTCTCCTACAAATAATTGCGGTCAAAGCACCGTCTCTCGCAGGCCCTTCTCGATCCGGTCCAGCCGGTCCCTCACGGTGCCGTCGAACCGCTTCCCGCCGCACTCAAGGCGCATACCGCCGAGGACCGCCGGATCGACCCGGCTTTTGAGGATGATCTTTTTCCCAAAGACCTGGTCAAGGCGCTTCAGAAGCTTGTCGCGGGCGCCGTCGGACAGCTCCACCGCGGTGGTGGCGGTGACCTCCAGGATCCCGTTGTCCTCATAATACCTCTGCCGATACGCCTCCACACAGCCCGGAAAATCCCGCACGGCCTCCCGGTCGATGAGGAGCATCAGGAAGCTTACAATGTGGGGGTGGACGTGTCCCTCCAGGGCCTCTCCCACGGCCTTGCGCCGCTCCTCCTTGGCGATGGAGGGGGTGGAGAGGAGCCTGATATAGTCGGGGTTGTCGGCAAAAAGCTTCTCACAGCCGTCCAGCTGGGCCAAAAACGCCTGGCTGGCGCCCTCCTCAAGGGCGAGCTCATAGAGGGCCAGACCGTAGACCCGGGCCTTGTCAGTCATTGGCCTCACCTAATTTCCCGATGAATTCAGAGACGAGCCTTTCGTGGTCGGATGCCGTGATCTCCCGCTCCACGACCTCCTGGGCAATGGAGATGGAGATGGACGAGATCTCGTTTTTTACCTCGTTGAGGGCCTTCTTCTTCTCCTGAGCGATATCCGCCTCGGCCTTTGTGCGGATGGCGGCGGCGTCGTTCTTGGCGTCGGCGATGATCTCCTGCTCCCGCTTCCGGGCGCGGGAGACCGCGTCGGCCAGGATCTCGTCCCGCTCGGCTCTGGCGGAGCTCAGGTGCTCCTCGTAATCGGCCTGGAGCCTGGCGGCCTCCTGCCTGGACGCCTCGGCGTCGCGGTACATGTCGTCGATCTCCTTCTGCCGCGCGTCGATCATCTTCTTCACGGGCTTGAAGAGGAACTTCTTCAAGAGGAGGAAGGTGATGATCATGTTGCAGAAGGTGAAGAGCGCAGTCCAGGGATTGACGCCCACCAGACTTTCAAATTGTGTGACCTCTGCCAAAACCAGCAAGTCACTCACTCCTTCCGGTGAAAATAACCCGTACTCCGCGCTTATCTGACCGCGAAGATCAGCAGGATCGCGATGACCAGGGAGTAGATGCCCGTGGACTCGGTAATGGCGCAGCCCAGGATCATGTTGGTCCGGAGCGTGCTGGCGGCCTCGGGCTGACGGGCCATGCCTTCCAGCGCCTTACCCACGGCGTTGCCCTCACCGAGAGCCGGTCCGATGGCCCCGATGCCCATGCAAAGTCCCGCGCCGAGAACGGCCGCGGCTCTAACGATCTCACCCATGATATTTACCTCCTGTAATAGATTGCGTGTTTATTCTTTAACCGCGAAAAACGGCTAATGACGTTATTTTTTCTCCGGGGCCCCCGCGCGGCTTCTGCCGCGTGGGGAGACGAGGAGCGAACACAGCGCCCGAGCCCGACCGACGGGAGGGCGAGGCGGCGCTACTTCTGCGAGGTCGGCGGAGGGCAGGCCATGCCCACATAGACCATGGTCAAAAGGGAGAACACCAGCGCCTGGATGCCGCCGGAGAAGATGTCGAAGTAGAGGCTCAGCACCGCCGGGATGCCCACCTCCAAAATGGGGATCTCCCCAAAGACGCCCAGAAGCTCCAGCGCCGCCGCCGCGGCGATGCCCGCGAACACGGCCCCGAAGATCTTGAACATCATTTTTCTCTTTTTAAAGCCCAGGAACAGGAGCGCCGCCCCCGCCAGGGCCGTCACGCCGGTGACCACCCAGCCGTTGGAGCGCACGGCCCCCACCACCAGGGAGGAGAGCCCCGCAAGGCCGGTGTAGAGGATGCTCATCAGCACCCCGCCGCCCATGATGTTTCCGAAGTGACGGAAGGCCATGGAGACGGGCTGGGCGATGTCGGAGACGATATTCAAAGGGTTTATGTACCCCTTCAGAAAATTCTTGAGGCCGCTGTTTTTGATGGTACAGCCCCACACGAGGAAGCTGGTCATCAGCGCCCAGGTGATGGTGGTGGACACGTCCGACGTGGCCGAGCGCAGAATGCCCGTCATGCCGATGAGGGACCCGCCGATGGAGGAGAGGAACAGCGCCCCGATGTAGGGCGTCCAGTAGGCGTTGTGCTTGCCCATGGTGTCCTCCACCAGGTTGTAGAGCATGGCCACGCCCTTCTCCGTCAGCACCTGCATCCTCCCCGGGCGCTTTTTCAGGTTCCGCCCCAGGAAATAGCCGGCCGTGCACAAAAGGACCATCACCACGAAGCTGGCCACGGTGGTCTGGGTGATGACGTTCATGCCGTTGATTCGCAGATATATTTTAGGACCGTTTACTTCCATTCTTTTCACCGTCCTTGCGGAAAAACTCGAAAAGACTGATGCTGATCTGCACGAAGACCAGGGGCAGTACAGACGCCAGGGGGTCGAGGGTGGAGAATCTCAGGACCAGGATATAGACGCCCGCCAGAAGGAGGAGACGCAGCACCGAGGAGCCCTGCACCGCGGCGCGGGCCTTCATGGGGTCGCCCCCGTCCTCCGCCCTGTCGGCGGCCCGGGAGACCGTCACGGTCAGCGCCAGGAAATTGGCGCAGGAGACGACCATTCCGAAGAGGGCCCCCAGCAGAACGTCCACCGAAAACCGGCCCAGGAGGGCGTAAACCGCGATCTCCAACCCGGTCAGTACGGCGACGCCCAAGGCTATCTTCAAAAACTGCCGTATGGCGGCGTTATTGTGAAACATCCAGATCCCTCATTTGTGGTCGTTGAAGCCGACGCCGGGGTCGGTGTCGTCCTCCCCGGCCTGCCGGTCCAGCTCCTTGAGATTTTGCCACAGGGCCGCGAAGGACGCGCCCACGCCCAAAAGGACGCCCACCGCGATGACCCACGCGCCCAGCTCCAGCCGGTTTCGCAGCCACACGGAGCCCAGCACGCAAAGGACGATGGGCGCGGCCACCGAGAGACCGAGCTGGGTGAGCCAGACGATGTTTTTCAAAAAGCCAAACCCTTTTTTCACGGGAACCTCACGCCCTCATTAAAACAATATTATGCCACATTTTGCTGGTAATGTCAACAGTCACTGCACCTGTCTGAAGTAAAGGCCGCCGGTCCTCGCCCCGCTGAAGGGGAGGCCGTTTTTGTACTGCTCCACCACGGCCCTCACCTGGCCCGCCGTCTCAAAGGTGAACCACAGCGTCTCAAAATCCACGGGCGGGACGGGCCTGTCCGCGATGTGCAGGGGGACGGAATTCAACAGCGTCCCGTACTGCCTGTCGGAGCACATCACCCGGAACCTGACGCCCCGCCGGTCCGTAAGCTCTCCGAAGCCGGGACAGTCCCCGCATCCGGCCCGCTTTTTCACCGGACACGCCCGGAAGCGCATGAGGGGCAGATACCCGTAAGCGATGATCCCCCGGGGCAGAGCGCCGCCCAGGGCGGCGATCCTGTCCATGGAAAGCTCGAAGGACACGACGGCGTCGCGCAGACCCAGCTTCCCGAGCTCGTCCAGCGCCGGCGTGTTGAACACATTCAGCCCCGCGCCGCCGTGGAGGACGAAGCCGTACCCGGCGGCGGCCCGGATGGCGTAGAGATTCTCGCAAAGAACATTTTTCACCCCCAGGGCGTATATTCCGGCAAGCCTCCCGCTCAAATCGCCCTTTTCCCTGTCGAAAAACAGCGAAGGGAGTTCTACCGTCAACTTATCCCCAAGTTTTTCCACAACCTCCGGGTGCCGTTCCACCTGGGCCAGGGGCAGGGCCACGGCCTCAAGGTCCTCCGCACAGCAGATCTGCTCCGCCTTTTCGAATCGCCCGCGCAGGGCGGGCCTCAAAGGCGCGGCGTGAGGGACGGGGCGGCAGACGGCGGGCGTCTCACGGACCGGGATGGCCCGCGCGCGGCCGCGAAGCTCCGTCAGCCCGTCCAGCGCCTCCCGCCGCAGGCCGTTCAGGGCCGAGGCGGGGAGGGTCAGGCCCGGGGCGATGTCCGCGGTGAATTCCCGGAGATAATAGGGCGTCCCGCCGGTCTTTTCCAGGCTCCTTTTCGCGCCTTCCCCGTCCAGGGGCCGGTTCACCGCGGCGTCGGGGGCGGGACCGGTCACGCTGAGGGTCTGACCGTCACATTGAACGGTCAAGGTAGAGAGGCCGGGGGAGAGGGAAAAGCCCATATCCACCGGCACGCTCCGCCTCTCGGCGCGGTAGAGGCCTGCCAGGCGGCCCAGGACCGCGCCGGCCGCCGCCGCGTCCT
This sequence comes from uncultured Oscillospiraceae bacterium, assembly GCA_947625815.1. Classification (GTDB taxonomy): domain Bacteria; phylum Bacillota; class Clostridia; order Oscillospirales; family Oscillospiraceae; genus RUG626. Next base: position 10,678 of record CANQPU010000002.1, read on the forward strand.
CCTGCTCACGGCGGCCGAACATGGAGACGTCCCGCCTCCCCGTGAGATATCCGTCGGTAAAGCCGCTCCGCGAGAACACCGCCCGCAGGGACTCCTCGTCCCAGGCCTCCCCGTTCAGGGCCGCGCGGGCGGCCGTCACCGCGGCGGCCACATATTCGGGGCGCTTCATCCGGCCCTCTATTTTAAAGGAGGAGACGCCCGCGTCCGCCAATTCCTTTAAATGCCGGAGATGGGACATATCCTTCAGGGAAAGGGCGTAGCCCCTCTCACTGTTATGGAAGTCCAGCCGGCAGGGCTGGGCACAGCGGCCCCGGTTGCCGCTGCGGCCCCCGAGCATGGACGAGAGAAAGCACTGGCCGGAGGCGCACATGCACAGCGCCCCGTGGATGAAGACCTCCGTCTCGATGCCGCACCGGGCGGTGATACAGGCGATCTCCTTCAGGGTCAGCTCCCGGGCCAGGACCACCCGGGAAAAGCCCAGATCGGCGGCCAGCTTCGCCCCGTCCAGGTTGTGAACGGTCATTTGGGTGGAGGCGTGGCGGGACAGACCGGGACACATGTCCCGGAAGAGGGCGTTGACGGCCAGATCCTGCACGATCACCGCGTCCGCGCCGGCGCCGGCGATCTCCCGGACGGTATCGGTCAGGGCCTCCAGCTCCCGGTCCATCACCAGCGTGTTCACCGTGACGTGGACCTTTACCCCCCGGACGTGGGCGAAGCTCACCGCTCCGGCCAGCCTTCCCTCCCCAAAGTTGCGGGCGCTCTGTCGGGCGTTGAAGCCCCCGGCGCCCAGGTACACCGCGTCGGCTCCGCACCGGACGGCGGCCGTGAGCTGCTCCTCTCCGCCGGCGGGGGCGAGGATCTCAACCATCGTTCTCCCTCCTTCTCAGGAGATCCCCCTCCGCCGCCTCAAAGGGGCAGGGTATGTACAGGATCTCGTTGGGGTGAGGCGCGTCCTCCCGGCTCTCGCCGGAGGCGGTGCGCAGAGACTCCACCGGAAAGCGCCTGATCTCCCGCCCCGGGGACATGAGCTCCAGCGTCTGGCCCACCCCGAAGCGGTTCCGCTGGCGCACCTTCAGGGCCCCGTTCTCCCGGCCCAGGACGCTGGCCACAAACACCGCGCCCTGGGAATACCGGCCGGTATTGGCGTGGTGGTCCTTCAAAAATCCGTGGTAGAAGCCGTCGGAGTAGGGGCGGTGCCTGACAAGCTCCAGCTCCGCCCGACAGGCCTCGACGGAGTCCGTTCCGTCCATGCAGGCCCGGTAGGCCCGGACTACGCTGGCCACATAGTAGGCCGTCTTCATCCGGCCCTCGATCTTAAAGGACGTGACCCCGGCCCTCTCCAGCTCGTCCAGCATACCGATACAGCACAGGTCGTGGGAGCTGAGGATGGAGGTGAAGCCCTCCTCCTCGCCGATGGGGAAATACTCGCCGGGGCGCTTTTCCTCCATGAGCGCGTAGCTCCACCGGCAGGGCTGGGCGCACTCGCCCCGGTTGCCGCTGCGGCCGGCCATAAAGGAGCTCAGGATGCACCGGCCGGAGACGGCCATGCACATGGCCCCGTGGACGAAGGCCTCCAGCTCCAGGTCCGCCGGAGCCCCGGCGCGGAGCTCCGCGATCTCGGGGACGGAGAGCTCCCGCGCCAGGACCACGCGCCGGACGCCCATGCTGTGATAGACCCGGGCGGAGGCGTGGTTCATACAGCCCGCCTGCGTGGAGAGATGGATCTCCAGCTCCGGCGCGGCCCGCTTGACGGTGTCAAGAACGCCGATGTCCGAGACGATGACCGCGTCCACGCCGATGTCGCGCAGGAACCGGGCATACTCCGGCACCGCCGGGATCTCCCGGCTCTTGGCCAGGGAGTTGACCGCCACATAGAGCCTTTTCCCGGCGCCGTGGACCTTTTCGGAGGCCGCGGCCAGCGCCTCCCGGTCAAAGCCGGCGGAGCCGGCCCGCAGCTGCAGGGTCTCCCCGCCGACGTAGACGGCGTCCGCGCCGAACCGCAGAGCCGCCGACAGGCTCTCCATATCCCCCGCCGGAGCGAGGAGCTCGGCCTGGATCATGGGATCACCTCCCCCTTCCTCAAACGTCCTCATAACCGAGATAGGTGCGGAACACGACCTCCATGGTGTCCAGGTCGTAGTATGTGGCGGTATTCAGCTCCAGCCGCTCGATCAGGCCGTTTATCAGCCGCACGGACTGCCAGGGGCTGAAGCCCGCCAGGGTCAGGTCGGGGATGGGCGTGCCGTCCTGGCGGAAGAAGGTGGAGACGGGCGCGCCGTCGTCCCACCGGCTGCACTCCAGAAGGGCGGGGGCGTCCTCCCCCAGGGCCAGGTCGTAAACATACCAGGCGCCCTCGATGACCGGCTCCTCCGGCTCCCGGGACGGGTAAAGGGCGTACCAGGTCTCCGGGTCCGTGCTTTTCAGCGTCCGGTCGCCAAGATCAAAATAGTAAACGATGCCGTTCCCCTCCTCAAAGCCGTACCGAACGGAGATCCGCTCCCCCAGCCACTCTCCGCCGCCGCCCTCGAAGGGCCCCAGGCGCATGAGCTGAAGATCCCGCTCCGTGATGCCCATCTCCTCCGCGGTAAAGACGCCCGCGGTCTGGCCGTCACGGCGCATCAGCGTGGCGCTGTCCTCCTTGTAGAGGATGACGCCCGCCTCTCCGCCGGTGGCGCCGAGATACTCAAAATCCGTACACCAGGCGCCGGACCTGGCGGCCACGGCCACCCGGGGCTCGCCGTCAAAGACCCGGGTGAGGACCAGAAGCTCCCCGACGATCCACACGTCCGAAAAGACCGGGTCCACCGCCACCGTGCCGTCCGGGGTCATCAGGCCGAAGAGGCATCCCGTGACGGCAAACTCGCTGTCCGAGACGCGAAGCCCCGCGTAGGGGAGGAGCGCCCCGTAATCGCCGGGGACGAGGGTGTCGGTGTACGCCTCAAAAAACCGGGAGCCCACCAGGGGCAAGGTCTCCCTGGGGACGGTGGGGATGTCCATGACGGACACGTACCCCTCCCGCGCCGCCAGACGCTGGCCGTCCTCCGAGAGGAGCCAGTCGCGTATGACGCGGGTCGGCGAGCCCTCGGCGGCGGAGGCGGGGATCACCACGTAATAGGGGTTGGTCAGCGGGTATCGGCCTGAGCGGATGGCCTCCGGCTCGGCCTCCACGCCCTCCAGCCGGAGGAGCTTCAGCCCCTCGGCGGCCCGCATCTCCTCCGCGTAGTAGTATACCGAATATCCGATGGCGCCGGCGGAGGAGTCATAGCCCCGCACGGCCTCCATCAGCCCGCCCATGGACTCGGCCACATACTCCTTGGGCGGCTCCATCATGGGGGTCCCCCGCATGACCAGCTTCTCCATCAGGGACTGACTGCCCGCCTCCGGGTTGCGCTGGAGGGGGATGATGTCGATGTCCTCGCCGCCCAGCTCGCTCCAGTTCGTGATCTCGCCGGTGTAGATCCTCCGGGCCTCGTCCACGGTGATGGAGTCCACGGGGTTATTTTCGTTCACCACAAAAACAAAGGCGTCCAGGGCAAAGGGCGTCTGCTCCCATTCAAAGCCCATGCGCTCCCGCTCGGCGTAGACCTCCTCGTTGCCCTCGCTGACGATCAGCAGATCGGCGACGCCGTAGAGAAGGTTATAATAGGAATTGGTGGTGCGGGAGAAGGAGATCAGGGGCGCCACGTCCTCCTCGCTCTCCCCGAGCATCAGCGCCGCCATGGCGATGGCCAGGGGCGCCGTGGCGGTGGACCCGTCCAGCCGCGGAAGCTCCTCCCGGGTGAAGCGGGGCGCGCGGATGGGCGTCTCCGCCGGGCCCGGCCCGTCCGGGGTGTCCGGGGTGTCGGGCACGTCGGGGGTGTCGGGAACGTCGGGCACATCGGGCACGTCAGGCACATCCGGGACATCCGGCCCCTCCGGCGCGGCGCAGCCGGCCATGCCCAGCGCCAGCGCCAGCGCGGTCAACAGAATAACAAGTTTTCTCATGAAGCCTCACCTCACCCCTTTATTATACCCGATTTTCCCCTGATTTCCAGTATAACTTAAAAAAAGAGCCGGGCCTCCCCGAGGGGAGGGCGCCGGCCCGGACCGTGAAAGAGAAAAGCCCTTATTTGGCGTAGAGCAGATAGACGACCCAATCCACGAGATACGCGGGGAGGATCCGGGCGAGCAGGACCAGCGCCTTGTAGGAAAGGCCGATGCTGGAGGCCGGCGGGACGGTTTTTCGCAGGGCCATTTTGCGGATATAGGCCCCGGCGACCCTGGGATCCATGCCGGTGCGCTCGTCGTGCTCCATATGGGCCACCGAGCGGGAGATGCGCCCGCCGTACACATCGTCGCCCTTCGGGGACTTCTCCCGGGCGTCGGTGAAGCCCGTGGCGATGTCCCCGGGCATGACGGCGGTGACGGTGACGCCAAAGGGGCGCAGCTCGCCCCGCAGGGCGGAGACATAGGCGTTCAGCGCCGCCTTGGAGGCGGAGTAGTAGGTCTGGAAGGGGATGGGGATGGCCCCGGCCACGGAACTGACCACCACAATCCGGCCGCTTTTCCGCTCCCGCATGTGGGGGAGCACGGCCTTCACCGCGTTGACCACGCCGAAGAAATTGACGTCCAGCTGCTTTTTGGCGGCGGCAAGCTGCGTATATTCCACCGCCCCCGAGATACCGAAGCCCGCGCAGCAGACGAGGATATCCACCCGTCCCTCCCGGTCCATAACGGTCCTCACCACCCCCTCCATAGCCGCCTCATCCGTCACGTCTCCGGGGAGGTGGAGGGCGTTTTCAAGCGCGATATCCCGCCGGCTCGTCTCATAGACGGTCACGCCGGCGTCATGAAGGGCGTTCACCGCCGCCAGGCCGATGCCGCTGGAGCCGCCGGTGACCAGGGCGACCTTTTTCTCCTTCAGCATAGGCCGTTGGCCTTCAGGACCTTCTCGATGATCCCGGCGGCCTCCTCCACCAGAGGCTCGGTGTGAGTGGCCATGAGGGAGGTGCGCAGCAGGCACTCGTGGGGCGCCACCGCGGGCGGGATGGAGGTGTTGACATAGACGCCCTCGTCAAAGAGCTGCTTGGTGATGGTGAGAGTGTCGATCATTTCATATGTATAGATGGGGATGATGGGCGTCTCGCTCATCCGGATCTTGATGCCCCGGTCAAGAAGCTGCTTGCGGAAATAGGCGGAGATGTGCTGGAGGTTGTCCACCAGCTCCGGGTGCGCGATGAGCTGATCCAGCGCCGCCATGGCGGTGGCGCAGGAGGCCGGGGTGATGGAGGCGGAGAAGATGAAGGGCCGGGAGGCGTGGCGCACATAGTCGCACACGTTGGCGTCGGCCGCCATGTAGCCGCCCAGGGACGCCAGGGACTTGGAGAAGGTGCCCATGTAGATGTCCACCTCATCCTCCAGCCCGAAGTAGCTGGCCGAGCCCCGGCCGCCCTTTCCGATGACGCCCAGGGCGTGGGCGTCGTCCACCATCACCCGGGCCCCGTATTTTTTGGCCAGACGGACGATCTCCGGGAGGTTGGCGATGTCGCCGCCCATGGAGAAAACGCCGTCGGTGACAATGAGGCACCCGGACTCCTCCGGGACCTTCTGGAGCTGCTTTTCCAGATCGGCCATGTCGGCGTGGCGGTAGCGGAGCATGGTGCCGTAAGAGAGCCTGCATCCGTCATAGATGCTGGCGTGGTTTTCCCGGTCGCAGATCACATAGTCGCCGTGACCCACCACGGCGGAGATGATGCCCAGGTTTGACTGGAAGCCCGTGGAGAAGGTGACGACCCCCTCCTTGCCCAGGAATTTTGCCAGCTTGTCCTCCAGCTCCAGGTGGAGCTCAAGGGTCCCGTTCAGAAAGCGGGAGCCGGAGCAGCCGGTGCCGTACTTCTCCAGGGCGTGGATGCCCGCCTCGATGACCTGGGGATTGGTGGTGAGCCCCAGGTAGTTGTTGGAGCCCAGCATGATCCGGCGCTTGCCCTCCATGATGACCTCCACGTCCTGCCGGGACTCCAGCGCGTGGAAGTAGGGGTAGATGCCGCGCCTCCGGGCCTCCTCGGCCTGGACGTTGCCGTGAACGAGCTTTGAGAATATATCCATGGATCTTTCCTCCAAAAAAGTAAGGTACTAACTGCTAATTTACCCCACAGCCGCGGCTTTGTCAACCGAAATTTAACCATTTAAAGAAAGTATTAAGAAGTTTAAATTTTTTATTATATCATACATTTTTCGACAGTGTCAATGTTTTGGCGTTTTATGGTAAAGGCACATGCAAGACACACCGCCGGCGGGGAAGAAACGGAAAAAATACAAGGTTTCGTGGATATTTTGTAATTTTAGCCGCATAACACCCATTATAAATCCGGAAAAATTTCGGCGTAGTGTTATTAAGGAGGAAACACTACATGAAGACTCTGAAGAAGACCCTGTGCTTGGTCTTGGCGGTAGTCATGGTAGTCGGAGTGCTGATCATTCCTGCGAATGCGGCCTACGACGACTTTACTGACGTCAAAACGGTCAAGCACCCTGTGGCCGCGGAGATGCTCACCAAGCTGAGCATTTTCACCGGTTACAGCGACACCACCTTCGGCCCCGGCGAGACACTGACCCGTGCTCAGGGCGCTACCCTGATCGCGCGTGCTCTGCTCAAGCCGGCCACTGCGGCGAAGCTTCCCGCGGTTGACAGCTTCAAGGACGTCACCGCCGCTTTCGGCTGGGCTGCCGGCCCCATTAACTTCTGCATGCAGCAGGGGATCGTCAGCGGCCACGGCAACGGCATCTTTGACCCCAATGGCGAGCTTACGGGCTATCAGCTGGCCAAGATGCTCCTCGTCGCCATGAAGTATGGCGAGGGCAGCAAGTATGAGGGTGCCGGTTATGAGATGAAGGTTTTCCTGGACGCGGACCAGGCCGGCCTGTTCAAGAACATCACCGGTGTTGACTTTGCCAAGCCCATCACCCGCGACGACGCTGCTCAGATGCTGTTCAACGCCATCGACTATGATCCCACCGGCGGCAGCAGCGAGTATGTGGTTTTCGTGGACACCGACAGCGACAAAGTCCTCGATGCGGACGAGGCTGACTCTGTAGCTTACAGGGGCACCAATGAGCTTCTGGCTCTTGCCGCCGCCATGCAGGACACCACTCGTACACTGATAGAGGTCACCAAGAAGGAGCAGAGCATCGGTTACAAGAACTTTGGCCTTCAGTCCTCCACCTACACGGACAACTTCAAGCGCACCTTCTCCAGCTATAAGGCCAACGACAACATCGAGGTCGTCGCCGCCGGTAACCCCGCGGTCAAGTATGAGGGCGTTGCCGCGACCTACGCCACCCTCTCCAAGGACCTGGGTTACAGCACCTCTGAAAACAAGGCGTTCAACATCACCGTCATCACGGACGGCGTAGCGGCTACTGAGCAGACCATTCACCGTCGCGATACCGGTTCTGTCGGCGCTCTCGGCGCCCTCACCGAGGTTTACAAGACCTCGACGGACCACTACACGGTCTATGTGATGAACACCTATGTTCATGAGCTGACCGCGGGTGAGGTTCAGCCCTTCAAGCCCGCCGACGCCACCCACGACGCGGAAGCCGCGCACATCCTGCTTCCCAACAAGGCTGGCACCGCCGCTCAGCTTTCCTTCAAGACCGCGGACTACAACGTCGGTGACGTGGTCATCTACACCATCGGCCAGACCAATGCCGCTACTACCGAGGAGAAGGTTGTTGACTGCGTGAAGGCCAGCTACATCGTGGGCAACATCTCCCGCAAGGAGACCAACGGTGTTGTGACCATCGGCGGCCAGACCTACAAGTGGGCTGCCAAGGCGCCCACCGCCATCACCAGCGGTACGTACAACACTGTCAGCGCGGCTCCGTATGCCTACTATCTTGACTTCTTCGGCAACCTCATCTACGCCACGGCTACCCCGGCCACCGCGCCCATCGACCAGTATGTCTACCTCGTTGACTGGGCCGCTTACAGGACGCCCAACGTCGGCGGCGACCATCTGTTCGAGGCCGGCACCTCCGTCCCGGCTCAGGCTCAGGCCAAGGTCATCGACCTGACCACCGGCAACCTGATGACCGTGAACCTGGCTCTGACCATCTACAACAACCAGTATCACTATGTTAACGCTGACGGTACTCTCGGACCTGTTGTGACCACCGTCGCCGCCGGCACTCCGTTCGCTGCGGTCGCAGGCATGACGGATGCGCAGTCTGCCCGGGCGAATGGTAACCCGCTGCGCGGCCTCCATACCTTCAAGGTCCAGGCTGACGGCACTTATGCCATCACCTTCGACAAGGCTGCCAACACCGCTGTTGACGGCAACGTGACCATCTGGAGAGGCATTGCCGATCTGGGAGCCACTGTTACCTCGACCCACCTGGTTGCCAGCAGCACCACCGAGGTCGTTGTCGCCACCCTGTCCTATGACGCCTACGGCAATGTGGTCGGCGCTGTCGTCACCCCGTTCACCGGCTATCAGAACTTCCCGTCCGCTCCTGTCGTCGCGAACTCCGCGAGCAAGGGCCTGATCATCAGCTATCATCCGGTGACCAAGGTCGCCTCCAAGATCCTGGTCGTCAACGATCCCATCAGCGCCGAGGCTTACAACTACGCTATTTACCTGGGCCTTGGCGGAACGGTATGGGATCCCTACACCAGCAGGGCTGTCCAGCTGTATCGCTGGGTTGTCAACGGAGCCGTTCAGGAGCTCAGCTACAGCGCCGCTATTGAGGCCAGCTCCGCCTATACCGACATCAAGGGCACTACCTCCACCGGTATCGTCAAGAACCTGACGGTTGAGGACGGCGAAGTGATCGCCTGCAGCGCTGTTCCTGCCGCCAATCATGTGACGGCCACCACCACGATCGGCCAGCTGATCATCGTGGCTGAGAGCGGTTACATGGCGGTCGGTACGGTCAACAACGTGACCCTCCTCGCCGACGGCTGCGTGTTCCTTGTCCGGTCCGGTGCTTCCGGGTCCTACACCTACGAGGCCGTGAGCGCTCTCACCGCCGGTTATACCGTCAGAGACGTTTACGTGAACAGCCTTAACGCCGCCACCCTGGTCATCGTTGAGGCCCCCGCAAGGTAAGCACAGCTTCCCTGAAACTGCATTAAGTTTCCCCGCCCCCGGGCAATGCCCGGGGGCGGGTTTTTTATCGCAGGACGGAGAGCCGGGACGGAGAGCAAAAATAAAGGGCGCTCTATTGAAAAGGGTAAAAAAAGAGGGCATAATCTCCGTACAATATTAAAAAACGGAGGTCAAAGCATGAAAAATCCGAACGGATATGGGGGAGTCACCAAGCTCCCGGGGAACAGGCGGCGCCCATACAGGGCGCGGGTCACGGTGGGATGGAAGGAGAGGGAGGGGGCCGCGCGGCTCCAGCAGTATATGACATTGGGGTACTTCGCCACGCGGACGGACGCGCTGATGGCGCTGGCGGAATACAACCGGACGCCCTATGATGTCCGGGCCAGACAGGTCACCTTCCGGGAGGCTTTTCAGCAGTGGAGCCCCGGGTATTTTGAGCGATATCCCAGCACGCGGCGGGTCACGGAGTACGCCATGGACTTCTGCCGGCCCATCTGGAACGTGCCGCTGCGGGATCTGGGTGTGGCGCAGCTCCAGGAGGTGATCGCCCGGATGGACAGGTCCAGGGGCTATCAGTCCAAGGTACGGTCACTGATGCACATGATCTTCCGCTGGGGGATCGCCCGGGGCATCGCGGACCGGGATCTCAGCGAGTTTGTGGAGCTGACGGCGCAGGAGAAGGAGTCGCCCCGCCAGGTCTTCACGCCGGAGGAGATCGGGCTGCTCTGGCGGCTCCGGGAGGGTCAGGGACCGGTGCCGGGGGAGGCGCCCCGGTTCCACGGGCTCCATCTTCTGGACTCCCTGCTGGTGCTGCTCTACACCGGCATGAGGGTGGGGGAGCTGCTGGACCTGCGGCGGGGGGATATCGACCTTTCGGAGCGGTGCATCGACCTGCGGGGGACCAAGACCAGGGCGGCGCGGAGGCGGATCCCCCTGCACCGGGAGATCCTGCCCGTTCTGGAGGGGATGCTGGCCGGCGCCGACGGGGAGTGCCTGCTCACCGACCGGGACGGCGGGACGCTGACCTACGCCAGCTACAAATACGGGTGGTTCGACCGGGTCATGGAGGGGCTGGGGATGAGCCACACGCCCCACGACGCCCGCCACACCTTCGTCTCCGCCCTGGACACCGCCGGCGTCCGCCGGGGGGCGCTGAAATTCATCGTGGGCCACTCCCAGCGGGACGTCACGGACCGCTACACCCACAAGGACCTGCCGGAGCTGCTCCGGGAAATCGACAAGGTGGATTACGGTGTAGCGGCGGCGGGATACGGCCCCGGAACGACCCCCAAAAACGGAGCATAAGGCACAGGAAAGACACAGTCCCGGGGCGTCCTGGGGAGGCTTGCGGACGGGGTGGAACTGTGCTATAATATCTGCAAAGCAGATGTTATATTTAATTTCAAGCCGTCCCGCTCCCGCCCTGCGGGCGGAACCGCGGGACATGGCGGTGGATTTAATAACATCAAGACTCCGGAGGGACGTTTATGGATAAGAGGATCGCGCAATTTTTTGAGGAGAACCGGGAGGAGATCCTGAAGGACATCAGCCGTCTTGTGGCGGTGGACAGCGTCAGGGGGGAGAGCGCCCCCGGCGCGCCCTTTGGTGCCGGCCCGCGCCGGGCGCTGGACGTGGGGTTGGAGATCGCCCGCGCCCGGGGACTGGAGGGGAGGATCCTGGGGGACAGGATGCTGGTCATCGAGGCGGGCGAGGGGGAGGCCGAGCTTGCCATACTGGCGCACCTGGACGTGGTCCCGCCGGCGGGGGAATGGAGGGTCACAGCGCCCTATGAGATGCGGGAGCTGAACGGGAGGATCTACGGACGGGGCGTCATCGACGACAAGGGACCGGCCGTGGTGTCCCTCTGGGCCATCCTCTGCGCGCAAAGGCTGGGGCTTTTGAAAAGGAAGGTACAGCTTCTGCTGGGGTCGGACGAGGAGTGCGGGTCCGGGGATCTGGCCTGGTATCTGGAGCACTACCCCGTGCCGGGGAAGGTCTTTACGCCGGACGGGTCCTTCCCGGTGGCCAACACGGAAAAGGGCAGGATGCACTTTGTACTGACGGCCCCGGCCTACCGGGGGGAGGAGCCGCACGTGACGGAGCTTGCCGGGGGGTCGGTGCCCAACGCGGTGCCCGCCCGGTGCGAGGCGGTGCTCTCCGACGGGACGCGCCTTGAGACGGAGGGACGCGCCGCCCACGGGAGCCTGCCCCGGGAGGGCGACAACGCCGTGACGCGGATGATCGAGAGGCTCGCCGCCATGGAGGGGCCGGGGTTCCGGATCTTCCGGACGCTCCGGAGGGCCTTCCCCCACGGGAACGTGGACGGGAGCGCCGTGGGCGCGGACTGCCGGGACGAGCTGTCCGGGGAGCTGACGGTGAATCTGGGCGTGATGAAGGCCGACGCGGAGGGGATCCGCATCGACGTAGACTGCCGCATCCCGGTCTGCGGCGACGGGCATGAGATCGCCGCCAGGTTTGAGCAGGCCATGGGGCCGGAGGTGAAGCTGGAGATCCTCTCCCTTTCCCGGCCGCACCACACGCCGGCGGACTCGAACTTCGTCCGGGGGCTCCTCCGGATCTACGGGGAGTACACCGGCACGCCGGGCAGGGCCTTCTCCATGGGCGGCGGGACCTATGTCCATGAGATCGAGGGGGGCGTGGCCTTCGGCGCGGAATTCCCCGGCGCGGACGTGCGTATGCACGAGCCGGACGAGCGCGTGGAGATCGGGCAGCTTTTGCTGGCCGGAGAGATGTACGCCGAGGCGGTATGCCGCTTCTGCGGATGAAACACGGGCGCGAGAGGGTGATAGAATGACCAAGCTCAAACGGGCGTTTACCGTCGTGGTGGATTTCCTCGACGGCATCGGTGCCAGAAAGATCTGGACCTTCGCGGCGGCGGCGGCCTTTTACCTCTTCCTGTCGCTGGTGCCGATCCTGGGCCTTGTCTGCTCGCTTTTGCAGTACACGCCCCTGACCGAGGAGGCGTTTTTGGGGTACATCGCCCGGGTGGCGCCGGAGGACGTATACTCCGTCCTGTCGGGGATCATCACCAGCATCTACGACAGCTCCGCCGCCACGCTGTCCATCACCGCGGTGGCCTCCATCTGGACGGCGGGCCTGTCCGCCCAGGCCCTGATGCGCGGGATGGACGCCGCCCACGACATCCAGCGGAAGGAGAATTTTCTGCTTTTCCGCCTCCGCGCCTGCCTCTTTATGGTCATCGCCGTGGCGGCCGTGCTGCTGACGCTGTGCGGGATCGTCTACGGCGGGATGATCCTGAACCTCATCAGCCGGGATCTGGACGGCACCTGGGCGGAACAGCTGCTGCTGTGGACCGTGAAGGTGGTGCGGTATCCCATCATGATGATGTTCCTCTTTCTGGTGTTCCTCGCCTTTTACAAGTGGATGCCGGCGGGGAAGCGGTCCCTGCGCCGCCAGTGGCCCGGCGCGCTCTTCGCCACGCTGGCCTGGCTGGTGTTCTCCTGGGCGTTCTCCGTCTATGTGGACTACTCCGACCGGTACGGCGTCTACGGCATCCTGGGGACCGTGATCGTGGCGCTGCTGTGGATGTATTACTGCCTTTTCATCCTGCTCATCGGCGCCTATATCAACCGCTTCGTCCGCGAGGAGCCCGAGAAGCTCCACGCCAGGGCCGCGGAGCTCCCGGAGGAGGACAAGCCGAAGCTTGAGGCCGCCGGGGACCAATAAAAAATCCCGCATTTTGCGGGAAGTCAACAAGATAAGGAAATCGAAGCGGGCGGGTTTGGAACCCGCCCCTACGAGCTGTCGAAAAAGGCCCTGCGGCCTTTTTCGACAAGGGGAAAGTAATTTTCGCGACGTACATGCCGCCGCGAAAATCATGAAATCGTTTTTGAGCAAGCAGAAAAAATTCCCGCGGAATGCGGGAATTTTTTTTGTGCGGGGACGGCCCTATACCATCTTCTCCTGCTTGACCTTTTTGTCGATGACGTGCCGGGAGGCCAGCTCCGCTTTCAGCTCCTCCAGGGTGATGCCCGTCTCCACCATCAGGACCATGGCGTGGTAGGCCAGGTCGGCCAGCTCGTAGACGGTCTCGCGCCGGTCCCCGGCCTTGGCGGCGATGATGACCTCGGTGGACTCCTCGCCCACCTTTTTCAGGATCTTGTCAAGGCCCTTGTTAAAGAGGTAGCTGGTGTAGCTGCCCTCCTTGGGAGCGGCCCTGCGGCCCTCCAGAAGGCCGTAGAGGCCCTCATAGGTGAACGCCTCCGCCCGGTCCTCCGCCTCAAAGACCCGGTCGTTGAAGCAGGAGTCCGTGCCCAGGTGGCAGGCGGGGCCGTCCTTTTGGACCTCCACCACCAGCGCGTCCCGGTCACAGTCGGCGGTGATGGAGACGATGTGCTGGTAGTTGCCGCTGGTCTCGCCCTTGAGCCACAGCTCCCCGCGGGAGCGGGACCAGAAGCAGGTGAGGCCGCGCTCCATGGAGATCCGGAGGCTCTCCCGGTTCATGTAGGCCAGCGTCAGCACCGCGCGGCTCTCCGCGTCCACCACGACGGCGGGAATGAGCCCCTTTTCGTCAAATTTCAGTTCGTCAATGTTCAGCATGAGCAAAACCTCAGATCCTTACAAGGATGCCCTCGGCCCTGAGGGCTTTTTTGATGTCCGCCACCGTGACCTCACCGAAGTGGAGGATGGAGGCGGCCAGACCCGCGTCCACGCGGGGGAGCGTTTTGAACAGGGTGACAAAGTCCTGAACGGACCCGGCGCCGCCGGAGGCGATGACGGGCACGGATACGGCCTCGGACACGGCCCGGAGCATCTCCAGGTCAAACCCGCCGCGCACGCCGTCGGTGTCGATGGAGTTCAGGACCACCTCGCCGGCGCCGCTCTCCACGCACCGGCGGATCCACCCCACTGCCTCGAGTCCGGTGTTGTCCCGGCCGCCCCGGGCAAAGACGGTGAAGACGCCGTTCACCCTTTTCACATCGGCGGAGATGACCACGCACTGGCTGCCGTAGCGCTTGGCGGCCCGCTCGATCAGGGAGGGGTCCCGGAGGGCGCCGGAGTTGACGCTGACCTTGTCCGCGCCGCATTTGAGGACGCGGTCGAAGTCCTCCAGCGAATTGATGCCCCCGCCGACGGTGAGGGGGATGAAGACCTGGCTGGCCGCCTCCGTCAGGACGTCCGCGAAGAGCCGCCGCCCCTCGGCGGAGGCGGTGATGTCGTAAAAGACCAGCTCGTCGGCCCCGGACGCGGAGTAGTACCGGGCCAGCTCCACCGGGGAGCTGACGTCGGAGAGCCCTTCAAAGTTTACGCCCTTGACCACGCGCCCGTTCCGGACGTCCAGGCAGGGGATGATCCGTTTTGTGATCATTTGGCGGCCTCCATAGCCTCGGCAAGGTCCAGGGTCCCGTCGTACAGCGCCCGGCCGATGATGGCGCCGCTCACGCCGGTCTGCCTGAGGCGCTTCACGTCGTCCAGGGTCGTGACGCCGCCGGAGGCCACGATGTCCAGGCCGAATCGGGCGGTCAGGCTTTGGAAAAGCTCCGCGTTCGTGCCGCCCATGGCGCCGTCCGTGGCGATGTCGGTGCAGATGACGGTTTTGACCCCCAGCGCTTCGAGGCGTTCGATAAAGTCGAAACAGTGGACCTTGCTGGTCTGGAGCCAGCCGCGCACGGCCACGAAGCCGCCGCGGACATCCACGCCCACGGCGATATGCTCGCCGAAGCTGTCCACCGCGCGGGCCAGGAGATCCGGATCCTCCATGGCGGAGGTGCCGAGGATCACCCTGAAAAAGCCGGCGTCAAGCGCGCGCTCTATGTCGTCCCAGGAGCGGATGCCGCCGCCCAGCTCCACCCGGAGGCCGGGGATCCGGGCGATGGCGGAGGCCGCGGCAAAGTTTTTCCCGATGCCGTCCCGGGCGCCCTGCAAATCCACCAGATGGAGGAATTCGGCGCCCTGCCGGCGGAATTCCATGGCCTTCTCCACGGGATCCGGGGAATAGACGGTCATTTTGTCATACTCGCCGTGGAGAAGCCGCACGGCGCGGCCGTCAAAAAGGTCGATTGCGGGAAAGAGTTTCATGGGGAACCTCACAGATCGGTAAAATTTTTCAGTATCCGCAGTCCCACGGCGCCGCTCTTCTCCGGGTGGAACTGGCACCCGAGGACGTTTTCGCGCTGGACCGAGGCCGTCAGTGTGCCGCCGTAGTCGGTGACGGAGGTGACGTATCCCTCACAGTGCGCCGCGTGATACGAGTGGACAAAGTAGACGTGGGACCCCTCCTCCACGCCGCGGAACAGCTCCGAGTCCCGGGTGAAACGCAGGGCATTCCAGCCGATGTGGGGGATTTTCAGTCCGGGGGCGATGAGATCCGCGATGGGCTCCACGCTTCCGGGTATGAGGCCGAGGCCGGCGTGCTCGCCGTATTCAAAGCTCTTCTCAAAGAGAAGCTGCATCCCCAGACAGATGCCCAGGAGGGGCTTGCCGCGTCCCGCCTCCTCGAGGAGAAGCTCGAAAAGACCGGAGGAGCGCAGCTTTTCCGCCGCGTCCTCAAAGGCGCCCACGCCGGGGAGGATGAGCCGGTCGGCTTTTCGGATCGTGTCCGCCTCGCCGCTGACGACGCACTCCTCACCGATGGCGGCGAAGGAGCTTTTGAGGGAGAAGAGGTTCCCCACGCCGTAGTCGATGATCCCGGTCATAGCACGCCCTTTGAGCTTGGCACCGTGCCGGCAAGGTCAGGATCGATCCTGACGGCCCCCCGCATGGCCCGGGCAAAGGCCTTGAAGGCGCCCTCCGCGATGTGATGGGAGTTGCGTCCGGCCAGGTACTTTATGTGGACCGTGACCCGGGCCTCACGGGCAAAGGCCGTGAAGAATTCCTCCACCAGCTCGGTGTCGAAGCTCCCGATCTTCTGAGACGGAATGGGCAGGTTGAAGCCGAGACAGCCGCGGCCGGAGATATCCACCGCGCACAGGACGAGCGCCTCGTCCATGGGGACGGTGGCATCGGCATAGCGCGTGATGCCCGACCGGTCGCCGAGAGCGGCGCCGAAGGCCTGTCCCAGGCAGATGCCGATGTCCTCCACGCTGTGGTGGTCGTCCACGCCGGTGTCGCCGGTACATCTGACCGTCAGATCGAACCGGCCGTGGACGGCGAACAGCGTCAACATGTGATCCAAAAACCCCACGCCGGTGACGATGTTACAGACGCCGGACCCGTCAAGGTCCAGGGAAAGCTCAACGGCCGTCTCGCCGGTCCTCCGGCTGATGTCAGCTCTGCGCATATGATTACCTCCCATAACGGGCCGCGTCCCCGGCGGCCCGGTGTTCAGACAGGATATCCTCCAGGGCCCCGAGAAGCGTCTCCATCTGCTCCGGCGTGCCCACGGTGATGCGGTTATACTCCGCGATGGAGGGCTTGGAGAAATGGCGCACCAGGATCCCCCGCTCCCGGAGCTTTGCGTAAAGCTCCCCTCCGGGGATCTTCGGGTGGCGGACGAAAAGGAAGTTGGCGGCGGAGTCTGTCAGCTCAAAGCCCAGAGCGGAGAGGGCCCTGGCCGTCCGGTCCCTTGTCCGGGCCACCTTGCGGCAGTTGTCTGCATAATATCCGTTCTCCTCAAAGGCCGCAATGCCGGCCGCCTGGGTCATGGCGTTGACGTTATAGGGGTTAGTGGAGTCCTTTACGGCGGTAAGATCCGCGATCAGCGCCGGGTCGCCGATCCCAAAGCCCAGTCTGGCGCCGGCCAGGGAGTGGGACTTGGAGAAGGTCCGGGTGACCAGAAGATTATCGTACTTTTCCGTAAGGGGCAGGACGCTCCGGGCCCCGAAATCCACATACGCCTCATCGACGATCACCACGCTGTCGCGGTTGGCGTTCAGGATCTCCTCGATCCCGGAGGGCTCCAGGGCGATGCCCGTGGGGGCGTTGGGATTGGCGATGACGATGGTGCAGTGGAGCCCCAGATAGTCGCGGGGATCCACGGAAAAACCGTCCTTCAGCGGGATCTCCCGCTTCTCGATGCCGTGGAGATCGGCCAGCACCGAATAAAACCCGTAGCTCGTCTCCGGGTAGGCCACGGCTGTGCGGCGGTCACAAAAGGCCATAAAGGCAAAATCCAATATCTCATCCGAGCCGTTCACAGGCAGGATCCGATCCGGCCCCACGCCGTAGACCTCCGCCGCGGCCCTCCGCAGCCTCAGCGCCGTGGGGTCGCAGTAGAGATTCAGCGCCCCGGCGGCGGCCCTCACCGCGTCCAGCACGGCCTCTGAGGGGGGATAGGGGGACTCGTTGGTGTTGAGCTTGATATATTTCCTGTCCCGGGGCTGTTCTCCAGGGACGTAAGCCTCCAGACGGGAAAAGCGCTCCGACTGAAAGCGGCTCATCCCTTCCACCTCTCAAGGCGCTCCTCCACGCTCCGGGCGTGGCCGTCCAGCCCCTCCCTGCGGGCAAAAAGGGCAATGTCGCCGCCCTCGCGCAACAGGGCCGCCGGCTCATAGCGCATAAACTGGGACTTCTTGATAAAGTCGTCCACGGAGAGAGGGGAGGAGAAGCGGGCCGTGCCGCCGGTGGGCAGGGTGTGGTTGCACCCGGCATAATAGTCGCCCACCGCCTCGGGGCAGGCCTCCCCCACAAAGACCGAGCCGGCGTTGGTGACGCGCTCCAGGTAGGTCATGGGCTCCCGGGTGTAGATCTCCATGTGCTCCGGGGCGATGCGGTTGGCCACGTCTATGGCCTTGCCCAGATCGTCCGTGACGATGATGCGGCCGTTTCCGTCAATGGAGGCCCGGGCGATCTCCCGCCGGGAAAGCCGGGGGATCTGCCGCTCCAGCTCCGCGCGGACCTGCTCCGCCAGCGCCTCGCAGTCCGTCACCAGCACGGCGGAGGCGTTTTTGTCATGCTCCGCCTGGCTTAAAAGGTCAGCCGCCACCAGCGCCGGATCGGCCGAGGAGTCGGCGAGGATCAGGATCTCGCTGGGGCCCGCGATCATGTCGATGGCCACCGTGCCGAAGACCTGCCGCTTGGCCTCGGCCACATAGGCGTTTCCGGGGCCGACGATCTTGTCCACACGGGGGACGCTCTCGGTGCCATAGGCCAGCGCCGCGATGGCCTGGGCGCCTCCCAGCTTGAAGACCCGATCCACCCCGGCGATCTTCGCCGCCGCCAGGATCTCGGGCGCGACCGCGCCGCCGCGGGCGGGGGTGGTGATGACGATCTCGCGGCACCCGGCGATCTTCGCCGGCACGGCGCTCATAAGGACGCTGGAGAAGAGGGGCGCCGTACCGCCGGGGACATAGAGGCCCACCTTCCGGATGGGGTGGATCCGCTCGCCCAGCGTCACGCCCTCCCGCGGCGTCATGGTATAGCCGGTCCGGAGCTGCTTTTCATGGAAGGCCCGGATATTGGCCTCCGCCCTCCTCAGGACCTCCACAAGTCCGGCGGGCAGGGAGGCCAGGGCGGCGTCAAACTCCTCCGCCGTCACCTCCAGTGACTCCGGGGCCCCGCCGTCAAAGCGTTCACAGTATTCCCGCAGGGCCGCGTCCCCGCGCTCGCGCACGTCCTTTATGATCTCCGCCACGGGCCCGGAGACGTCGGGGCTCTCCCCGGCGCGGGAGAAGATCTCTGCGTCCTCGACTTCGCTCAGTTTCATCAGTCTGATCATTTTTGCACCTCAAGATGACGGGAAAGCCGCGCCGTCATGTCCGTCACGGCCTCATATTTGAATTGATAGCTGGCTTTGTTGGCTATGAATCTGGCGGAGACGGGCAGGATCCGCTCCAGCGCCGCCAGGCCGTTCTCCTTCAGCGTCGCGCCGGTCTCCACGATGTCCACGATGACGTCGGAAAGGCCGAGAATGGGCGCCAGCTCAATGGAACCGTTCAGGTGGATGAGGTCCACGCTGCGGCCCAGGGAGGCGTAATATTTCCGGGTGATCCTGGAAAATTTTGTGGCGACCCGCAGGGAGCCGACGCCGTCGTCGGTGAAATCCGGCCTGCCGCATACGCACATGTGGCACTTGCCCACGCCCAGGTCCAGAAGCTCGTAGACGTCCGGGGCGTACTCCAGCAGGATGTCCTTCCCGGCCACGCCCACGTCCGCCGCGCCGCGCTCCACATAGATGGCCACGTCGGAGGGTTTGACAAAGAAGTAGCGCACGCCGTTTTCGGGGGACTCAAACACCAGCTTCCGTCCGGCCTCCAAAAGCTCCGAGCAGCCAAAGCCGGCCCTTTCAAAGACGGAATAGACCTTATCGCCCAGTCTCCCCTTGGGGAGGGCGACGTTCAGCAGCTCACTCATGGGCCTCACCTCCGGAAAAACGCACAAGCCGGTTATAGCGGTAGCCCTCCGGCACGGCCCGGTCCACCCGGACGCGGAGCCCCCGGGCCGTCAGGCCGCGGACGTACTTCAAAAGCGCCGCGGGTTCCGCGCCCTCGTCGAGGATCAGTACATCCGCGCCGGACCTGGCCGGTGCGGGCGCCAGGTGGTCCAAAAGGTTCAGATAGACCGCGAACCCCATGGCGCCGGCGTCCTTGCCCATGCGGGCGACCAGTCCGTCATACCGCCCGCCGGAGAGGACGGCGGTGGGGATGCCGGCGATATAGCCGCGCAGGACCACGCCGCTGTAATACCGGGTGTCGGCCTTCAGGGACAGGTCCAGCCAGACGCCGGGGACGTCCCGGAGGGCCACGGCCAGGCGCGCCAGCTCCGAGAGCGCGTCCGAGGCGTGTACGCCCAGCGGAAGGGCGGAGAGCGTCCGGACGCCGTCCGCAAGGGGCGCGCGCAGGTGGATCATGGCGTCAAATACGCGGATGCTTGCCTCCGAAATGCCGTTTTCGCGGGCCAGGAGCGACGCCTCGTGGGAATTTTTCGCCTCGGCCAGGGCCAGAAGCTCCTCGCGGCATTCCTCCGGGACACCGGAGTCCTCAAAAAATCCCCGCAGGAGCCCGAGATGCGCGACATCAAGGATATACCGGTCCGCCAAAAATCCCAGACTCTCCGCGGCCAGGGAGATGATCTCCGCCACGCTGTAGGGATCCAGCCTGCCGAGGCACTCAAGGCCGACCTGCTGGATCTCCGAGAAGCCGGAGGAGGGGTCGGGGGCGCGAAAAACGCTTTCGGAATAGTATAGCTTTTTGAGGCTCCCGCCTATGGGGGTGTTTTTGATCACCGACAGCGTCACATCGGGCTTCAGGGCCATGAGCCGCCCGTCGGTATCGGTAAAGGTGAGGATGGAGCTGCCGGTGATAAAGCTCCTGTTCCTGGCGTACAGGTCGTATTCCTCAAACCGCCCCACCCGGTAGCGCGTGTAGCCGCGGCTCTCATAGAGCGTCAGAAGCCTCTCCTTGAAGGAATCGCCAAAGGCGGAAAATGCGGAGGTTTCCATAGTTTTTCCTCGATTCGCGTATTTTTCATATTATACTCTAATGCTACTGCATTAGTCAAGTGAAGAACATACAGAGAAAAAAGCGATTTTCCAAAAATGTTTGTGCGTATTTAATTGACAAAGGCGTGGAGCTGTGATAAAATAGCATGGCCGGTTTGGAGAGATACCGAAGTGGTTATAACGGAGCGGTCTTGAAAACCGTCGGCGGGCAACCGCCCGTGGGTTCGAATCCCACTCTCTCCGCCAGAGACGCCCGAATGTCGGACGCCGCTGGGGGAGAGAGCGGAAAATTGCATAGATGCGGAAGTACCCAAGTGGCCGAAGGGGCTCCCCTGCTAAGGGAGTAGACGTCTAAACCGCGTGCGAGGGTTCAAATCCCTCCTTCCGCGCCAAAAAAAGCACCCCATTGGGGTGCTTTTTTTGGCGCGGAAGGAGAAGATTAAATTGGAAGGGGAACCCTGACGGTTCCCCTTCCAAACCCTTCCCTCCGAAGGATTCGGAGGGCGCAAGAATAGGATTTTTACTTACTCTAAAAAGCGGCCCGAACGGGCTGCTTTTTTGTGCGCGGAAGGAGATCCCGCGGGCTGCCAAACTGTCCGGGCTTTGACAGGCGTTGAATGACTTACAGATCTTCCGATTTAATAAATCCTTAATTGCTTTCCTGATTTTTTCTTAACCGCGTTTCTGCTACGATCATGTCAACGCAAATTAAGGAGGCGCGGTCATGTCAACTCTTCGAACGGTGAACACCGTCATTTCCGTACTGTTTTTCGCCTGCTATTTCTACCAGCTCGTCTATCTGCTGATCCCCCTTGTCAAGCGGGACATGCCCCATTCTCCCGCCGTTCTCCACCGGTACGCGGTGCTGATCGCCGCCCGGAACGAGGAGGCGGTGATCGGGAACCTCATCGAATCCATCCGCGCCCAGGACTACCCCTCGGAGCTTGTGAGCGTATTCGTGGCGGCGGACAACTGCACCGACGGCACGGCCGACGCGGCGCGGCGCGCCGGGGCCACGGTGTATGAGCGGTTCGACCGGGAGCACGTGGGCAAGGGCTTCGCGCTGGACTTCCTTCTCCGGCGGATCGAATTCGAGCGGGGGGATGTGTTCAACGGCTACTTCGTCTTTGACGCGGACAATCTGCTCGCCCCCGGCTACATATCCGCCATGAACCGGCAATTTTGCGACGGGCATCAGGTGGTGACCAGCTACCGCGACTCCAAAAATTTCGGGGACAACTGGATCTCCGCCGGCTACGCCCTGTGGTTTTTGCGGGACGCGGAGTATCTCAACCACGCCCGCGCCCTGGTGGGAACAAGCTGCGTGGTGTCCGGGACGGGCTTCCTGATGGGCCGGGAGATCCTCCGGCGCAACGGCGGCTGGCCCTTCCATCTGCTGACCGAGGACACGGAGTTCACCGCCGACTGCGTCACCCGCGGCGAGAAGATCGGCTACGCCCCCGACGCGGAGCTGTTTGACGAGCAGCCGGTGAAGTTCTCCCAGTCCTGGCGTCAGCGGCTTCGCTGGTCCAAGGGATTCTTGCAGGTGTTCCGCCGGTACGGGGGACGGCTCCTGACCGGGACGCTCCGGGGGAGCTTCTCCTGCTTCGATATGGTGATGTCCATCATGCCGGCCATCATCTTGGCCTCCTTCGGCTTCGTGGTCAACACGGCGGCGTCGCTCCTCGCCTTTTTCTCCGGCGGTACCGCGTGGCAGCTCCTTTTCCCGGTGCTGCGCTCGCTGGCGGGCACATACCTCTTCATGCTGACCCTGGGGGCCTTCACCACGGTGAAGGAGTGGCGGAAGATCCGCGCCTCCGCCCCCAAAAAGCTGCTGTACACCCTGACCTTCCCCCTCTTCATGCTCACCTACATCCCCATCTCCATCGCCGCCGTCTTCCAAAAGGTGGAGTGGAAGCCCATCGAGCATAAGGTGAGCCTGTCGATTCGCGACATGGGATAACCCCCGATCGCTCAGCATACAACGAGCATCGCCGCCCTGATTCGGGCGGCGATGCGTTTGATTTTGCATCAAGGCTTTTCGAGACTTTGAAATGCAAAAAAATGTGAAAAGATATGTAAGAATCATTTACAAACGGGGTGCAAAGTGGTGATATTACGCACGGATTTACGCACGGTAGAAGTCTTTTATCCGGGTCACAGCGGCAGTTTTGTCTTGCTAGGATAGGTGGGAGTAAATCTTGTGGACGGTCTGGGAATTGGACCAGCTGCCCAGACGCACGGTCTCAAGCTCTGGGATTTGCAGATGGTATGTTAGGGAGGCGAAGCTGTGGGGTAAGCCGTGAACGCCTCTTTCCGGTAAACCGTTTTCACGATCCAGGTGGATCATTTGACTTCTTGTTGCCGATTGCGGTAGAAAGCGACATTGTGGAGACCTTGGCTCGTCTCTCCATAAACCAGGCCCGAATCGCTTTTGCCTTTGCCGTTGCTATACACAGCTCCGGCGTGGCTTCTGTGATGAATTGGCCCTCGGCCCAAAAGAAAATGCGCCAGTTGCCGGAGGGGAGTTGGGTGGGCGTTGGGACTTTGATTTTCTTGCGCTCCCGTATTTGTTTCTCCCCACGCCAGTTACAATGCAAGCTGTTGTTGGGAATCTACCGTTGGCAGTTACGACAGAGCATGAGCCCCCTCCCCGTTGAATTAAAATACCTCTTTCAATGCGTTAATAGCGTTACCAAGTTGTATTCCGTAGATAAGGCCCACGACAAGGGCGATGGCGGTAAGGACAGCAAAAAATACAACACAGACTTTGATAACGTTAAGGGTGTTGAGCTTCTTAATATTTACAACAAGGTTTGTTAAGTCAATATTATTCTCCAAAAGGTCATCTTCTATGGTAAAATAGTGGGAATTTCCCTCACTATCTTTTTCAACAAAGTAGCCGGGGTTTAAGGAGGTCGTTCCATCACTCGACTTGTATGTGGCTTTTTCCTCGCTGACCTCTATTGCCCCCACTCCTGCCTCGTGCGCAATTTTAATAAGTTCGTCTCTGATTTTTTCATTCATTTTTCTTTTACCTCCGAAATTTTATTGCTTTTTCGACGGATTTTTGTAGGAAATCAGTATATGCGGACTTTTAGAAAACTTGCTATGAGTTCGACAAACACAGGATAGCGCATTTCCTATCGCTCGTCAAGAAGAAAGAAGGAGTTTTTATAAAGTTAGTCGAAAAAACAAGTTCCTTTGCTCCTCTCATAATTTGACTATTGCCGAATTGGAGAGATAATTGGAGCTTGACAATGGGCCTATCGCAAGATAGGTCAGGTGCGAATCTGGCTAAATTAAAATTCATAAAGTGGCGGACTATTTCGAAATTACACTGGACGAGCTGATGAAGAAGGAACAGAATGTGGAGCGATGAGCGCACACATACATCAACCCTAACGCGGCGATTAAAAGCATGGTAGCAATGAGCGACAGAAAAGAAACGGCACAGTACATAGAGCGCGGCTAAGCCCTATTTGCTGTACCGTATTTGTTCGGAGCGGAGAGCGGTCAGATCGTTCTTTGTCTGGAAAACAAAGCGGACTGAAGGACCGATGGAATGACATTCTGGAAGATTGCAAACAGATTAAGGAATCACATTTCCGGCGGTGCTTCTTCCTTTGACCAGATGAATGTAAGCCACTGATGGACAGACAAGTCCCATGTTCCGCCATATTCCCATCCAGCGGAAACATACTTTTTGATTAACTCGCTTTTTTCTGTTTCAGATATTTTTCTGACATCAATATTTTCAATCTTCTTCACGGGTCCACCTCCTTTCAGATTTAATTATATCAAACTAATGGGGCAAGAGCAATGGTGAAGGAGCAAAACTGGAAGGGACGAGGTTATGACAGCTACATTTTCGCCGCGCCGGTCGATATCGGGGATAAGACTACATATGTCGCGGCAGATGAACGTTCGGACGAATAGAATCGATTTTATTTGCATGAGATCATTGACGGCGATGGAAGTCTGATTTACAGAATAGAAAAAGCCCCCTCGGCAATCAAGACCGGGGTTACCTCCGAAGGAGGAGTTACCGGGACCGAGGGAGCATTTTCGGACACCACCTCGGAGGTGACTGCCGACTTTACGACCGCCACCCGTACGCCCAAAGCGTCCGAGCCCGTGCCAGGGGAAATCGCCTATCCCCTTAATGACAATGTACCACAGTCTATGCCCACTGTCAACTTTGAAATGAGTGACGTAGGGGAAAAAGGGACCCCGGCGGCGGATCCGAGAAGCATTCCGGCTGCCCTCAATGGGAGCACAGGCATAGACGGAGCCGTTGAGCAAGATCCCACGGACAGTTTAACACCCGGGGAGAGGTATGTCAACAGCTTGCCGCCAAAAAAGCAGCTCGCTTTGCGAGCTGCTTTTTTGGCGCGATAAAGAGATGGATAGAGAGAGGGGCCTGGCGGCTTAGAGCGCGTTGTTGGCCTTGAGCAGACCGCTGAAGTCGATATCGGGCTCCTCGGGTTCGGGCTCGGGGGCCGTGTCGGCGGAGGTGGAGGAGGACGAATCGGGAAGCTCGGGATCGGCGATGCCGCGGTAGAGCTGCAGGCCCGCGCCGGCGGGGATGAGCTTGCCGATGATGACGTTCTCCTTCAGTCCGATCAGCCGGTCCACCTTACCCTTGGAGGCGGCCTCCGTCAGGACCTTGGTGGTCTCCTGGAAGGAGGCGGCGGACATCCAGCTGTCGGTGGCCAGAGAGGCCTTGGTGATGCCCATGAGGAGCTGCTGGTAGGTGGGGTAGCGGACCTCCTCGCCGTTGGCCTCGCGCTCCCGGAGCTTGTCGATCTCGGAGCGGACCTCCAGGATATCCACGGTGGAGCCGGAGAGCAGATCGGTGTCCCCGGGGTCCTCCACCCGCACCTTGCGGAGCATCTGGCGGACGATGATCTCGATGTGCTTGTCGGAGACATCCACGCCCTGCTGGCGGTAGACCTTCTGGACCTCGTTGATAAGGTATTTCTGGGTGGCGTCGCGGCCCAGGATCGCCATGATGTCGTGAGGATTCAGGGCGCCGGAGGTCAGCATGTCGCCGCGCTTGACGGTATCCCCGTCCTTGACGCGAATGCCGGAGGAGTGAGGTACGGAGTAGATACGCACATCCCCGTCCTCCGGATTGGTGACGGTGATCTGGATGAGGGCCCCCTTGTGGGTCTCCTCGGTGGAGATGACGCCGTCGATCTCGGAGAGGGTGGCCATCTTCTTGGGCTTGCGGGCCTCAAAAAGCTCCTCGACACGGGGAAGGCCCTGGGTGATCTCAACGCCCGTCTCGCCGCCGGCCACGCCGCCGGTGTGGAAGGTACGCATGGTGAGCTGGGTGCCCGGCTCGCCGATGGACTGGGCGGCAATGACGCCGACGGTCTCGCCCTCGTTGACGGTCTCGCCGGTGGCGAGGTTCAGGCCGTAGCAGTGGGCGCAGACGCCGCTGCGGGCCTCGCAGGTGAGGACGGAGCGGACAAGCACCTCGTGGATGCCGTGGGCCTCCAGAACGGCGGCATCCTGGTGGACCAGCATGTGGTCCCGGTCAAAGAGGAGCTCGCCGGTGGCGGGATCCACGATATCCTTGGCCGGATAGCGGCCGTGGACGGAGTCGGCAAAGGACTGGGCCACCACGCCGTTTTCCACCTTCTCGGATACCCAGATGCCCTCGTGGGTGCCGCAGTCGTGCTCGCGGATGATGACGTCCTGGGAGACATCGACCATGCGGCGGGTCAGATAGCCGGAGTCCGCGGTACGCAGAGCCGTGTCGGCCATGCCCTTACGGGCGCCGCGGCTGGAGATGAAATACTCAAGGACGGTCAGGCCCTCGCGGTAATTGGCCTTGATGGGGATCTCGATGGTCTTACCGGCGGTGTTGGCGATGAGGCCGCGCATACCGGCCAGCTGACGGATCTGGGCCATGGAGCCGCGGGCGCCGGAGTCCGCCATCATATAGATGGGGTTGAACTCGTCCAGACTGTTCTGAAGGGCGTCCGTGACCTTCTTGGTGGTCTCCTCCCATTCGTGGACCACGAGGCGGTAGCGCTCGTCGTCGGTGATGAAGCCACGGTTGTAAAGACCCTCGATCTCCACCACCTTCTGCTCGGAGGCGTGGATCAGCTCCTGCTTGGCCTCGGGGACCGTCATGTCCGCGATGGAAATGGTAATGGCGCCGCGGGTGGAATATTTGTAGCCCTGGCTCTTGACGGCGTCCAGCATCTCCACACTTATCTCAAAGCCGTGCTTTTCGATGCAGCGGTCGATGATCTTCTCAAGCTGCTTCTTGCCGACCTTGAAGCTGACCTCCAGGTCCAGGGCGTGCTCGGGATCCGTGCGGTCCACAAAGCCCAGGTCCTGGGGGATCGGGTTGTTGAAGATGATGCGGCCCACGGTAGTCTCGATGGTGCCGACGCGCTCCACGCCGTCGATGACCTTGCGCATACGGACCTTGATGGGGGCGTGCATCCCCACATCGCCGGACTGATAGGCCATGATGGCCTCGTCCGGGGAGATGAACGCCTTGCCGGCGCCTTTTTCGTCGCGGGTAAAGGTCAGATAATAGGAGCCGAGCACCATGTCCTGCGTGGGAACGGTGACGGGCTTGCCGTCACGGGGGTGCAGCAGGTTGTGGGCGGAGAGCATCAGGATGCGGGCCTCGGCCTGGGCCTCGGCGGAGAGGGGCACATGGATGGCCATCTGGTCGCCGTCGAAGTCGGCGTTGAAGGCGGTGCAGACCAGGGGGTGGAGCTTGAGGGCGCGGCCCTCCACCAGCACCGGCTCAAAGGCCTGGATGCCCAGGCGGTGGAGCGTGGGAGCGCGGTTCAGCAGCACCGGATGCTCCTTGATGACGACCTCCAGCGCGTCCCAGACCTCGGTCTTGCCCCGGTCCACCATCTTCTTGGCGGACTTGATGTTGTTGGCCACGCCGTCCTCCACCAGCTTTTTCATGACGAAGGGCCGGAACAGCTCAATGGCCATCTCCTTGGGGACGCCGCACTGATAGAGCTTCAGATCCGGGCCCACTACGATGACGGAGCGGCCGGAGTAGTCCACGCGCTTGCCCAGAAGGTTCTGGCGGAAGCGGCCCTGCTTGCCCTTGAGCATATCGGAGAGGGACTTCAGGGGACGGGAGTTGGCGCCGGTGACGGCACGGCCGCGGCGGCCGTTGTCCATCAGGGCGTCCACGGCCTCCTGGAGCATACGCTTTTCGTTACGCACGATGATGTCCGGGGCGTTCAGCTCGATGAGACGCTTCAGGCGGTTGTTGCGGTTGATGACGCGGCGGTAGAGATCGTTGAGGTCGGAGGTGGCGAACCGGCCGCCGTCCAGCTGGACCATGGGGCGGATATCCGGCGGGATCACGGGCAGGGCGTCAATGATCATCCACTCCGGCTTGTTCCCGGACTTGAGGAAGGATTCCACGACCTCAAGGCGCTTGACGATCTTGGCCTTTTTCTGGCCGCCGGCGGTCTTCAGCTCCTCGCGGAGCTCAGCGGAGAGCTGGGCGCAGTCGATCTCGTGGAGCAGCTCCTTGATGGCCTCGGCGCCCATGCCGGCCTTGAAGTCGTTTTCGTACTTCTCCCGCATATCGCGGTACTCGGCCTCGGTGAGGAGCTGGTTCTTCTGGAGCGGGGTGTCGCCGGGATCGGTCACGATATAGGCGGCAAAATAGAGGACGCGCTCCAGGATGCGGGGGGTCAGATCCAGGATCAGGCCCATGCGGGAGGGGATGCCCTTGAAATACCAGATGTGGCTCACGGGCGCGGCCAGCTCGATGTGGCCCATGCGCTCCCGGCGGACCTTGGCGCGGGTGACCTCCACGCCGCAGCGGTCGCAGATCTTCCCCTTGTAACGGATCTTCTTGTATTTTCCGCAGTGGCACTCCCAGTCCTTGGTGGGCCCGAAAATGCGCTCGCAGAAGAGGCCGTCGCGCTCGGGCTTCAGGGTGCGGTAGTTGATGGTCTCCGGCTTTTTCACCTCGCCGTAGGACCACTCACGTATCTTCTCGGGAGACGCGATGCCGATCTGGATAGAGTCAAACGGTGCGTAACTCATTCTTCGTCGTCCTCCTCGTTAAAAACTTCAGGGTCTTCCTCGTCGCCGTAATCGCCCAGAAGGCCGAAATCGTCGTCCTCGTCCTCGTCGCCCTCCTCCATGTCCACGTCCTCGATGCCGTAGCCCGCGGACTCGAACTCGTCGTCGGAGGAGCTGTAACGCTCGTTCTCCACGTCATGGAAGCCGTGGGCGTACTCGTCCTCCTCGTCGTCCCGGAGCTCGATGGGATTGCCGTTCTCGTCGAGCACGTTCACATCCAGGCACAGGGACTGGAGCTCCTTGATCAGGACCTTGAAGGACTCGGGCACGCCGGGCTGGGGGATGTTGTGGCCCTTGACGATGGCCTCGTAGGTGCGGACACGTCCGGTGACGTCGTCGGACTTCACCGTCAGGATCTCCTGCAGGGTGTACGCCGCGCCGTAGGCCTCCAGCGCCCACACCTCCATCTCGCCGAAACGCTGGCCGCCGAACTGGGCCTTGCCGCCCAGAGGCTGCTGGGTGACCAGGGAGTAGGGGCCGGTGGAGCGGGCGTGGATCTTGTCGTCCACCAGGTGATGGAGCTTGAGGAAGTAGACATAGCCGACGGTGACCGGGTTGTCAAAGGGCTCGCCGGTGCGGCCGTCGTAAAGGATGCTCTTGCCGTCGGTGCGGAGGCCCGCCTGGCCCAGAAGGTCGCGGATCTCCTGCTCATTGGCGCCGTTGAAGATGGGGGTGGCCACCTTCCAGCCCAGGGCCTGGGCGGCATAGCCCAGATGGACCTCCAGGACCTGACCGATATTCATACGGGACGGAACGCCCAGGGGGTTCAGAACGATGTCCAGGGGGGTGCCGTCGGGCATATAGGGCATATCCTCCTTGGGGAGGATGCGGGACACGACGCCCTTGTTCCCGTGGCGGCCGGCCATCTTGTCGCCCACGCTGATCTTCCGCTTCTGGGCGATGTAGACGCGGACCACCTGATTGACGGAGGGGTTCAGCTCGTCGCCGGCCTCGCGGGTGAAGACCTTGACATCCACCACGATACCGCTCTCGCCGTGGGGGACCTTGAGGGAGGTGTCGCGGACCTCGCGGGCCTTCTCACCGAAGATGGCGCGGAGGAGCCGCTCCTCGGCGGTGAGATCCGTCTCGCCCTTGGGCGTGACCTTGCCGACCAGAATGTCGCCGGCCCGGACCTCGGCGCCGATGCAGATGATGCCGCGCTCGTCCAGATACTTGAGGGAGTCCTCGCCCACGCCGGGGATGTCGCGGGTGATCTCCTCGGGGCCGAGCTTGGTGTCCCGGGCGTCCACCTCATGCTCCTCGATGTGGATGGAGGTGAACACGTCCTCCATGGCCAGACGCTCGTTGAGGAGGATGGCGTCCTCGTAGTTGTAGCCCTCCCAGGTCATGAAGCCCACCAGGATGTTCTTGCCCAGGGCCAGCTCACCGTGAGAGGTGGCGGGGCCGTCGGCCAGCACGTCCTGGGCTTTTACCCGCTCTCCGGCGTTCACCACGGGGCGCTGGTTGACGCAGGTGCCCTGGTTGGAGCGGGAGAATTTGATGAGGTGATAATCCTTGATAACACCGTCGTCATACCGGACGGTGACGGTGTCGGCGTCCACATAGGTGACGACGCCGTCGCCCTCGGCCAGGATCGAGACGGCGGAGTCGATGGCGCACTTGTGCTCGATGCCGGTAGCCACGATGGGGGCTTCCGTCACCATCAGAGGGACGGCCTGACGCTGCATGTTGGCGCCCATCAGGGCCCGGTTGGCGTCGTCGTTGGAGAGGAAGGGGATCATCGCCGTGGCGATGGATACCATCTGGCGGGGGGAGATGTCCACGTAATCGACCCTCTTGCGGTCAACGTCGATGATCTCGTCCCGGTGACGGCAGATGATACGCCGGTTGAGGAGGCGTCCCTCCTCGTCCCGGGGCTCGGAGGCCTGGGCCACATAGAACTGGTCCTCGGCGTCGGCGGTGAGATAATCCACGTGGTCCGTCACCTTGCCGGTGGCCTTGTCCACCTTTTGATAGGGGGAGACGAGGAAGCCGTACTCGTTGACCTTGGCGTAGGAGGCCAGGTACGAAATGAGTCCGATGTTGGGGCCCTCGGGGGTCTCCACGGGGCACATGCGGCCGTAATGGCTGTAATGGACGTCGCGGACGTCGAAGGAGGCCCGCTCGCGGGAGAGGCCGCCGGGACCCAGGGCGGAGAGACGCCGCTTGTGGGTCAGCTCCGCCAGGGGGTTGTTCTGATCCATGAACTGGCTGAGCGGCGAGGAGCCGAAGAACTCCTTGATGGCGGCGGTCACGGGCCGGATGTTGATGAGGCTCTGGGGGGTGATGACGTCGGTATCCTGAAGCGTCATGCGCTCGCGGATGACGCGCTCCATGCGGGAAAAGCCCACGCGGAACTGGTTCTGGAGAAGCTCTCCCACGGAGCGGAGACGCCGGTTGCCCAGATGGTCGATGTCGTCCACGGTGCCGATGCCGTGGGCCAGGGTGTTGAGGTAGTTGACGCTGGCAAAAATGTCGTCGGGGATGATGAATTTGGGCACCAGCAGGGGAATATTCTCCCGCAGGGCCTCCTTGAGCTCCTCACCCTCGTATTTGGCCAGGAGATCCTTGAGGATGACCCAGCGGACCCGCTCCTTGATGCCAAGCTCCGCCAGGGGATCGAAATCCACGAACCGGTCGAGCCACACCATGCCGTTGGAGAAGACCTTTACCTCGTGGCCGGCCTCGCCCTCCACGAACGCCTCGGTCATGCCGAGCCGGTCCAGCTCCTCGGCCTTCTGCCGGTTGACGACCAGGCCCGCCTCGGCCACGATCTCGCCGGTCAGGGGATCGGCGACGGGCCGGGTCAGCTTCTTGCCCACGATACGGGGCCACACCGCCAGCTTTTTATTGAATTTGTAGCGGCCGGCCACGGATATGTCATAGCGGCGGGGATCAAAGAAGAGGTTGAAAAGGAGAGTCTCGGCGGAATCGATGGTGGGGGGATCGCCGGGGCGCAGCTTGCGGTAGATCTCCAGAAGCGACTCCTCCCTGGTCTTGCAGGAGTCCTTTTCGATGGTGGAGACCATGCGGGCATCCCGGCCAAAGATCTCAAAGAGCTTCTCGTTGGTGTCGCCGCCGGTCTCGCCGCCGGACATGGACAGCCATGTGTAGGGGTCGTCGGTGCGGTTGCCGCAGGCCCTGAGGAAGCAGGTGACGGGCAGCTTGCGGTTCTTGTCGATGCGGACGTTGAACATGTCCGCCGGGTCCGTCTCATACTCCAGCCAGGCGCCGCGGTAGGGGATGACGGTGGTGGCATAGATGGCCGTGCCGGTCTTGTCCATCGTGCGCTCATAGTAGACGCCGGGGGAGCGGATGATCTGGGAGACGATGACGCGCTCGGCGCCGTTGATGACAAAGGTGCCGCCGTCGGTCATGATGGGGAAATCTCCCATGAAGATCTCCTGCTCCTTGATCTCCTCCGTCTCCTTGTTGCGAAGGCAGACGCTGACGCGGATGGGCGCGGCGTAGGTCACGTCCCTGGCCTTGCACTCCTCCACAGAGTATTTGGGCTCCTCGTCCATGCGGTAGTCCAGGAACGTCAGCTCCAGATTCCCCGTGTAGTCGGTGATGGCCGCCACGTCCTTGAAAACGTCGCGAAGGCCGGTCTCAAGGAACCATTTGTACGAATCCTTCTGGATCTCCAGGAGATTGGGCATATCCTGGATCTCTTCCGTTTTGGCAAAGCTCTTTCTCAAAGTTTTGCCGTACCATACGTCCTTTGGCACTAACTTCACTCCTTTTGCGGATTTGTTCACAGAAAAAAGATACTCCCGGGGAAGTTGTTGAAATCTCCACGCCCGCTCTTGATTTTTCGCCATAATGTGGTATCATAAGAGCATAAAGAAGATGGGAGAGTGTCCCCCGGGGGGACAAGAAATCAGCTTATTATACCAAGAATAACTTACCAATGTCAAGGCTTTTCCGGGAAAAATTTTTCCGGATTTTTATTTTGAAAAAATGCTGTTGACAAACCCGAATTATCTGCTATAATAATCATGCTTTTGCGAGAGTGCTGGAATAGGCAGACAGGCACGTTTGAGGTGCGTGTGTCGAAATGACGTGTGAGTTCAAGTCTCATCTCTCGCACCATCGTCGTCGCGGAAGCGGCGATAGTTCCTCAAAGGGCAGGCGCAGAAGCGCCTGCCCTTTGACACACTTGCCCGCTTTGCTCCGCCTCCCGAAACACCGGCTTTTAGCCGGTGTTTTTGCGTTGTGGGGAGAGTCCAAAAGCCGGGAGGGGGGACCTTTTGGGTCCCCCCTCCCGGCTGATCATCCATAAACGGTCGGCGGGGTCTCCGCGGCGGACAGGCGCCGTCAATCCCTGGTGATCAGGCCCAGCCGTTTTCCCATCCGGCTCAGAAGCTCGTTGGTTATAGTGCCGGCCGCGTCGGCCACCTGGGCGGCGGAGATCTCCTCCGCGCCGTCGCGGCCTATCAGCGTGACGGCGGTGCCTGCGCGGACGTCGGGGATGTGGGTGACGTCCACCGCCATCTGATCCATGCAGACCCGGCCCACCACCGGCGCGGGACGGCCGTTTATCAGGACGTGGCCCTTCCCGCAGGAGAGGCTCCGGGGATATCCGTCCGCGTAGCCCACGGGCAGAACGGCGATGACGCTGTCGCGCTCTGCCACGAAGGCCCGGTCATAGCCCACGCACTGACCGGCTTTGACGGTCCTTAAAAGGACGACGGAGGTCTTCATCGACAGCACCGGCCGCAGATCCAACTCCAGCCTGGTCCTGTCGTGGGGCGAGCTGGGGACGCCGTAAAGGGAGATCCCGATCCGCGCGTAATCGCACCTGAGATCGGGGTAGTTGAGAAGTCCGTAGCTGCTCTGGATATGCACCTTCGGAATGGCCGCTCCGCGCGCTTCCAGCTCCTTTAAGAGCCCGTAGAACCGGCAGATCTGTTCCTCGCTGTACTGTCTGTCCGCCTCCTCCAGGCTTTCGGAGGAGCCGAGGTGGGTGTAGATGCCGGTCACCCGGAGGTGCTTCGCCCCGAAGGCGGCGAAAACGCTGTCCGGGTCGTCCCAGGCGTAGCCCAGCCGGTGCATCCCGGTGTCGATCTTGAGGTGGACCTTGACGTTCTGGCCCTGTTTGTCCAGAAGATCCCCGTATTCACGGTCGATGAGCGTCTGTGTGAGGTCATATTTCCGCAGCTCCCGGGCCCTTTCCGTGGCGGTATGGCCAAGGATCAGGATCTCCCCGGGGATCCCGTACCGCCTAAGCTCGATGCCCTCGTCGATGGTGGCTGTCACAAAGGCCCTGACGCCCAGCTCGCTGAGTCTCACGGCCACCTCATACATCCCGTGGCCGTAGGCCGAGGCCTTCACCACCGCCATGAGCCGGCACTCCGGCGGCATTGCGGCGTTCAGGACCTCCACGTTATGCCTGAGATTGCCCAGATCGATCTCCAGGTACGCCCGGTCGGTCCCGGGGAGGACCTTTGCCCTCCGGGGCCGGAGCCTTGCCCACAGCGCGGACAGCACCGCAGCGGCCGCGGCGGAGGCGAGGCATACCGCGATGAAATGGACCAGGCTGTTGTCCACCAGCAGCGCCCACATATTGAGGAGCCTTGCCAGAAGACGCACGGCCACGATCATGGCCGGATGGAGCAGGTATATGAGGAGCGCGGCTGTGTCCAGGCCCTTGAGGCGCTTTCCCTCAAAGCCCAGTATGATGTCAAAAAGGAAGAACATGCAAAGGGGCAGGAGCACATACATGCTGTCGTGCCGCTGGAGCCCCAGACGGCGGAGGGTCAGGGCCTCCGCGCACATGAGGGCAAGGCTGACGCACAGACCGCAGACGCCAAGGCCCCGGGGGAGCCGCTTTTCCCGCTGGGCCATGAGGCCGCCCAGCACAAAGAACACCGGCGCGTAAAAGACGCCGTTTCTGGTGTAGTCGCTCAGACTGAAGAGGGAGTCGTAGACGGCCCGGAGGAACGGGACCTTCTCGGTCAGCCCGTAATAGCTGTCGCCGGCAAGACCGGCCAGATACAGGCACAGCGAGAGGACAAAAGCCCCGCGGAAGCCCAGGCGTCTTACGAGGAACCAGGCAATGGCGGCGCCCAGCATGGCCGCCGGCAGATACCACAGGTGGTAGAAGGTCCCGTCAAACACCAGGTCCTTCAGGATGGCGGGCAGGAGATCGTCCGCCCTGAAATAGCCGCTGTAAAGGTTGAGCGGGATATAGAGGATCATGGCCGCCAGATAGATGAGCGCGGTCTTTTTCAAAAACGCGGCCAGCTTCCCGGGCCCCCGGGAGTACCGGGAGATCAGGAAGAAGCCGGAGGTCATGAAGAAAAAGGGGACCGCGACCCGGGCGATAACGCGCGTCAGGATAAAGTCCCCCGTCCGCGTATACGACGCCAGGGGCGAGGTGTGGATCGTGACCACAAGTATCGCCGCGATGATCCGGAAAAAGTCGATCCCGGTATAGCTTTTGTTCTTCGTCATGGTGTCCCTTCCAAACTGTCAGCGTATGCGCTTCTCCGCGGCCGTGTCAATCGGAGTAGAGATCCAGAAGCTTGTCCAGCATCTGGGAAAAAGAGAGCCCGATCCCCTTCATCATGTTGGGATAGCGGCTGTGGGAGGTGAAGCCGGGGATGGTGTTGACCTCATTGAAAACGATCTCCCCGGACGGGGTGTAGAACATGTCCACCCTGGCAAAGCCGGAGCAGCCCAGAGCCCGGTAGATGATCCTGGCCGCGTCCTGCACGCGCTTTTCGGCCTCGGCGCTGATCCGGGCCGGCATATGTATGGTGGAGGTGCGGAGCGTGTATTTCTCCGTGTAATCGAAAAAATCGCCGGAGAGCTGGATCTCGTCCACTCTCCCCACGGTGAGCTCGTCGATGCCCATGACGGCGCAGCCGACCTCGAACCCCTCCACCTCCTCCTCCACGATGACCTCGGAGTCGTGCTCAAAGGCCAGATCGACGGCGGCGTCCAGCCCGTCCGCCGAGCTGACCTTGGTGATGCCGAAGGAGGAGCCGGCCCGCACGGGCTTCACGAAAAGAGGATAGGTGAGGGTGGCGTTGATCTCCCGTATGGCCGCCTGCCGGTCAAAGCGCCGGAAGGTCACGGCTTTGGGAACGGCAATACCCGCCAGGCTCACCAGCTTGTGGGCGCGGTCCTTGTCCATGCACAGGGCCGAGGAGAGAGTACCGCAGCCGACGATGGGTATGCCGGCCAGCTCGAATACCCCCTGTACGGTGCCGTCCTCCCCGTTTTTCCCGTGGAGCACCGGGAGCGCCAGATCGATCTCAATGACCCGGCAGGTGTCCCCGTCCAGCTCCAGGAGCCCCCTTTTCAGGGCGCGGCTCTGGGAGACCGCCACGGGCCGGAGGTGCGCGGTGTCCTCAAACCAGGTGTTGTCGGGGAGCTTCGCCAGATCCCCGGTGTAGTGATACCAGTCCCCGCCGCGGGTGATGCCCACGGGGACGACCTCGAACCGCTCTTTGTTGATATTCTCAAAAACGGAGTACGCGGACTGGAGCGACACCTCGTACTCGGTAGAATTACCTCCAAAAATAATGGCGATTTTTCTCTTTTGCATTTGTACTACCTCTTTTGCAGGGTGAAGAATAGCTTACATTACGGTATTATAGCATGACGCAGGGAAGATTTCCATACCTTCCGACGGTTTTTTTCACAATTTGACAGCCGCCCGAACATGGCGGCAAAGACGCCCACGGCCCGGTTGCCGCGAAGTTGGCAAAACCTTACGGGTCCGGGCCGAAACTGCGTTTTTATAAGTCTACCCCCTCAAATCTTTTCATGGAAAGCCGCGCGGCCAACACAGTCATTGCGCAATACAATGTCAGTCCGCCAAGTAAAACGGTTCACGCCGAAATTCGCAAAATCGGGGGAGGTAAGCGGCGCGTAAAATGGAAGGTGCCTGATCGCGATCATGAGGCCGATGAGAACAAACTGCACCGCCGCTGCGATCACGAACGGTACGCCGACCTTATGGGGGTCTTGATAGTGCAAAGGGAAAAATACCAGGTTGAATACGCCCAAAAGAAAAGCTCCGAACCCGCAAAAGGCGAGATTCGCGCTGTTCGCCGCAAGATTGACAAGCATCTCGTCAGGGAAGGCCGTCTGCTTTATGAGGGTGCAAAGAGCGGTCAAGAACAAAAGAGCGCATTGAAGCATGACGGCGGCCAATACTCGGGCAAGAGGGACATGGCGCTTTTTGACGGGGAGCGAACAGGTAAACGCCAAATCCCCATTTTCCCGTGCCGACATACAGATGAGGAAAACCGACAGCCCGGAGAAAAAGAATATCACCTCATAGGGATAGTTGGGCACAAAAACCAGTGCCGCAAAGGACAGGAAGGCGATAGCCATCGGGTGTAGGCAGAGAGAAAATTCCTTTTTGATAAGCGCTTTCATGACGTCTCCTTCTTTGCGAATTCCAGGTGTATCATGATCTCGTCGAGTGTGGCCTCACGCCCTCCGACGGCCCCCGTGACCAGGCCCTCAAAACCGCCCTTCACGGCCTTCGCGCCGATCGCCCGTGCCGCCCTGGCTTCCGCCAAAGAGGCAAACCGCTTGATCCGATACCGCCTCATCAACTCATCAAGCGGATCATCCGCAAGGAGCCTCCCGTCCGACAGATAGAGGATTTGATCGGCAGCGCGCATGAGGTCGGAGGTGATGTGCGTAGAAAACAACACGGTAACGCCCTACTCCCTGAGGGAAAGGAGCGTATCGCAAAGATCCTCGCGCGAGAGGGGATCGAGGCCGCTTGTCGGTTCGTCCAGAAGGAGCAGTCTCGCGCCGTGAGACAGGGCGAGGGCCAGGGAAAATTTGATTTTCATGCCATCGGACAGCTCCCGCACCCGCTTGAAGAGAACAAGCGCGTATTCCCCGCAGCGGCGTTTGAACGCCTCTCCGTCCCAATGTGGATAAAAATGAGAGACGGTCCTTGCGACGGCGGAAAGAGGCTTGTTCGGATAGAAACGAAACCCGCCGCCAACATAGCCGATAAGCTCTTTGGCCGCCCCCTCATCCGCGGAAAAGTCCCTTCCGAACACCCTGACCGTGCCTTCGGATGAGATGAGCCCCATAACGGATTTCAGCGTGGTGCTTTTTCCCGCGCCGTTCCGACCGATCAAGCCCGCGATCTGCCCCTCCTCAATCGAGAAGGAAAGATCCCGGAGCGTAAAATCCGGATAGATCTTTTTCAGCCTTTCAACCTCGAGCGCGTACAAGATCATTTCTCCTCGCCTTTGACCTGCCTGACGGCATTCCAAAATGACTCTGCGTACGAAAACGGTTGCAGAGCGATCCCCTGATTTTTGTCCGCCATAAGAAGAAGCGCATCCCCCGAATTGAGTGAAAACATGTCGCGGACTTCTTTCGGAATGACGATTTGACCCTTGGGACCGATTTTGACAGTGGCAAGATACTTGCCTTCGGGAAAGTTTTCCATAAGATGCTCCTAAAAGTATTACTTCTCTTACATTATAGACAATTCACACCAACATGTCAAGCAAAAACAGCAAAGGGACCGATAATCATTTCAACACGGCAGACCTATTATGCTCCTTTGTTTCATGAGTCTTTTCCCTCGAGGAGAGAGCTTGTCATAACACCCCCAGATAACCCTCCATAGAACCCTCCATCGCCGAAAATCTATACACGATTTTTACACGATAATCCCACACAATTCCGCCCAATCCGGCCCTATCTCACAAAACACGAAAACGCCTGGAATTACTGACTTTTTCAGCAATTTCAGGCGTTTTCTTTTGGCGGAGAAGGAGGGATTCGAACCCTCGAGGAGCTTTTGACCCCTACACGATTTCCAATCGTGCGCGCTCGACCAAGCTACGCGACTTCTCCGTGCCAGGTTGAGTGATTTTTGACTCAAGCTTTGCTATTATAGGGTATTTTTCCGCGGTTGTCAAGAGCTTTTTCCCCGGAGGAGAAAAATTTGCGATATCGGGGACCCGTCCGCCCCGCGGCGGGGCGGACGGGGTCGGTTGTCAATAGGCCACGCCCCAGATGACCATCTGCTTGGCGGGCCTGCCGCACACCGGGCAGGTGTCGCCGATATGGTGCTGCTCGAAGGGGATGCAGCGGCTGGTGACGCCGGCCTGCTCCTTCATTTTGACCTCGCACGCCTCGTCGCCGCACCACATCATCCGGGCAAAGCCGCCTCTGGCGCACCCGTCCCGGACCTCCTCCACGCTGTGGGCGTCGAAGGTGTTCTCCTGCAGGTTTTTGATGGCCTTTTCGTACATCTCCCTCTGCACGTCCTCCAAAATCCCCTTGACCGCATCGGACACGCCCTCCAGGGGGAGGGTCAGCTTCTCGCCGCCGGTGCGCTTGGCCGCCACGCAGACGCCGCCCTCGATGTCCCGGGGCCCCAGCTCCAGCCGGACGGGGACGCCCTTCATCTCATACTGCGCCGCCTTCCAGCCCATGGACTGGTCGGTAAGATCGATGTCCGCCCGGATGCCGGCGGCCCTGAGGGTCTCCAGCAGCTTCTCCGCCGCCTCCTGCACGCCCTCCTTGTGCATGGCCACGGGGATGACGATGACCTGGGTGGGGGCGATCTTCGGGGGCAGGACCAGGCCGGAATTGTCGCCGTGGGTCATGATGATGCCGCCGATCATGCGGGTGGACACGCCCCAGCTGGTCTGGAAGGGGTGGTGGAGCTGGTTGTCACGCCCCGTGTAGGTGATGTCAAAGGCTCTGGCGAAGCCGTCGCCGAAGTAGTGGCTGGTGCCGCCCTGGAGGGCCTTGTGGTCGTGCATCATGCACTCCACGGTATAGGTCTCCTCCGCGCCGTTGAACTTCTCCTTGTCGGTCTTGCGGCCCCGGATGACGGGCATGGCCAGCACGTTCTCCATAAAGTCGGCGTAGACATTGAGCATCTGCTGGGTCTCGGCCCGGGCCTCCTCCTCGCTGGCGTGCATGGTGTGGCCCTCCTGCCAGAGGAACTCCCGGTGCCGGAGGAAGGGACGGCTGGTCTTCTCCCAGCGCAGAACACTGCACCACTGGTTATAGAGCTTGGGCAGGTCCCGCCAGGAGTGGATGATATTTTTGTAGTGCTCGCAGAAAAGGGTCTCGCTGGTGGGCCGGATGCAATAGCGCTCGTCCAGCTTGTCCGAGCCCCCCATGGTCACCCAGGCACACTCGGGGGCGAAGCCCTCCACGTGGTCCTTCTCCTTTTGCAGGAGGCTCTCGGGGATCAGCATGGGCAGGTACACGTTCTGGTGGCCCAGCTTTTTGAATTCCTCGTCCAGAATGTGCTGGATGTTCTCCCAGATGGCGTAGCCGTAGGGGCGGTAGATGAACATGCCCTTGATGGAGGAGTAGTCGATGAGCTCCGCCTTGGTGCACACGTCGGTGTACCATTGGGTGAAGTCCACGTCCATATCGGTGATCTGTTCGACCTTCTTTTCTTTAGCCATAGATAAGACTCCTGTTTTTGAGAATCAGTCCTTATATTTTAAGCGTTGGAGCCAAGGTTGTCAAGAATTTTGAGCAATTCCTCCACATCCGACCGCGTCGTGGCCCAGCTGGCGGCCAGGCGTATGACGGAGCTCTCTTCGTCATACCGCTCCCAGAAGGAGAACGCCACCCGGTCGGAGAGCCTTTCCAGCAGGGAGTTTTCCAGGATGGGGAACTGCTGGTTGGTGGGGGAGTCGATAAAAAGCCGAATGCCCCGGGCCAGAAGGCCCGCCTTCAGCTCCATGGCCAGCTCCACGGCGGTTTTCCCGATTGCATAATAGAGCCCGTCCTCAAAGAGCGCCTCGAACTGCGCCCCGCAAAGCCGCCCCTTGGCCAAAAGCGCCCCCCGCTGCTTGATGAGCGTCAAAAACCGCTCCGGCGCGCCCTTGGGGAAGACCAGCGCCTCCCCGCACAGCGCCCCGCATTTGGTCCCGCCGATGTAAAATACGTCGCAAAGCTCCGCGATGTCCGGGAGCGTCACGTCGGCGCCGCAGGCAAGGGCGCAGGCCAGCCGCGCCCCGTCCAGATAGAGGGGAATGGCAAAGCTTTTACATATGTCAGAGATCTCCCGGAGCTCCCGGAGGGTGTAGACGGTCCCGTACTCGGTGGGGTGGGAGACGTATACCATGCCGGGAAAGACCATGTGCTCGTGGTTGGGGTCGGCGTAGAACGCCTCCAGGGACCGGCGCAGCAGGCCGGGGTCGAACTTTCCGTCGCGCGGGGCAAGGGGGAGGACCTTGTGGCCGGTGAATTCCACCGCCCCGGCCTCATGACACTGGATGTGTCCGGTCCCGGCGGCGTATACCCCCTCCCAGGGGCGCAGGAGCCCCCCAATGGCCACGGCGTTGGTCTGGGTGCCGCCGGCCAGAAAGAAGACGTCCGCCTCCGGCGCGCGGCAGGCCTCCCGGATGAGCCGCCGGGCGTTCAGCGAATATTCGTCCGCCCCGTAGCCGGGCTGTGGGACAAGGTTCGTCTCGCCCAGGCGCCGCAGCACGTCCGGGTGGGCGCCGTGGGAGTAGTCGTTCTCAAAAAACAGCATGGGCTCGCCTCCGTTCCGGACAGAGGGCCCGGTATTTCCCGGGCCCCGGATCATTTTTTGAACAGGTCCCCTAGAGAGCCGGGGAGCCCGGACCCTTCAAAGACCAGGTCGAGGAGGGACTCCCACTCCTCCGGGTTGTCCACATAATATTTGGGGCAGATCTTGCCGGTGACGTCATAGTGCCGGATGACGTCCTCCCGGTCAAGATCATAGAGCCGGCAAAGCCATTGGAGGAGCTTCACCAGGGACTCCACCGTCTCGTCGTTGAATTTGCCGGCCTCGTCCGGGTGGCAGACCTCGATGGCGATGGAGTAGGAGTTGGCCGAGCTTGAACAGTAGGACCACTCGTTCAGGGGCACGCACTGGATGATCTCCCCCTCCAGCCCCACCACGAAATGACTGCTGGCGGAGGTCTCGTGGGTCTTGGCCAGGTTGGCGAAATAATTCCGGTTCTGCTTGGCGGTGGTGCCCGGGTTGCCCACATAGTGGACCACCAGGGCGGTGACCTCCTCCAGCTCGGTGCCGGGACGGGAGTATTCGTTCAGCGGCAGAAGATCCTGGGTGATCCACGCGGGGATCTCCGCCTCGCCCGGATCCGTTTTGTCGGTCAGGGACAGGTCGTCCCTGTCCTTTTCCCGCTGTCCGCCGGGGCCGCCTGCCCGTCGGGACAGGATCACCGCGGCCGCCGTGGCGCCGATAAACAGCGCCAGCACGGCCACGAGGGCCGTGATCTTCCGGCGGTGGGCCTTCCGGCGGGCTATGGCCGCCAGCTGGCGGCGGTAGAGCTCGTCCTCCCGGGCGGCCTGACGTAAATATTCTTCTTCGATCCTGTTCATCCGATCCACCTCTTGCCCGGGCGCGGCGCCCGTTTTCAACAAGATTATACGTCACAAATGTATCAAAGGGGCATCATCCGGCGCTTTTTTCAAAGGGACAGGGAGGAGCCCTCCCTGACGCGCAGCTCCCAGAAGGCCACCGCCGCCGCGGCGGAGACGTTCAGCGAGTCCACCCCGTGGGCCATGGGTATTTTCAGGGTGTAGTCACAAAGCGCGACGGTCCCGTCCTCCAGCCCCGTGCCCTCGCTGCCCAGGAGCATGGCCAGCCGCGGCTCCCCCTTGGGCGCGGGGTGATCGATGGGCAGGGACCGGTCCGTCAGGGCGAGAGCCGCCGTTTTGAAGCCCCTTTCCCGCAAAAGCGCGAAGCCCCTCTCCGGCCAGCCCTCCAGATAGGTCCAGGGCACCTGGAAAACGGCCCCCATGCTCACCCGGATGCTCCGCCGGTTAAAGGGGTCGCAGCAGGTGGGGGAGAGGAGCAGGGCGTCCATCCCCAGCGCCGCCGCGGAGCGGAAGACGGCGCCGATATTGGTGGAGTCCACCACCCCCTCCATCACCGCCACCCGCCGGGAGACGCGGAGGAGCTCGTCGGGGGCGGGGAGCCCCGGCCGGGCCATGGCGCACAGCACCCCCCGGGTCAGCGCGTAGCCGGTGAGGGAACGGAGGACCTCCCGGTCCCCGGTGTAAAGGGGCACATCACCGCACCGGGCGATGACGCCCGCCCCGTCTCCGGTGATGTGCCGCCGCTCCATGAGCAGGGACACGGGCCTGAGCCCAGCGTCCAGCGCCGTATGGATGACCTTGGGGCTTTCCACGATGATAAGGGCGCTCTCCGGGTCGATCCGGGAGCGCAGCTGCGCCTCCGTGAGCTTGGCGTAGGGCGCGAGCTCCGGGGCGGTGATATCGGTGATCTCGATCATGGCACTCTCCTCTTTGTAAAAATTTTATCACTGAGCCCCTTTCAAGTCAACTTTATTTGATGTATAATAGGAAAAAACAAACAGGGAGGGATCGCTTTGAACGAATTTGAAAGGGCGCTCGAGCTGAAGGAGGAAACCGTCCTGAACCGCCGGTTTTTCCATCAGAACGCCGAGTGCGGGGTCCACATGCCCAAAGCCGTGGAGTATGTGACGGCGAAGCTCAGGGAGTACGGCCTCGCCCCCCGCGCCCTGGGGGAGGGAGTCACGGCCACGCTGGGCCACGGCGGACCGGTGCTGCTCCTGCGCGCCGATATGGACGCCCTGCCCATGCCGGAGGAGTCGGGACTGCCCTTCGCCTGTCCCACGGGCACGGAGGCCCACGCCTGCGGCCACGACTGCCACGCGGCCATGCTCCTCACCGCGGCCAGGATGCTCCGGGAGAGGGAGCAGGACCTGCGCGGCACCGTGAAATTCATGTTCCAGCCGGGAGAGGAGACCTTTGAGGGGAGCAGGAACATGATAGACGCCGGGATCCTCGGCGA
Source organism: uncultured Oscillospiraceae bacterium (assembly GCA_947625815.1). Taxonomy (GTDB): domain Bacteria; phylum Bacillota; class Clostridia; order Oscillospirales; family Oscillospiraceae; genus RUG626. The sequence continues at coordinate 54,023 of CANQPU010000002.1, forward strand.
TCCCGTCCCCGAGGCGGCCCTGGCCTTCCACACCGGCCCCGGCAAGCTTCCGGTGGGCCTGGTGATGTACAACGACGCCACCACCATGATGTTCTCCACCGACATCTTCCGCATCGACATCCGGGGCCGGGGCGGCCACGGGGCCTATCCCCACACCGCCGTGGACCCCATCAACATCGGCGTCCACATACACCTGGGCCTTCAGGAGCTGATCGCCCGGGAGTCCGACCCCCAGAAATCCACGCTCCTGACCGTGGGCCATTTTGAGGCCGGCTCCACCGCCAACATCATCCCGGACACCGCCATTTTGGAGGGGACCATCCGCACCAACGACCGGGAGGCCCGGGACAAGCTCCTGCGCCGCATCAAGGAGCTCTCCGGCGGTATCGCGGCGGCTTACGGCGGCCAGGCGGAGTGCGTCATCGTCCGGGGCGTCCCGCCCCTGGTGTGCGACGGCCAGGTGGTGCGGGAGATGGTGGGATATATCCGCGAGATGGAGATCCCCGGCTTCGCCGAGTACCGGGGCATCGCCTCCAGCGCCTCCGAGGATTTCGCACTGGTGGCCGAGCGGGTGCCCACGGCGTTCATCTATCTCGCCTCCGGCTTTGCCGACGAGCGCGGCGACGCCCCGGCCCACAACCCCAAGGTCATGTTCAACGAGGACGTCCTCCCCGTGGGCGCCGCGTGCCTGACCCATTGCGCCATAAGATGGCTGGAGGAGCGGGGAAAATAATAATCCCGGCAAATCACCGGCACCATACATATACGAAAGGAAGGGAGCGATCATCGCTCCCTTCCTTTCATATGGCCTTTTTCAAAGGCTTTGCCGCCGCGTGGGCGAAAATCCGCCGTCAGAAGCCGGCGGGTCCGGCGCCCGTCACCTGGATACCGGCGGCACGGCGGTCCAGCTCCACAAAGGCGGCGGTGAGGAAGGCGGTGCTGGTGGGGCGCGCGGGGAAGTCCTGCCCCAGGAGCGCCGCGAACACCGGGCGGCCGGACCGCGCCCAGGCGTCCTCTATGGCACGGCGGATCTGCCGCTCCACGCAGGGGGCGGAGGTGCCGACCCTCCGGGCAATGTCCGGATAGAGGGCCTTCGTCACCGCCCGGAGCCGCGACGGGTCGTCAGATATCAGCTCCATGGCCGCGCACAGACAGGCAAAGCCCCGCAGGTTCACGGAGACGCCCAGCGCCTCAAAGAGTCTGGCGGCCGCCAGTCCCACCCCGCGCGGGCACGTCCGTCCCGTGTCTGCCCTGCGCCCGGCAAGGGAACAGGCCGTGCGGACCAGGGGGACCGCGTCACACGGCTTTAATACAAAAAGCGCCGCGCCCAGCTGGGCCGCCGCGTCAATGGCCGCCTGATACGAGAAGGAGGATACCGCCACGCACAGGGGCCGCCGGGTCTTCCCCGGCGCGAGGACGGCGTCAAGAAGGCTCAGACCGTCCATGCCGGAGAGCGTCAGGGAGCATATGAGCACGTCGGCGCGGCATACGCGGACCATCCGCTCGGCCTCGAACCCATCCGGAGTGACCCCGAGGAGCTCCGCCCGCCCGTCGGCGGCAATGGCGGCGGCAAGCTGGGCACAGAAGCCCAGGTCGCTGTCCGCCACGACAAACCGCAGTTTTTCGCTTATAAGACCGCCTCCTTTTTCTGGATTATATGTCAGAAAAGAAGAAAATTCAAGACGTAAAATCGGAAAAGTCCTGTTTTTTGCAGGGACAGGCGCCCCGGAGGCCCCTTTCGCTTTTCGCCGCGCCCCTGCCAGGATCCCGCCCGGTCAAAATCGCGCAGGACTGTCTGGAAGACCGAATAGCCCCGCAGACAGTTTTACCGGGCCGCCGAAGGCGGCCCGGTAAGGGTTTATTCCTGATTGGCCGCGTTGATGATCGCGGCGAATTTTTCGGGGACGAGGCTGGCGCCGCCGATGAGGCCGCCGTCGATGTCGGGCTGGGCCAGAAGCTCATAGGCGTTCTGGTCGTTCATGGACCCTCCGTACTGGATGGTGACGGACCTGGCCACGCGGGCGCCGTAGATGGAGCGGATGACGGCGCGGATATGGTGGCAGACCTCGGCCGCCTGATGGGCGGTGGCGGTGCGGCCGGTGCCGATGGCCCAGATGGGCTCATAGGCGAAGATGACCTTCCGCATCTTTTCGGGGGCGACGCCGGCGAGGGCCGCCTTGACCTGACAGGACACGAAGTCCAGCGTCAGACCCTTGTCCCGCTGATCCAAAGACTCGCCCACGCAGACGATGGGCTGGAGCCCGGCCTCCAGGACGGCCAGGACCTTTTTGTTGACCGTGTCGTCCGTCTCGCCGAAATACTGACGGCGCTCGGAGTGGCCGACGATCACGTATTTCACGCCCAGGTCGCGGAGCATCTCAACAGACACCTCGCCGGTGTAGGCGCCGGAGGGGTGCTCGCTTACGTTCTGGGCGCCCACGCCCACGTGAAGATCCTTGAACTGCCGGATCCCGGCGGGCAGATCCACAAAGGGAGCGCAGATGACGATATCGCACCACTTGACTCTCCCGATCAGGGCCTTGAGGGACTCGGCGAAGTCCTTCACCTGGGAGGGAGTCTTGTTCATTTTCCAGTTGCCGGCGATGACGGTCTTGCGGTATTTCCTGTTCATTCAGACGCACCCCTTATTTGTCCAGCAGGCACGCGACACCCGGAAGCTCCTTGCCCTCAAGGAACTCAAGGGACGCGCCGCCGCCGGTGGAGATGTGGGTGATCTTGTCGGCAAAGCCCAGCTGCTCGCAGGCCGCGGCGGAATCGCCGCCGCCGACGATGGAGACGCAGTCGGACTCGGCCAGCGCCTTGGCTACGGCGATGGTGCCGGCGGCCAGGGTGGGATTCTCAAAGACGCCCATGGGGCCGTTCCAAACTACGGTCTTGGCCTCCATGACGGCCTTGGCGAAGAGCTCCCGGGTCTTCTCCCCGATGTCCAGGCCCATCTTGTCCTCGGGAATGGCGTCGGAGGCGACGGTCTCGACCTCAACAGGGCCGTCGATGGGGTTGGGGAAGGAGGAGGCGACCACAGTGTCCACGGGCAGCAGGAGCTTGACGCCCTTTTCAGCGGCCTTGGCCATCATGTCCTTGCAGTAGTCCAGTTTCTCGGAATCGAGAAGAGAGGTGCCCACGGAGCAGCCCTTGGCGGCCAGGAAGGTGTAGGCCATGCCGCCGCCGATGATCAGGGTATCCACCTTCTCCAGCAGGTTGGAGATGACGTTGAGCTTGTCGCTGACCTTCGCTCCGCCCAGAATGGCGACGAAGGGGCGGTCGGGATCGGCCAGGGCCTTGCCCATGATGCCCAGCTCCTTCTCGATGAGGAAGCCGGAGACGGCGGGCAGATAGGCGGCGACGCCGGCGGTGGAGGCGTGGGCGCGATGGACGGCGCCGAAGGCGTCGGACACATAGACGCCGTTCTCGCCCGCCAGGGCCGCCAGCTTCTTCACGAACTCGGGGTCGTTCTTGGTCTCGCCCTTCTCAAAGCGGGTGTTCTGGAGGAGCATGATCTCCCCGCCCTTCAGGGCCGCGGCCTTGGCCTGGGCGTCGGGGCCCACCACGTCGCCGGCCAGGATCACGTTCTGGCCCAGAAGCTCCGAGAGACGGGCAGCCACAGGCTCCATCTTCAGGGCGTCCAGGGACTTCTGCCACTTGGCCTCGGTCAGGTCCTCGGGGGCCTTGCCCTTTTCGGCCTGCTTCTTGGCCCACTTGTCAAAGCTGGGTTCGGGCTTGCCCAGGTGAGAGCAGGCGATGACGGCGCAGCCCTGCTCAAGCAGATACTTGATGGTGGGGACGGCGGCCACGATACGCTTGTCGCTGGTGATGACGCCCGCCTTCAGGGGTACGTTGAAGTCACAGCGAAGGAGGACCTTCTTGCCGGCAAGGTCGATGTCACGGACTGATTTTTTGTTGTAGTTCATGATGCTTCTCCTATCAAAAAAATATTGATTATGATAACCCGATGGGGTCTAACGCGAAACTGCCATGGATCCGGTGCCGAGAAGCCCCGGAAAGCCCATCTGCCGCAGGGCCTCGTAACACAGGACCGCCACGGAATTGGAGAGGTTGAGGCTCCGCGCCTCAGTCCTCATGGGAAGGCGGATACATTTTTCCCGGTACGCCTCCCGGAGGGACTCCGGAAGTCCGGCCGTCTCCTTGCCGAAGACCAGCCAGCACCCGTCGCGAAAGACCGCCTTGTCGTAGCTCCGCGGCGCCTTGGTGGTGGCGAGCCACAGGTCCTCCTGCCCGTGCTTTTGGAGGAATTCGGACAGATCGTCGTAGACGGTGATGTCTACAAGGTGCCAGTAATCCAGACCGGCCCTCTTCACGGCCCGGTCGGAGATGTCAAAGCCCAGGGGCCGGACGAGATGGAGGCGGCTTCCGGTGGCGGCGCAGGTGCGGGCGATATTTCCGCAGTTCTGCGGAATCTCCGGCTCCACAAGAACGATGTTTACCGTATTCATCCCTCCCAAAGTCCGCTATATATTCTATAACTTCCCGGATACATTTTCAAGTTAAAATCGCAATTTTCCATCAAAATTTTTTACTTCCTTTTGGACTGAAAAAGGCAAAGCCCCCCGCCGCTCCTCTCCCGCAGAAGGCCGCCCCGGAGCGGGCGGCCTTCTGCTCGGTTTTCAGGAAATGATCCGGGGCTTTTTAAGAGGTGAAACGCGCTTTCGGGCGCGTGCGCCGCCTTGATGGGCGCGCGACCGCCTTTACCCGGCCGCCCTCTCAGATGCGGGCGACGCCGGTGCGCCAGGCGGCCTCCGCCACCGCGGCGGCCACGGCGGGGCCCACGCGCTTATCGAAGGCGGCGGGGATGATGTAGTCCTCGGAGAGCTCGTCCTCGGAGATGAGTCCCGCCAGGGCCCGGGCGGCGGCCATCTTCATCTCCTCGTTGATGTCGGAGGCGCGCACGTCGAAGGTGCCCCGGAAAATGCCGGGGAAGGCCAGGACGTTGTTGATTTGGTTGGGGTAGTCAGACCGCCCCGTGGCGATGACGCGGGCGCCTCCGGCCCTGGCCTCCTCCGGGAAGATCTCGGGGGTGGGGTTGGCGCAGGCGAAGATGATGGCGTCCTTATTCATGGTCCTCACCATATCCGTGGTGAGGGTGCCGGGGCCGGACACGCCGATGAACACGTCGGCCCCACGGATGACGTCGGAAAGCTTGCCGGTCTCGTGCCGGAGGTTGGTGACCTCCGCCATCTCGGCCTTGATCCAGTTGAGGTTCTCCCGTCCGGCGTAGATGGCGCCGGTGCGGTCGGTCATGACGATGTCCTTAAAGCCCGCGGACAGCAGGAGCTTCACAATGGCCACGGCGGCCGCGCCCGCGCCGGAGGTGACGATCTTCACGTCCTCCTTGCGCTTGCCCACCACCTTCAGGGCGTTCATGAGGCCGGCCAGGGTGATGACGGCGGTGCCGTGCTGGTCGTCGTGGAAGATGGGGATGTCGCAGCGCTCCTTGAGCTTGCGCTCGATCTCAAAGCACCGGGGGGCGGAGATGTCCTCCAGATTGATGCCGCCGAAGGAGCCGGAGATCAGGGCCACGGTGTTGACGAACTCGTCCACGTCCTTTGTCCTGACGCAGAGGGGGAAGGCGTCCACGCCGCCGAAGGCCTTGAAGAGCACGCACTTGCCCTCCATCACGGGCATACCGGCCTCGGGGCCGATGTCGCCCAGGCCCAGCACCGCCGTGCCGTCGGTGATGACGGCGCACAGGTTGTGGCGGAGCGTCAGATCGTAGGACTTGTTGATGTCCTTTTGTATCTCAAGGCACGGCTGGGCCACGCCGGGGGTATAGGCCAGGCTCAGGTCGTCCCTGGAGGCCACGGGGACGGCGGTGTTGATGCGGATCTTGCCCTTCCACTCGCCGTGGAGGCGCAGCGACTCTTTGGCGTAATCCATGAGGGTTCCTCCTGTATAGTAAGATGTAACTATTATAGCCCCTGCGCGCGGTTTGGGAAAGACGGAATTGTTCCGAAAAAAACCGCCCTTTGGGGGCGGTTTTTTATCATTATTGATCGTGCGTCATAGGATGTAATCGCTTACGCAGTCGTACCGGTGGACAAAGGTCACGCCGTTGACGGAGAGACGCCGGTTTTCCGGGTGAGGATGCCCTGGCGGGAAAGGTTCATTTCGGGGAAACTCTTTCAAAGAAAACCGCCCCGGGAAACGGAGCGGTTTTGTGGGTTTTGTTCAGAAGAGCTTTTTGAGCTTGTCCTTCAGATCCCCGGCGGCGTCGCCCAGCTTGTCAAGGTCCACCTTGGCCTTGACGCCGTCGGCGATCTTCCTGAGGGCGTCGTCCGGCAGGTCCACGCCCAGCAGCTTCTCCACGGTCTTGACGGGGTCCTTTTTGAAGCTCTCCATGAGGCCGGCGTCGCCCTTGAGCTTGCCGACGACCTCCTCGATCTTCGCTTTGACGTCCAAGCCTTACGCCTCCTCGACCACGGGGGCGTCCGCGGCGTTCTTGCGGACGGATTCGATGCCGTTCTCGCAGCTCTTCTTGGTCTTGTAGCCCTCGCTGACGGCGATGATCTGGCCGTTGGCGGCCTTCAGACGGAAACGGAACTCGCCGGCCTTGTCGGTGTACATCTCGAATTTGGGGTTTTTGGCGGTCTCGAAGTTTTCGACGGTCTGGTCCTCCACGTTCGCGATGGGGGCGTTCTTGGCCACGGAGGCGGCGCCGTTGCGGCACGCGTCCTCGGAGGAGTAGACCTCGCTGGTGGCGATGGTCTCGCCGTTGGAGGCCTTGAGGTTGAACTTGACGCCGGTCTTGGTGGTGCTGATGACGAATTTGCCCATTTTATGTTTCCTCCTGTTATTTTTTTATGGATGCAACCATTATACGACAACTCTTTCCATTATTCAAGGGGAAATTGGATCAATAGGTCAGATTGCGGCGGGGATCGGAGAACTCCTCCACCCGGGTGCGGTAGGCGTCCATGGCGGCCTCCTCAAAGAGGAGCGCGGGCTCCTCCGCGCCCATGAGGGTGAGGAGATACCTGGCGAAGGGCGGGTTGAGGATGGTCAGGGGCCCCAGCAGGTAGGTGGCCATGAAATTGCCGATCCGAACGCCCTCCGGGACGGCGTCCGGGTTGATGCCGGGGCCGCGCAGGGTGGTGAAGAGCCCCTCTCCCACCTCACCCCAGGAGTGGCCGAACTGGCTTTTGTAGCCCACGATCTTCATGCCGTCCAGCTCCCCCAGATAGAGGGAATTATAGCGCTTCATGAGCCGCCTGGTGGAGTGGATGGGCAGCCAGTCCAGCATGGGCAGGCGCTCCCCGCCGTCAAGGTCGATATATTCCCCGAAGATCTCCATGGCGTTGCCGGTGACGAGGGTGACGCCGCCCGCCTCCGTGCGCTTTTTGAGGGCGTCGAGAAAGGGGGCGAAGGCGTCCCGCGCAAGGACCTGCCCCCGCTCGGTGGTGGTGCCCATGTACACAAGGGCGACGTCCTCCGACGTGAACCGGGGCGTCTCCCTGAGGGAGGTGCTGACGACCCGGGCGCCCGCGCTGCGGGCCAGATACTCCACGTTGGACAGGTCCCCGTAGAGGTTGCAGATCTCCGGATACAGGATCTCAATGGTCATTTCACCGCCTCCTCCGCCTTTTTGATGGTGGCCTCCCGGACCTGGGCGGCCAGCTTCATGTTCATGCTGTCCGTGCCGTAGAGGATGTAGATATGGCTCCCGGGCGCCAGCCGGAGCCTGTCCACGCCGGCCAGCTCCTCCCGGACGCAGTCGATGCGCTCGGCGGGCACGCCGGCCAGCAGCAGCCTCAGGCGGTAGTCCCTGGCCCTCGGCCCGGTGGTGACGATATGGGTGATGGAGGGATCGTTCAGGAACTCAAAGTCGCAGTCATAGAGCCAGCAGGTGTTCTCCGACCAGTTCATCTCGTCGTTGAGGTTGTTCATCATGAGGATGAGCTCCTTTTCGCCGGGGCAGGAGGAGATGTAGTCAAAGACCCGGGAGCAGGCCAGGGCGTTGCGGTCCTTGGACAGGTGCATGACCACCTCCACGCTGCCCGCCTTGTCGGCGCGGTAGCGGCTCTCGGCGATGTGGAGCCCCTCCGTCAGCTTCATGACGGCGGCGTGGGCGAAGCCCAGCTCCCGCAAGACGGCGATGGCGGTCAGCTCGTTGTAGATGTTGAAGACGCTGTCGGACAGGAGCTTGTAGGTCCCCTCGCCGCCGGCGTCCCGGACGGTCATGGTCATGGCCTTCAGGTCCACGTCGCCGCCGGCGTAGTCGCAGTCCGGGGACCTGAAGCCGCAGTCGGGGCAGAAGGCCCTGCCGATGTGGTGGTAGCGCACGAACTCATAGCGGAGCTTTCCGGCGCACTTCGGGCAGACGCGCAGATCGTTGATCCGGTTGACGCACTCCGTCACGTCGGAATCCATGCGCTCAAGTCCGAAGTAGGCCCGGGGATTGCCGGGGGCCACGCCGGAGGAGATGAGATCGTCGCCGTTGAGGAGGAGCTTCGTCTCCGGCGGCATACTGTCCGTCAGGAACCCGGCGATATACTCCGGGTGGGCGTTGCGCATGATGGAGTCCCGGAAGAGGTTGGTGATGACGGTGAGATCCGGCGTCACATAGGGGTAGATGCGCCGGGAGGAGCGCTCGTCCACCTCCAGGACCGCCATGGAGAAGCGAGGCCGGTTCAGCGCGGTGCAGCCGGTGATGAGACAGGTGGCGATGCCGGAGTTGATGTTGGAGCCCAGACGGTTGGAGAGGACGGAGCGCCCGGCGCCCTCCAGCATGTCGCAGATCAGATTCGTGACGCTGGTCTTGCCGTCCGTGCCGGTGACGGTCACGATCGTTTCGGGACGGGCCACGAATTTCAGAAAATCGGGGCAGAGCTTTAAAGCCAGCTCGCCGGGAAAATTCGTGCCGTTGTGGCGGGTGATCCGGAGGAGGGGAACGGAGAGCTTCGCGCACCACAGGGCCAGATAGAACCTGACGGCGTTGAGCCCGCGGGGCTTCGGTGTGTGCTTGTCCATGTTTCAGCCTTTCCGCGTATACACGCAGTTGGAATCGGAGGTTATTTTATCCCAAACGGAAGCAAAAAGCAATCCCCGCGGCAAATTTTGCCGCGGGGAGGGGGTTTGATCTCAGGATTCCACCAGCTTCGCGAAGCGGGCGAAAATGGCGGCCGCCTGGGCGCGGGTGGACAGGCCCTGCGGGGAGAGCTGGGTGGGGGAGACGCCGCTGATGATCCCCACGCTCACGGCCCACCGGAAAGCGTCCACGGACCAGGGGGAGACGCTGCCGATGTCCGCAAAGCCGTTGAGGTTGAAGTCCACCGTCGGGCTTCCGCAGTAGCGCCAGAGCATGGTCACCAGCTGCTCCCGTTCGATGGCCGTCTCGGGGGAGGAGCCGTCGGAGATGTCCAGACGTTTGGCCCAGCTGATGCTGGCGTCCTGCCAGCCGGCGCCGGTGGAGCCGGTGTTGAAGTCGAAGCGGGCCAGAAGCGTGATGAACTGCACCCGGGTGACGGGACTGTCGGGGCTGAAGCTGTCGGAGCTGACGCCCTGGATGATCCCGCGGGTGAAGGCGTATTTCAGATCCTCCTCATACCAGGCCCCCGCGGGCACGTCCTTGAAGGGGACATAGATGCTCCTCACCGGATGGCTCCGGGTGAGGCCGGGCCTGGAGGGGGCGGCGTTCGCCTGGGACGCGCCGCAGTGGACGCAGACGCCGTAGCTGAAGCTGTGGGTGAGCATCTCGGTGCGGTCCGTCACCTCCGTGTGGGAGCAGACGGAGCAGCGGGCCACGGTATAACCGCCGGAGACGCAGGTGGGGGCCACCACCGTATAGGTGTAGCTGTGGCTGCTCAGCTTGTCGGAGGTCACGGTGACGGTGGCGCCGCAGACCTGGCAGGTGCCGGTCATGGTGCCGTATTTTTCGCAGGTATTGTCGCTGTTGTACCGGTACTCGGCCACCTTGTGGCCGACGGCGGGGATGGCCACGTTATCGACGGTGGAGGAGACGGAGTGCGTGTCGTCCAGCGTCACCATGGCCATGCAGGAGCCGAAGCCTGCCTCGGTGCAGGTGGGCTCGCGGCCCTTCAGGGCCATGGAGCCGATGCCGGCCTCGACCACGACGGTGTGATTGCCGGAGAGGCAGCGGATCTCCGCCGCGGCGCTGACGCCGTCGGTGGTACACCAGTGCCAGGTGACGCCGGCCTCGCTGACGTCCCATTGGTGGGCGGTCATGGGCACCGCGCGCTGGGGATTGGTGATATCGCCGCAGACCTTGCATCGGGTGCCCTCGGTGAGGCCGGAGCTCATACAGGTGGCGGCCCGGGCGGGGATGATCTCGGAGGTGTGCTCGTTATAGGCGTGGATGCGCCTGTGTCCGCAGACGGTGCAGACGCCGTCCTCGCCGTAGTTGTGGCCCGGGGCGGGAATGGTGGCGGGCGGGGCGGTCACACAGCCGCAGACCGAGCACTTTTTCCCGGCGGTCATGGCGTTTTGGGTGCAGGAGCCCTTAACGGCGGGGATGTCCACCAGGACATGCCCCTCCTCCAGACAGCGGTACTTGCCGCAAACGGTGCAGAACCCGTTGCTTCCCCACCGGTGTCCCGTGGCGGTGCCGGGCTTCCGGACGGTGACCGTGTCGCCGCACCACTCGCACTTGAGGATCTGGGCGGCGTCGGCGGTGCAGGTGGCCCCGGTGGCGCCGACGGAGATGGTGTAGCTGTGGGGGATGGCCCGGGAGGCGTCGAACCGGCTGTCGGTGGCGTCACAGCCCTCCCGGTCACAGTGGGCGGTCATGCTGGCGCCCCGGCATGTGACGGTCCCGGTGGGGACATAGTTGGTAAAGCTGTGGCCCAGGGGCGGAAGCTCCGCGGCGGTGCTGACGGTCTGCCCGCAGACGCCGCATCTGACGACGGCGCCGGTCCCGGGGGCAGTACAGGTGGCCTTGACCTCGGGGATGATGACGGTCAGGTTGGAGTGTCCGGTGGCCGGGATCTCACGGGCCGGGGTGATGGTCTGGCCGCAGTCGGCGCAGACGACGGCGCGGGCGTAGCCCGGGGTGGTGCAGGTGGGCGCCAGGTCCGTGGCGTGTCCGTTGCCGGAGGCGCTGTATGTGTGGGTGTGGACGCAGACGCCGGCCGCGACAGGGCTCTGCCCGCGGCTGACCTCCGCGCTTCGGACGGTCTGGGGGATAAAGGTGACGCTGAGGACGTCGCTCTTCCTCACATTCCGGAGGGTAAAGGACGTGGTCCCGGGGGCGACGGAGATCTGCTCCCCGCCGAAGGAGATGGAATCGATGACATAGCCGGGATCGGCCACCGCGGTGAAGACCTTGGTGCCGCCGTCCGGGACGGAGACGTTGCCGGCCGCGCCCACGGCGGTCCGGCCGTCCGCCAGGACGGTGCCGTTGGGGCCGGAGACGACCACCACGGTATGGACGGTCTCGGTGACCGGCCAGGCCACGGGATTTTCAAAGGCCACGATCTCAAAGGGGGAGAAGGCGTCGCACATGAGCACGATCCCGTAGGGGGTGGGGATGAGCCGGATCTCCTCCACGCTGACGATGTGGGCGCCCCAGTCGTGGGCGCGCCGCACGCCGGCCCGCTCGGCGTCGGTTTTGGCCGCCGCCAGCTCGGCCAGGTACTCATCGCAGGGCTCGTTTTCGGCGCAGCGGGTGAAGTGATAGGCCTTCAGCTCATATTTGCCCTGCCCCAGCGATTCGTAGGTCACGCCGGCGGGATAGCCCACCTGGACGCGCAGGGACTCGCCGTTGTTGGGCTTGAGCTTGACCATGGGGCAGATCCGGTTGAAATTGATCTCGAAAACGGAGGACACGGCTTCGCTCCGGCCGCGGAGCAGTCCGCTCTCCTTCAGCGCGCCGTCGATTTCCTCATATTCGGTGCGGCTGCCCACGCCCTTGCTCTTGTCCTCGACCACCAGCATGAGCCGGCCGTTCAGGTCCTCCCGGTTCATCTCCGCGTCCAGCTTCGCCAGGGTCTCGGCGTCGGTGCCGCCGGCCAGGGCCATGGCGTGGAGGTCCAGGTTCTCCGGGGCGTCCAGAAGCGTGGGCTGTCCCCAGAGGTTCCAGTCGATGCCCTGATTGCGGTAGCAGGCCGGGCACAGGCCGGGCACCACGCAGATGACGGAGAAATGGTTGGGGGTCTTCCCGGAGCGGGAGCCGACCACGCCCTCCAGGGAGAAGTTGTACTCCGTCACGTCGTCGATCCACTGATCCGAGGCCCGGAAGTTGAATTCCACGCCGACGATGGGGCAGCCCCGCTCCACGTCGCACCTGCCGTTCACGTGGTTGGCGCGGTTGGGGCAGGCCCCGTAATTGCCGTCGTATTTGTAGATCCAGGTGAATTCCGTGTAGCTGCCGTCCATGTCCACAAGGCCGTCCCGGTCCCTGTCAAAGGGCAGCTCGCCGGCGATGCGGACGGTCTTGACCCCGCCGGGGGTGTGCAGGTCCTCCTGGATGGTGGTGTAGCGGATCCGGACAGCCTGATTCTTGGCGATTTCATAGCCGCTCCCTTTGGCGGTGTTCCCGGCGGGCAGGATGTGATAGAGGTCGTCGTCCCAGGTGACCCGGAAGCGGTACTCGATCCCCGCGGTGGCGTTGCCGTTGGGCGCGGGGGACTGGGTCAGCACATAGGGGGGCGCCTCGTAAGTGGAGTTCACGTTGTAAAGCATACCGGACTGGGCGATGATCTCGCTCTCGTCGCCGTGGAAGTATCCGGCCTCGGGGTTCCTGGACAGGTAGCTCGTGGCGGGATTGGAGCTCCACTCGCTCCTGTGGTCCGGCTCCCTGGTGGTGACGGCGATCTCCACATATTCGCAGGTGGAGGTGTGGATCCTCAGCCCGTCGTCGTGGTCCCCGAAATAGGGGTTGCCGGAGGACAGGATAAAGGTGGCGTCGGCGTAATACCACTCGTCCATCACGTCGGCGGTGCCGTCGGCGTGGTAGTCGTACATGCGGACCATGAAGTAGAGGCCCTTTTCCCGGGCCTTGGCGGCGTTCATGCCCTGATAGGTCACGGTGAACACGCCGGCGGGGACGCTGTCCTCCATGGAGCCGCCCGCGGAATACTGGACCTTCAGACCGCTGTCGCCGCTGTGGAGGACGGAGCCTGTGTAGGCGCCCGTCTCGACAGTGGGGTAGCTGAATTCAAAGTTCCCGGAGGAGACGACGCCCGAGGGAAGCCAGTGCTCCCCCACCAGAGACTGTCCCACCAGCAGGTAGGTGTTGGTCTCCCGGCCGTCAAGGCCGAAGTTGAAGGTCAGGTCCCTCTTTCCGGAGTAGTCGGCGGTGAGGGGGTCGTCCCAGGTGGCGTCCACCACATACCAGCGGTCCACCCTCTTGCCGTTCACGGTCTGGGGGATGTTCACGGCGTTCCACATGTGCTCCTCGGGCGTGCCCTTGGTCTGAAGGCCGTGGACCAGGACGCATTCGATGCCCAGACGCGTCAGGCATACCTGCATGGTGCGGGCGTAGGCCTCGCAGACGCCCTCGTGGGTGGCAAGACCGTAGACGGTCCGGATGTACTTGGCGTCCTGGGGATAGCGGCACTCGATCTCATAGCGGTAGTGGATGGAGCGGATCACCTCGTCGTGGACGCGGGTGACTAAGGACGCGATCTTGTCGGACTCGGAGTAGCTTCCGGCGCCCGTCGTGGTGTTCAGGCCGTTCAGGGCCCTGCTGACGATCCCGTCAATGAGCCCGTTGACCTGCGCGTCCATGCTCTGCACCTCGCTGGCGGCCATGACCTCGCCGCCCAGCAGATAGGTGGAGCCCCGGCCCGGGCCCACCAGCACATGGTAGCCGCTGATATCCTGGGTTACGCGGAAGGACAGGTAGGAGGAATCTATGTACCAAAGCTCTGAGTGGTCAAGGTCCAGCGCGTCCTTGGCCGCGGCAAAGTCGTTGAAGAGGTCCTTGTTGCCCCGCCGGTAAGCCTCCACGGCGGCGTTGTCGATCCTCTTCCCGCTGCCGTAGGGAAGGCCCATGAGGTCGATGGTGGCCGTGCCGGCGTAATAATTGGCCTTGGTGGCCGTGCCGGTATACTCGCTGAGGAGCTTGTCATAGATGGCCCTGGCCCGCTCGTTGAGCTGCTGGCGGAAATAGGTGGACGGTATCGGCTCCGCCTCATAAACGGTCCCGGTGGCCAGTACCAGCAAAGGGATCACCGCCGCCGCCAGGATAAGGGCGACAACGGCCCCAATCACTCGTTTTTTCATAATCTCCCACACCTCTCAGGGTTTTCTCTTTCCCGCAAGCCCCCCGCCTCATCATAACGGAATTGGTTTACGTAATCTGATTATAATTCCGGCCCGGAGGTATTGTCAATATTCAAATGCCCAAAAGAGAAAACTTTTTCCACAAGTTATGGGGGCCAACCCTCCGGTCGGCCCCCATCGGTCGTGTATGATGTGAAAATGGACCGCGGATCCCGCGGCCGCCGGGGCCCGTCCGGCGAGGGCCCGTCCCCGGTCAGATGTTGGAGCCGTTGATGCCGATGCGCGACCATTCGTCCGTGACGATGATGGTGGCGGGCATATAATAGCGGCTGTCCCCGCCGCTCACGTGGACGAGCACGCTGCCGACATCCTCCACGGTGATGATGTCGAAGTCAAGCCCGAAGGGGGCCAGGAAATTCTCGGCCATACGGCGGAAGCTCCGGAGCGCGGCGGCGTCCTCCGCCTCCACGTCCGCGGCGTCGGCCTCCGGGAATTGCGGGTCCATGTCCGGCTCGCCCACGGCGGCGCCAGGGGTGGTGCTGTCCGCGGCGTCCTCCGACCGCGGCTCAGGGTAGAGCACCAGGCTGAAGGCCAGGAGCGCGCCGGAGTCGTCGTCGATGAGCGCGCGCGCGTCCATCTCGGGCCAGCTTTCGGAGATGCGCCACACCACGATGGAGCTGCCGTCCCCGCTCACCCGCAGCTGGACTTCGGCGGAGAAGGTGCGTTCCCCCACGTTGTCAAAGCCCAGATCGGCCAGGCTTTTGTCCAGATGTCTGATGGCCTCCGCCCTGGTCAGGCTCCTGCCCGTCTCCAGGGGGATGACGGTGACGGAATTGTCGCCGGCCAGCTCCAGCTTTTCCATGTCGGTGAGCTGGGAGAACAGGCTCAGCTCCACCTCGTCCATGGACACCGTTTCCCGGCTGCGGCTGAGGGAGGCGTCCCGAACGGCCATGACCACGCTGGGCATGAGGAGGCTTGAGATCAGGAGCACGGCGGAGAGGATGAAGATGATGACGGAGCGTTTTCTCATACCCGGCCTCCTTTGAGCTCGGCAGTGATGCTGGTGCCCTGCCCCTCCACACTGCGGATGGTGAGCTCGCCGGAGTGGAGCGCTGCGATCTCACTGCACAGCGCCAGCCCCAGGCCCACGCCGCCCTGGGCGCGGGAGCGGGACTTGTCCACCCGGTAGAAGGCCTCGGTGATGCGCGCCAGCTCCGATTCCGGGATGCCCCGGCCGTTGTCCGTGACGGAGATGCGGCACCCTGTCTTGGTCATCTCGGAGAGGATAAAGACGGCGCCGCCGCCGTCCATGGCCTTGCGGGCGTTGTCGATGAGGTTGATGAGAAGGGACTTGACCAGGTCCGGCTCCAGCATACATCTCCCCTCCGCGGCCTTGTAGCGCAGGGTGATGCCCGCCCCGGCCAGGTTGGGGCGCATGACCCGGACGACGCCGGAGACGATGGCCGCGGGGGAGGCCTCGGAAAGCTCAAAATCCCGCTTTTTCAGCATCAGAAGGTCCAGGAGCTTGATGGACAGGCTCTCGAGCCGCCGCCCCTCGGAAAAGATGTAGTTGGCGGCCTCCTGCTCCTCCTCGGGGGAGAGCATCCGGCGGCGAAGCAGGTCCGCGTAGCCGATGATGCTGGTCATGGGCGTCTTCAGCTCATGGGCAAAGGACCCCATGAAGCGCGTCTGCCTCTCCACGGAGTCGCGCAGCTCCTCGATGTTCTCCTCAAGCCGCCCGGCCATGGCGTTGAACTCCCTGGCCAGATCCTCCAGCTCGTCGCCGCTCTTCACGTTGGCCCGGGTGGTCAGGTCCCCCGCGGCGATCTGCCGGGAGGCCCGGGTGAGCTTGGTCAGCGGCCGGGTCAGGAAGGTGGCCATGAGCCAGGAGCCGGCCGCGCCAATGAGGACGGTCAGGAGGAGCAGACGCCGGTAGGTGGCAAGCTGCGCGTCCCGCAGCTCAAAGATCTCGGTGATGTCGCAGATGAGGTAGAGGGACAGGGGCTGCTCGTTCACCGTGAGCGCGCCGGAGATCTGCAAAAGGCGCATGTCCTCCCGCTCCAGCGTGCTTATGACGCAGGAGCCCGTCTGGACGGACACCGTCTCCGGGGCGATGCCGTTCCGGTAGAGGCTGGCGGAGTCTGTGGTCAGCAGCACCCCGTCCCACAGCGCCCGGTCGTGGCTGTCCATGATGGTCAGCGCCTCCACGATGTCGTCATAGTTGGACTGGGCGCTGATGGAGTTGGCCAGTTGAAGGGTGGTCTGGAGGGAGCCGTAGGTCCTCAGCGCCGAATCCCGCTCGTTTTTAAACAGCGTGTCGAAGGAGGCGGAGATGAGCAGACTGGCGCAGATCCCGAAGATGAGGGCCAGAAGCGTCACCGCGCCCAGCGTGAGCTTGACCCGGAGCCTCATGAGCCGGCCTCCAGCCGGTAGCCCACCTTGTGGACGGAGACGAGCTTGTCCTCCCAGCCCACCTTTTTCCGCAGGCGCTGGATGTGCAGATCGACCGTCCGGCTGCCGGCGTTGTAGTCCCCGCCCCAGACCCGCTCGTAGATCGTCTCCCGGTACAGCGCCGCGCCGGGGTTCCGGGCGAAGAGCAGGAGGAGGTTGTATTCCTTGTTCGTCAGGGGGATCTCCTTTCCGTCCCGCGTCACGCGCATGGAGCGGGTGTCGATGGACAGGCCCGCGATCTCGATGACGCTGGCCAGCTTGTTGTAGCGCCGCAGGACCACCTCCACTCTGGCCAGCAGCTCCACGATCTCAAAGGGCTTGACGATGTAGTCCTCCGCCCCGATCTTCAGGCCGTGGACCCGGTCGGCGATGTCCCCCTTGGCGGTGAGAAAGATGACCGGCACGCCCAGGGGCCTGATGTAATCCATGAGCTCAAAGCCCGTGGCGCCGGGGAGCATGATGTCGAGCAGGATGAGGTCGAAGGGCTCCTTTTCAAGGATATCCGCGGCGGCCAGCCCGTCGTAGACGCAGGTGCAGGAGTAGCCGGCCTTGGAAAGGCTCATTTTGATAAGAGTGGCGATGGGCCGCTCGTCATCGACGATCAGTATGCGTACCATGGTTATTTCTCCCTTGTCTTGATACGGAGAGTTTACATCCCGCCTGCATCAAAAGTGCATCATCCTTGCGTTTTTTTGCGGTTCGTATTAAAATAGACTATAAGTCTAATATAACAGAAAAACCTTGAACAGGGAAGTGGTATCATGAAAAAAGCGAAGCCCACCGTGGCCGTGATGTACGACTTTGACAAGACCCTCTGCACCAAGGACATGCAGGAGTACTCCTTTATCCCCAACGTGAACATGACCCCCGCCGAATTCTGGCGGGAGTCCAACGAGCTTGCCGCGCAAAAAAAGATGGACGGGATCCTGGCCTATATGTTCGTGATGCTGGACAGGGCCCGGACCGCGCGCAAATCCGTCCGCCGGGAGAGCTTTGTGGCGCTGGGGAAGGACCTGGAGTTCTATCCCGGCGTGGAGACCTGGTTTGAGCGGATAAACGCCTTCGGCAAAGCCGAGGGCGTGGACGTGAAGCATTATATCATCTCCTCGGGCCTCCGGGAGATCATCGAGGGCTCCAGCATCTATAAGTACTTTGCCGAGGTCTTTGCCTGCGAGTTCCTCTACGATGTGGACGACGTGGCCCAGTGGCCCAAGAACGTGGTCAACTACACCACCAAGACCCAGTTCCTCTTCCGCATCAACAAGGGCGTTCTGGACCTGTCCGACGACAAGACGCTCAACGACTACATCCCCGAGGACGAGCGCCCGGTGCCCTTCCGCAACATGCTCTACATCGGGGACGGGAAGACCGACGTGCCCTGCATGAAGCTGGTGCGGGTCAACGGCGGCTGCTCCATCGCCGTCTACCCCCGAAGTAGACGGGAGACGGCCAGCGAGCTTTTGCGGGACGGCCGGGCTGACTTCATGCTCCCCGCGGACTATTCCCAGGACGGGGAGCTGGAGAGGACCGTCCAGACCGTCATCCGCAAAATGGCCATCGCCGACCGGCTGAAGCGCCAGTCCGCCGCTCAGATGGAGAAGGTGCGCCTGTGACTTACGTCCTCGCGGCCTTCCTCGTCCTTGCGAACCTGACCGCCTTTGTCCTCTTCGCCGTGGACAAGCGCCGGGCCGAAAGACATATGTGGAGGATCCCGGAAGCCACGCTCCTGACCGCCGCCGCGCTGGGCGGCTCCCTCGGGGCGCTCCTGGGCATCCACCTTTTGCGCCATAAGACGAGCCGCCTGAAGTTCACCCTCCTCGTCCCCGCGCTCCTGATGCTCCACGCGGCGCTGTTCGCCTATCTTTTTTGGGCGCTCTCCTGACCGGAGGGCGCCCTGACTTTAAAAATATATCCCCTTTGAATGGCCCGGCGTCAGAGGGTCAGCGTTCCGGAGTCGGACTCCAGCAGGAGGAGGATCTTCTCCTCGTCCCCGGTCCCGGCGTTCAGGTACACCAGCACATGGCCTCCCTCCTCCGTCCGGCACAGGTACTCCTCGCACAGCACCTCGTTTTTCCCCGCGGTGGGGATCACCGCCGGGCGGTGAGATTCCACGGTGAGGGCGGGGGAGAGGCGCGAGACGGCGGCGTCGGTGTCAAAGGCGGCCCGCGCCGGCTCTCTGCGGGTGTGGTTCATCACATACCCCCTGGCCTCCATGCCGGTGACCCGGCCGGTGTCCAGCGCCACAGTGACCTTGATGAGGTCGGGGTAACAGATGACCCCGTCCTGCGCGTAGGCGAAGGTGGCCATCAGCTCCCCGCCCTCGGCGGTGTGATAGGTGGGCTCCATCCCGTCGTAGCCGTGGCTCTCCAGGAACCGCTGGGCGGTCTTCACCGCCGCCTCCGGCGCGATCTCCCCCTCGGAGGTCTCCCGGGCGGTGCCGTAAAAGACCACCTTGCCGCCCCGCTTCGTCACCTCCACCGTCTCGATCTCGCCGCCGCTCTGACAGGTGAGGACATAGACCGGGAGCGCCTTCTCCTCCCGGAGACAGAGGACCCGGAGCCTTTTGGCCTCCACCCCCAGGAACCGGGCCGCGGCCGCGAGCGCCTCGTCCTCGCCAATCTCCGCAAGCCCCTCCAGGAGCCGGGGCTCCATGGTGTCGATGTGCTGCGAAAAGGGCCCGTCGTAGATCAGGGACGGCATCTCGGGCAGGTCCGTCTCCATGTCCTTGAAGGAGTCGGCGAAGCCCACGTCCACCATGCTGTCCTCGGCGGAGGCGATGACGGCCTCGGCCTTTTCCAGCTCGGCGGTGCTGATCTGGCCGGAGATGAGCATGGCCGCGAGGCCCGAGAGCGTGTCGGATACGGTCCCGGCGCTCCCGGAAAGCTCCGACAGGGCCTGCCGCGCCTCGCCGCTGAGGCCGGAGCCCCTGGCGCCCATCCTCGAAAGATAGGCCAGGTAATCCCCGGTCCTGGCCAGGAACGCCGCCGTGTGCTCCAGCTCTATGTTCCCGTAGGGCAGGCTCTCGATGGCCTGACTGGCCGCCGCGCAGTGGGCGTAGCCCTGGGAGCACAGGTCGCTCACCATGGTGGGCGTGGCGGCGCAGAGAGTCTTCTGAAGGGAGGCGTCCAGCGCCCCCACGGCGTCCGCCAGCTCCACAAAGGCCCGGTCATACCCCACGGCCACGGTGCGCCGGAGGGCCGTTTTCTCCGTCTCGCTCCGCCATAAAAAACCGCCCATGACGAGAACGGCCGCCAGGGAATAGATGATGATCAGCCTTCCGGCCTTTTTGCTATACCACATAAAAACACCCCTTTTGCCCTATCTTTGGCGCAAAAGGGGTGTTTCACTCATTGAAAATTTATGAAAGCTTGTCAATGGCCGCCCTGACGCGCGCGACGCACTGGCTTTTCCCCAGGATCCGTGCGATCTCCACGGCCCCGCCGGGGGTGACGGCGCGGCCCGTGAGGGCGATGCGCAGGGGCCACATGATCCGGGCGTTCTTCACGCCGTCGGTCTCCGCCATGGCGGTGAGGACGGCCAGGATCGACTCGTCGTCCCAGCTCTCCACCGCCTCCAGGGCGGGCAGGAGCCTCCGGAGCGTATCCAGGGAGCCGGGGATGTCGGTCTTGGACTTTTTGTGGACGTAAAGCTCGGCGTCGTATTCCGGCACGGCGTCAAAAAAGTCCACCTTTTCCGGGATATCGGAGAGCTTTTCGGTCCTCGGCTGCAAAAGGGCCGCGACCTGGAGAACGTCGATGGCCGGATCCCTCACCGCCCGCCGGATGTAGGGCTCCGCCGCCCTCGCGAATGCCTCCGGCGCCATGGCCCGGATGTACTCTGCGTTGAACCAGGTGAGCTTGGCGATGTCAAAAACCGCGGGGGACTTGGAGACGCCATGGATGTCGAAGATCTCCGCCAGCTCCCGGAGAGAGTAGACCTCCCGCTCTCCCCCGGGGGACCAGCCGAGCAGGGCCACATAGTTCACCACGGCGGGGGTGAGGTAGCCTTCGGCGATCAGATCCTCATAGCTGGGGTCGCCGTGGCGCTTGCTCATCTTCCGGACCGCGCCCGTCTCGGCGTCCGTCACCATGACGGAGGAGCAGTGGACATAGGTGGGGATCTCCCAGCCGAAGGCCCGGTACAGCAGGTCGTATTTCGGCGCGGAGGACAGATACTCGGCGCCGCGGACCACGTGGGTGATGCCCATCAGGTGGTCGTCGATGACATTGGCGAAATTATAGGTGGGCAGGCCGTCGGACTTCAGCAGGATCTGGTCCTCCAGCTCCTTGTTCTCCACGGTGATGGCGCCGTATACCGCGTCGTGGAAGGTGGTGGAGCCCTCCCGGGGCATCCTCTGGCGGATGACATAGGGCTCCCCGGCGGCGGCCCTGGCGTCCGCCTCCTCCCGGCTCAGGGCGCGGCAGGGGTCCTCGGAGCGGCTGAAGTCCCCGGAGTCCTCCCCAGACTCCGATTTTTCGCAGAAGCACCGGTAGGCGTGGCCCTTTTCGATCAAAAGCTCGGCGTATTCCTTATAAAATCCGCGCCGTTCCGTCTGGATGTAGGGCCCCACCGGGCCGCCCACATCCGGCCCCTCGTCGTGGTCAAGGCCGCACTCGGCCAGGGTCCGGTAAATGACGTCCACCGCCCCCTTCACGAGCCGCCCCTGATCGGTGTCCTCGATCCGCAGGATGAATTTTCCCCCGGCGTGGCGGGCGATGAGCCAGGTGTACAGCGCCGTGCGCAGATTTCCCACATGCATGTACCCCGTGGGGGAGGGGGCGAAGCGCGTCCGCACCCCGTCGTGGGGGATGCGGGACTCAAGCTCTTCCAGCCGTTTCATATCAGGCATAAGATACCTCCAGTTTTTTTGTCTACCCTCTAATATATCTCATCGGGCTTTAATTTTCAAGATGTCTGTGATATAATATCCCCATTCGCGGGCGGGCCCGGGCCGTTTTTTCTCTCCGGCGGACGCCGGACAGGCAAGCGCGGCCGCCCCGGCCGCAGATCGGGAAAGGAGGACATGGACATGGAGCTTTCGGCGGTATTCATCACGGCCTCCCGGTATCTCATACCGGCGCTGGCGCTGGTGATCCTCGTCCGCTGCGGCGTCTCCATGCTCTCCGGGAGAACGGAAAAGGAGGTCTGGGGGTGGCTCACCCTCCCGGGAGGGGAGAGAGTGGAGCTGTCCAACTGGGAGAACATCGTGGGCCGGGCGGCCTCCTCGGACGTGGTCCTCGGCTACAAATCCGTCTCCCGTACCCACGCCGCCCTCATACGGGACGCCGCCGGGCGGTGGACCGTCCGGGACCTGGGCTCCAGGACCGGCGTGAAGCTCCGGGGGAAGAAGCTGGACGGTCCCGCGGCGGTGCGCACCGGCGACACCGTCGCCTTCGGCGGGGCCGGATGCGTCTTTCAGGCCGCCACGGTCCGGCAGGAGCGGGAGCGGGCCGACCTGCGCAGGACGCGGGGCGCGGGGCTCCGCGGCGCCGTCACCGTCCTTTTGCTCACGGCCTTCCTCTTCCTCGTCTGCGCCCAGCACATGGCGGCGGGGGAGACGAACGCGGCCGTTCCCGCGGCCTTTGCCGCCCTCGCCCTCCTGGTCTGGACCTGCTACGGCGTGACCCGGGCCCTGGGACGGACGGGGTTTGAGGTGGAGACCATCGCCTTTTTGCTGGCGGCCGTGGGCTTTGGCGTCTGCGCCTCCTCGGATCCGGACGCTCTCTGGAAGGAGATGGTCTGCCTCACGGCCGGGGTGGTCCTCTACTTCGTCATCGGCTCGTATCTGCGGGATCTGGACCGGGCCCGCAGGCTCAGCCTCCCCATGGCCGCGGCGGGCATCGCCCTTCTTTTGGTGAATCTCCTCACCGCCACGAGCATCTTCGGCGCGAAAAACTGGATCCGGATCGCCGGCATCTCCTTCCAGCCCTCGGAGCTGGTAAAGATCTGCTTCATTTTCGCGGGCTCCGCCACGCTGGACAGGCTCTACACCCGCCGGAACCTCCTGCTGTTCGTGGGCTTCGCCGCGGCCACGGTGGGGTGCCTTGCCGCCATGAGCGACTTCGGGACGGCGGCCGTCTTTTTCGCCGCCTACATCGTCATCGCCTATATGCGCTCGGGGAGCTTCGCCACGGTGCTCCTCTCCGTGGCCGGCGCGGCGCTGGGCGCCTTCATGGCCGTGACCGCGCGGCCCTATATCCTCTCCCGGTTCGCCGCCTGGGGCCACGTCTGGGACGCGCCCAATGACGGGGGCTATCAGCAGACCCGCACGCTGGCCGCGGCGGCCTCGGGCGGACTTTTCGGCCTGGGCGGGGGGAAGGGCCGGCTCCATCGGATCTTTGCCGCCGATACGGACATGGTCTTCGGCATGGTCTGCGAGGAGCTGGGCCTCCTCATGGCGGTCCTGTGCGTCCTGGCCATCGTACTGCTGGCCCTGTTCGCCGTGCGTTCGGCGGGGTCGTCGCGCAGCACCTTTTACGCCATCGCCGCCTGCGCCTCGGTGACGGTGATGCTCACCCAGCTGGCGCTCAATGTTTTCGGGTCCCTGGACCTCCTGCCCTTTACCGGCGTGACCTTCCCGCTGGTGTCCAAGGGCGGCTCCAGCCTGATCGCGGCCTTTGGGATGCTGGCCTTCGTCAAGGCCGCGGATGCCCGACAGGACGCCAGCTTCGCCATTCCGGGCCTGCCGCGCCCGGGGCGGAAGGGCCGGCGGGGAGGTGAGGAGCCATGAAAAAGGTGAGATCCCGCGCGTCCGCCGTCCTGCTGATCGCCGCCGCCGTCCTGGCCCTCCTGGGACTCTTCGTTCTGCAATACGGGAGGGATGGGGGCCGGTGGGCCGCCTTTATCTCCAACGGCGACGCTTACGCCTCCGGCTCCCTCCGGGCCGGGACCGTCACCGACCGCGACGGCGAGATCCTGTACCTGGCCTCGGACGGCCAGGCCCGGTACGCCGCCGACGAGGAGACCCGCCGCGCCACCCTCCACGTGGTAGGCGACCGGGAGCTCAGGATCGGCACCGGCGCCATATTCCGATACGCGGAGGCGATCCTGGGCTGGGACCCGCTGAACGGCCTGTGGGACCCCGCCGGCAAGGGCGGGACGCTGACCCTGTCCGTTGACGCCGGCGTCCACCGCGCCGCCCTGGAGGCCCTGGACGGCCGCCGGGGGGCCGTGGCGGTCATCAACTATAAGACGGGGGAGGTGGTCTGCGCCGCCTCCAGCCCCACCTTCGACCCGGAGGACCCGCCGGAGACGGTGGAGGACGGCTCCGGCGTCTACCTGAACCGGGCCATATCCGCCGCCTTCACCCCCGGCTCCACCTATAAGCTCGTGACCCTGACGGCGGCCATCGAATGTATCCCGGACCTTTTTGAGCGGGATTTTGAGTGCGACGGGGTTTATGAGATCGGCGGCGGCCGGGTCACCTGCCCCCGCGCCCACGGGAAGATGAAGATCGAGGACGCCCTGGCCTCCTCCTGCAACTGCGTCTTCGGCGCTCTGGCCGTGGAGCTGGGCGGCCAGATCATGGGCCGGTACGCGGAGAGGCTGGGCATCACCTCCGGCCATTTTGTGGACAGCCTCAGGACCGCCGCGGGGAGGTTCGACGTGGGCGGCGAGGGCAGCCTGGAGCTGGCCTGGTCCGGCGCGGGGCAGTATCATGACCTGGTCTGCCCCATGACCATGGCCCGGCTCGCCGCCGCCATCGCCGCGGGCGGCACGGCCCCGGCGCTCACCCAGCTCCGGGGCGTCTCCGGCGACGGCGAGCGGATCATGGAGGAGGAGACCGCTGCGCGCCTGGCGGAGATGATGGACTACTGCGTCTTCCGCACCTATGGGGATGAGAAGTTCCCGGGCCTTGACCTGTGCGCCAAGTCCGGCACCGCCGAAACGGGCGCGGAAAAGCCCACCGCCTGGTTCACCGGCTTTCTCGCGGACCCGGACCACCCCTACGCCTTCGCCGTGGTCGTGGAGGACGCCGGCTCCGGCGCCGGCGCGGCGGGCCCCGTCGCCAACGCGGTCCTGCAGGCGGCGGTCCGATAAAAAACTGTGGACAACCTCCGGATATTATAGTAGTATGGCATAAAAAGACATATTGAAAACGCTGGAAAGGGGAGATGATCTGATGGGCGCCGTTAAAATCGTTCTGGCGGGTCTGGCGGCTTATCTGATAGGATCCATATCCTCCGCGGTGGTGGTCTCCTATGTGGTCAGCCGCAAGGATATCCGCAATTACGGCTCCGGCAACGCCGGGGCCACCAACATGGCGCGCTTTTTCGGCATGGCCGGGGGCGTGGCCACCTTCCTGCTGGATGTGCTCAAGACCGTGGCGGCCATGTCCCTGGGCCGGCTCATCGGCGGGGAGTACGGCTTTCTCCTCTCGGCCGTGACCTGTATGCTGGGCCACTGCTTTCCCGTCTGGTTCGGGTTCAAGGGCGGCAAGGGCGTCTCCGTGGGCGCGGCCGTCGGCCTTATGCTCCATTGGAAGGTCTTCGTCATCATCGTGGCTGTGTTCTTTTTGACCTTCGCCCTGACCCGCCGGGTCTCCGCGGGCTCGGTGATGTGCGCCCTCGCCTTCGTGCCGGCGGAGCTGGCCGCCGGCTTCCGGGACTGGCCCACCCTCCTCACCGGCGTGTGCGCCGGACTTCTGGTGCTGTTCATGCACCGGGGCAACATCAGGCGTCTCCTCAACGGCACGGAGAAGCCCTTCAAGCCCCGCTCGGCCCGGTTCAAACGGAAAAAACCGTGATCTACCCGCAAAAAACTCCCCGGCAATGTAAAAAAAACAGTGGCATTTCCGAAATTTGTGTGTTATAGTGATTATGTATACTCATATACTTTGGACAGACAGTCGCGAGGAGGAATGAAACTTGTCGATTTTTATGGCCGCTTTTCTCGGACTTGTACAGGGGATAACGGAATTTCTGCCCATCTCCAGCTCCGGGCACCTGTCCATTTTTCAGAATCTATTCTCCCTTGAATATGATGCCGGCGAGCATCTGCTCTTTGACGTGCTGCTGCATCTGGGGACCCTGGCGGCGGTGTTCGTTTTCTACTGGAAGGACATCCGCGCCATGGCGGTCGATACCGTGAGCTTCGTCTCCGGCAAGGGCGCCGAGGGCGGGGAGGACGGGCGCCTCAAGCCCTCCGTGAGGCTCCTGTTCCTGATCGCCGTGGCCACGGTCCCGCTCGTCGTCGTGCTCCCCTTCCACAGCGCCGTGGAGGGCCTTATGGGGAACACGGCCTTCATCGCCTTTGCCCTTATCGTCACGGGCACGCTCCTCTATGTCTCCGGCAAGCTCGCCGAGGGCCGCCGGAACGAGAAGACCGCCTCCCTGGCGGACGCGCTGGTCGTGGGCGCGGCCCAGGCCGTGGCCGTTATCCCGGGCCTCTCCCGCTCCGGGACCACCATTACCGTGGGCCTCTCCCGGGGCTTCAAGCGGGAATTCGCCGTCCGGTTCTCCTTCCTCCTGTCCATCCCCGCCATCCTGGGCTCCACCCTGGTCACCCTGATCAAGGCCATCGTCCAGGGCGGTATCCAGTGGGCCAACCTCCCGGCGTACATAATCGGCATGATCGTGGCGGGCGTGGTGGGGTATTTTGCCCTGGTGCTCATCAAGAAGCTCATCCTCTCGGGGGACAGCTTCTCCAAATTCGCCTATTACTGCTGGGGCGCCGGCGCCCTGGCGCTGATCCTTTCGCTGTTTATCGGCTGATGCCGGCGGCATTTCATAGTTTCAGAGGTTATTTGCATGGCAGAACAAAAGAAGAAAACAACTGCCGGAGGCTCCTCCGGCAGTAAGACTTCCGGCGGGAAGAAGACAGCCTCCGCCGGGAAGCGCGCGTCCTCCGCCGGGAAGAAAAGCTCCGGCCGGCAAAGCGCCAACCGCGCCGCGGCCGAGAAGAAGGCGGAGGCTATCCGGCGCCAGAGGAGGCGCGCGGCCGTCGCGCTGGCGCTGTTTGCCGTGGGCGTCTGCACCTTCCTGGGGTATTTCAAAACGGACGGCGTCGTCATCCGCCTCCTGCGGGGACTGCTCACCGGCCTTTTGGGCGGGGGCTTTTATCTCCTGCCCTTCATGCTCATCACGGCGGCTCTCTTCCTCGCCCTCGCCCGGGAGGACCCCGTTCCCCGGGCCGTCAGCGCCCTGGGCGTGCCCACCTTAGTGGCCGCCTTCTGTCAGATCTTCTCCAAGACCAGCCTGGAGCTGGGCTTTGACATGTTCCCCCTCCTCTGGGAGGAGGGACAGGCCCTCTCCGGCGGCGGCGCCGTGGGCGGAGCCGTGGCCATTCTCTTCCGGACCCTCTTCGGCCTGGCCGGCGCGGTCATCGTGCTGGTGTGCCTCAGCGCCTTCGCGGTCATGAACATCTGCGGCCTGACGCTGAGGGCCATCGTGGACATGATCCGGGAGAGCCGCAGGACCCGCCGGGAGCGGGAGGTGGAGGAGCTCATGAACGAACCGGAGCCCGAGCCCGCCCGGGAGAGCGTCCGCAAAAAGCCCGACGTCCCCACGGCCTCGCTCCTGGAGGTCCCCAGGCCCGGCGTCCGCCGTTCGGCCATCGATATCCCCATGGACGACGAGGACATGCCCAATGAACCGGCCGAGCCGGAAAAGGTCCGGAAGAACAGCCTCTTCAACAGACGCCCCAACGCCCCCGCGCCGGACAGCCTCTTTGCCCGGGAGGAGGAAAAGCCCGTACAGAGCGAACCGGTGCCCATAGAGATCATCAAGCGCGAACCGGAGCCTGAACCGAAGCGGCCCTCCCCCGTCCCGGAGCCGGCGCCGGAACCGGCCGTCCCCGCCCCGACGCCCCTCGCCCCGGAGAAGGTCACCGCCGCCGAGACCGCCGAGGCCGCCGGTCAGATCGCCAGCCTCATCGACGAAAAGGCCAAGCGCGAGCTGGCGGAGGCCGCGCAGGTCTACAAATTCCCGCCGGTATCGCTCCTGAACGAGCCGGTCCGCTCCGGCAGCAAGGACAGCCAGGACGAGCTGAACGCCACCAAGGAGCGGCTGGAGCTGTGCCTTCGCTCCTTCGGCATCAATGTGAACATCTCCAACATCGTCCACGGCCCCTCCATCACCCGGTATGAGATGGAGCTGGAGATCGGCGTGAAGCTCAACAAGCTCACCAACCTTGCCGACGATATCGCCCTGGCCCTGGGCGTCTCCGGCGTGCGCATCGCCGCCATCCCCAACCGGATCTCCACCGTGGGCATCGAGGTGCCCAACAAGAACGTGAGCACGGTCTACCTCCGGGAGATCATCACCGCCCCGGAGTTCACAAACGCCAAGTCCAAGCTGACCTTCGCCATCGGCAAGAACATCTCCGGCGACGTGATGGTGGGCAATATTTCCAAGCTCCCCCACCTCCTGGTGGCCGGCACCACGGGCTCGGGCAAGTCCGTGTGCCTCAATTCCCTGATCCTGAGCCTCATGTACAAGGCCACGCCCGAGGAAGTCAAGTTCATCATGATCGACCCCAAGATGGTGGAATTCAAGATCTACAACGGCATCCCGCACCTGCTGATCCCCGTGGTCACGGAGGCCAAGAAGGCCGCCGGGGCCCTCCAGTGGGCGGTGGTGGAGATGATGAAGCGCTACCGCACCTTCTCCGACGCGGGCGCCCGGGACATCGCCGGCTACAACCAGCAGCTGGATGAGGGGACGCCCAAAATGCCGCAGATCGTGGTCATCATCGACGAGCTGGCGGATCTCATGATGATCGCCGCCAAGGAGGTGGAGGAATCCATCTGCCGCGTGGCCCAGATGGGCAGGGCCGCCGGCGTGCATCTCGTCATCGCCACCCAGAGCCCCCGTGCCGACGTGATCACCGGCCTTATGAAGGCCAACATCCCCTCCCGCATCGCCCTGAAGGTGGCCTCCTCCCTGGAGTCCCGGATCATCCTGGACGCCGGAGGCGCGGCGGACAAGCTGGTGGGCAACGGCGACATGCTCTTTGCCCCCATCGGCGCTTCCAAGCCCGCCCGCATCCAGGGCACCTGGGTCAGTGACGAGGAGCGGGAGAAGGTAGTGGAGTTCGTCAAGAGCCTGGGCGAGGCCAGCTACTCCGAGGATGTGATCTACGAGATCGAGAAGGCCGTCCAGGAGAAGGAGAACGGCGGCAAGACGGCGCAGCCGCCGGCGGGTGAGGACAAGTTCAAGGATTACGACGAGCTCCTTCCCCAGGCCGCCGATATCATCTTTGAGACGAACCAGGCCAGCGTCAGCGCCCTCCAGCGGCGTCTCAAGCTGGGCTACGCCCGGGCCGCCCGGATCGTGGACCAGCTGGAGGAGGTGGGCGTCCTCGGTCCCTTTGAGGGCTCCAAGCCGAGACAGATCGTCATGACCCGCCAGCAGTGGCAGGAGATGCAGTTCATCAACGGCACCGCCCCCATCGGTCAGACCCCGCCCCCCGACCAGTCCATGACCTCCGCCGCCGACCTCTTCCCCGACGACAACGAATAAACACAGAGGCACGTCCCTTTTGCGGGACGTGCCTCTTTTTGATGCGCAGGTCAGGTTATCAGATCAGCGCGCACACCGCCTCGGTGTAGGCGCCCATGTCCTCCACAGGCAGACCGGCCAGAAGCTTGGCCTGGTCGCACAGGACCCGGGCGATCCTGGCCGCCCGCTCCCGGTCGTTTTCAAAGGCGTTTGTGAGGGAGGCAAAGGCGGGGTGACCGGGATTGAGCTCCAGCACATGGCGGGCGCGGATCTTCTCGCCGGCCTCCCCGGGCATCTGCCGGAAGTAGCGCTCCATCTCCAGGGTGATCTCGCCCTCGTAGGACATGCAGACAGCGGAGCTGACCAGGGACTTGGAGAGCTTCACGTCCGCCACGTCGTCCTTCAGGGTCTCCTTCATGAAGTCCAGGAGCTCCCTGGCCTTGTCCGACGTCTCCTCCTGCTCCTTCTTCTCCTCCTCAGACTCCAGACCCAGATCCCCGGCGGAGACGCTGCGCAGCTCCTTGTCGTTGTAGGAGTAGAGCATCTGGACGGCGAACTCGTCGATGTCCTCGGTCATGTAGAGCAGCTCGTAGCCCTTTGCCTTCACCTGCTCGTTCTGGGGGAGCCCCGCGGCGGTGCGCAGGCTGTCCGCGGCGGCGTAGTAGATGTATTTCTGCCCCTCGGGCATCCGGGAGACATACTCGGCCAGCGTGGTGAGCTTTTCGTTGTTGGAGGAGTAGAACTTCAAAAGGTCCTTCAGAAGGTCCTTCTTCATCCCGTACTCGTTCACGATGCCGTATTTGATCTGCCGGCCGAAGGCGGCCCAGAAGGTGTCGTACTTCTCGGGGTCGGAGCTCTGGAGCTTCATGAGCTCGGCCTTCACCTTGTTCTCCAGGTTCCCGGCGATGGTCTTGAGCTGCCGGTCGTGCTGGAGGATCTCCCGGGAGATGTTGAGGGAGAGGTCGGGGGAGTCCACCACGCCCCGGACAAAGCGGAAGCACTCCGGAAGCAGATCGGCGCAGGATTCCATGATCATCACGCCGGAGCTGTAAAGGGCCAGACCCGGCTTGTAGTCCCGGCTGTAAAAATCATAGGGGGCCTTGGCGGGGATGAACAGCAGGGCGCGGTAGGAGGTCAGCCCCTCGGCGTTGACGCGGATGACCGCCACCGGGTCCTCGCTGTCGTGGAACCGCTCCTTGTAGAAGGCGATACACGCCTCGTCCGTGGCCTCGCTTTTGCTGCGCTGCCAGATGGGCACCATGGAGTTGACCGTCTCCTCCTCGGTGTGGGTGACGGGCTTTGTCTTCTTGTTGCCCTGCTCGTCCACCTCGTCCGTCTCCACATACTCGGTGTGCTCGATGTCCATGCGGATGGGGAAGCGGACGTAGTCGGAGTATTTCCTGATGAGCTCCCGGATCCTCCAGGTCTCAAGGAACTCGCTGTAACGATCCTCCCCGGCGTCGGGCTTGATGTGCATAATGACGTCGGTGCCCACGCCGTCCTTCTCACACTCGCTGACGGTATACCCGTCGGCGCCGGAGCTCTCCCATTTCCAGGCCGTGTCGGAGCCGTAGGCGCGGGAGATCACCGTGACCTGGTCGGAGACCATAAAGGCGGAGTAGAAGCCCACGCCGAACTGGCCGATGATGTCCACGTCGTCGGCCTTGTCCATCTCGCTCTTGAATTTGAAGGAGCCCGAGTGGGCGATGACCCCCAGATTCTCCTCCATCTCCTCCCGGGTCATGCCGATGCCGTTGTCGCTGACGGTCACCGTCCGGGCGTCCTTGTCGATGGTGACACGGATGCGGAAGTCCTCCCTGGTGAGGCCCACGTTCTGGTCCGTCAGGGCCTTATAGGCCAGCTTGTCGATGGCGTCGGAGGCGTTGGAGATGATCTCCCGGAGGAAGATCTCCCGATGCGTGTAGATGGAGTTGATCATCAGGTCCAGGAGCCGCTTGGACTCCGCCTTGAACTGCTTTTTTGCCATATCTTCTGTTACTTCCTTCCAAATTTGAAGCCCGCGCACGGCGGGCATTTTATTGTATGGTAAATTATACTCCAATTTCGGTGAAGTTTGTTACAAAATTAAAAACTAATGACCCCCAGATGCTCTAAGAGGATCTTCAGGCCGATGAGGATGAGGATGACGCCGCCCAAAATCTCCGCCTTCTCGTGGAATTGGCCGCCCACCCGGTTGCCCAGGTACACCCCGCCCACGCTGAAGGCGAAGGTGGTGACGCCGATGAGGGCCACGGAGGACCAGATGTTCACCGCCAGGAAGGCGAAGGTGATGCCCACCGCCAGGGCGTCGATGCTGGTGGCGATGGCCAGGACCAGCAGCTCCCTGGATTCGAAGGACCCGCTGGGGCCGTCCTCCTTGCCGAAAAGGACCTCCCAGATCATCTTCCCGCCGATGAAGGCCAGGAGGATAAAGGCGATCCAGTGGTCGATCTCGGTGATGTACGCCTCGAATTGCCGCCCCAGGAGCCAGCCCAGCAGGGGCATCAGCGCCTGAAAGCCACCGAAGAAAAGGCCCGTTTTCACCGGGCCCGACGCTTTGAGCTCGCGGGCGGAGAGTCCCTTGCACACCGAGACCGCGAAGGCGTCCATGGAGAGGCCCACGGCGGTCAGGAAAAGCTCCAGAAATCCCATGCTCAGCCCCCGATGGCGCCGCGGATGCCGGACAGCAGCTCATCAAAGCTCTCAAAGGCCGGAAGGTCCGGGTTGTCCGCCCTGATCCTGTCGGTGCTCCGGAAAAGGAAGCCGGCCTTGGACGCCCTGATCATGGCCAGATCGTTGTAGCTGTCCCCGGCGGCGACGGTCTCAAAGCCGCAGGACTGCAAGGCCCGCACCGTGGTGAGCTTGGAGTTCTCACAGCGCATTTTGAAGCCCGTGATCTCGCCGGAGGGGGCGGCGACCAGCTCGTTGCAGAAGATGGTGGGCCGCCCGAGCTTGCGCATCAGGGGCGCGGCGAACTGGGTGAAGGTGTCCGAGAGAATGACCACCTGCGTCTCGCCGCGCAGGACGTCCAGGAATTCCCGGGCCCCCGGCAGGGGGTCGATGGCCTCGATCACGTCCCGGATCTCCCGTAACCCCAGCCCGTGCTCTTTTAAAACGGCAATGCGGAACGCCATGAGCTTGGTGTAATCCGGCTCGTCCCGGGTGGTGCGGCGCAGCTCGGGGATGCCGCTTTTTTCGGAGAAAGCGATCCAGATCTCGGGCACCAGCACGCCCTCCAGATCCAGGCAGACCAAATCCATAAAAAGACCCTCTTTCAGTGACATTGCCAACTATTATACATCTATTTTTCCGTTTTGCAAGGGGAAATAAGGACTTGACACATATGGTAAAATCAAAATGGATTCATATTGAAAGCCATGGAGGTCACTATGCCTGAACAATATTACAAGGAAGCGCTGAAAGCCGGACAGAAGGAGTACCGCGCCTGCATCGCCCGGGGCGTCAGCCCCGTCCTGCCTGTGCTGGACGACTTTGTCCCGGAGGAGCGGGTGAACCTGGGCATCAGCCTGGGCGTCGTCCAGGTCCCGGCTGAGTTCATCGTGGGCACCAAGACCCGCGGCCGCACCGCCAGCTTTGCCCGAAACTTCATGCCCATCCTGCCCGAGGACACGGAATTCGCGTCCAAGTGGCGCAGTCTGTGCGGGAGCCACCTCAAGGAGGGCATCCGCGACCCCATCAAGGCGTATGAGTACATGAACCGCTTTTATGTCCAGGAGGGCAACAAGCGCGTCAGCGTCCTCAAATTCTTCGACGCCGCCACGGTGACGGCGGAGGTCATCCGCATCATGCCCGAACCGGGCACGCCGGAGAGCGATCTCTATTATGAGTTCACGGAGTTTTACCGCGTGACCCACGTAAACTACGTGGAGTTTTCCAAGAAGGGCGGTTACAGGGAGCTTTTGAAGCGCATGGGCCGCGACCCGGAAGCCCTCTGGACCGAGGACGACCGGCGCCGGTTCTCCGCCGTCTTCCACTATTTCCGCACCGCCTTTGAGGAGCGCTCCGGCGGCAAGCTGAACATCCGCCCCGGCGACGCGCTCCTGTCGTTCCTGAAGATCTACCCCTACAAGGACCTGTGCGCCATGACCCAGTCGGAGATCAAAAAATCCGTGGGGAAGGTCTGGGAGGAGCTGGAGCTCCAGCAGGAGAAGACCCCCATCGAGGTCAAGCCCGTCCCCGTGGAGCCGAGGGCCACCCTCCTCACCAAGGTCCTCACCACCGCCACGGCGGCCATGGGGCTCAAGGTGGGCTTTGTCCACGACAAGACCCCCGAGAAGTCCGGCTGGACCCACGGCCACGAGCAGGGGCGCCTCTATGTCGAGAAGGTCTTCGGCGACAGGATCGGCACGGTCTCCTATTTCAACGCCATGGACCCCGACCCGCTGACCGCCATAAACCGCGCCATCGACGAGCTGTGCGACGTGGTGTTCACCACCTCCCCGGTGCTGCTGCCCGCCTCCCTGCGGGCGGCGGTGGACAACCCCGGCACCCTCATCATGAACTGCTCCATCAATAAGTCCCACCGGTACGTGCGTACATACTACGCCCGCATCTATGAGGCCAAATTCATCATCGGTGCCATCGCCGGCGCCATGAGCGAGGACGGCCGCATCGGCTACGTCTGCGACTACCCCATCTTCGGCCAGATCGCCGGCATCAACGCCTTCGCCCTGGGCGCCAGGATGGTGGACCCCCGCTCCACCGTGGAGCTCGAGTGGTCCAGCGTGGGCGGCCGGAAGGCCGCCGTGGAGAGGCTGACCAGTCGGGGCATCAAGCTCATCTCCGCCATGGACAACGCCCGCCTTTATGAGTCCGGGGACAAATTCGGCCTGTATCTGGTGGACGGCGACAGGCAGACGCAGCTGGCCGCGCCGCTCTGGAACTGGGGCGTCTATTATGAGGGGCTCATCCGCCAGATCCTGAACGGAGCCATCCGGACGGAGTACGAGACGTCCAGCAAGGCCATCAACTACTACTGGGGCATGTCCGCCGGCACGGTGGACGTGAAGGTGACGGACGCGGTGCCCGAGCCGGTCAAGCGGCTGGCGGGATATCTGCGGGAGGGCATCAGCCGCTGGATCGTCGATCCCTTCATCGGGCCTATCCACATCCAGGGTGGAGACACCGTGGGTGAGCCGGGCCGGCCCTTCGACCTGGAGGAGATCATCTCCATGGACTACCTGGTGGAGAACGTGGCGGGGCGCATCCCCGTCTATGAGGAGCTGGACTCCACCGGCAAGGCCACGGTGGAATCCGTGGGTGTGGAACCGGCCAGGAAGCCGGAGGCCGGTCAGGAATGAAGATCCTTGCCGTGTCCGACGAGGAGGTGAAGAGCCTCTATGACTATTATCGACCCGGCGTCCTCACCGGCTACGACCTGATCCTGTCCTGTGGGGATTTGAAACGGCAATATCTGGAATTCCTCGTGACCATGTCCAATACGCAGCTGGTCTACGTCCGGGGCAACCACGACGACCGGATGCTCCAGGACCCGCCGCAGGGCTGCATCTGTGCCGACGGGGATCTGGTCACCGTGAAGGGCCTGCGGATCCTGGGCCTGGGCGGGGCCTATAAATACCGGCCCGGGGAGAACCTGTACACCGAGGCGCAGATGGAAAAACGCGCCCGGAAGCTCCGGTTCAAGCTCTGGCGCGCCGGAGGCGTGGACATCATCCTCACCCACGCGCCCCCGCGGGACCTGGGGGATATGGACGACCTGGCCCACCGGGGCTTTCAGGTCTTCCGGGAGCTGATCGAAAAATATGAGCCGGAATATCTGGTCCACGGCCACGTCCACCTGAACTACGGCCACAACATTCCCCGCAGGATCCGCTACCGCCGCACCGACATCATCAACGCGTATGAGAAGTTTGAGATAGAGCTTTAGAGGTTGAGGTCGAACCTCAAATCCCTCTGTACGGGCGGCGGCCCGCACGGCGTCTGCCGATAGTGCCCTTCGAAATTGCACCCTGCAAAAAACTCAGTTTCAATATTTTTTCCGGCGGCATGTACGTCGGAAAAAATCCCTTTTGGTGTCCAAGTGTGCCCCAACGGGGCGCGCGCAGGGCAACAGCAGGAAAATTCGGCTTGAATTCCGCAGAATTCAAGCCGGGTTTTCCGCACGTTCCCCTTGTCGGAAAAAGGCCGAATGGCCTTTTTCGACAATCTCAAAAAGCTCGCCCCGTTATACGGGGCGAGCTTTTTTCTTATCGTCTTCCTCCAAAGGAGCCTCCGCTTCTTCCGCCGCCGGAGGGACGGAAGCCTCCCGAGGGGCGGGAGCCGCCGGAGCCGGGCCGGCCGGAGCGTCCGCCGAAGGAGCCGGAGCTGCTGCCGGACCTGCGGGGGCCGCCCGAGGAGCGGGGGCCGCCGCCTCCGAAGCCTCCGGGGCCGCGGGGACCGCGGGGGCCGGGAGGGTCACGGGGAGGCGGGTTCCACCGCCGGTAGGGGAGGGTGGAGAAGATATACCAGGGGTAGTAGCGGGGGATGGGCATACCCATGGCCGTGTAATAGCCGCGGTAGCGCCGCCTGTCGGAGCGGATGATGATGACGAGGATGAGGACGAAGAGCAAAATGATAAAGAGATTCCGGAACAGAAAGCCCAAGATCATCCCGAGGATGCCCAGCCCCGCCAGAGTGCCGGAGGAGCCGGAGCCGGAGGGCGCGTCCACGCCGTATTCGTCGTAAAACCAGTCGGCCAGTTTATCGACCAGGGTGGTGACGGCCCGGTCGTACTTCCCGGCGTCAAAGTCGTCCCAGAACCAGCGGTCCAGATAGCTGTTCATGTCGTCATCGGTGAACCGGCTTGTGAGCTCCCGCCCCACGGTCATGCCGCCGCGCCCCTCCCTGGGGGAGACCACCAGAAGCATGGCCCGGTCGGAGAGCTGCCAGTCGTTGAAGAGGCTGACCGCGTACTCGTCGGCGTAGACGTCTCCGAAGTAATTGACAAAGACCACCACGATCTGGGCCCCGTCGCAGGACTCCTCCAGGTCATAGTTGACGTTCAAAACCTCCTCGACGGTCTCCGGGGAGAGGGAGCCTGTCTCGTCGGTGACGTAGTAGTCCTCGCTTTGCGTGAGCGCCAGGGCCGGGACCGAAAGACAGAGGGCCAAAAGCGCGGTCAGGATAAGGGATACAGTTTTTTTCAAGGCTCACACCTCGTGAAAGGATTGGGGCGGCTCAACGCCCAGGGCGGAGCCGATGAGCTTGGCGGGGAAGCGCTCATAGGTGCCCGCGATAAACTCCGCCACCGCCTCGTCGTAACCCGCGTGGGAGACGGCGCCCTGGGCGCCCTCAAAGGATCTTGCGTAGTAGTCCACCGACATGGCGTCGTCCTCGGTGAGGGGGAGGGAGAGGAGGGTATCCCGCAGGGCGTTGAAGGATCTGACCGTCAGGGCGTTGGCGCCCTGGATCTCCGAGATGTCCCCGCCCTTCAGCGCGTCCATAAGGAGCCCCCGGTCCACCCGGAGCTCCCCGGTCTCCTCGGCGGCGGCCTCATAATTGGCCCCCACGGAGATGAGCCCCAGGGCGGCGTCCACGCTGTCGGAGAGGAGGTCCGAAACGGCCCCCCGCCCGTCCACGCCGGTGAAGAACTGCTCCTCCACCCGGCCGACGGCCCGCTTGAGGCTCATTCCGGCCCCCAGAGGCGTGAAAACGAGGACCACGACAGCCAGGACCGCCGCGGCGAAGCGGCGGTCAGTCAAAAGCTTCTTCATTTGTTGATCTCAAGCAGCTTGGCCTTCAGATCGGACTCGATCCTGCCCAGCTCCGCCTCGGCCTGACGGCGCTTGGCCGCGCCCTCGGCCTGGATGGTGCGGACCTCCTCGAGAGTCTCGATGAGGGACTGGTTGGTGGCCTTCAGCGTCTCGATGTCCACGATGCCGCGCTCGGCCTCCCTGGCGATCTCCACGGAGCCGGTTTTCAGCTTCTCGGCGTTCTTCCTGAGAAGCTCGTTGGTCATGTTGGTGACCTCGCGCTGGGCCTCCATGGCCTGCTGGGAGTGGTGCTGGCCCAGGGCCAGCACCATCTGGCTCTTCCAGAGGGGGATGGTGTTCACAAGGGACGTCTGTATCTTTTCCACCATCAGGGTGTCGTTATTCTGGATGAGGCGGATCTGGGGGGACATCTGGATGGAGATCATCCGCGTCAGCTCCAGATCGTGGAGCTTCTTGTCGAAGCGGCTGATCATGTTCTGGTAGTCGTTGGCGGCCTGGGCGTCCTCGGGGAGCCCGGACGCGGCGGCCTTCTCCCGGAGGGCGGGGAGCTCCACCTCCTCGCATTCCTTGAGCTTTTTCTTGCCGGCCAGGATGTACATGGTCAGCTCCTTGAAGTAGGCCTGGTTGAGCTCATACATCTTGTCCAGCGTGGCCACGTCCTTCAGAAGGACGATCTGGTGGTTCTCCAGCATTCCGGCGATCTTGTCCACGTTGACCTCGGCCTTGTCGTACTGGGCCTTGAGGGACTCGATCTGGTTCCGGAGCTTTTTCCTAAAGCCGAAGAGGCCCCGCTTCTCCTCCTCGCCGTAGTTGAAGCCGCGCAGCTCCACCACCAGGTCGGAGAGCATGTCGCCCACCTCGCCCATGTCCTTGGTGCGGACGTTCTGGAGGGTGGTGCCGGAGAAATCGGCGATGTTCTTCTGGCTGGCGGCGCCGTACTGGAGGATGGCGTTGGTGTCGGTGATGTCGATCTTTTTGGAAAACTCCTCCACGGCCTTCAGCTCGGCTTCGGAAAGCTGGCTCTCCTCATGCTCGGTGGCGGTCACCACGGGGGCCTGGGGCTCGGCGGCGGCCGCGGCTGCTGCGGCGGTAGCGGCGGCCTGCTGGTCAGCGGGGGTGGTGGGTGTGGTGTCAAAGGTAAGGGTGGGGATGTACTCGGGTTCTGTCATGTTGATCGGTCCTTTCTCTTAAAAATCTTTTCCGGTGAGTCCTTCGCGCTTCAGCATGGACTCCAAAACCGTGATATCCGTCTCAATGTCCAGCGCCTCGTTGGCGAAAAGGGAATCGTACTCCTTCTGATAGGCCCGGACCGTGGTGTCCAGAATGTCCCCGATCCGCTTCAGGGTCCCGGAGACGTTCTCCCCCTCCCCCTGGCCGCTCATGCGGTCATAGGCGTTGAGGAGCTTCATGGTGGTGGGCAGGTAGTATCCGGCGAAGCGCTTCACCTGCGGCACGTCCTTGGGGTCCTCCACGATATCGGCAAAGATCTTTTCCGTAAGGTCGGAGATCTGGTCGATCCTGGCCCGGACCGACGGGTCCGGGATGGAGGAGCGCAGGCGCTTCAGCTCGCTGACGGCCTGCCGGCCCTCGGCCAGAAGGCTGTCCCGCTCCGCGTCGCCAGTGGTCACGGGCTCGGGCTCCGCCTCCACCTCCTCCGTGACGCCGGGGAAGAGGGCCCTCAGCACAAAGTAAGCGCCCACGCAGGCGGCAAGGAGGGCCCCGAAATGCCAGAGCCTGTACAGGGGGAGGAAAAGGCACCAGATAAGCCACACCGCCGACGCCCCGTAGAGCGGGACGGGCGAGGGATGCCGGATCACTTTTTTCATGGGATCGCCTCTCTTTTCCGCGGCCCGCAAAAGGGCCCGCATGATAATATTGTAAATTCACGCGGGGAAATTGTCAAGGGAACCGGGGTAAAAACCCTATTTTCTGTATTCAAACTCGATCCCGCAAACGCTGACGGTGTCGCCCTCGGAGATCCCAAGCTGCTCGAGCCTGTCGAAGACCCCGCGCTCCCGCAGGGAGCGGTCAAAGTACATCCGGGACTCGTAGTCGCCGAAATTCACGTTCTGCACGAGCCTCTCCACGAAGCCGCCGTCCACATACCAGACGCCGTCCTCCCGGTTGATCTCCGGCTCGCCGCTGCCGGCATCCGCCTCCGGCTCCACGAACTCCGGCTCAAAGGTCAGGATCGGCGGGAGCTGGGAGAGCCGGCGGGCGACGGCCAGGACGAGCTCCTGCGTTCCGGTCCGGCCGGCGGCGGAGACGGGGAAAAAGTCCATCCCGGCCTTTTTGACGTGCCGCTCCAGGGCGTCGATCTGCTCCGGGAGGGCCATGTCGCACTTGTTCCCCGCCACGATCATGGGCCGGGAGGCCAGGGCGGGGGAATACTCCGCCAGCTCCCGGTTCACCGCCTCAAAATCCTGGATGGGGTCGCGCCCCTCGCTCCCGGAGACGTCCACCACATGGACCATCAGGCGGCACCGGTCGATATGCCGGAGGAAGTCGTGGCCCAGGCCGGCGCCCTCGCTGGCCCCCTCGATGATGCCGGGAATGTCCGCCATGACGAAGCTCATCCCCTCGCCGGCGTAGACCACGCCCAGATTGGGAAAGAGGGTGGTGAAGTGGTAATTGGCGATCTTGGGGCGGGCCCGGGACACCACGGACAGGAGCGTGGATTTGCCCACGTTGGGAAAGCCCACGAGCCCCACGTCGGCCAGGAGCTTCAGCTCCAGGACGATCTCCCGCTCCGCCCCGGGCAGGCCCGCCCGGGCGAACCGGGGTGCCTGACGGGTGGGGGTGGCGAAGTGGCAGTTGCCCCATCCGCCCGAGCCGCCCTTCGCGGCCACGAACCGGTCGCAGGCCGACATGTCGGCCATCACCGCGCCGGAGGCCTTGTCCCGCACGACGGTGCCCACGGGCACGCGGATGACCAGGTCCTCACCCCGCTTGCCGGAGCAGCGCCGGCCCGCGCCGTCGGCGCCGTTCTGGGCGGCGTATTTGCGCTTGTAGCGGAAGTCCATGAGGGTGGACATGTTGGCGTCGGGCACCAGCACCACGTCGCCGCCGTCGCCGCCGTCGCCGCCGTCCGGGCCGCCGGAGGCCACGTATTTTTCCCGGTGGAAGGCGACGGCTCCGCTGCCGCCCCTGCCGGCCTTTATCTCGATGGTGGCTTTGTCTACAAACATACGGATCATCCTTTGTTCAGTATGGTGTCATTGTAGCAGATTTTGCCCTGTTTTGCAAGTGATATGCCCCGGCGGGGGGTCCGGAGGGATTTTGGGTTGAAATGGGCATTAAAGTGGTGTATAATACATTTTCAGTGATTTGAAGGGAGGCGCCGGCCACGGAGGAGAGGAAGAAGAGCCCCGTTTGGACCGTGGGGGCGATGATGGTCATTACCCTGGGGGGGAAGGTGCTGGGCCTGGTGCGCGACCGGCTCCTCACGGTCAACTACGGCTCGGGGAGCGAGGCCAACGCGTTCCTGACGGCCAGCCGTATCCCCCGGGTGTTTTTCGACACGGTCTTCGCCTCGGCCATCTCCGCCTGCCTCATCCCGGTCCTCGGGGAGGTGCTGGCCAAACGGGGAAAGCGGGATGCCTTCCGGTTTGCCGGGAATTTCATGACCGTCATGGCGCTCGCGTGCGCCGTGCTGACGGCCCTGGGCACGGTCTTCGCCCCCCAGCTCACCGCCCTCTTTGCCGACGGCTATGACGCCGGGACCGCCGCGCTCTGCGCGAGGCTGACGCGCATCATGATGCCCACGGTCTTCTTCACGGGGCTTGCCTTCTCCTTCGTGGGCGTTTTGCAGACCTTTGACGAGTTCAACATCCCCGCCGCCATCAGCCTGGTGTCCAATCTGGCGGTCATCGCCTATTACCTGACGCTCAACGACCGTTACGGCATCACGGGCCTGGCCGTGGCGTTCCTGATCGCCTGGGCGCTCCAGGCCGCGGTGCAGATCCCGGCTCTTGCGAAAAAGGGCTTCCGCCCGGAGCTGTCCCTGTCCGTGAGAAACGACGACATGCGCAAGGTGGGGCGGCTCCTCCTGCCGGTGATGGTCAGCACCTGGGTCCTGCCCGTCAACCAGACCGTGAATTCCAAATTCGGCTCCCGGCTCTTTGACGGGGCGGGCGTCTCGGCGGTGGAGCTGGCCTACAACCTCTACACCGTCATCGCCGGGGTCTTTGTCCTCTCAGTGACCAACTACATCTTCCCGCGGCTCGCCCGGGAGTCCGCCGGCGGGGACGGGGAGGCCCCGCGCAGGACGCTCCGCACCACCCTCCACGCCACGCTTTTCGTGGTGATCCCCATGACGGCGGGGCTTTTTGTGATGGCGCGGCCCCTGGTGGACCTGATCTACGGCGGCGGGAAGTTCGACGCCTTCTCTGTGAACATCACCTCCCGGGCCCTCCGGTGGATGAGCCTGGGCATGATCGGCTACGCCGCCCAGGCGGTGCTGTCCCGGGCCTATTTTGCCGGACAGTCGGGAAAGATCCCTCTCCTGGCCGGCGCGGCCTCCATCGCCGTGAACGCCGCGCTCTGCGCGGTCCTGACGCCGGTGCTGGACGTGGCCGGCATCGCCGCGGCCTCCGCCGTCTCCTTTACGGTCAACGCCCTGACGCTGGCCCTGCCCCTGCGGCGGCGGGGCCTGGGCTTCTTTGACAAAGCCTTCGCGCTGGACATGGGGAAGCTCCTCCTCTCCGCCGCCCTTATGGCCGCGGCGGCCCGGGAGCTGACGGCGGCGCTGGAGGGACGCGTCGGGAAGCTCCTGACGCTCTGCGTCCCGGCGGCGGCGGGGGTACTGCTGTTCGCCGTTCTTACGATCCTTTTGAGGCTCCCGGAGGCCGCGGTGGTCACGGGGGCCGTGAAGAGATTCCTCCACAGGGGGTGAGCGCTTGAAGAAGATATTGGACGCCAGCCTGCTCTGGCGGTGGCTCACCGCGGCGGCGGGCTGGATCGACCGCCAGTGGCGGAAAAGCCGGTTTGCCCGGCTCCTTGAGGGCTCCGGGGTCAGCCGGGACAGCGGGATCACCGGGCGGGCGGGGCACGCCCTCCACATGGCGCTGTGCGCCGTTTTCCGGTTCCTGCGGCTGGACAGGCTCCTGGATGGGTCCGTTTTCCGACAGACCTTTTTCTGGGTGGCGCTGACGGCGCTTCTGGCGCCGCTCCTGCCGACCATGGCCGTTCTGGCGCTGGAGCTGGCGGCCCTGGCCGCCGTCGCGGCCGGGTACGGTCTGGACCGGGAGCGGCGGGCCGTGAGAGCGCCCCTGAACCGGTGGGTGCTGCTTTTCGCCGTGATCTATATGGCGTCCACCCTCTTTTCCGTGACGCCGGGGGAGAGCCTCCGGGGCGGACTGCTGATGACCGCCTTTGCCCTCTTCGCCCTGGCGGTGACGGACGTGTGCCGGGACAGGCGCCTGTGCGTCAGGCTCATCCAGGTCATCGTCTTCTCCGGCACCCTTGTGGCCCTTTACGGCATCGCCCAGTCCGCGCTGGGGCTGGAGAGCACCGAGAAATGGGTGGATCTGGAGGAGTTTGAGAACATCTCCCTGCGGGTCTACTCCACCCTCGGCAATCCCAACGTGCTGTCGGAGTACCTGCTGCTCACCACCCCGCTGGCCGCGGCCTGCGCCCTGAACGCCAGGACCGTCAACGGCCGGATCGCCGGGGGCTTTGCCACGGCGGCGATGCTGGGGTGCCTGGTGCTGACCTGGTCCCGGGGGGGCTGGCTGGGGATCGTCCTGGCGGCCGCCGTATTCCTGATCATCATGGACAGGCGCTTCGCCGTCCTGGGCGTTCTGGGGGCCGCGGGACTGCTGGCGCTGGCGCCGGCGAGCATCATGGCCAGGCTTGCCAGCATCGGCAGCATGGCCGACAGCTCCACCTCCTACCGGGTGTATATCTGGCAGGCGACCCTGAATCTTCTGCGCGACTACTGGATGTTCGGCATCGGCACGGGGATCACGGCCTTCCAGAGCATCTATCCGCAATACAGCTTCAACGCGGTGTCCGCGCCCCACTCCCACAATCTCTTTTTGCAGATGGCCTGCGAGTGCGGCGCGCCGGGGCTGCTTGCCATCCTGGGGGTCTTCGCCTCCTGCGTCCGGGGCCTGTGCGGCGGCATGACCCGGACGGACAGGCGCGGAAAGGTCTGGCTGGCGGCGCTGCTTTCGTCCCTCGTGGGGTTTTTCTTCCAGAGCATGACGGATTACTCGTTCTATAATTACCGTGTGGCGCTGACATTCTGGACGGTGGCCGGCCTTGCCGCCGCCATGGCCGTACTGGCCGGGGACAGGGGGGAGCAGACATGATCCGGGTCCTCAACATCATCTCCGACACGAACATCGGCGGGGCCGGGCGTGTCATCATCAACTACCTCAAATATGCCGACCGTTCCCGCTTCGAGACGGCCGTGGCCATGCCGCGGGGCAGCGCCCTGAAGGAGCCGGTGGAGGCGCTGGGGGTGACGGTCTACGAGGTGGACGGCATGGCGGACAGGTCCCTGGACCTGAAGGCCATCCGGGAGCTCAAGGCGCTCATCCGGGTGCTGATGCCGGACATCGTCCACACCCACGGGGCCCTGTCCGGGCGCATCGCGGGCCGGCAGTGCGGCGCGGCGGTGGTCTTTACCCGCCACTCGGCCTTCCCGGTGAAGCCCTATCTGAAAAAGGGGCCGGGCCGCTGGCTCAACAAGCTGATCAACGAGCATTACGCCGACGCCATCATCGCCGTCTCCCCGGCCACGGCGGAGAACCTGACGGACGCGGGCATCTCCGGGGAGCGCATCGACATCATGATGAACGGCGTGGAGCCGGTGGAGCGCGTGAGCCCCGAAAGATGCGCCGCCCTGCGGCGGGAATACGGCCTGAGACCCGGCGACGCGGTGTTCGGCATCGCCGCCAGGATCGAGGAATACAAGGGCCACGCCGACATCCTGCGGGCCCTGGCGGCCATCGGGGACAGGCACCCCGAGGCGAAGCTCATCATCGCCGGCACCGGCTCCTTCGAGGGGGAGGTCCGGCGTCTCGCGGCGGAGCTGGGGCTGGGCGACCGGGTCATCTTTACCGGCTTTCTCCGGGACGTGGCCCCGGTGCTGAGCCTGCTGGACGTACAGGTCAACGCCTCCTTCGGGACGGAGGCCTCGTCCCTGGCCATGCTGGAGGGCTTCAGCATGGGGATCCCGGCCATCGCCTCCAGCTACGGCGGCAACCCCTGGCAGGTGAAGGAGGGCGTCAGCGGACTGCTCTTCCCGCCCCGGGATGTGGAGAAGCTCGCCGCCCTCATGGACAGGCTCTGCGAGGACCGGGCCCTGGTGGAAAAGCTGGGCCTGGGAGCGAGGCGGGAGTATCTGGAGCGGTTCACCGGCGAAAAGGCCGCCGGAAGGATAGAGGAGATCTACACAAAGACACTGGAGGCGCGACATGGAAAAAGAAAATAAGAAGGGCAGGGGCGTCATCAATCTGTTTGACATCGTCCTCCTGCTGGCCGCCCTGGCCCTGGGCGTACTGCTCTATATCGGGAGCCGGGACGAGCCGGTGACCGTGGAGACGAAGCACGAGACGGTCCCCATCCTCTACACGGTGGAGTTCCAGCGGACGGAGGAGAGCTTCCCCGGGTACATCCATGTGGGCGACCCGGTGGTGGACAGGATCAAGAAATACAACGTGGGCGTGGTGGAGTCCGTGGAGTATGAGCCCTACACCAGGCTGGTCCCGGATTACGAGAGCAGCACCATGGTCCTGTCCGAGGAGCCGGGGAGAGTCACGGTACGGGTGACCATTCGGACCGAGGCCAGGATCACCGAACGGGACGTGATCATTGACGGGGGCTACGTCACCAGGGTGGGAGAAAGCGTC
This sequence comes from uncultured Oscillospiraceae bacterium, assembly GCA_947625815.1. Classification (GTDB taxonomy): domain Bacteria; phylum Bacillota; class Clostridia; order Oscillospirales; family Oscillospiraceae; genus RUG626. The sequence continues at coordinate 98,723 of CANQPU010000002.1, forward strand.
AACCTGAAGTTCCCGGAGACCATAGGCCTGGGCACAACGGTCGTGATGGAGAAGGTGGAAGCGTGATGAAGAAAAAGATCGTCGATGAGCGCGGACTGCTCTTTGGAAAGATCAGCGTGGTGGATATCCTGGCGGTGCTCCTTGTGGCTGCCCTGGGGCTGATGGTGTACGTGCGCTTTTTCACCGGGGGCGACGGGAGCGTCGCCGACACGGGCAAGACGGAGGTGGAGTATGTCCTCCGGGCGCGGGACGTGCGGATGTACACGGTGAACGCCATCCACCCGGGGGACTGCCTCTATCACCGGGAGGACGATATCCCGGTGGGCGTGGTGAAGGACGTGCGCGCGGAGGAGGGGACGACCACCATGACGGCCCTGGACGGCACCACCACCATCGTCCCCCGCCCGGGGTATTATGATCTCTATATCACCGTAAGGGCCGAGGCCGTGGAAAGCTCCGGGGGCTACTATCTGGGCGGGACCCGGGAGCTCAGCGTCAACCTGGAAATGCCGTTGAGCTCTCCCTATGCCTTCTTCGCCGCCACGGTCCTCAGCATCAGCTGACGGAGGCGGTCTATGAAGATCCTTATGGCCACAATGGGCCTGGACATCGGCGGCGCCGAGACGCACATTCTGGAGCTGACGCGCGCGCTCACGCGTCTGGGCCATCAGGTGACCGTGGTCTCCAACGGCGGCGTGTACGTCCCCGAGGTGGAGGCCGCCGGCGCCAGACACATCAAAGCGCCCATGCACCGGCGCGATCCGGCCCTGATGGCGCGGTCGCTGAAGATCCTCAGGCGCGCCATACGCGACGAGCGCCCGGACGTGGTCCACGCTCACGCCAGAATACCCGCGTTTTTGTGCGGCATACTGAAAAAGACCATGGACTTCCCCCTGGTCACCACGGCCCACTGGGTCTTTTCCGCGGAGGGGGCCGCCGGACGGCTGACAAACTGGGGCGACCGGACCATCGCCGTCTCCGAGGACATCAAAAAGCACCTGATGGAGGGCTACGGCGTGCCGGAGGGGCGGATCTCGGTGACCATCAACGGCATCGACACGGATAAGTTTTCCCCGGACATCCGGGGGGAGGCCGTCCGGGAGGAATTCGGCATCCCCGCGGGGGCCAGGGTGCTGGCCCACGTGAGCCGCCTGGACGCCAGCCGCGCCGACGCCGCCGCGGCCCTGATCGCCGCGGCCCCGAAGCTGACGGAGCGCGTGCCGGAGGCGGTGATCCTCATCGCCGGCGGCGGGGACAGGTTCGAGGAGCTCCGGGCCCGGGCCGACCGGGTGAACGAGGGCCTGGGGGAGCGGCGGGTGATCCTGACCGGCCCCAGGACCGACATCAACAGGATCTGCGCCGCGGGCGACGCCTTTGTGGGGGTCTCGCGGGCGGCGCTGGAGGCCATGGCCGCCTGGAGGCCGGTGGTCGTCGCCGGCAACGAGGGCTATATGGGCCTTTTTGACGAGCCCAAGCTGGAGGCCGGCATCGAGGGGAACTTCTGCTGCCGGGGCTTTCCCATGATCTCCGAGCAGGCGCTCTTAGAGGACACCGTCCGGGCGCTGACCCTGCCGGAGGGGGAGAGACGGAGGCTGTCGGAGCTGGGCCGCCGGGTGGTTATGGAGCATTACAGCGTGGAGCGCATGGCCCGGGACGCCCTGGCGGCGTATGAAAGCGCCCGCCGTCACAAAAGGGTGGTCCTCAGCGGCTATTACGGCTACGGGAACGCCGGCGACGAGGCCATCCTCGAGGCGCTGGCGCGCAGCGTCTCCGCGGCCTCCCCGGGGGCGGAGATCACTGTCCTCAGTCGGGACGCCCGGGCGACCGTCAGGGATTTCGGCTGCTCGGCGGCGCCGCGGTTCTCCCCCGTCAGGGTGTCCCAGGCGGTGAAAAAATGCGACCTGCTCGTCTCCGGGGGCGGAAGTCTGCTCCAGGACAACACCTCCACCAGGTCGCTCCTCTACTATCTTTCCGTCATACGTCTGGCCGTCAGGCACGGGAAGAAGACCTTCCTCCTTGCCAACGGCATAGGGCCGGTGATCAGGAAGCGCAACAGGGAGAGGGTGAGGAGGACCGTGGAGAGGGTGGACGCCGTGACCCTCCGCGACCCGGACTCCCTCCGGGAGCTGCGGGACATGGGTATCACGCGGACGGATATGGCCGTCACCGCCGACCCGGTCTTTACACTGCCCGAGCCGGACGGGGAGCGCGCCGCGCGGCTCCTCCGGGAAAACGGCGTGGAGGGGCGGTACATCGCGGTGTCCGTAAGGCCGTACCGGGGGGGACCCGGGTACTTCCGGCGCTTCGCCGCGCTGTGCGACCGGGTGACGGAGGAGACGGGACTGCCCCTGGTGTTCGTCAACATGCAGCCCAAAAGGGACGGGCCGGTGAGCCGGCAGGTCACGGAGCTCATGACGAAAAGCGCGCGGATCCTCTCCGGCGAGCATCGGCCGGAGGAGCTGATGGGCGTCATCGGAGGGGCCGAGGCAGTCCTCTCCATGCGCCTGCACGCCCTTATTTTTGCCGCCCGCTGCGCCGTGCCGGCGCTGGGCCTCGTCTACGACCCCAAGGTGAAGAGCTTCTTGGATATCCTGGGCCAGCCCTCCGCCGGGACGGACGGGGAGATCGACGTGGAGGCGGCCGCCGGGAAGATGGAGGAGCTGATCCTGCACCGGGAGGAGACGGCGGCAAGACTGGCCGTCCTGCGGGACGCCCTTGTGGCCGCCGCGGAGAAGAACGATGAAATACTGAGAGAACTGCTCTCATGATCATAAAAAAGAAAGGACAATGAGAATGAAACTTGAAAAAGACAGCCGCCTTCACGGCTTCAGGGTCCGGTATGTTCAGCCCATGCCGGAGCTGAAGGGAACCCTCTACCGCATGGAATACGAGAAGAACGGGGCGGACCTGGTGTATCTGGACAGGCCCGACGACAACAAGACCTTTTCCATCGCCTTCAAGACCATCCCGTCGGACTCCACCGGCGTATTCCACATCCTGGAGCATTCGGTGCTGTGCGGATCGGAGAAATACCCGGTGCGGGAGCCCTTTGTGGAGCTTTTGAAAAGCTCCTTGCAGACGTTTTTGAACGCCATGACCTTCCCGGACAAGACCATGTACCCCGTGGCCAGCCGGAACGACCAGGACTTTCTGAATCTGGTGGACGTGTACATGGACGCGGTGCTCCATCCGCTGTCGGTGACGGACCCCACGGGATTCAGGCAGGAGGGGTGGCACTACGAGCTGGAGGCCCCCGATGGGGAGCTCACCCGGAACGGCGTGGTGTACAACGAGATGAAGGGCGCTTTTGTGGACCCGGACGAGGTCCTGAGCTTTGAGCTGGGGCGGCGGCTCTTCCCGGACAACTGCTACGGCTTCGTCTCCGGCGGACACCCGGAGCACATCCCGGAGCTGACGTATGAGAGCTACCTTGCCAACCACGCCCGGTACTATCACCCCTCCAACTCCTATATCTTCCTGGACGGACAGATGGACCTTGACGCGGTGCTGGCCAAGCTCCACAGCTTCCTTCGCGAATATGACCGCATCGACCCGGACGCGGACATCCCCATGCAGAAGCCTGTCCACCCCGAGGAGGGCACGGCGGAGTACGAGATCGGGCCCGAGGACGACGGGACGGACAAGGTCCTGGTGGGCGAGGGCTGGGTCTACGGCGCCTTCAACGAGCAGGAGCGGAGCATGGCCTGCGCGGTGCTGGCCCAGGCGCTGTGCGGGACCAACGAGTCCCCCCTGAAGAAGGCCGTGCTGGAGGCGGGGCTGTGCCAGGATCTGAGCCTGGGGAACTACGATGGCATCCAGCAAAACTATCTGGTGATGGTGGCCAGGAACACGTCCCTGGAGAAGAAGGACGAGCTGGTGAGGACCGTTTACCGGGTGCTGGAGGAGCAGGCGCGCGGTCTCGACCACGCAGAGCTGCACGCCATTTTGAATCAGGTGGAGTTTGCCAGCCGCGAGAAGGACTTCGGGCGGATGCCCAGGGGCCTGGTCTTCGCCATAAACGCCCTGGAGAGCTGGCTTTACGGCGGCGATCCGGCGCAGAACCTGAGCTTTGAGGAGACCTTCGCCTCCCTGCGGCGCAGGATCGACGAGGGGTGGTTTGAGCAGCTCCTGACGAAGGTGTTCCTGAAAAACGACCACACCGCCCGGGTGGTGCTGGTCCCCTCCAAGACGCTGGGCCAGGAGGCCCGGGAGCGGGACAAGGCGGAGCTCGCCGCCATCAAGGCCGGCTGGAGCCAGGCCGAGACGAAGAAGGTCATGGACGAGTTCGCCGCCCTGCGCCGCCACCAGAGCGAGGCGGATACGCCGGAGGTGCTGGCGAGCCTGCCGCTTTTGTCCCTCTCCGATATCCCCGAGGCGGCGCCGGCACTCCCCTATCACGTGGACGACTGCGCCGGGCGGCCCCTGCTGTGGCAGGATGTGGAGACCGGCGGGATCACGTATCTGGACCTCTATTTCCGGGCGGACGACCTGACCATGGAGGAGCTGGGCCGGCTGCCTGTCGCCTGCCAGCTCCTGGGGAAGATGGCTACGGAAAAGCGCGGGGCGCTGGAGCTTGCCAGCCTCATCCGGGAGAAGCTGGGCCGGTTTGAGGTCAACATCGCCATCCACGAGACGATGGACGGGAAGGCGCTCCCCATGGTGGCCGTGGGCGTGGCCGTGCTGCCGGAGCGGAAGGCGGAGAGCCTGGAGCTCCTGCGGGAAATTTTGCTCACCACGAGCCTGGACGACACCGCCGCCGTCTACAACCTGCTGCGCCAGGCCCGCATCGGGCTGGAGCAGGGGATCATGTCCGCCGGCAACCGCTTCGCCGTCACGCGGGCATCCGCCGGCCTCACCGCCGCCGGGGCCGTCAGCGACACGCTCACCGGCGTGGGGCAGCTGCGCTGGCTCCAGAGCGCCGAGAAGGGCTTCGAGGCCGATGGCAGGGCCGTGACGGAGGGATTCCGGGCGCTGCTGCAAAAGATCTTCGTCCGGGGACGCGTCACCGTCTCCCTGACGGGTCCGGAGGACCCCGATTACGTCAGGGGGGCGCTGGAGCTCCTGCCTGAGGGCGAGCCCGGCGAGAGCGCGGCCTACGGGGCGCTGGCGCTTCAGGCCGAGGGCTTTACCATCCCCGCCGCCATTGGCTTTACGGGCTTCGTGGGCAAGCTCCAGAATGTAGGCCGGGAGTATAGAGGCTCCATGAGCGTGGCGGCTCAGCTTCTGAGCCTGGACTACCTCTGGAACAACGTGCGGGTCAAGGGCGGCGCTTACGGCGTCGGCCTGTCCGTGGGCTTTACGGGCAGCGTGGGCTTCTCCAGCTACCGGGACCCCAACTGCGCCGGGAGCCTGGACATTTTCGCCGGGGCCGGGAAGGTGCTGAGGGAGTTCGCGGAAAGCGGAGAGAGCGTGGACAAGTATATCATCTCCACCGTGGGCGGGCTGGAGCCTTATATGACCCCGCGGCAGGACAAGGCCCGCGCCGCCATCATGTATTTCAGCGGGCGCACCCAGGCCGACCTCCAGCGCCAGCGCTCCGAGATCCTGCACACCGGCCCGGCGGACCTCACCGCCTTCGCCGATGTCCTGGACGACCTGCGCGCCCACGCCCAGACCTGCGTCATCGGCGGCCAGCCCGTTCTGGACGCCTGCGGCGAGAAGCTGGAGAGGATCGAAAGCGTGCAGTAAAGCGCGAGGCCGAAGTGTAAAGATAACGGAAAAGGCTCCCCGGCTTGGCGCCGGGGGCCTCCTCCGTCCGGCGGCGCTTTCGGAAATGATTTTTGGAGGAAAGAGATATGAAAAAACTGCTTGCGCTCCTGCTGGCCCTTGCGCTTGTCCTGAGCCTCGCCGCCTGCGGGAAGGACGAGGGCGGCAAGTCCGACCGGGACGAGCCGTCCAAGAGCGACAAGGAGGACAGCGACACGGGCAAGGACCCCTTCGAGGGCCTGCTCCCTGACGATCCCAACGAGCCGGAGGACACCGCCGGGACGCCGGAGGGCGGCGACCCCTTCGGGCCGGAGGTCCTTGCGCTTATCGCCTCCGTCAACGCGGACAACGCCGAAGCCACGGGGACCTGCGGCGCGGACCTCACCTGGTATCTCTACGACAATATGCTGATCATCCGGGGCACGGGGGAGATGGAGGACTACGACCCCGATGACACGCCGTGGTCCGAGACCGCCGACCAGATCGAGCTTGTCTACCTGGAGGACGGCGTGACCTCCATCGGTAATTTCGCGTTCTATTATTTTGTGAAAATGCAGGCGGTCTACATACCCGACAGCGTGACAGCCATCCGCATAGATGCGTTTGGCAGCTGCAGAAGTCTTACCTATGTCAGATGGTCGGAAAACCTGACGGAGATCGGTATGGGAGCTTTTCTCAACGCCGGCCTTACATCGGCGGCGATCCCCAAGGGCGTGACCAGCCTTGCAGAAAACGCCTTTGGTGGTAACTGGAAATTGACCTCCGTGGAGCTCCCGGACGGGCTCACTGAGATCGGTGTAAACGCGTTCCAAGCTTGTAAGCTTACGTCGGTGACGATCCCGGACAGCGTCACCACCATCAGGACCGGAGCGTTTTACTTAAATCCTCTCACAGAGGTGACGATCCCCACCAGCGTCACGTATCTCGATGAAGCGTTCGGGGTCTGTCCCATAACCACCGTCACCTTTTTGGGCGACGCGCCGGAAACGGGAGTGAGCTACTACGGTCACCTGTTTGGTCTGGAGGACGGCACGACGATCCAATACTCCGGCGACGGCTTTGATCGGTATATCGAAGGTTATCCCAACTATAACTGGGTCAAGATATGACCCCCAACAAAAAACACCGCCCCGCGCCGTTTGGCGCGGGGCGGTTCGTTTCTGAGCTTCTCTCCCTTCCCCTCCGGGGCGCAGGTCAGCGGAGGGAGATGGGGATGTATTTCTGGCGCTCGGCCGCCGAGCGGTAGGCCGGGCGCATGATCCTCCCGGAGGTGATCAGCTCCTCCAGACGGTGGGCGCACCAGCCGGAGACCCGGCTGACGGCGAAGAGGGGGGTGTAGAGGTCCTCGGGGATGCCCAGCATCTTGTAGACGATGCCGGAGTAGAGGTCCACGTTGGCCGGGATGGGCATGGTCTTCCCCTTGCGCTCCATGAGCTTGGGGATCCCCAGACGCTCGACCCTTTCGGCGATGAGGAATTCGTCGCTGTAACCCTTGACGGACGCCATCTCGTCGATGAGCTCCCGGATGATGACGGCCCGGGGGTCGGAGATCGTGTAGACCGCGTGGCCCAGGCCGTAGAGCTTGCCGGAGCCGTCGTTGGCCTGACCGTCCAGGATCTTGTCCAGGTACGCGCCCACCTCGTCGTCGTCCCTGGGGTCCCGGACGTTCTCCAGGATGTTGCCGATCATGCGCATCACGGCCTCGTTGGCGCCGCCGTGGAGGGGGCCCTTCAGGGAGCTGATGGCGGCGGCAATGGCGCCGTAGGTGTCGGCCCCGGTGGAGGTGACCGCCCGGCAGACGAAGGTGGAGTTGTTGCCGCCGGAGTGCTCGGCGTGGAGCATCATCAGGGCGTCTAAGAGCTTGGCCTCCTTATCGGTGTAGCTCTTGTCCCGGCGGGCCAGGCGCAGGAAATTTTCGGCCAGAGTCAGATCGGCCTTGGGGTTGTGGATGTAGAGGGAGGCGTTGTCGTAATAGTGGCGCTTCATGGCGTAGGTCTGGGCCACGATGGTGGGCATACGGGCGATGAGCTCGATGGACTGGCGGAGGACGTTGACCACGGAGGTGTCGTCCGGGTTGTCGTCGTAGGCGTACATGGAGAGGACCGCCCGGGAGATGGCGTTCATGATGTTGTTGCTGGGCCGCTTCATCAGCTCGTTTTCAAAATAGCCCTCGGGCAGGGTCTTGGCCGCGGAGAGGATCTCCACAAACCGCTCCTCCTGCGCCTTCGTGGGCAGAAATCCGCACAGAAGGAGATAGGCCACCTCCTCATAGCCGAAGGTGTCCTCCTTCCGGTGGGCGTTGACGATGTCCTCCACGTCATAGCCCCGGTAGAAGAGCTTGCCCTCATGGGGGACGCGCTGACCGTCCTCGATATAGTAGCCGCGGACCGAGCCGATCTTGGATACCCCGGCGATGACGCCGGAGCCGTCGGCGTTGCGCAGGCCCCGCTTCACGTTTTCGTCATAGGCGGAGCCGGGGATGCGGTATTCGGAGAGGAGCCGGCTGGTGAGCAGATCGGCGTATTCCCGGGAAACGGTAGAATTTGAATTCAAAAGGGTTCCCTCTTTCATCCTGGTAATTTGAAAGCCCGGAGAATGGGCGTATTTTCATATTGATTATAAGTCCGATGAAGGAAAAATGCAAGATTTAAAAAAGAAAATTCATATTTGACTAAAGAGAGCATCGCCGCGCGGCGTACTTTTATGCAAAGAAACAAAGAAGGGACACTTGAAACAAAGGCTGTAAGCTGGTATACTTTACAGAGACGGAATTTTGAGGTGATTGGATGATCAGATTACACGATAACGGCTTTTTCTATGGGGGCGAAAGCGGCCTCACCCGGGAGGAGGGCAGGGCAAGGACCATCTCCGGGCAGATTCTGGCCGCCCACGACCGGGGCGGGAACGGAGAGGGGCTGCGCCTGCGCTTTGACAGCCTCATCTCTCATGACATCACCTATGTCGGCATCATCCAAACGGCCAAGGGGTCGGGGCTTGAAAAATTTCCGGTGCCCTACGTGATGACGAACTGCCACAACAGCCTGTGCGCCGTGGGCGGCACCATCAACGCCGACGACCACGCCTTCGGCCTCTCGGCGGCCAGGAAGTACGGCGGCATTTTCGTGCCGCCCTCCTTCGCCGTCATCCACCAGTACGCCCGGGAGGAGCTGGCCGGGTGCGGCCGGATGATCCTGGGCTCGGATTCCCACACCCGCTACGGGGCGCTGGGGACCATGGGCGTGGGCGAGGGCGGCCCGGAGATCGTCAAGCAGCTGCTGGAGGCCACCTATGACATCCCCTATCCCCGGACGGTGCTGGTCTATCTCACCGGCGCGCCCAGGCGCGGCGTGGGCCCGCAGGACGTGGCCATCGCCCTGTGCGGGGCCGTTTACAAGAACAATTTTGCCCTCAACTCCGTGCTGGAGTTTGCCGGCCCCGGCGTTGCCAGTCTCCCCATGGATTTCCGCATTGGCATCGACGTAATGACCACGGAGACGGCGTGCCTGTCCTCCGTCTGGCAGACGGACAGCCGGGTGGAGGAGTATTACAGGATCCACGGGCGGCCCGGGGACTACAAAAAGCTGGAGCCCGGGAAGGGCGCCTATTACGACGGCTGTGTGGAGATCGACCTGTCCGCCGTGGAGCCCATGATCGCCCTGCCCTTCCACCCCAGCGAAGCCTATACCATCCGGGAGCTGAAGGCGAACCTCACCGACATCCTGCGTCAGACGGAGAAGTCCGCGGAGGAAAGGTTCGGGGGCAAGGTGAAGCTGGACCTGATGAGCAAGGTCCGGGACGGCCGGTTCCGGGTGGATCAGGGCGTCATTGCCGGCTGTTCCGGGGGCGTGTACGACAACATCGCCGAGGCGGCGGCCATTTTGGAGGGCGGGAGCATCGGCACGGGCTACTTTGACCTGTCGGTCTATCCGCCCAGCCTTCCTGTGGCCATGGAGCTGATGGACAACGGCGTGACGGCGCGCCTTACGGCGATGGGGGCGGTGTTCAAGCCCTGCTTCTGCGGGCCCTGCTTTGGGGCGGGGGACGTGCCCATGAGCGGGGGCTTCAGCATCCGCCACTGCACCCGCAACTTCCCCAACCGCGAGGGGAGCAAGCCCTCGGAGGGACAGATGGCCTGCGTGGCGCTGATGGACGCCCGGTCCATCGCCGCCACCGCCCGGTGCGGCGGCGTCCTCACGGGGGCCGACGAGATCGACTACGAGCCCCCCGCGGCCGTGGAGCGCCGGTATGACCGGACCCCCTATGAAAAACGCGTTTACAACGGCTTCGGCCATCCCCACCCGGAGGAGGAGCTCCGGCTGGGGCCCAATATTACCGAGTGGCCGGCGATCCCGGCGCTTTCGGAGAATATCGTCCTGGAGCTGGCCTCCGTCCTGCGGGACCCGGTGACCACCACCGACGAGCTGATCCCCTCCGGCGACACCTCCAGCTACCGCTCCAACCCCCTGAAGCTGGCCACCTTCGCCCTCTCCCGGCGCGATCCCGGTTATGTGGGCCGCGCCGACCGTATCGCGGAGCGGGGGAAGGGGGAGCCGGACGCGGAGCTTTTGAAAATCTACGGGGCGCTGGGCGTCACGGACGCGGAGAACACCGCCTTCGCCTCCGCCATCTTCGCCAACCGCCCCGGCGACGGCTCGGCCAGGGAGCAGGCGGCCTCCTGCCAGCGGGTGCTGGGGGGCGCAGCCAACATCTGCTATGAGTACGCCACCAAGCGCTACCGCTCCAACTGCATCAACTGGGGCATTTTGCCCTTTAATCTGGACGAAAGCACCGAATTTCCCTATGAGGTGGGCGACTATGTGTACGTCCCCGGCATTAGGACAGCCGTGGCAAACGGGGCCAGGGAGGTCCCGGCCAGGGTCCTCTCCGGCGGAGACGTCCATGAGATTACCCTGAAGCTCCCGGAGCTTACGCAAAAGGAGCGGGAGATCATTCTGACGGGATGCCTGATGAACTGGTATGCGGCGGCGTCGCGGGAAAAGTGAGGAACATAGTATGTCAAAGATCAAAATGAACCCCATCGTGGAGATGGACGGAGACGAGATGACCAGGATCATCTGGCAGGAGATCAAGGAGGAGCTTTTAAGCCCCTTTGTGGAGCTGAACACCGAGTATTACGACCTGGGGCTCCCCAACCGGGACCTGACAGCCGACCGGGTGACGGAGGAGGCCGCCGAGGCCGCCAGGCGCGTGCACGTGGCCGTGAAGTGCGCCACCATCACCCCCAACGCCCAGCGGGTGGAGGAGTACAAGCTCCACGAGATGTGGAAGAGCCCCAACGCCACCATCCGCGCGGCGCTGGACGGAACGGTCTTCCGCGCCCCCATCATGACCCGGCGCATAAAGCCCGTGGTCAGCACCTGGGAAGCGCCCATCACCATCGCCCGCCACGCCTACGGGGACGTGTACAAGGCCACGGAGTACCGGGTCCCGGGCCCGGGGAAGGCGGAGCTTGTGTTCACCGGCGAGAGCGGCGAGAGCTTCCGCCAGACGGTCTACGACTACGAGTGCCCCGGCGTCCTCCAGTCCATGTTCAACAAGGACAGCTCCATCGAGGCCTTCGCCAGGTCCTGCTTTGAGTACGCCCTCTCCGTTCGTCAGGACCTGTGGTTCTCCACCAAGGACACCATCTCCAAGCAGTACGATCAGACCTTCAAGCTCATTTTCCAGCGGATCTACGACACGGAGTACGCGGACCGGTTCGACTCCGCGGGCATCCACTATTTTTACACCCTCATCGACGACGCGGTGGCCCGGGTCATCCGCTCCAGGGGCGGCTTTATCTGGGCCTGCAAGAACTACGACGGCGACGTGATGAGCGACATGGTCTCCACCGCCTTCGGTAGTCTTGCCATGATGACCAGCGTCCTGGTCAGCCCCGACGGCAACTTTGAGTATGAGGCCGCCCACGGCACCGTGACCCGCCACTATTACCGGTATCTGAAAGGCGAGCGAACCTCCACCAACCCCGTAGCCACCATCTTTGCCTGGTCCGGGGCCCTCCGCAAGCGCGGGGAGCTGGACGGGAACGGGGCGCTGGCGGCCTTTGCCGACGCCCTGGAGAAGGCCGTCCTGGACACCATCAACGCCGGCACCATGACCGGAGACCTGGCCGCCCTGTGCCCGGATCCGGATGTGAAGCGGGTCGATACCGGGGACTTTATCCGGGCCGTCCGGGCGGAGCTGGAAAAACGGCCCCTTTGAAAACGGGTCTGCCTGTCTATTCTATGTGGCCTGACCTTACAAAATGACGCCGCCCGGAGGTTTTTCCTCCGGGCGGCGCTGTGTATCGGTTTTTTTATTTTACCAGCTCCGCAGTGTCCATGGCGATCATGAGCTCCTCGTTGGTGGGGATGACGAAGACCTTGACCTTGGAATCGGCGGCGGAGATCTCCTCCTTGCCCCGGGTGGCGTTGCACTTGGGGCAGATCTTCACGCCCATGTACTCAAGGCCGGAGGCGATGCGCATACGCATGTCCGCGTCGTTCTCGCCCACGCCGGCGGTGAAGACGATGGCGTCCACCCCGCCCATGGCGGCGGCATAGGCGCCGATGTACTTCTTCACCTCATAGGCGAACTTGTCCAGAGCCAGGGCCGCCCGCTCGTTGCCCTCCCTGGCGGCGGCGGACAGATCCCGGAAGTCGGAGCTGACGCCGGAGATGCCCAGGACGCCGGACTTCTTGTTGAGGACGCCCAGCATCTCCTTGATGTCCCAGCCGTAACGGCCCATCAGATACTCCATGATGGTGGGGTCGATGTCGCCGGAGCGGGTGCCCATGGGGAAGCCGGCGAGGGGCCCCAGGCCCATGGAGGTGTCCACTACCTTGCCGTCCACGATGGCGGCCAGGCTGGAGCCGTTGCCCAGGTGGCAGGAGATGATCTTCGTCCCCTCGGGATGTCCCTCGCGGCCCAGGGCGCGGAGGGCCTGGCCGGCGATGTACTTGTGGGAGGTGCCGTGGAAGCCGTAGCGCCGTACGCCGTCCTTCTCGTAGTACTCATAGGGCAGGGCATAAATGTACGCCTTGGGGGGCATGGTCTGGTGGAAGGCGGTGTCGAAGACGGCCACCTGCTTTTTCCCGGGCATGGCCTCCATGCAGGCGCGGATGCCCATGAGGTTGGCGGGATTGTGGAGGGGCCCGAAGGGGATGCACCGCTCGATGGCGGCGATGACGTTGTCGTCGATGACGCAGCTGGCGGCGAACTCGGCCCCGCCGTGTACCACCCGGTGACCCACGGCGTCGATCTCATCGGTGGAGCGGATGACGCCCTTTTCGGGATCCACCAGCGCGTCCATGACGGCCTTGATGGCCTCGTTGTGGGTCGGCATGGGGATGTCCTGCTTCACGTCGTCCCGGCCCGGGACCTTGTGGGTGAGGCGGCCGTCGATGCCGATGCGCTCGCAAAGGCCCTTGGCGTAGACCTGCCCGGACTCGGAGTCCATGAGCTGATATTTGAGAGAGGAGGAGCCGGCGTTGATCACAAGAATTTTCATTTTCATTACCTTCCCTTGTAAATTAGTTGGCGGGGGTATAAAATAGATATATCTATTCTAAACCATCTTCGCGGTTTAGACAACACTTTTTTGCCTCCGGGGGGAAAAATCATGCAAATCACCGGGATCATCTGTGAATATAACCCCTTCCACCTGGGGCACCTGTATCAGATGGAGGCGGCCCGTGCCGCGTCGGGGGAGGACGCCGCCGTGGTGTGCGTCATGAGCGGGAACTTTGTCCAGCGGGGGGAGCCGGCAGTGGTGAACAAGGCCGCCAGGGCGGAAATGGCCGTCCGCTGCGGGGCGGATTTGGTCGTGGAGCTCCCCCTTCCCTGGGCCATGGCCTCCGCGGAGCGGTTTGCCGCCGGGGGCGTGGCGCTTTTGGAGGCCCTGGGCGCGGACAGCATCGCCTTCGGCAGTGAGTGCGGGCAGATCGGGAGGCTGGAGAGGCTGGCCGGGGCACTCCTGAGAGAGCAGACGCAGGAGCTCATCAAAAAAGAGCTCCTCGCCGGCGTCCCTTACGCCGCGGCGAGGGAGCGCGCGCTGGAGAAGCTCCTGGGGGAGGACGCCGCGCTCCTGCGCGGGCCCAACGACAATCTGGCGGTGGAGTATCTGAAGGCCGCGGCGGCGCGGGGGGCGTCGATGCGGCCCATTGCCGTACCCAGAGCCGGCGCGCGGCACGACGCCGGCGCGGCGGAGGGGACCGCCAGCGCCTCCCACATCCGGGGGATGCTGGCACGGGGCGAGGACCCCGCGGCCTGGATGCCCGGGGCCGCGGCGGAGATCCTGCGGCGGGAGCTGGCCGCCGGCCGCGGGCCGGTGACGGCGGAGTCGGCCCGGGACGCCCTTATGTACCGCCTGCGGACCATGAGCGAGGAGGAGTTCCGGGCGCTGCCCGACGGCGGAGAGGGGCTGTGGCTGCGGTTCATGCGGTACGCCAGGACGGAGCCGACGCCGGAGGCGGTGCTGGCGGCGGTGAAGACAAAGCGCTACGCGCTGGCCAGACTCCGGCGGATGATGTTCAGCGCCCTGTTGGGCGTGACGGCGGACATGCGCGGCGGGACGCCGCCGTATATCCGGGTCCTGGCCATCGGGGGCCGCGGACGCCAGGTCCTGCGGCAGGCCAAGGCCGCCGCGGTCCTGCCCGTCGTCACCAAACCCGCCGCGGCCAGGCGGCTGGATGACGGGGCGCGGGCGGTCTTTGAGCTGGAGGCGCGGGCGGGGGACCTGTACGCGCTCCTTTATCCCGCCGCCGACCAACGCCGGGGCGGGGGAGAGTGGACCGTGTCGCCGGCGGTGGCGGGCGTCACGCCCTCACCAGCTGCGTCCCCGGATAGTAGCTTTCCAGTATCTCCTCAAACCCCAGCCCCCCCCTCGCCATGACGTTGGCACCGTACTGGCTCATGCCCACCCCGTGGCCGTATCCCCGGGTGGTCATGGTGATCGTGGACTCCCCCACATCCAGGGTGATGGCGGCGCTCCGAAGCCCGAAGAGGGAGCGGAGCTGGGCGCCCGTGAGGAAAACGCCGCCTATGCTGACCGATCCGAGCCGGCCGGACCCGTCCAGAACGGAGGCGCCGATCCACTCGGACAGGTCGCCCGTGAGATCGGCCTGCGGGTAACGCTCCAGGACCGTCTCGCGGAATTCCTTGGCGGAGACGGTGACCGAGGCCACAAAATTGGGGACGTCGGCCTCGGATTCCGGGCTGTCCACGCTGACGAGATAGGGCAGCGCCCCCGGCCACAGCTCCCCGCTGGCCTGGGTCCTCCCGGGGGAGGAGGAGTGGAAGACGGCCAGGGCGGGCTCCCCTTCGTAGGCGAGGTACATGTCCGCCGTGGAGTCCACCGCCGCGGTGATCTTGGCCATATTGGCGTCAAAATCCGCGCCCCACTTGCCCCGGAGATATTCCTCCGGCTTCCAGGCGGCGCAGCAGGAGCTGTCGGTGCAGATGTCCGCCTCCGGGTGAGCGGAGGGGCGGTGAAGGCGCTTGCAGAAGAGATAGGAGCGGAGCGCCACGGCCTGGGCGCGCAGGGCCTCCGGCTCAAAGGACGCCGGCATCTCCGCGGCCACCGCGCCCAGGAGATAGTCCCGGACGGTGACGGTGAGGAGCTTGTCCCCGTCCAGGAGAACGACGGGGTCGGCGTCCCCCGGCTCGTATTCGGGACTGTCCGGGACGTAGAAGGGAGCGCCGCCCTCCTCCGGGGAGACGTCCTCCGGGTCGGCGGGAGCCTCCGCGAAGTTCCAGGAGGCCGCCACGGGAAAAATGAGCGCAAAAAGGACGAGAACGACGGACAGCAGCAGAATAACTTTCAATTTGGACCTCCACACGCCATTGACTTGCCGGGGCAAGCGTTGTAAAATAGGGATGCACGGCGGGCTTGGCCCGCTTGAGACAAATCTATTCGGGTCGGGTGCGGAATATGAAAAAAATGCGCTGTCTGCCGCTGGCAGCTCTCCTTTTGGGCGCTGTCGGGGCGTTTTTGAGATATACGGAGCTTAAAACGGGCTTTGACCCGGTGAGCGGGCTGGCAAGTCCCGGCTGTGCCGCCAGGTGGCTGCTGGAGGCGCTGTCCGCGGCGGTGCTCGCCGCGTGCGTGCTGCTCAGCGTCTGGACCGGCCGGAAGCTTGAGGCGGAGAGCTCCTTCAAAAAGGCGTTTTATACAAGGAACTATTTCCAATTCGCGGCCATGGCGCTTCTGGGGCTGGCCGTCGTCGTCTGCGGGATTGTGTCCTGCACCCTTCAGGAGCTCATGGGGCTGACCGGCATGGCCCGGTGGGTGTTCCTGGGCCTGCTGATCCTGTCCGGACTGGGGATGACCGTCAAGGCCGTCAACGCCTACACCCAGCGGGACTCCTCGGCCCTGAGACTGGGCAGCGTTATCCCCGCGGTGTTTTACTGCTACTGGCTGGTGGCCCTCTACCGGATGAACGCCGGGAATCCCGTGCTGGCGGACTTCCTTTACGGGTGCCTGGCCTTCGCCGCGACGTCCCTGGGCGCCTGTTACAGCGCCGGATACGCCTTTGGGCGGGGGGCTCCCCGGGGCACCGTCCTGACGGGCCTGCTCTCCGTCTATTTGCTGGCGGTGACGGCCGCCGACGTCTGGCCCCTGCCGCTCCGGCTGGCTATCGTCGCCACGGCGGCATATACGGCCGTGGAGAGCGCCTGCTTCCTCTCCACCCTGAAGGAAAAAGGGACGGAGGACGCGGGGGAGGAGAGCTGACCTGACCGGTATTCCCGGCGGGACGGCCGCCGGTGAGATCGCTTGCAAATGAGGAGGAAAAACAGTATGATGTGCAGAAAATGCGGGCAGAGCATCCCCAGGGACGCGGACAGGTGTCCCAACTGCGGCGCTCCCGCTCCCGCGCGCCGGCCGGAGCGCCGGAGCGTCTCCCGCGCCGCCAATCCCAAGCTGGCCGCCAAGATCCCCTTTATGCTCATGGGGCTGGCGCTTCTCCATCTGGTGGAGATCGGGACCTGGTTCATCCCCGCCATCCGCATGGACACCGAGGGCGTCCTGTCGGGAAGGCTGTCGCTTTTTAAGCTCCTGGGCACCTTTTCGGGCGCCGGGTCCCTGGGGGCGCTGTTCATCCTGCTCGACGCGGCCATGCTGATCGCGGCCCTGTGCGCCGTCTATCTGGCCCTGATGCCGGTTTTCCGGGGCGGGAACGGGCGGCGGATGCGCATGGTGACCTCCAAGGTCACGGTGCTGGCCCACGCCGCGATCCTGCTGGGCCTGTACGGCATCTACAGCAGCATCGGAAAGGACGAGGGCTACGCCGCCGTCCTGCTCCCCGGAGGGGTGCTACAGCTCGTCCTGTGCGCCGGCATCCTCGTCCTCACGATGGTGATCTCCTATGCCAGCAGGCAGAAAAAGGTGGACAGGATTTAAACCCCACCTGGCAAACAAAAAAGCAGGCATTTTTCAAATGCCTGCTTTTTTTCATGGGAGGGACGGGGCTTTCTGCCGGATGAGGGGCGGATCATTCGATCCCCGTGAGATCGTATCCCTCCAGCCAACGGGCGGCCTTTTCACAGACGCCCCGGAGGGTCGCCTCGTCAAAGGGGGACTCGAGCCCGGCGTTGGAGAGAAGCTCGGTGAAGACACGGCTGCCGCCCTGACGGGTGTAGGCCATGTAGTGCTCCCAGGCGTTTTTCCGGTCCTCCTGCAAAAGGGCCCAGAACTCCAGGGAGACCGTTTGCGCCAGGCAGTAGTCGATGTAGTAGAAGGGGCTTTCGTAGATGTGGCTCTGCCGCTGCCAGCCCTCCCCCTCGGCGTAGAAGGGGATGTCCCCGTCCAGGCGCAGCCAGGGCTGATAGACGCCCAAAAGCCGCTTCCACGTGGCGTGGCGCTCCGCCGGGGTCATCTCCGGGTGCTCGTAGACCTCGTGCTGGAAGTGATCCACCAGCGTGCCGTAGGGGATGAAGGTGATGGCCTCCGCCAGGTGGCTGTAACGGAATTTCCGGGCGTCCTCCCCGAAGAAGTCCTCCGCCCAGGGCCAGGCCATGAACTCCATGGACATGGAGTGGACCTCGCAGGCCTCCATCCCGGGCCAGGCGTAGCTGGCGGGCACCCGGTCCCGGTTCATCCAGTAGGCGAAGGCGTGGCCGGCCTCGTGGGTGACGACGGTGACGTCGCCGATGGTGCCGTTGAAGTTGGCGAAGATGAAGGGGACCTTGTATTCGCCCATGCCGGTGCAGTAGCCGCCCCCGGCCTTGCCCTCGGTACTGAGTACGTCCATGAGCTCGCGGTCCAGCATAGTGTCGAAAAATTCCTTGGTCTCCGGGGAGAGCTCAGAGTAGAATTTCTTCCCCGCCGCCAGGATGTCCTCCGCCGTTCCGCGGGGCTTGGGGTTGCCGGAGCGGAAGGACAGAGCCTCGTCGGCAAAGCTCAGGGGGTAGGGGACCCCCAGTCTCTCGGCCTGACGGCGGTAGATGGCGTCCGCCACGGGCACCAGGTACTTCCGGACGGCGGCGCGGAAGCGCTCCACGTCCGCCTTGTTGTAGCAGTCCCGGCCCATGCGGTCATAGCCCAGGGGGATGTAGTTCTCATAGCCCAGGTTTTTGCCCATCTCGTCCCGGAGCTTCACCAGCTCGTCGTAGATGCGGTCCAGGTCCGCCTGGTGGTCCTTGAACCATCGGCCCTGGGCCTTCCAGGCGGCGAGACGGCGCTTGTCGTCGGGATCGGTCTTGAAGGGCGTCATCTGGGAGTGGGTATAGGTCTTGCCCTCAAACTCGATATGGGCCGAGGCCAGGAGCTTGGAATATTCAGTGGTCAGCTCGTTCTCCCGCTTCATCAGGGGGATGTTTTTGGGGGAGAAGGTGCGCAACGCGATCTCGGTCTGGGTGAACATGAGCTTGCCGTACTCCGCCTCGAACTGGGGGCGGAAGGGGCTCTCCAGCATGGCCCTGTTCCACTCCTGGCCGTATTCGGCCAGCTCCGGGCCCGCCGCGTCCCAGAAGGCCACCTCCCCATCGTAGAAGGGATCCCGGGTGTCGATGTCGTGGCGGATGGAGGCCAGGACCGCCTGGGCGTCTACCCTGGCGTCCTCCCGCTCGGAGGAGAGAAAGACCTCCCGGGCCTCCTCATACGTTTTGGCCTCCCGAAGCCGCCGGATGTGGTCGGTATAGAGCTGCTTGAGCGCGTCCAGATCGGGGCGCTCGTAGGGCATATCGGGGAATTTGACGGTGTTTTTATCCATGGATCGTCCTCTCCTGATCTGATAAGATGGTATGTGCCTACTATTATAGAGCGCTCACTTTGATTCGTCAAATATTTTTACGCTTTCCCTGTTGACAAACGCGCACAGACTGTATATACTGTATATACACAGTTAACTGCGAGGTACATCATGAACATCATCATTTCCAATTCGGACCCACGGCCCATCTACGAGCAGGTGGGGGAGGCCATTCGGGCCGCCGTTATCTCCGGGGAGCTTGGACCGGGGGAGGCCCTGCCCTCCATCCGGGGGCTGGCCAAGGACCTGCGCATCTCCGTTATCACCACAAAGAGGGCCTTTGAGGAGCTGGAGCGGGAGGGGTACATCTCCACCGTCCCCGGCAAGGGCAGCTTCGTGGCGGAGACGGGGACGGGACTTTTGCGGGAGCGGAGGCTTTCGGAGATCGAGGAGCATTTGCAGACGGCCCTGACGCTTGGCCGCTCCTGCGGGCTTGAAGGGCCGGAGATCGAAAAAATGCTGAAAAATCTGTATGAGGAGGACATATGAACGCTATCGAGGTTCGGGCTCTCGGCAAAAAATACCCCGGCTTTGAGCTGAAGAACGTGAAATTCACCCTGCC
The DNA here is from genome assembly GCA_947625815.1 of uncultured Oscillospiraceae bacterium. Taxonomy (GTDB): domain Bacteria; phylum Bacillota; class Clostridia; order Oscillospirales; family Oscillospiraceae; genus RUG626. The sequence goes on from CANQPU010000002.1 coordinate 118,241, forward strand.
GGAGGGCTGTATCATGGGGCTGGTGGGCGAAAACGGCGCGGGCAAGTCCACGCTCATCCGCCTCATCATGGACGCCGCCGGGAGGGACTCCGGGGACGTGCGCGTGCTGGGCACGGACAACCAGGGCCCCGGGTTTGTGAAGATAAAGGATGATATCGGCGTGGTACTGGACGACGCGCGCCTGCCGGAGAGCCTTAACGCCAGGCAGTTGGGGCGGGTCTTCGGGGACATCTACTCCCGGTGGGACACAAAAGTCTATGAGGACTACTTAAAGCGGCTGGACCTGCCGGAGAAAAAACGGGTGAAGGACTTCTCCCGGGGCATGAAGATGAAGCTGGCCCTGGCCTGCGCGTTGAGCCACGACGCCAGGCTCCTCATCCTGGACGAGCCCACCGGGGGGCTGGATCCCGTGGTGCGGGACGAGATCCTGGAGATTTTGGAGGACTTCACCCGGCGGGAGGACCGGTCCGTGCTCATCTCCTCCCACATCGTCTCGGATCTGGAGAAGCTCTGTGACTACGTGGCGTTTCTCCACCGGGGAGAGCTCCTCTTATTTGAGGAGAAGGACCGGCTTTTGGAGGAGTACGCCATCGCGCGGCTGCCGGAGGAGCGGCTTCGGGACCTGCCGGAGGAGGCCGTCCACGGCGTGCGCCGGGGCAAATACGGCGCGGAGGCCCTGGTGGAGCGCCGGCGCGTTCGGGTGGACCTGCCGCTGGAGAGGCCCTCTTTGGAGGACATCATCGTATTTTTTGCGAGGGGGGAGAAGAAATGAAGGGACTATTTCGCAAGGACCTCTATGTGCTCCGCAGCATAGGGTGGCTCTTTATTCTGCTGGATCTGCTGTTCACCCTCATCCCGGATCTGCGGTTTTTTGCCTTTGCCGCCTTCTACACGGTGATGCTGGCCCTGGTGCTGATGCAGACCGACGAGCAATGCAAGTTCGATACCCTCCTGCCCATGCTGCCGATATCCCGACGCCGCGTGGTGCTGGAGCGCTACGTCTTCGGCTGGGTGTATATCGCGGTGCTGTCGGTTCTGGCGCTGGCGGCGCAGGCGCTTGTCTGGTCCCCCATGGGGCACCTGCCGGTGGACGGGGGGTATCTTATGATGATGAGCCTTGATATCTGCATTGCCCTGGTGATGGAGGGCCTGGTGCTGCCGATTCTGCTCCGCTACGGCAGCCAGAAGGGGCGGCTCATTCTCATCGTCTCCATCGGCTTCGTCACGGCCATGTCCGTGGGCCTCATGAGCGGCGGCTATGAGACCATCCTCAGCGTCCTCACCCACACCCGCGCCTGGCATTTTCTCCTCCTCGGCGCCGCCGTCTCCGCCCTCTCCATCCCCCTGTCTCTGGCGGGGTACAGGAAACGGATAGAACAGTAAACGGATCGGAGAACAAAAAAGCGCCCCGCGTCTTGTGACGCGGGGCGACGTGTAAGCAGGGGCCGAGGAGACGGGCGTTATTGACCGGCGTCCGGGAGGCGGAGGATATAATCGGCGATCTCATAGCAGACGCTGTAGATCCCGGAGGTCTTCTTGCCGGAGGCGCCGGTGGTGAGGACCACCACGCCGTCGCCGGTGACACAGTCATAGCAGGCCAGATTGTAGACGCCGTAGGCGCTGCCGGTGTGGTAATAGACGCACTCCCGGCCGAAAAGATCCTTCAGGAACCGCATGGGGTGGCACTGGTAAAAGCCGCCCGGGGCGATGCCGACGGAGGCCTCCATATATTTGATGCTCCTGTCGCTTAAATATCTCACCCCGTTGTAGTACCCGTCCCCGGCGAGAATGGCGATGAGCTTGGCCACGTCCTTCGCGCTGGCGGTGAACCCGCCGGCAAAGTAGGCGCCGTTGGTGCCGGGGGTCCGGGACTTCCGGGTGTTTTTGAGCGTACTGACGCTGCGCCCCACGGAGCCGTTGTGCAGGTAGATGGCGGCGAGCTTGTCCGTGGCCTCCACGTCGCCGGAGGAGAAGGACGCATCGATCCCCAGCGGCTCAAAAAAGGCCTCGTCCATGATGTCGTTCAGGTAGCGGCCGGTGATGTGCTCCAGGGTCATGCCCAGAAGGCCGAAGGCGTTGTTGTTGTAATAGAAGGAGCCGATATCCCCGGGCTTCGAGGAGGAAAAGCCGCGGCCCTTTGCCAGGCTGTCCGTGATGCCGGAGGGCTTCAAGGAGACGGAGCCGGACAGGGAGGAGGTGTGGGTCATGATGTTCCCCAGGGTGATGGGGGTGCCGCTGTATCGCGGGTTGCGCACCGTCACGCCCCAGCACGTTCCCAGCTCCGTCTGGGGCGTGACGACCCCCTGATCCCACAGGGACATGGCGGCCATCGTGACGATCACCTTGGAGATGGAGGCCACGCGGATCTTGTGGTCCACGGTCATGGGGTCGGTTTTCTTGACGGCCCAGCCGCAGGCGTAGACGTCGGAGACACGGCCGCCGCGGATGACGGCGACCTGGACGCCCACAGCGCCGTAACGATCGGCGATCTCGCCGATCTTCGCCTCCACGGCCTCCCGCCCGGTGTCGAGCGCCGCGGCCGGCGGGGCGGGCGCCAGGACGCCCTGAAGAAGGAGGGCCAGAACGCCGGCCAGAAGGACGGCGCGGCAAAACGTCCTTTTTTTCATGAAAAATCATCTCGGTTCCGCCCCTTAAGCAGGGGGAAAGTGCATATTCCGACATGATTTTACACCAAACGGGCGATATGCGCAAGCCCCGAATTTCAGGCCGGCGGCACGGCGGTCCGTCAGAACGGGAGAGGGGGCCGCGCGGCGCGGCCGGCAGTACGCTTGGGGCGGCCCGCCGGCCGGAGCGGGATCAGTCCTCGGTTTTCTTTTTCCGCGCGCCCTTCATCCCGCGGATCACGTTTTCCTCCACGGCCTTTTCCAGAGCGTCGGTGACGATCTGGAGCGTGCGGATGCGGGCGTATTTTTTGTCCACCGACTCGATGATGTACCAGGGGGCGTAGGTCGTGCTGGTCTTGCGCAGCATGTCCTCCACGGCCTCCTCATACTGGGGCCATTTGTCCCGGTTGCGCCAGTCCTCGTCGGTGATCTTCCACTGCTTCTCGGGGGTATCCTGACGGGCCTGGAACCGCTCCAGCTGGGTGTCCGGGTCAATGTGGATCCAGAACTTCAGGACCACGGTGCCCCAATCCGTCAGCTCCTTTTCAAACTCGTTGATCTCCCCGTAGGCCCGCTTCCAGGCGTTCTCGGAGCAGAAGCCCTCGATCCGCTCCACCATCACCCGGCCATACCAGGTGCGGTCAAAGATGGCCACATGGCCGCTGCGCGGGAGCTTTGTCCAGAACCGCCACAGGTAGTGGCGCGCCAGCTCCCCCGGCGTGGGGCTGGCAATGGGGATCACGTCAAACCCCCTGGGGTCCAGGGGATAGGCGAGCCTGCGGATGTTGCCGCCCTTGCCGGCGGCGTCCCAGCCCTCATAGCAGATCACCACGGGGATCTTTTTCCGGTAGATCTGGTTATGGAGCTTGGCCAGCTTCTTCTGGAGCCGCTCCAGCTCTGCCTTGTAGGTGTCCGGGTCAATGGCCGCGGTCAGGTCCGCGTCCTTCTGGGAGGGCCGGCCCAGGAGCGGGAATTTCCGGTCCGTGGGCTTGCCGTCATAGCGGCCCGCCCCGATGGCCGCCTCCACCGTCCCGGTGATGGCCTGGAGGGCGTCAAAGAGCGCCTTTTTCCGGCTCTCCCCGTCCAGGACGTGCCAGGGAGCGTATTTTTCCGTATCCTCCATGAAGCTGTTATAGGTCTTCAGGAACCGGTCATATTCCTGCTGCTGCCACAGGTCGTCTCCGGAGACGCGCCACTGGGTGTCCCGGTTTTCCCGCAGGGCGGTGATGCGCCGGAGCTGCTCCTCCCGGGAGATGTGCAAAAAGAGCTTGACGAGCACATACCCGTTGTCCCGGAGCTGACGCTCCAGCGTGTTGCAGGACTCCACGCGGCGCTCATATTCCTCCCTGGAGATCTCGCGGCGGAGGTACTTTTCCACGACGTCCTCCATCCAGCCGGTGTCCATGAAAAGAAATTTGCCGGTCTCGGGCAATACGTCGAAGAACTTTTTGAGGAAGGGATAGCGCTCCTCATATTCCGGCGTCCTCCCGAAATTCTTTACCGAGAAGAACCGGGGGTCCATCTCACAGATGAGCTCCTTGATGAGGTTGCCCTTTCCGGCGCAGTCCCAGCCCTCCAGCATCACGACCACGGGGAGCTTTGCCTCCCGTATGGTCTGCTGCTGTCCCACAAGCATGGCCCGCAGCCTCTCGGTCTCCGCCTTCCGGGCGGCTTTGTCAAGGTCGTCGTCTTTGCGTTTGAAATCCAGGATCATGTCTCGCACCTCCGTTTTTTAAATAAGACTTATATCAATAAAATAACACAGCCCCGGGAATTTGTCAAAATAAACCGGGCCGCCGCGGCGTTTTCTTGACAGAGACGGGGGAGCGGTGTAAACTGGAGCTGCGCAAATACGGTTTTACGTGATCCTGACCGAAAAGGAGAGTGGACTATGGACCGCTTTGAGGAGATCTACCTGGAGGATTGCCCCTGCTGCGGGGGTACGGGCTGTATAGAGGAGGAGGGGGGCTGGTGCGTGTACGTCCAGTGCCTGGACTGCGGCGCCCACACGTCGGAGGTGAGCTTTGACCAGGACGGCGACCGCCGGGGGGCGGCCCAAAGGGCGGCCATGAACTGGAATATGAGAAAGGTGATCGCGCCCGGGCCCGGGGAGTGACGGGATCCGGAAAGGGGCTTTTGAAAAAGCCTGTTGTAAAGCGCTTCAAATCGTGCTATAATCAGCTGCGGATGATGAAAATAAATTGAGGAGGTCTGCGGTATGGAACCTAAATTTTTCCCTCTTCTGCATATCGGCGGAACGCCGCTTCTGGCGGCCAAGGGACATTTTGCTACAAGGAACAGCCATATCAACTACTTTATCGACACGACCGCCCAGAAATACAGCCTTAAGGGCTGCGAGGCGGTGGCGCATAAGCTCTCCGAGAAGGTGAAGGGACGTTTTCCGGTGGATTCCATCCTCTGTATGGACGGCACCAGCACCGTGGGGACCTGCCTTGCCAAGGAGCTGTCCAAGGCGGGCGGCCGCTCTTTGAGCGAGGGGAGCAATATCTATATCGTCAAGGGCGAGCTCAACAGCCGCGGCGAGCTTATCTTCCGGGACAACGCCCGGTTCATGCTGGAGGGGAAACACGTCCTCATCCTTACCTGCTCCCTGACTACCGGCACCACGGCCCTGTGCGGACGGCAAAGCGTGGAGTATTACGGCGGGAGGGTCGTGGGCGTGGCCTCCATTTACGCCGCCGTGGATCATCTGGAGGGCCTGCCCGTGGTCTCCCTCTTCGATACCAACACCATCCCGGACTATGTCTCCTACTCTCCGTCGGAGTGTCCCATGTGCAAGAGGGGAGAGCCGATCGACGCCGTGGTAAACACGTACGGATTTTCGAAGATCTGACAGGATAAAAGCAAAAAGGCCGGCCGAGAGCGATTCTCAGCCGGCCCTTTCGATTATCAATCAGTATGAATTAAGCTCGCCGTCAATTCCACCGCAACATTCACCATCAACTTATAATTGCCCATTGTGGAAGTTGTATATTACGGTTTTGCGTGGTATGATATCAATTAAAAAAGGCTTTGGAAAAACGGTGTTTAAGGAGATATGGGCATGGTCTATTATGATAAAAACGGAATTGTCATTCGAAATTTGCAGCAGAGCGATGCCCAGATCATTACAGATGAAGAAATCGCGCAGGGCTGGCAGGCGACAATCGATAAATATGAAATGAGGCTGAGGCACCAGGCCCAGGGAAAATCGGTCGCATTGGTTGCCGAATGGAACGGCTGCATTGCCGGATATATTAACATTTATCCCGATTCCAAGTGCGGCGCGTATGCAAATCGGGGCTATGCGGAGATCGTTGACTTCGGCGTTCTGGAGAAATACAGGCGCAGGGGAATCGGCAGCAAGCTCATGGATCTTGCGGAACAGATCGCATTCTCTTATTCGGACTTGATTTACCTGGGAGTGGGACTGCACAGCGGATACGGAAGCGCCCAGAGAATGTATGTCAAGCGAGGGTACATTCCGGACGGGAGCGGCGTCTGGTATAAGGATCAGATCTGTGAGCCGTATCGTGATTGCTGTAATGACGATGATCTTGTATTGTATTTATCGAAACATATAAAAAACTCCCGGTCGTCAGCGGACTTCAATGCTTCTTGACAAGTATTCACCCCAGCCGTGGCTACAATACTCCGGGAACGCAAAAGGGAATTGAGAGTCCCGTGAAGGGAGCGCCGACACCGGCGGGCGATCAGGGATCCGCTATTTTCGGTCATACAGAGCGCTCTCCACGTACCGCATCATTCGGTTGTTCAGCCAGGCGTACCCGATCAGCGCGACTGTGGGCGCAAGGCACAGAAACCAGGGCCGGTCCAGGAGGATCGGCAGGACGACAGCCGCAAGGAGCAGGACAGCCGCAAGGACAAGGAGAGGGATGTGCTCCCGGCGCCACTTTCTTTTGAAATACGCCCGCCGTTCCCCAAACGTAAAAGCGCCGGCCCGGGACACCTGGACGAGATTTTCGTCGGCCCTTTCGCGAAACTCCGCGTCCGGCAGCTTCTCCCCGGCCAGGAGCTCGTTGATGGTGACGCCGAATTCTTTCGCCAGCAGCTGGAGTGTCTCAATGTCCGGCATGTAGTTTCCGTTTTCCCAACGGGAGACCGTCTTGTTGCTGACGCCGATCCTCTCACCCAGCGCCTCCTGCGTGAGCCCCGCCTGTCGGCGGAGGGAAGCGATCAGCTTCCCGGTTTTGATTTGGTCCACCACGTCTCACCTCCATGGCTCGATTCTATATCAAAAGCCGTGAGATTTCCACCCCATAAAAAGCGAATCTGCTTTTCACTCCTGATTTTAACGGCGGTAAGAGCAATGACATATTAAATTAACGAACTGAAACTTAAAACCCCCGGCTGAGAAGTAGTCTCAGCCGGGGGTTTTGGTGCGGTTATTCATAAGGGATTCCGTAAAACATCAGAGATCCGGCGCTGAACACACATACCAGGCTATGATATATCAACATATTTTTCTGATTTTAGTCGATAGATTAATTAATCCAACAAAGTAGGATTTCAGCCATTGACAATCTATTCAGATAGGCACTAATTATCCCCTCTATTCAATACTTTGTCAAGCATAAGGTGGAAATTAAACTTGTAGTTTCGTTTTAGACGAAATTTTATAATTATTGTATTGTTCTAAAAACTAATTATAAACGCAATAAAATTACAACAAGACAACTAATTGATATTGACAAAACACACCTTGCATGGTACGATAGAAAAAACACACAGGAGGGGCTTGCAATGGATCAACAGAATATATCCGCGCTCTTACAGGAAATTCTTTCCGAGTTGCAGCTACTTACATCTAAAACCAAGGCAAATGCGCTTATTAAGTTTCAAAAAGATTATCTCATCACAGAACAACAGCGGAAGATTTATCAGGCATTTGACGGAGATAACGATTTCCAAGCTGTTGCAAGTCTGACTGGGGCGTCCCTTCGCTCAGTTCAATTACTTGCAAAAGGCCTTATCGAAAATGACCTTGTCGACTATGAAAAAAGGGGACGATTTACCATATTGCGCAAATCAACTGCCAAAATTGCTACGTACTATGCCAGGCAGGAAATTGAAAACACGGAGGAAGATTTTAATGAGTGAAGATAATAAAATGGTTGAACTGATGTCTGAATTTTTACGTATTTACAAATTTGTTAATCACTCATCTATTGTAGATGCCCTGCGCAAAGAGCTATACGATGAAACTGGCAACAAGGCTAAAGTCTACGAACTATCAGACGGAACCCGTTCGACTCGCGATATTCAAGAACTTACCGGAGTAAGCCGCACTACCGTTACTGTCTATTGGAAGCAATGGGCATTAAGCGGTATCGTTATTCCGGCTGAACGAAAAGGCAGATATAAAGCGGCGTTTGAATTGAAAGAATACGGATTGTCCGCTCTTGATGAAATTGAGGAGGAAAAAGTCAGTGGATGATGTCTATGCCAAAAAAATATTAGAAGAACTGATCAGCATTAGAAAGCTGCTCGCTGTTTTGTCCCAGGACAAGTTAGAAGGCTTTACTGAGCAAATTAACAAGAAATATCTTACAACTGATCAGAGACGCCAGATGTACGAATTGTTTGATGGGGAGAATTCATACAAGGCCATAGCAGAAACTGTAAATCTATCATCTGAAGGTGTTCGTAAGTTCGCTGTCCAGCTCGAGCAAGCCGGATTAGTTGAACTTGTCTCAAACGGGAAAACAAAAAACCCCAAGCGCGTTTTTTAACTGTAAGAGGTGAACCTATATGCCTGAATCCGATGTTTTAAGTGCCGCTATAGGCCATATCAAGTATAAGGTCGACTCAATGGATCGCACTTTGGAACACTTGTTGCTTGTCAATAGAAATCAAATCATGACAGAAGTATTGGACAGATTTAACAGCGACCCTTTCCTGGTTAAAATTTACAAAACCATTGATGGCATCAAGACGCAAAAAGAAATTGCCGCTAATATTGGCGTCAGCGAAGCTACTGTTTCCAAGCGGCTCCGTATACTGTTAGACTTGGATTTAATTGAGATAGTCAGTTCAACACCTGAAGGGAAAGTTTATCAATATACAAAAATGGAACGCCTGTTTAAAATCAGTAGAGAGCTCGACAAACTTGAAAAATGAGTGAAACTCGTAAATTCATTATAAGTATTATCCAAGATTACTGCAATAAGAGGGGCTATGTCTTTGAGAGTGAGGCTTTTGCGCTCTCTTTTGGCAGCCAATGTGCCAATTTGCTTTCAGACAATAAGCTGACCGTTGATACGATCAAAAACCTACTTAAGTCATATCCATCTTTCTGTTCTGGCAATGACTTGAGTTCTGAAAAATTCTCAGTTGGATTGATGGATGACATTTCTTCGAAGCTCCATTATGTACCCTTAAAGCCGGAGTTATATGATACTATCGTGAAATTTAAAGAAGCGGTTGAGGGTACATTATATGCTGCGTTTCGTGTTACTGAGGCCCCTCAGGAAGAAACCGGAAGAACACTTTTGCAAGCATATATGCGCCCCCGTGGCTTTCGGGAGGCACAAATGTCAGGCGGAAACTCCGATTTGGTTTACCCGACAGAAAAAACAATTATCGAAACTAAAATTTGGCGGGATAGAGAAAGATATCTTGACGGCATAACTGAACTTTGTGGTTATCTTGATGCGCAAGGTTACAACGAGGGATACTATGTATTATTTGATAATACGCAGGCTCCAAATATCGTTATTAAAGAGAAAGGGGCTAAAACTTATGACTTAAATTGCGATGGGCACACAATTCATTGCTTTTTTGTTAATATTAATCCAACTCCCCCCTCAAAAAGGCGGCAGAGTGCGAAGAAACGCTTATAATATATAGTGGCAATTTTTTTATCTTTTACCATTTGCAACGAGTATAATTAATTAGTACGCTCAGAAGGGCAGAAATGGTCTTTTGAGCGTTTTCTTTTTGCACATTTGTCTTTTGCCGTGGCGATTGGTACAATGTAGACATCAAAAAAGGAGGTATGAAAATAAGCACACAATTAACTTACCACCGCTGGCACGGGTAGGGGCGATGAATAACATTCGCAACGCTGCGGAGGAGGTGATATTGGACGAATTGGTTTACTCTTGAAATGTATTATGTAATCACAGCAAAGAAGGATGTTCCGATGTACAGGTAAAGACATCCGCAGTTTGCGAATCAAGGCATAATAAACTGATATTCCCGCAAAGTCAGATCCCGGAGCACAGACCACAGCACTGTTGGCGGCGGCTGCCGCAGTGAAGTCAGCTGAATCGGCTGAGTGATGAGAGAAGACAAGAGGGAAATCGGAAGGAGCATTCAGACTTGATAATTGAACGCGTGGCGCAGCCCCGCAATCACGTTGGACGTTTGCAGGGCTTGGTTTTTTACGCTTTTTTAGCTTCAATATAATAGAAAAGGTCATATTGACACCAATTTTACAAGATGCTACAATATCCAATAACGGACAACTCATCCGCTCGCACCGACCTCTCCAGGGCTCCGATGAGGCGCGGAGGCGTGTGGATCGCTGAGCTGACGGGGCCGTTGCAGGATCGTTGTTCCCCAATAAAAATGTTATGACTCTTTCTTTATGGAGGGATGCCGATATGGGCGCGGGAGCGAGCAGAGACGAGAGATTTATGGGCGCACGGTCGTCGGGCAGGAACACCGGCGAGCTGATGAGGCTTATTTCGCGCTCTCAGAGCGCCGCGGACGTCATGGACAGCATCGGAGAGAACGTGACGGCGCTGACATTCAGCCAGCGGCTAACGGGTCTCATGAGGGAGCGGGGGATGAACACCTCGCGTCTGGTGGAGCAGTCGCTTATGAGCAAGTCCTTCGTCTATCAGCTGTGCAGCGGCGAGAGAAAGCCGAGCAGGGACATGGTGCTGCGGCTGGCGCTGCTTTTGAAGGCCGGGACGGAGGAGACACAGCGGCTTTTGTGCTCGGCGGATCGGGGGGCGCTTTATCCAAAAAACAGGCGGGACGCTCTTATCATATACGCTTTGAAGGAGCGGCTTGACGTTCAGACCGCGGACGAGCTTCTGTGCTCCTACGGAGAGGAGCCGCTTTTAAAAATATGACGGACAGATTATTGCCATCGGAGCTTGCCGGAGAGTATGAGACGGTCAAAATACTCAAGGAGCTCCCTGAGCGCCAGACACTGCTGCTTCGGCGGCGGGATGGCGCTTTAGCGATATTGAAGCGTTCCACCGGGGATGGGGGCTTTGACGAGAGGGTATATGACGCCGTGAAAAGCCTCGACGGTGACGGCGCGCCCAGACTTTTGGCGCTTTTTGAGAGCGGGGGCGCCCACTGCTTGCTAAGGGAATATGTGGAGGGCGAGACACTTTGGGAGCTGTGCCGGAGGCGCGGACCGTTGAAGGCCGGGGAAACCGCCTCCATAGGCATACAGCTGTGCGATATTTTGGAGCGGCTGCACGGCCTGCCGTCGCCGATCATCCACCGGGACATAAAGGCGGAGAATGTGGTCGTGTCCCCGGACGGGCGGTGTACCGTCATTGATTTTGGGATAGCCAGGATATTTGACCTGAACGACACCAGGGACACGAAGATAATGGGCACGGGATTTGCTGCCGCGCCGGAGCAGTTCGGCTACGCCCAGACGGATCCGCGCTCGGATATATACTCGCTGGGGGTGCTTTTGCATGAGTTGGCCTCGGGGGAGTGTACCCTGGGCAAGGGGAGAGTCCCCGCGAGGCTCAGGGGCATTGTGGCCAAGTGTACGAGGTTCGACCCGGCGGACAGATATCAAAGCGCTGCGGAGCTGAAAAAGGCCCTCAAGCGCGTAAAGCGCGGGCACTGGCCCATATTCGCGGCTGTCACCGCTGCGGCGGCGGTCCTGACGGCGGCGCTCATACCGGGCGCGGAGCCGGAGCGGGTGGACGTATACCGTTTCGCTTCGGAGCTCATAGGGCGAGAGGTATCCCGGCAGCTTGGCAAGGACGTCGGGGAAGTGACATACAAGGACCTGGAGCGAATAACGTCGATAAAGCTCATAGGGACGGTGAGCTTTGACGATTGGGAAATGATACTCATCCACGGTGAGGATATATCCCTGAGCGACAAGGTGGAGGAGGGCATGTTCCGGGGTACGGTGGACACGCTGATGGACATCCCGAATATGCGAAATCTCACGGAGCTTGCGCTGTGCAATCAGGAGATATCAGACCTGGAGCCGCTGTCGGGCACTAAAATAGTCAGGTTAGCGCTCCACGGGAACGACATATCGGATCTGGGGCCCTTGGGGGAGTGCGAGAGCCTTCAGGAGCTTATTATAAGCGGCAATCCCGTGAAGGACCTGTCGGCGCTTTCGAAAATACCGGATCTTTGGAAGCTGAACATCGGGGGCACGGAGGTGACGGGGTTTGAGGAGCTCGGCCGGTTGAAGGTGCTTTCTTACCTTGACATCATAGACTGCCCGGGGATAAGGTCACTGGAGGGCGTGGAGAAGATAGAGGGGCTGAAGAACCTGTTCGTGCGGCCGGTGAGTCTGGAGGACCTTGCGCGGATAAACGGGATCACGGGGCTCGAAGGGCTGGGCATATGGTCCGGAGAGCCAATAGAGGACCTGACGGGTATATCGGCGCTTACCGAGCTTAAATATCTGTACGCGGACATAACCGATCTTACGTCTGTCAAGGGGATAGAGGGTATGAAGAAGTTGGCATGGCTCGACGTGAGGAGCGGGAGTCTGCTGAACGCCGCTCCTGTCGCGGAGCTTACAGCGCTGGAGAGAGCGAATTTTGCCTTTATGTATTCCAACAGCGGTTGGTCGGAGGTGTCGGGGCTTACGAGGCTCAAAAGCGCCACGATCAGGCCCGGCGATGAGGAGGCCTTCCGCGCCGCCCTGGGGGGAAGGGAAACGGAGATAAAACTGTCGCCCAACTGACTTTTTTGAAAGTCTGCAAACTGCGTACCAAAAACGTCATAAGGTCATTTATAATGGCTTTATGGCGTTTTTTACCGTTATATGACGAAATATCGGGAAAAGAGGCAGAGTGGAGTGATAAAGATACTGATCTGCTCTCAGAACAGGGAGTTTACACAAGAGCTTTTTGCGCGGGTGGGGGATATACTGCGGCAAAAGCCGCTGGATTTCGAGCTGACGCAGTCAAATAACCCCGGAAGCGTAGCGGCGCAGCTTTTGAAGGATCCCGTAAGGTGGGACGTGCTGATGCTGCCGGCGCGGGAGGAATACGGCCTCAAGCTGGCGGCCCTTCAGCGGCGGGGGGATCTGACGGCGTCGCTCATATTCGCCAGCCGCGAGGGTACTGAGATAAAGCCGCTGCTGAGATACAGGCCGGGGGCGGTGCTGACGGGGGAGGACGCCTTCGAGGAGCTGGACGCGGCGCTGACGAGGGCCTGCGCCGAGCAGTTGAGGCTGCGCAGGTATTTTGCCGTGAAAAACAGGGACATGTTGCTCCGGGTGGATCTTCACGACATACTGTATTTCGAGAGCCGCCAGCGCGTCGTGACGCTGCACGCGGTGAAGCAGAAGATTGATTTTTACGCGAAACTCAACGACGTGGAGAGGCGGCTCCCGCCGGGGATGTTCGTGAGATGCCACCAGAGCTACCTTGTCAATATCGGGGCCGTCAGGACCTTCGACCGGGTGGGTAGGCGTCTGGGGCTTACGAACGGCGAGGAAATAGAGGTATCAAGGAGCTATTACGCCGAGACCGGCGAGAGGATAGAGGCGAGGGCGGAGAGACTGTAGGGATATTTGCCTGAGGCAGCGTGAGTGCGGCCGGACGTAAGCCCGGTTTGCGGGAGAAACGTACCGAATATTACATTTGACTGTCGAAAAATGACGATTCTCTTGAGGCTCAGGCGGGGGCGGAGTATTATCGGACCATGGAAACGACCACCTGGACAAAAGAATAGGAGAGATAGAAATGTTCAATCTTTTTGGCTACGGGACTACACAGCCTCTCAACTACGACATCGACGGCGACGGAATCTTGGACAGCTATGCTGAGGGCATAGACACCGACGGTGACGGCATCGTGGACACTCTGGCGCTGGATCTGAACGGCGACGGAGCCTTTGATCAGTTCGTGACGGATCTTGACTATGACGGCGACGGCATAGCAGACGGATGTATGGTGGACACCGATGGGGACGGAGTGTACGACGCCTTCTTCTTCGACCTTGATCACGACGGCGTGGCCGAGGCGGCGCAGTATCAGTACGACTCCGACAACAACGGCGTGGTGGACATGGTCATCACGGAGAAGGACACCGACGGCGACGGCCTGACGGATGAGGTCGCAAAGAGGTACGATTACGACCAGGACGGCAACGATGACTATGTGGAGAGATTTATCGACACCGACGGCGACGGCCGGATGGACACGCTTTTGCAGATGTATGACGATGACAGCGACGGGAATCTTGACATGGTCAGGATGAACCTGGACATCGACGGCGACGGCGTGGCGGATTCGGTCTACGAGGAACAGTATGTGGACACAGACGGCGACGGCATGGCGGATACGCTGATACGCCAGATAGACTCCGACGGCGACGGGACATATGAGGCGCTGGAGATCTATGACGTGGACGAGGACACCGGGGCGCTGACGCTCATGACGCTGGACGGAGATCTCGGCGGCAACGGAGTCACGGTGGACGAGCTGGGGCACTTCGACCCCGACTCCGCAGACCCCGACGACGTGATCGGGGATCCCGGCCGGGCTATGGAGCAGTGGGAGTGCCAGGGGAACACCGGACGCTGCGCACTGTATGCCCAGAAGTTCGTCATAGAGGAGCTGACAGGCCGGGAGATAGACATCGAGGAGCTGGCGGATCTGGCGGAGGAGAACGGCTGGTTCACCGAGGAGGGCGGTACGCCTACCCTCAACATGAACAAGGTCCTGGACTACTACGGCGTGGACAACGACATGACCTTCAACAATGACATGGACGACATAGTCCGGTGCCTTGGCAGCGGCGGCAAGGTCATAGTTTCCATAGACGCCGACGAGATATGGTACGGCGAGACTGACGATATGTTCGACCCCACCGACAACGCCAACCATGCCGTGGAGGTCATCGGCATAGACAACTCAGACCCCGATCACCCCATGGTGATCCTCAACGATTCAGGCCACGAGGGCGGATGCGGCGAGATGGTGCCCCTGGATACCTTCGTGGACGCCTGGGAGGACAGCGGCTTCCAGCTTATTGCGTGCATGTGACGGCGCTTTGGAAAAAGCGGGATGCATTTAATATTCATAGAAGACCGGGAGGTAAGTGAAGATGGAGAAAAAGACCGATATAAAGAAGATACTGAAAACCATGAAGACGAGCCCCTTCGTTCTCGGGTGCGGCATGGAGCCGGGCGTGGGCCAGGGACTGCCGGTGCTGACCGTCCGGGGAGGCAGGCTGTGCCTTATGGTGCCGTATCTCAAATACAAAAAAACCGGCAAACCGGACGCGACGCTTGTATATCCCATCATGTACACCGTAACGGTGACACTGCCGGAGAGTGCGCCGGTGTCGTTCGAGGACCTGAGATTCGAGAGCGCTTTCCGCCTTGTGGATTTCACAAAGCCCATCGGAACATTCCGCCACGACGCCATAAAGAAATACACCAAAGACGAATACTTTGCCATGAAGGACGAGCTTTTGGAGCTGTATGGCAGGACGGCGGACATGCTCCTTTACGGGGACGAGTACAGCGAGCGGGACGACAGGCGCATGAGGGAGCTTCTGAGACTTCTGACCGAGCCGTCGCTGAAGCCCATATACGCGGTGCTGGACAGGGACTTTTTTGAGAAGTACATGGAGGCGTGACATGGAAAAGCTTAAAGATCCCGATTTTTTCAAGAGAAAAACGTATGAGGGGCAGGCTGAGGCGGTCAGGCCCAGGGCCGGGACGCCCCAGGAGAGGAAGGCAAAGCAACCGGAGGTCAGGGTGGATTTGGGCGAGCCGCTGAGCGAGCTCATATCCAGGACCAGTGCGGAGCTGGCGGGGGAAGGACAGAAGAGACTGGCCGCCGCGGTGGAGGCAGTCCGCCGAGAGGCCGGGAAAAACAGCTTCACCGTGGCGGTGGTAGGGGAGTTCAACAGCGGCAAGAGCACCCTTGTGAACAGGCTCATAGAGCGCGACATACTGCCCACGGGACTTCTGCCGACAACGGCCCTTATGACGCGAATACGCTATTCCGGGAACGAGACGATGACTATATTCGACACCGCGGGCACCAGAAAGGGCATAAGGCCGGCGGAGCGGAGCTCCTGGGAGGGTCTTACGGCGGAGAATTTCGGCGGGAAGGATCCGGTGGGCACGGTGCTCGTGGGTATAAGGTCGCCGTGGCTGGGAAAAAGCCGCCTGGAGATAGTGGACACCCCGGGGGTGGGAGACCTGGAGGAGCGCCGGGCGAAGGTCGTATCCGACGCGATCTTCGCGTCGGACGCGGCCATAATCACCACCAGGGCCACGCAGCCGTTGGGACTGAGCGAGAAGCTGTTCATAGAGCAGAGGCTCCTTTCGCACCGCACACCGTTTTTGATGCTGGCTGTCACCATGCTGGACGATGTGCCGACGGAGGAGAGGGCCGGAGTCATAGATTATATACGCAAAAAGCTGGAGCTCTGGCGTCAGGAGGACCCGGAAAAGTGGAGGGCGCAGATACCGGTGGTCATACCCTATGAGACGGAGACCACTGACGAGAGCCTTAAGTCCGTCATGGGCCTTGAGAACATAAGAAGGGTCCTCTCGTCCTGGGTCACGGATCCCGAGCGCGTGAGGCTGACGCGGGAGTGGGTGGCCTCAAGAGCCGCGGAGTATGTGGATCTGGGCATCTTGGCGCTGAGAGAGAAGCAGGCGCTTCTGGCGGCGGACGAGGAGAAGCGGCAGGAGCTCATCGCCCAGAAGGAGGAGAAGCTTGAAGACGCGGCCAGACAGTGGGAGAGCATGCGCCTTGAGATGATGAAGCGGTGCGGCGACTGCTGCGAGATGTTCAGAAAGCGCGCCGGGGAGTACGCCAGCACGGTGACGGAGCGGCTCCAGTACGAGGTGTCCCATTCGGGAAATCCGCGGAAGTGGTGGCTTGAGGACTACCCATACAGGCTGAAGGTGGAGCTGGCATCCATGGCCTCGGGGCTGGAGAACGCGGCCACGAAGCGCATCACCGAGGACGCCAGGTGGTTCAACACGTCCATGGAGCAGAGCTTCAAGACACATGTCCTCGTAAACCAGGACACCATAGTTGACAAGATAGCAACACCCGACACCGGAGAAATGCCGGAGTTGGAGGACCTGGACCGCCAGCGCGTGGCGGCGAGAGTCGGAACGACGGTGCTGACCATAGCGGGCTACGCCATATGTGCCTCCATGGGGGCGCTGCCGATACTTGCCACCATGGGCATAGGCACCGGGGCGTCGGTTGTGTCGGAGAAGATATTTAAAAGCAAGGTGGAGAAGCAGAGAGAGGCCCTGAAGGAGGCCCTCGCCAGGAACGTGCCGCTGACGATCGAGGAGGCCGTGGCCGACAGCGAGCAGAGGCTCCAATCGGTATACGGCGACATGATCGGCGCCGCCCGCACCCAGGAGGACGCCTGGATGCAGACCCAGAGAGAGATCATCCGGGGGGCGGACAACGGAAAACCCGGGGCGGACAGCGGCATAAAACAGCAAATCGAACGGCTCATGGAGCTGAAGAGCTCATATGAGGCCGTAATATCATAAAAAAGGAGAGGAGCACATGAACAATTACGAACAGTACGCGGAATTCAAGGAAAAGCAGCTTGAGCTGGTGGACATGCTCACAAAGTCCGCCGGGGTCATCTCGGAGCTGCACATGACGCAATTCAGGGACAACCTAAACCGCATCGGTGACAAGGTCCACAACGAGAGCTTCAGGATACTGGTGGTCGGGACCTTCAAAAACGGCAAATCCACATTCATAAATTCCTTCCTCGGCGAAAACGTGCTCCCGGCATACTCACTGCCCTGTACCGCGGTGATCAATGAGGTGAAATGGGGCGAAGAGAAGCGGGCCGTGATCCATTTCAAAAATCCTCTGCCCGAAAAGCTGCCTGCGGGCATCCCGGAGCGGGGGGTCGCGCATATGCACAAGTTCGCGATGCACGACATACCGCCGCTGGAGATACCCTATGAGGAGATACAGGATTACGCCGTCATACCCTTTGACAAGGACCCAAAGGAGATGCTGCTGGAGAGCCCCTATGAGAAGATAGAGCTCTTCTGGCCGCTGGAGCTTTTAAAAAACGGCGTCGAGATAATAGACTCTCCGGGACTCAACGAGCACGCCACCCGCACGAAGGTGACAATGGGCTATCTTGCAAAGACGGACGCCATACTCTTTGTTCTCAACGCCCAGCAGCTGTGCTCCCAGGAGGAAATACGGTTCATCGAGAACGATTTGGCGGCCCAGGGCTTCACGGACCCGTTTTTCATCGTCAATCGCTTTGACCTCATACCCCAGGGGGAGAGAGAAATGATGCGTCGCTTCGCCCACGCGAAGCTCGACGAGTTCACCTCGAACGACATATACTTCGTGTCCTCCCTAAAGGCCCTGGAGGGGAAGATGAACTCCGACAGCAAGGCCTTCGAGGACTCAGGCATGGCGGAGCTCGAGGCGAGGCTTTCGGACTTTTTGACAAAGGAGAAGGGCAAGGCGAAGCTCTCACAGCCGGCGCGGGAGCTCAAGCGCATACTTGACGAGGAGGCGCTGTACAAGGTCATACCCATGCAGAGGGAGGCACTGAGCAGCTCCCTTGACGACGTGAAGGCGCGTTATGAGAGAGCGAAGCCGAAGCTTGAGCAGCTGAAGCTCGAAAAGGAGCAGCTGAAGAGCCGCCTGATGCTGCGCGTGGAGCAGGCAAAGCCCGAGTTCCGCCGCGCTGCGCTGAGGAACATCACAAACACGGTTAACAGTCTGACAGCGTGGGTAAATGACTATGAGCCCCAGAGCAAAATAGGCCTGATACCCTCAAAGGCCCAGATCACCGCGGTGGTGGAGGAGATAAACGATTACGCCGCTGAAAAGCTGGAGACTGCCCAGGTCGAATGGCGCGCGAACATCCTGGAGCCGCTGGTGAAGGAGCGGTCCGCGGAGATATTTGAGAGCGTCGAGGCGGACCTTGGGAAGATATTCAATGAGATCGACCGGATAAACGTAGATATTTCCGGTAATACATACAAGGTCAAGGAGGTTCCTACCTGGAAGAGGGTCGTCGGCGCTGTGGGCGGCGGGCTTCTGGGAGGCATACCTCTGATCGCTTCAGGCGCCAGCACGGGACTCAGCGCGGACCTGGCGAAGACAGCCGCCCTCGAGGTGGGGAGCATGGTGCTCTTCGCCGCGCTGGGAATGCTCAACCCCGTGACGCTTATAGGCATCATTATAGGCACCACTATTTTCACCGGCGCAAAGAACAAAAGTGAGGTCATAAAGCGCATCAAGGCTTCCCTCCTCCCCGAGATGACCGGGAAACTGGCCGACACCGCCGACGAGCAGGCTACGGCTCTGGCTGAGAGCATCGGCAGGAACCTCACCGAGGTCGCCGATCAGGTGGTGAAGTCCGTGGATGTGGAGATACTGAGCACTCAGGAGCAGATAGAGGGCATCATCCGTGAGATGGAAAAAGGCCGGGAGAACATAGAGGCCAGAGAGGCCGTTCTTAAAGCATGCGAGGAGAAGATAAAGGACCTCAATAACGGCCTGACAAACTTCATCTTCCAGCTCATCAACTAAGAAAAAAGGAGAGCGCAACATGGGCGGAGCGTCAAGCAACTATTTCTCCTGGGACAACATAAACGAGATAGCGGGCATAGACAGCCACTTGGAATTCGCGTCGTCGCTTATAGAGAAGTACAGCTGGAGCGATGAGGTCCGCCGGAGCTTTGAGGTCTCGCTGGAGCAGATTCGGGCAAAGCAGAGGGACAAGCAGTTGAATATAAGCGTCGTGGGGGAGTTCAGCACAGGCAAGAGCACATTCCTGAACGCCATCCTCGGCGCGGAGCTGCTGACCTCCGCCGCACTTCAGGGTACGACCCTGGCCACCACGGTCATAGAGTACGGGAAGGAGCTGAGGATATCCGCAAAGCATGTGAGTGGCCGGACGGACACCAATTTCTTCCGGGATATGGAGGAGCTGAGACGGCGGCTGAGCGCCGTGACCACCGATGCCAGCGAGGCCAGACGCTGTGACTCGGTCACGGTGACGCTCCCGTCAGCGAACCTGTCCCAGGGCTTTCGCTTCATAGATACCCCCGGTACGAACGCGCTGGAGAGCTGGCATGAGGAGGTTACTGTCAGAGCCCTTCGGGAGCTGTCGGACCTGTCGGTGGTGCTGGTCAACGCCATACAACCGCTGCCGGATTCGCTGTGCAGGTTCATAAGCGACAATTTGTCCGATGTGCTCGGCAACTGTGTGTTTGTTGTAACGAAGATAGACCTGGTGCCGAAGGCCGAGCGCGAGATGATACTGCGCTATATAAGCCAGAAGCTGAAAAATACCTTTGAGCTGAGCGACGCCCTGGTGATACCCTACGTGTCCACGCAGGTCCTGGCCGACAGGCTGGGAGAGGGGACTGGGGACACCGAGCTTTTGAAACTCTCCTATGACGGCGAGGCGAGGCTTTTCGGGCTCGCCGCGCGGCAGAGGGCCGCAAGTCAAGCCAGGAAGCTCCTGACGCTCATCGACCGGATGTATCTCGACATATCGAAGCAGATGGGCAGCATGAGTGAGGGGTATAAAAGCGAGCTTGCGGAGCTTTTAAGGACGCGGCAGACGGATCTGTCCGAATTTGTGGAGCGTCAGGTCGTCGAACGGGGAATGTCCTTTGACCGCGCCTGCTCGGGACTTCGGGCGCAGACCCTGGACTTTTACCAGACGAGCGCGGAGGAGGCCAGAAAAGCAGTGATGTCTGACATAGAGGGGAAGAGCTCGATAGATTCCCTGTGCACCTATGTCGAAAACAACCTGACGAGCGAGTGCAACAGACGCGCCGGGGAGATAAGCGGTACATTCAAGCAGAAGGCGGAGGAGCTGAACGGCCTCTTTAAGGAGGAGATGCGCATCTTCCGCAGCGGGTTTGAAAAAAATTTCCATGACCTTCAGGCGCTGGATGTGAGGATACCGAAGAGGGCGACGCAGCTGACGATACCTGACGTGAGCGCCGCAGGCTTCAAGGGCGGAACCCAGTACATAAAAAGCGAACAGAAAAAGGAGAATCACTCGTACTTCTTTTGGATGGTGGCCGGAGTGATAATCGGGTCGATAATCGCGCCGGTCATCGGGACCGCCATCGGGTTTGTCGTCGGGTGTCTCTTGGGCGCTAAATTTTCGCCGAAGACGGAGACTGTCCGCAGTGTAAGCGCGGGACAGCTGGCGTTGCCGGTGAGGGAATATTTCACCACGGTGACGGACACCATGACGCAGAGCTTTGACAATTACAGGAACAAGCTCAAGTCCACGATGCAAAATGAGATACGAAGGTATTCAAAGCAGTATAACGACATAGTCCAGCGGCGTATAGCCGAGGAGGAGAGCAAGCGGCAGAGCATTGAGGGGAATATTGCCGCGCTGCGTCACGACATGGATGCCATAGACATGCGCAAGGAACAGCTGAACAACGTTGTCAAACAAATTGATAAGAAGGAGGGCAAAATATAAAATGAGAAATACGGAACTTTTTGAGCAATATTGGAATAAATTCATAACGCGTCTGCGCGGGAAGCTAATAAGTCAGTCCGCGGAGAAGGAGCTGACCTTCCCGGTGGCGAAGCTGATACTTTTGGACAGCGCGGGCGATTGGGCCACAGAGCTGGACGAGGGCGGCAGGTGGCTTATCCGGGAGCTGACGGCGCAGGATCGGAACGCGGCGGAAAAGGTGCGTCAGGTGCTGGAGTCCATGAGCTTTGTGGAACCGGAGGTGTCGGGAAACCTTCCGGAGGTCATGGACTACGCCGTGCCGGTGGTCGGCGCCGCCGTGGGAGCGGGGATCGCTGTGCTTGCCGACGCCGGGACTATCGCGAAGGTGGCCTCCACCGTGGTGCCTGCCGTGGCGCTCTATCCGGCGACGAAGCAGGTCAGGACCATGGTGAACAATAAAAAGTCAAGCGACAAGGTCGACGCGTACATGGCCCAGATGGACGTCTACAGGGACGAGATACTGGCCATATTGAACGGCGCGGGGCTGTAAAGGGACGTGGGCGTGAAGCGTAAGAGCTGGGACTCTTGCGTGAAAAGAAAGCTTTGACAGAAGAAGGATGTAACCGTTGAGGAATTTGCTAAAACCGCCGCGCCAAAGCGGCGCGGCGGCGTATTGGGGGATACATGGAGCCTGATATGAGTACAAAAGGCCGCCTGAAGATCGGCGTCATGAGCGACATCCACCTCAGCGGGAAAAAACATCGGCTGGTCCGCGCACTGAATGTGTTAAGGAATGTGGATATCCTGCTTATTATCGGGGATATTGCCAACGGAGGCGAGGAGGGGCAGTTTGAGCTGGTGCGGGAGGCTCTTTCCGAGTATCCGGACAGCATCCCCGTGTTCATCGTTGCGGGAAACCACGACATTCCGGGCAACGACGGGACAAGCTTTCGCGCCTTTGAGCGGGATATGCTCAGAAGGTCCCGGGACAGGATAGAGGTGGAGTCAGATCCCTCCGGGGCCTTTTACGTGAAGCTCAGTGAGGAACTGGATCTTTTCGGGCTGTCTCCTTTGTATCATCAAAAGCTCTTTCACTTCCCAAGTAAGGGCGAACAGATGACGTTTCTGGAGACGGAGCTTGAGAAGAGCGGATGCCCAAGCCACGTCATCCTCTGCCATCCGCCGTTGGCAGCGCACAACCCGCAAAAGGGAAGGCCGTACCTGCCCGCGGAGCAGGACGCGCGGCTTCAGCGGATCCTGGACGAGCACCCCCACGTCCTCTTTATCTCCGGACATACGCATTTATACCCGGAGATCGAGCCGGAGGACGAGTACGGGAATATCTACATAAATGACGGCAGCGTTTGCCCCACACAGTCGAAGAAACAAAAAAGCGAGACCTTCCCCGGCAACATAATGACATTCGAATTTGATGGGACATTTGCGAAGTTCCGGACTGTGTTTTTGGGCGCAGAGCCAAAAGAAAGGGAGGAGGTCTTAAATGGCTAAATCAGTTTTCAACGCGGAGAAGATGTACACCTACATCCGGGGCTTCGCCGCGGGAGCCCACATGTCCGAGACCACGCAGGCGTTGGGCTTTGCCCGGGAAAAACACTCAGGACAGCTTCGAAAGAGCGGTGAGCCGTACGTCATCCACCCGCTTACCATGGCCTGCAACGCCCTGAGCCTGGGCATCCGGGACGATACTATCATTGCCGCAATCCTCCTCCACGACGTCTGTGAGGATTGCGACGTGAGCCTCGCGGAGCTGCCCGTCAACGAGGCGGTAAAAAACGCCGTGCGTCTCCTGACGTTCAACATTCAGGATGGCGAAACGAAGGAAACCGCCAAGGTCCGCTATTATAACGCCATCGCGGAGTGCCGGGAGGCTGCCGTCACCAAAATCATCGATCGCTGTCACAACGTCTCCAGTATGGCCGGGACCTTTTCCGAGGAGAAGCTGCGGGCGTATATCGAGGAGACACGCCAATTTGTCCTGCCACTCCTCAAGAAAACAAAGGCACGTTACCCGGAGTATGCGGACATCCTTTTTGCCCTCAAATACCACATGGTCAGCGTCGTGGACTCCATCGAGGCCACCATGCTGGTGTATGAGCTAAAGGAAAAATGAGCGTCAACGACACTTTATAGACGCGAAAGGATTGTTACTATGTTGGACATAAAAATACACGTGTCCACCATTGATTATTCCGCCACATTTCACACGTTATATCCGCTGCTTGCGGGGCATTTTACAAAGGCCGACGAGAAAAATCTGCTAAAATCCCTGATCATCGCTCTGGGGGATGACGCGGAGAAGGTGTTCGTCAGTTGGCGGCCCTATCTGGAGGAGACGGAGCGCAGAAAGCTCATCGCCGGGATCGCCAGCCAGAACAGCCCGCGTCTGACGGCCCTTTTGAACGAAAAGCTTCAGAGCTTCGAGATCGGAAAAAGCATAAACAACGCCATCCTGATGGGCAACAAGAAAATGCCAGAGGACGACGGACTGGATCTGGTCCATATGTCGGGAATACGGATAACACTCTAATATATTTTCTGCAGTGAATTGAAATGGTTTTATCTCATGAGACACGATTTAACAAGCATT
This sequence comes from uncultured Oscillospiraceae bacterium, assembly GCA_947625815.1. Classification (GTDB taxonomy): domain Bacteria; phylum Bacillota; class Clostridia; order Oscillospirales; family Oscillospiraceae; genus RUG626. The sequence goes on from CANQPU010000002.1 coordinate 142,145, forward strand.
GGAGAGGTGTGGTGTTTTAAAATACTCTATTTGGAGAACTATCTTTTGCCGCATTAAGTTGCGAGGACGGCTTTTGGCCGGATAATGCCGCGGTGTGCTAATCGAAAACACCGCCGTTTCCGAATCTGCTTTGAACTGTCAGCAGCCGGAAAACGTATAGGACAGTCCCGACTTTGGCTCTCAAAGCCGGTCACATATGCAAAATTCATCGGGTTTCAGCGGGACACAAGCTGTCCCGCCGGTGAGGTTGCATATGTAACCGGCTTTTTTTATTAAATCGGCAATAGATATTGCCAATTTAATAAAAGATTTAAAGGCCATTTTGCTCGCCGCTGCGCGGCAACCGCAAAATATGGCCATTATTACTCCGGCAATCAATAAATCGCCGGAGTAATAAACAGCCGGCAAAAACTGAATGACCGGCTGGACAGGATATGTTATCGGGGAAGCGCGCCAGGATCTTCCGGGGGAAGGGAGCGCGCCAAAAATAACGAAACGCTGCGGTGAGATTCCGGGGCAGGAACGGGGTTCAGAAAGACCGGCGAAAGAGGACATATTTAAATAGCTAAATAAATACCTGCTGAGAAGGAGGGATATTTCCAAGAAGATCCGCTCATCACACCGCCTGCGGGGCAACGCCGGCGAACCCCTGTCCCAACCGCCCTAC
>CANQPU010000003.1 GCA_947625815.1 uncultured Oscillospiraceae bacterium
CCTAAACTCAAGCAGCATAGCAAGTCACCTCAATTTTGCGAATTTTCTGCAAAATCATATCTATATTATACGCTCTTAGTGGGCAAAGTCAAACTCATTTTTGTGTTTTTTAGAAAAAATATAGACAGCCTATTATAGGGCCGGATTGATATTGGACATTCTCTTTAGGGCGTTAATCACATTTTTATAGGCAATTTCGTAGTGTATTATCACATTTTTATTACACCGAGATCCTCGGGCCAAAGAAATGCAAGAGCAAAAAACGGACATTTTGTTTATCTAATCGGCAAAATGTTTACCCTTAAATATGGAATATTATTAAGGGAATCTTCTCTTAGCACATTGACTTTCCCCTTTATTCACGATATAATTTAAGGGAAACAGACGGAGGTGAGGAGAATGAGAGCGTTTAACTACTCGGCGATCAAGGAGCAAAAGTGGGATTCCGAAATCCTCGGATTGATTGCGGCGATTTATAAAGAAGCCGGAAAGCAAGAGCTGTATCTGAAGCAGCGCCCGGAGGAGCTGGAAAAGCTGGTGGAGATTGCGAAGGTGCAGAGTACGGAGGCGTCCAACGCCATCGAGGGCATCGTCACTACCAACACGCGCATCCGGCAGCTGGTCCAGGAGAAGACGACGCCGAGGAACCGCGACGAGCAGGAAATTGCCGGATACCGCGATGTTCTCAATCTGATTCACGAGAATTTTGACGTGATTCCCATCACGCGCAACTATATTCTCCAGCTCCACAAAATCCTGTACAGCCACATGAACAACCCCGTGGCCGGCAGGACGAAAAACGTGCAAAATTACATCAGCGCGACTTACCCGGACGGTCATGTGGAGATACTGTTTACGCCGCTGCCGCCATACGAGACACCGGAGGCGCTGGACAGAATCTGCGAGGAATACAACCGCGTCATTGGAAACATGGAGGTTGAACCGCTCATCGCAATCCCTGTTTTCATCCACGACTTTCTGTGCATCCACCCCTTCAACGACGGGAACGGCAGGATGAGCCGGCTGCTGACGACGCTGCTTTTATACAGGAGCGGCTTCTATGTGGGTAAATATAGTTCGCTGGAAGCAAAGATCGCGAAAAATAAAGATTTATATTATGACGCGCTGGGCCAGTCTCAGATTGGCTGGCACGAGGGCCGGGAGGACGCGGTTCCGTTTATCAAGTATCTGCTGGGGACGATCCTTGCCGCCTACAGGGACTTTGGGGATCGGATTGCCTTGATAGAAACGAAGCTTCCCGCCCTTGAGATGGTAAGGCGCGCCACAATGAACAAGATTGGCCGTTTCACAAAGCAGGATATCCGTGAGCTGTGCCCCTCTCTCAGCGTCAGCTCCGTCGAGGGTGCGCTTCGCAAGCTTGTGGCTTCCGGCGAGCTGAAACGAGAGGGTTCAGGGAAGAATACCTGCTATTACAGAGCAAGCTGAACGGTTTGTTCGCATATAGCATATAAAAAGAAAAAAGAAAACGTAACCGGGATGGGCAGTGAAAAGCTTTGCCCATCCCGGTTCCTTATACCATTTCCTCCTGACAGTAAATAAATTCCTCAATATCCTCCAGCGCATACCCATCCGCCAGGAGCTTGTCGATGCAGGCCTCGTCGTAGCCGTAGTAGGCGGCGACGGTTTTGAGGCTTTGGATGTACTCAGCCTCCTCGTCGGTGAGGCTTACACGGCGCGAGGTTGGCGCATGAGGGCACCAGTGCCAGTAGATCCAATCATCGTCCTGCATCTTGAAGGTGGAGACGCTCTGCTTGCCGTGGCGGTCGATCATCAGGATTTCACCGTCCCTGGGCATGATGGTTTCATGCTCCCAGCTCTCAATATTAAGGGATCTGAGCGCGGATGTCAAGATTCCCTCCGTTGACGCGTACAGGTACACGCCGAGGCGCTTGTAATGGAAAATGACGAGGGGATTGTCTCCCTTAACGAAGTAAAATTGGCCGTTCTGGTCGAGGATCGTGAAGGTAAAGTGACCCATCAGAGATTCCGCCATCTCTCCGATGCTGTGCATGGAGAGCTCGCCTTGCCGCTCTATGAGCTGGACGGCGACGTAGCTGTCCGTCTCGATGCTCGTTTTCGGGAGATCGTACTCCTTTTGAAGCTCTCTGTCGTTGATCAGAACGCCGTTATGTGCCAGAGCGAACCTGACGCCGCCGGCCTTTCCGGGGAACGGATGGTTGTTCTGGTTCCGCTTGGGACTCCCCTGGGTGGTCATCCGGGTGTGGCCCATGATGTACCTGGCGTCGGGCGGGATGCGAAACTTCATCCGATGGGCAGGCTTGGGCGCCTTCTGGATGCACAGCCTGTCCCTCTGGAAAAAGGCGATTCCCGTGGCGTCCGTGCCCCTGACCTCCGCCGCAGTACCCAGCGCCTTGACCAGCAGGAGCCTCTGTACGGCGTTCAGATTGCCCTTGTAGTCCAGCACTCCGAAGATAGCGCACATACCTCACACCTCCTCTGAGACGGCCACAGGCTCATTCACATAGAGCCGCCGCTCTTTGAGATACTGGATCAGCTCAGGAGTCTCCTTCTCACTGAGGGAGGACACAAACTCCGACCAGGTGACGGCCTTCACTTCCTCATCGGACAGAGAAACAGCCACGTCGCAAAGCCTCTCAACGAGCTGCAACGTGGCTATCAGTGTGTTGTATTTGAGCGTTCCCCGGAAGATGCGGAACTCGATTGTCTCCGACGGCGTCAGGTTGACGCAGGTGTAACGGTCCCGGTTGGACTTGGCGCTTCTGAGCACGTCCTTCGGGTCGTCCTTGCGCCCGTACCTCGCCGCCCAGCGTTCAAGCTGCTTCTGCGTCCTCCGGCTGAACCGAAGAAGCTCATGCCAGAAGTTTTCGACAAGGAACAAAATCCTCGCTATGGCGTCCTCCTGCTCTATCTCGATGTCGCCGAGGCTTGAACGGTTGACATGGACATGGAGGCCGCAGGTGCCGCTTTGATGGGAGACATATCCCATGGAGACGGCCTCACGCAATATCTCCCGCCAGGGCATCTCCTTGATGTGATACTCCAGCGTCATGGGATGGGTCACGATCTCCATGCCGTCGTCCAGGCTCCCGTCGTGCTTGATGTAGATGTGCTCGTGGAGGCGGTTGCCGATCTCCATGAGCTGATTGGCGTTGTCGTCGGACTCGCCGCCGCTGTCGATCTCAAGCTCTACGCCAAGGTAGCGGTTCCCTCGGCCGTAGAAGATGGGATCGGGCTTGTAATAGTAATTGCGGACACCGGGCTCGTGCTCAACGTGGTTGAAGCACTCGTCGCAGTAGCCCTCGTCGTCGTCCTCGTCCAGGTAGTGGAGGTCGTCCACATGGGTCAACCGCCCGCACCGGCGGCAATGGTCGTAGTGGTTTTCCTCGCAGTCGCTGCAAAGGGTGATGTTCTCGTCGCCGCAGTCATCGTCGTTCCAGATCCGCTCACCGCAGCAGATACACAGCCGCGTTCTGGCCGAAAGACAGTCCTGGCAGAGCTCCAGATCGTCAAAGACGGTCCGCTCTTCAATGGGATGCTCCTCCCCGCAGGCATAGCAGATGAACGTCTCATCCATTCCGCTCACCTCCCGAAGGTGCGACAGGCGAAAGAAATTTTGAAAGAATGTACATGGTGTAAACCTCCTAAATAATATTGATAGGAGGATATTACATCTCTCAGTTTTTGAACTATACAGCTAAAAAGCACCTGTTTCAAAGCGAAAACAGGTGCTTTTTGTGAATTTATGAATTACTTATACGCAGAACGCCGCGTACAGCGGGACCGTCTTTTTTCCGTCCTCAAACCCAAAATTCTTTGCCGAGAGCTTGATGGCGTATGCCGGCTTGAAGGCGTCCATGTAGACCTTCAGGCTCTTGGCCTTGGTGTTGTCGGCGGACTTGACCTCGATGGGGATGAGCTTGCCCTCCCGCTGGATGATAAAGTCGATCTCGGCGCCCCGCTCGGACTCCCAGTAGAAGGTCTGATAGCCGTTTATGGTGAGCTGGACGTTGACGTAGTTCTCCGTGAGACCGCCCTTGAAATCGTTAAGGTCTTCCACCATGTAGAGCAAATCGTTGGCGGCCAGGTCCTTTTTGGCAGCCAGGAGCCCCAAGTCAGAGACGTAGATCTTAAAAGCGTCAATGTCCCGGTAGTTTTCCAGGGGCTTTTTGATTTGCTCCACCTTGAAGACCTGGGACACGATGCCCGTAAGCCGCAGCCACTCGATGGCGTTCTCAAACTCGGAGGCCCGTCCGCCCTTCTTGATGAGCTTATATTGAAAGCGGGTGTTCTTCTTGGAGAGCTGTACCGTGATGCTGTCGTAGCAAAGCCGGGTCTTCTTGATCTCGTTGAGGTTGTTGTACTTGCTCATGTCGTTGAGGTAGCTGGCCAGAATGGTGTCCTGGATGTGCCGGACCAGCACATAGTCATGGGTCTGGACAAACTGGGTGACGCACTCCGGCATACCGCCCACCACAAGATACTGCCGGTAGAGGCCCATAGCCGCCTCATGCAGGGCGGAGGGCATGGGCGTATCCGTCTCAAAGCAATGATGGATCTGACGCACCAACGCGTCCTCGCCCAGGGCCAGCATGAACTCCTCCAGGTCCATGGGGTAGAGGGTCTTCATGTCCACCTTGCCCACGGGGAAGGAGAACCTCGACCGGTTGACCGCCACACCCAACAGACTTCCCGCCGCGATGATGTGGTAGTCCGGCGCCTCCTCACAAAAATATTTTAGGGAGGTCAAGGCCCTCTCGCAGAGTTGGATCTCGTCAAAGATAATCAGCGTCTTCTCCCGCACGATGGTCTGCCCGGCAATGTGGGACAGGATGGGGAGCAGGTAGTCGGGACTGATGCTCTCGTCAAAGGTCTTGGCAAGGCCCGGATTCGTCTCAAAATTAAAATACGCCACGTTCTCATAGCGCGTCCGGCCAAACTCCAAAATAGAATAGGTCTTCCCCACCTGCCGCGCCCCCTGCAAAATCAAGGGTTTGCGGCTCTGGCTGACCCTCCAGCTCTCCAAATACTCCATGATTTTCCGAACCATAGCCGATACCTCCCTCTGATGAGATGAGTATAGCAAATATTCATGTTAAAATCAATGGAATATCTTAAAATAATTACATTATTATCTGTGAATAGCCGACCCGCTTTTACATCATTCGCTCATGCTGTCCAAAAACTCCCCCAGCGCCTTCCTCTGGCGGGGTGTGAGCTGATATATTTTCTCGACCAACGGATCTGCCGGTGAGTCGTCGAAGAACTCCTTCAGCGTGATCCCCAGCGTGTCGCAGAGTATCGACAGAAATTCCACGGTGGGGTTCTTGCTTCCCAGCTCGATCTCCCGAAGATAGCTCTGCGACACCCCGGAGAGATTTGCCAGCTTGTTGACTGTGTACCCCTTCCCGGCCCGGAAAAAGGCTATGCGCTTTCCTATCTCCATAACGACACCTCCTTGCCAATATAGAGACAGGATAGCAGAAACAGGCCTTTTAGATTACTGATATAGAATTGACTTTTAATGTTATAGAGTTTATAATGTGCGTATAATGTCGAAACAGCGAGAATATTCAGTGAATCAAACATTTTCCCTGAGGGTGAAAAATGTTTGATTGAATAGCAACAAAAACAAGATGTGAGAGGAGAAAGCAATCTGATGGACATTCCAAGAACAATCGATTCAATAATTCAGCAGCGGAAGCAGCGGCTTCCTGAGATCGACGCGGCTATACAGAGGCTGAAAAAGGCTCATGACGCCGTTGAGCTGTTTAAGGATTTCAAGTCGCAGCTAAGCGTTGACGAGGCCGAATTATCAGATCAATTCTACTCATGTCTGGCGGGCGTATCCACAGACGAGTTTGACCGTGAATATAGAAGGAGCCTGACAGAGTTAGAGCGCCTGAAGGCCAGGTTCTCCCGCGACCAGGTCAGCATCAGCTTCGTGGGGCGCGCAGGCCAAGGAAAGAGCCTTGTATTACAGCGCATCAGCGGACTTGACAGCGATGTGATCCCCTCCAGCGGCGGGACAAAGGACTGTACCGGCGCTCGTTCCGTCATTGTCAACCGTCCGGGCCAGGAGCCGTCGGCAGATATCACCTTTTTCACTGAACAGGAGTTCCTGGATATCATTAACACATATCTCTCCGTGCTGTTCTCCGATGAGGTCCCCCAGGTCCGGTCGCTGGGCGCGGTCCGTTCAATCAGAATTGCGGACCTTGAGAGAAAAATATCCAACGACCCGGTCAAGGTCGAACAGATGAAGCATCTGCGCGCCTACATTGATCACGCCCAGGAACTCCGGGAGCTTTTAGGGACAAGCATCACGGTTCCCAAGGAGGAAATCGAGCAATATGTAGCGCAGTACTCCCATGAGGACACCAGCGTCAACTATTACTACTACCTGGCCGTGAAGGACGCCAGGATCTTTGCGCCATTCCCCACGGCCGACTGCGGCAAAATCATCCTGGTTGACACCATCGGCACCGGAGCCACATCTTTAGGGGTGGACGAGGAGATGATCCGCACCGTCCGTGAGGACAGCGACGCGATCATCCTGATGTTCCGTCCGGAGCCAATGCGCGGAAGACCGGGTATTGAGCATTTTGAACTGCTGGATAAAATCATAAAGGCCGTTTCCCCGGAGTACACCGGCAGAATGCTCTTTTGGCTCATCAACCGGGTGGAGTCCGGCGGCGGCCGCAACGCCGATGTGGTGGACGAGATCATCAGTACGCTTCAAGGTGACAGCCGTGCCGTGGCGGGATATCTCAATGTCAACTGCTTCAGCGAGGGGGAGGTCAGAGATAATCTGCTGGCCCCCGTCCTGAACCAGCTGTCAACGCATCTGGCGGACATTGACAGAATGCTTTTGAACCGCACGAACGATCTGCTGTCCGGCGTCTCCCGCGCCTACTCCATCATAAGCCGGAGCTTTGGCAAGGCGGAGACGGCTCTCGTCAATGTGAACGAGCAGAGAAAGATGAGGCCGGCCATTCAGAGCACCATTGATTTGATGACCAACTGCCTGAGAGATCTTTTCTACAGATATGAGGCCCAAAAGGACAAGGACTGTGAGCCCTTGAAGGCCGCGGCAGAGATCAAGCTGAAAAACGTCCTCCGTTCCCTGCCGGGGATCGACAGGATCCTGCAGGAGCTGAACAAGGGCCGCATGGACCAGCACAGCGTATTCAGGAACCTGGGCAGCGAGCTGCGCCTTGATATCATCAATGATTTCCTTGAGCTTAACAAGACGCTTGACGAGCTGGTCCGAAGAATGAAATGCGAAGCCATTCATTGTCTTGCCGACTCGGACAAGGGCAGAATGGGCTTTGTAGTGGACGCCGACCCCGACGACCCGACGGGGTGGCTCAATGCCGCGTTGGAATACCTGGACGACAGCCAGGTCCCGATGATCCAAAACGCCCTGCGTTCCCTGCGCGACTTTGATTTGAGAATGGAAAACTTCCTGATCTACAAGGTCCGCTGCTGTTTGACGCCCATTGAGTGGCTGGATCTGGATCAGACGCCTCAGATCCACGGGGACAAGATGGACAAACAGGTTTTAGCGGAAAACATCCGGTTCCAGATCGACCACGCCCTCAATATCATCTACAACAAAGTAAAACAGGAGCTTGGAAACTTCTACTCCTTCCCCAACACCGCCATGTACGCTGTGCTTCGGGACTTTTATGACCGGGTCACATTTATGGCCGAGCCCTCTGGGAACACCGTCTCGGATGAGTGGGCGGATATGTACGAGGACGCCATCCCGCAGATCTGGCAGGAGGAGCACCAAGCCTTCAGCGCCATGAGGGAGCGCTCAGAGGAGTGGTCCGCGTTGTGCAAAGCCGTCGGCGAGTGCGCGGCCAGTGGATTTTTCAGGATCAACTGAAAGGAGATTTTCTGATGGACAAGCAGAAAAAAGGCGCCCAGCCGGGAAACAGCGAATTTAAGGTCAACGTGATGATGATCGGAGGCAGACGCTGCGGCAAGACCAGCGTTCTGGCAGCCATGCAGGGCAGCTTCAATCAGGTGGTGAGCAGCACACCGCTCCAATTTGACACGGCAGACAGTGAGACAGTCAGAGTACTTGCGGAAAAGCGCAGTGAGATACAGGAGTATTTCACAGTCAAGGGGCACAGCCCCACGTTTGTACCGGATGACACCCCGACAAAGGATATTTCAACCTATTCGTTTAATGTGGGGCTTAAAGATTCCAAAACCAAAAGCAAAATCAAAATTAATTTTATCGATCTCCCTGGTGAGTGGGTCGTCGAACACACTCATGACGATAAAATCATGGACAATATGAGCAAAAGCCGGGTTCTGATCATAGCCATAGATACGCCCCACCTGATGGAGGAAAACGGCAGATTCAACGAGCGCAGGAATCACTGCTATGACATCATCGAGATGGTCAAGCGGGTCGGGTTTGCCGATGCGGAAAAAGGCGCGGGACTTATACTGCTTATCCCCCTCAAATGCGAACGATATTACAACGATAAGCGCATGGAGGAGGTGCTGATAAAGGTCAGGGAAGCGTATTCGGACCTCATTCAATACATCAATCAGCCCGGAGTGGACGGGAAGCGGTCCTCCTGCCAGGTGGCCGTGACACCTATCCGCACCATGGGAGGCGCCGCCTTTGAAAAGTTTGAACGTGATGACAATTTAGAAATCAAGTTAGACTCAGGCTATAAGACTCCGGAAGAAGCAATTTACTACTTCCCGGACATGAACAAATTGAAACCAGAGCCAGCGGATTGCGAACAGCCCGTGCTGTACGTCCTTGATTTTACTCTTCGGGCCGCCCAATCGGTCAAAAGACATTCTAAATCAAACAGCATTCTCGTAAAGATAGGTGATGTGATTCGTCAGACGTTATCACACAGCCCAAAGGATTTGCTGTTCCTAAACATTGCAAGTTATATAGTTGAAGCGATCAAGCTTTGGTCTGGCGCGGAGGACTATTTGCTCTATGCCGAAGAAATCGCAAAAATGAAGAAGACCGAGGGAGACGGATACGGGGTCCTGATAGGATAGGCGCGTAAAACAGGAGATGATTTGATATGGAAATATATTATTATTGCTCATATACAGGCTCACCTTGCGGATTTATCCTTGGAAAGTATGCCTTTGGCAGTGATGTAACGCGTGTCCCGACTCTCAGCAGTGAAAAAATCGATCCGCTGATTGAGCGTTGCTTTGAGTATGGCGTCGTACAAAAGGCGTTTGGACCCCTTTTGTCAGAAACGAATCGTCGGTTTCTATTGGTTAAAGATCTGAATTTCAGGGACGCCGATAACACCAGATTCTATATGAATATTGCCCTGGTGACGGAGAACGCGGATCAGTACGAGCGCTGGATGAAGAAGGGACCTTCTAAAGAGGCCATAGCCGAGCTATGCCGCCAGACTATTGTGATTGACCGCACATCTAAATTTGGTTTCAAAGTTGATGGGGCTTGTCTTACAAAGCTGATCGATTGCTCCTTTGGCTCCCTGTTCACGCCTGTCGCGTCCAACGCAACTGGTGAGGGACCGTTCTTTGAGTTGTCCTCTGCCTCGGCCGATTTGAAGGAGGCGGCCCTCGACCTGGGACTTTCAGACGGCACAAAGGAGCTGACGCGCGTACCCGATGGCGGCAGTTGGGCGTATCTCGCAAAAAAAAAGAAAAGCCGGCCCAGCAATCCAGTGCGTCCACATCAAAAGCATACCATTACCCCGAAGGGAAAGTATGGCCTTTTGATCCTGGCAGCCTTAGCATTACTATTGATTCTAACAATCTGGAGCAAGGCATAGAGAAAATCAGAAAAATTGCGAACAAGCTTAAAGACAAAAATCGGCCGGATGATTAATATTTGATTCCGCGCAAATCATTTTGTCAATTAAAATAGGCGCCGGTTTGCCCTTTTGTGGGCAGACCGGCGCTTTATTCATTGGCATCAACTATACTGCCTTTTGCTGCTTCGCTGATTGACAGGCAAAAAGAATTGTCGTTGCCCGCATAGCGGTTAACGGCAATTCCAACTGGGATAACTATTTGACATTTTTGAGGAAACGTGAAAATATCTTGATTTTATTCGCAATATCGAGTACAATATATGAGTAGAAAATTGTCGTCAGGGGGCGAGAATAATGAAGTATCTGTCTATTCGTCAGACAGCGGAACGCTGGGGAATTTCAACCCGGCGCATACAAATTTTATGTGCGGAGGGGCGTGTACCTGGCGCAGTCAGAATCGATTACTCATGGGCGATACCAGACGATGAACCAAAGCCAAAGGATGCGAGAATCAAGAGTGGGAAGTATGTAAAACGCCCGGTTTCTGGCAGTGGCAGCGACAATAATACCTGACCTGTTTTCCAGCAGGGCATCGCTTCCCGTCTAATCATAACAGGCATTTCAGCATGATAGAAACGAGGTAAATACAATGGTTGATAGAGAGATCATTGATGTCATGTGGGACGACTCCCCGGTGGATGTTACCACGGAAGTAAACTTCATCTGGTCTATTGCGAACAAGCTGCGCGGACCGTACCGTAGTGATAAGTATAAGGACGTTATCATACCCATGACAATCATCCGGCGCCTTGAGTGTGCTCTTGCGCCCACAAAAAACGCAGTTGTAAAGCAGTATAAAATTAATCCAAATTTCCCGGCAAAGGCGATGTACCGCATCTCTGATTGCCAGTTCTACAACACAAGTGAGTACACACTTTCCGAGCTCCTCAACGACGCCGATTATCTCGCGGATAACCTAAGAAGCTACATCATCGGCTTCTCCGCTAATGTGCGAGATATAATACTCTCAAAAGAACGGGGCCTTAATTTTGACAGTGAGATTGACAAAATGGATAAGAACAACTGTCTTTTTCCTGTGGTAAAGGCCTTTTCAGAACTTGATTTGAACCCGCTCACAATAGATAACGTAAAAATGGGGTACATCTTTGAAGAACTGATTCGCAAGTTTTCTGAAAATGCAGAAGCAGGCGATCACTATACGGGCCGCGACATCATAAAGCTAATGGTCAATATTTTACTGGCAGAGGGCTGCGATGACATTTTTGATGACGGCAAGGTTATTACCATATTGGATCAGGCGTGCGGTACGGGAGGTATGCTCTCTACTGCCTACAACTTCATAAAGCGTTACAATCCCACTGCGGACGTGCGGCTGTTCGGTCAAGAGAACAATCCCGAATCCTACTCGATCTGTCTTGCGGAAATGCTGATAAAAAAACAAAATGCGGAGAATATTCGCTATCAGGACACCATGAAAGCAGACTGTTTCAAGGGTACAAAAATGCGTTTTGTCCTTGAAAACCCACCGTTTGGACAGGCTTGGGGTGGTAAGGACGCCAAACCTGGTGTAGAAGAAGCGGTCAACGAGGAATACAAAAAGGGCTTTCCCGGACGCTGGGGCGCGGGACTGCCCAGTTCCGGCGATATGCAGATGCTGTTCCTGCAATCCGCCATTGACAAAATGGACGACACCCTTGGCCGCTGCGCCATTATTGAAAACGGCAGTCCGCTCTTTACGGGCGGCACCGCCTCCGGCGAGAGCCAGATACGCCGCTGGATGCTGGAGCAGGACTTGATCGAGGCCATCATAGCCCTGCCCACGGACCTTTTCTACAACACCGGTATCGCCACTTATATCTGGGTGCTGTCCAAGAATAAGCGCCTGGAGCGAAAGGGCAAGGTCCAGCTCATTGACGCAAGCCAGATCTACCACAAGCTCCGCAAGGCCCTGGGCAACAAGCGCAACGAGATTTCCCCGGAGGACCGCTCCACTATCACCAGACTTTACGCAAACTTCGAGGAAACAGAGGTCTGCAAAATTTATAGAAACGAGGAGTTTATCTACCGCGAATACACGGTGATGCAGCCTCTCCAGCGCAGCTATGCCATCACGCAGGAACGCATTGCCGCCATGCTCTCCAAGGGGAGCCTGGCGGTGCTCTACGATGAGGCAAAGGTCGCAGAGCTTGAAAACGCGGAGGAGCTGGTTGGGAAGGATCAGAAGAAGCTGGAGAGCTACATAAACAACAAGCCCGTGTACGATGCCATCGTCGCCGCGCTGGAGGCCGCCGTATCGGAGGAGATATTCTACTCTCCCGCCGCCTTCATGCCTGTTTTGACAAAGGTGTTGGCACAAGTCACTGCTGACAAGAAGCTGTTAGAGCGCATCGCGGACGGGCTTTCGGTGATGGATAAGCAGGCGGAAATTCAGCGTGACCGCAAGGGCGAGATCATCTACGACAAGGAGACGAAAGACACCGAGATCGTCAAATTCGAGGAGGACATCGATACCTACATGGCCCGTGAGGTCCTGCCCCATATCCCAGACGCCAAGGCGTTTTTCGAGGAAAACCTCTCCGCCAAAAAACCGGTCGTCAAGACCGGCGCGGAGATTCCCTTTACCCGCTATTTCTACAAATACCAGCAGCCCACACCCAGCGAGGAACTGGAAAAGAGGTTTATGGAGCTGGAAAGCTCAGTTAGTAAGAGAATCGAGGACCTGTTTGGGGGGAAAGAAATATGAGTGCAAAAGATGTTGCGATGGATCTTGTGGAAATTACACTGAAAACTGCTTTAAGCGTTATCCCGGTAGGCGGCGCATTGATAAGCTCTGTCTGGGATGTTGTCAAGAATAACAGCCTGTCTAAACGAAGTGAGGAATGGAAAGCTGCATTGGAAGAACGGCTGAGCAAACTTGAAAATACACTTGAGGATATTGGAAACAATGAACTGTTTACAACAGCATTAATTAAATCAACAGAATTAGCGATGAAAACTGCAAGAAAAGAAAAAATGGAGTTTCTTGCAAATGCCGTTATTCATTCTGTCAATCAAAATATAGATGAAGAAAAACTTATTGTGTTCTTTAGCCTCCTGGATAAATATACTGTTTCTCATATTAAGATTCTGAATTTCTTTTTTGACCCCACAAGATTTAAGGGAGTTGACCCTAACGCATATATGATGGGTTCCCCAACAACGCCTTTGTTTTCCGTTTATCCAGAATTGGATACTCCTATGTTCGATAAGACCTATAATGATTTATATGTAGACGGATTGGTCAGTATCGAAAAATTGAATGTCATAATGACCGGAAACGGCATGGTAGCAAAACGAACAACACAACTTGGAGATGAATTTTTGATTTATATTCTGGGGGAGAACCTCGATGAGTGCAGCGCATTGAGAAAGGAAAATGCAAATGCGTGAGATGAAAGACAGCGGGATTGATGTGGTTGGAGCAATTCCCATTACATGGAGCCTAAAACGGTTAAAATATCTTTGTTATATTCAAACAGGGAATGAAGATACCCAAAACGCCGATCCCGAAGGGGAGTACCCGTTTTATGTTCGGTCCCCAATTATTGAGAAATGCCCAAGATACACATTCGATGGTGAAGGTATCCTAATGGCCGGAGACGGTGCAGGGGCGGGCAGAATTTTTCATCATGTATATGGAAAATATGCAGTTCATCAACGTGTATACAGATTATCTAATTTTACTGATGTAGATACAAATTATTTTTATTATCAACTAAGTAATATTTTCCCTCGGATTATGGACAAAGGAAGTGCGCAGTCTACAGTCCCCTCTGTACGGTTGCCTATGCTATTAAATTGTGAAATATGTCTTCCGCCCTTATCTGAGCAGTATTGTATTGCCTCTTTCCTCGACACTAAATGCGCCGAGATCGATGTGCTGGCCACCGACATTCAGGCGCAGATCGATATGTTGGAGCAGTATAAACGTTCCGTCATCACCGAGACAGTCACAAAAGGGCTGAACTCCAATGTAGAGATGAAGGACAGCGGGATAGCATGGGCTGGTGCTGTTCCCGTAAAATGGAAGCTCAGCAAAATAAAATATGAAATTTTCCCTCTGCAACGGCCAGTTTTCTCAGACGACTTAGTAATGACGTGCTTCCGGGACGGAGAAGTTACCCTTAGACAGAATCGGAGAGAAGACGGATTTACTATATCTCTGACAGAAAACGGTTATCAAGGCGTAGAGAAGGGAGATTTAGTTATTCACGGCATGGATGCCTTTGCCGGGTCGATTGGGTGCGCTGATTCAAGGGGGAAAATAACCCCAGTAGTTCATGTATGCAGAACCACAGGAAATAACCGGTTCTTTATGTATGTTCTAAGAAGCATGGCGTTTAACGATGTCCTAATGAGTTTTTCGGAAGGAATACGTGTCCGTTCCAGCGACTTCCGCAACTTTTATAAATTAGGTAAGTTCCCGATAGTTGTTCCGCCTGACAATGAGCAAAACGATATTGTTTGTTATTTAGACGAAAAATGTGAAAAAATCGACGCTATACTCAAACAGGAAAAAGAGCGAATTGACGTGCTTGATGCATATAAAAAATCCATCATCTTTGAGTATGTTACAGGGAAGCAGGAGGTGCAATTTAGATGATACTTGAGTATCTATTTTTAGAGACTCAATCAAGAAAAACTATTGAGGAATATATTGCCACTCACCTTCCTCAAAAGATTGATATTACTTATTTAGATTCCGGAGCGCAGAACTTTTGGGCAGTTAGGTTTGAACTAAAAGGGGATAATAAAGATAACGCCAAAACGCTGACAGAAACGAATGATAGCTTTGTGAAGCGCTTTCATCCCATTACGCTTATAAATGAAAGTTCAGAATATTTCAATAGGCTCTTATATCCTTTGGTAAATAAATTTGAGCGACTTTTGAGGAAGTATCTATATGTGAAAGCTGCAATTTGTAATGATAAAACGGTCAGAAAAAAGATTACCGGGTTAGAGGCAAAGGATTTTGGTACTATTAGCCATTTGCTGTTTGTTGATGACGATTTTTGTAAAGAAGCTCGAGCAAAAATCAATGGTGCTACTTCTCGCGCAGATATGCTTGCAATTCTTGATGAAATTAAAGAGACCACAACATGGGATACCATGGTTGAAAAAGACACTTTGGCAATTGTCCGCGAAAATTTTGAACAATTGCAATGCTTCCGAAATGATGTTATGCACGCGCATAATATTAACTTCGACTCATTCAAAAAGGCAAAAGCCATGTTTAATGAAGTGAACGAACAGTTACAAAGCGAAATTGACAAAACAATCAAATTTGAAACTCCATCAACACTTCCGGACGAATTTGCTACAATATTAGCTGATAGGATAACAGCTACTCAAAACGCAATACCTATTTTGAGCACGGCTTTAGACAGACTGGCTGAACTGATTAAACTGGAATTGATATCGTCATCGGAGGCCACGTCAAGTTTGTCCAAAACCATACAACAACTCTATATGAATACAACATTGGACAACTTACCTCATGAAGAGGGGGATAAGGAGAATGAATAACATCCTCTCCGAAAAAGAATATCAGCACTACATAATGGAACGCCTCTTGGAGGACAACGGCTACGTTATCCGTAAAGCCGCCAATTTTGACAGCCGCTTTGCGATGGATCGGGAGCTTCTGTTCCAATTCCTCTGGTCTACCCAGCCGGAGACGATGGACGCCTTGCGGAAAATCTATAAGGACAAGCTGGAG
Organism: uncultured Oscillospiraceae bacterium; assembly: GCA_947625815.1. Lineage (GTDB taxonomy): Bacteria > Bacillota > Clostridia > Oscillospirales > Oscillospiraceae > RUG626. The sequence goes on from CANQPU010000003.1 coordinate 15,565, forward strand.
GACACCATTGCCAGTTTCATCAACGCCGAGGCGACAAAGGCACGGGGAAGCCTGCTGAACATTCTGCGGCACGGCATCGAGCTCTCCAACATGACTCTGGAGCTGATGTACACGAAGCCCGCCACCGCCTTCAACAAGGAACTGCTGGCAAAGTATGAAAAGAACTTGTTTTCGGTCATGGAGGAGGTCTGGGCCAGCGATAAAGAGCGCATCGACCTTGTGATCTTCCTCAATGGCCTTGCTGTCATGTCCTTTGAGCTCAAGTGCAACGCCGCCGGGCAGTCCTATCAGGATGCTATCTACCAGTATCGCACCCAGCGCGACCCGAAGACCCGGCTGTTCCTGTTCAAAGCTGGGTGCCTTGTGAATTTCGCAATGGATCTGGAGCAGGTCTACATGACCACGAAACTGGCGGGCAACGCCACCTTCTTCCTGCCCTTCAATATGGGCAACGGGGAGGGAGTGAGTGCCGGGGCGGGCAATCCGACCTTTGCGGACCGGTACAGCGTCTCCTATATGTGGGAGGATATTCTGAAAAAGGACACAGTTCTCGATCTCCTGGGCAAGTTTGTTTTTATCGATGCCAAGGAGGACACAGACGAGCTGACCGGCAAAATCAAGAAGTCTGAAAATATCATTTTCCCGCGCTACCATCAGCTGGACATGATCCGCAAACTTCTGGCGGATGTTCGGGAAAACCGCACGGCGCAGAATTACCTCATCCAGCACAGCGCGGGCTCCGGCAAAACGAACTCCATCGCATGGCTTGCACACCGGCTGACATCACTCCATGATGCGGAGGACAAGATCATCTTTGACAACGTGGTCATCGTCACGGACCGTGTGGTGGTGGACCGGCAGCTCCAAAAGGCAATTTTGGGGCTGGAACACAAGGCGGGGCTTATCCGGGTCATGGACGACAAGTGCAATTCCGCTGACCTTGCCATTGCCCTGAACGGCAACACGAAAATTATCGCCACCACGATACAGAAGTTCCCCTATATCGTGGACAGCGTAAAGGGCCTGAAAAATAAGCGGTTTGCCGTCATCATTGACGAGGCCCATTCCTCCACGGCGGGCAAGGATATGGCCGCTGTGACCCAATCCCTTGGAGCTGGGGAACAGGATCATGGCGACGTAGAGGATATGATCACCGACGAGATCCGGCGCAACGGCAAGCAGGCCAATGTGTCCATTTTCGCGTTCACCGCTACCCCGAAGCCCACGACGATACAGCTTTTCGGACGGCTCAACACAAAGGGACAGCGCGAGGCGTTTCATGTGTATTCCATGAAGCAGGCCATCGAGGAGGGGTTTATCCTCGATGTGCTCCAGAATTACACCACTTATCAGACGTTCTATCAGATCAACAAGGAAATTGAAGAAGACCCGCGTTGCAAGACGGCTGATGCCAAGCGGCAAATTGCCCGCTTCGTGGAGCTTCATGAGACGAACATCTCCCAACGGGTGGAGGTAATCGTAGAGCATTTCCGCACGTCCATTATGCCGGAGCTTGGCGGCATGGCAAAGGCTATGGTCATCACTGCCTCCCGTCAGGGGGCCGTCAAGTACCGTCAGGCTTTTGAGGATTATACGAAGAAAAAGGGATATACGGACATCAAGGCGCTTGTGGCCTTCTCCGGTAAGGTTACGCTGCCCGATGACGACACGGAATACACCGAGGCCGCTATGAACGGCTTTCCGGAGGACCGGCTGCCCAAGGAATTTGACAAGAACGATTATCAGGTCCTGCTGGTGGCAAACAAGTATCAGACAGGCTTTGACCAGCCGAAGCTGTGCGCCATGTATGTGCTGAAAAAGCTGAAGGGGGTATCGGCGGTGCAGACTCTCTCGCGGCTCAACCGTATCTGTCCGCCATTTGAGAAAAAGACTTTTGTACTGGATTTTGTGAACAGCTACGAGGATATTACGGACGCCTTTGCACCCTATTACACCACCACGCTTCTGTCCAATTCCGTAACACCCACGGCGATTTATGACCTTGAAGCAAAAATCGACGCATACACGATTCTTGACCCGGACGATATTGAAAAGGCAAATGTTCTGCTATACAAGGAGAAGATCGACGCCAAGGATAAGCAGAAGCTTACGTTCTATTTCAAACGCTCAAAGAACATGATAGAGGCATACGACCTTTTGAAGCAGCATGAGATCGTCGCTCTCATGCGCCACTTCATCCGCTTCTATGAGTTCCTGCTTCAGGTGTCCTGCTTTGAGGATGTGGAGCTGCACAAGAAGTACAATTTCATGACTTACCTGATGGCGTATATCAATATCAAGCATCCCGGCGGCGGGTACAATCTCGACGGGAAGATCAAGGCGACAAACTTCGTGCAGAAAAAAGCGGACGAGCATACCAAATCCGACCTTGTGGCACAGCCAGTTGTCAAACTCCCAACCGCAGAGGCCTTCGGACTGACCCCGGCGAAAGAGGAGCGGTTGTCTGAGATCATCGCCGAGATCAACAGCCGCATGGGAAAGAGCTACGATAACGATGTGGCCGTGAAGGCCATGCTCCAGATTCGGGACATTTTGTTGAAGTCCGAAAGGCTGAAAACCAGCGCGAAAAACAACACGGTCAAGGATTTTGAGTTTTCCTATTTCGACGACATCGACGATGCATTGATTGAGGGCCTTTCACAGAATCAGGACTTCTTCTCCATGCTGCTCAGCAACGATGACGTTAAGAAGCAGGTGCTGGGTATTTTTACGGAGGAGATTTATAAGAGTTTGCGGGAAGCGTAAGAACCATAATAATTGATTTAATGAAATCTTCCACATTCAAAGAAATAAAGGCGTACTATACAAAAGGCGTAATGCCGAAAGTATAACATTATTGGACGGAATTACTCGATTTGAGCAATTCCGTCCTTGTTTTATCCCCGATATCTAATAAACTCCACCACCGCCGATTTTGGGATTTTCCATCTGTTCCCGATCCTGAAGGCGGCGATTTCTTTGGTGTGGAGGAGGGTGAGGAGGCTGTTTTTGCCTATTTTTAAGAGATCCCTGCACTCCCTGAAGGTCAGTATTTCAGGTACACGTTCGAGCATGATTCATACCTCCTGTATGGATTATTTTGGTTTATTTCAATGTTCCTCGGTTTATATGTTCCCGGAACTTTTCCATGCGGATAACCTGATGTTTTATATAGACATTATATCCTTATCAAACTTTTAAAGGAGGTAATGTCTATGAAAATCATCTTGCGGATCACCGGCAGGGGGACGAAAAAGTTCCTCATGTGGCTTGCGCAGAAGCTGGAGGGAGGGAAAGGCCATGCCCGCAAACGTTGAATCCATGTTCTATGTCCGGGAGAAACCCTGGCATGGGCTGGGGACGATGGTGGAGGACGCGCCTTCCTCCATCGACGCCCTCACACTGGCTGGGCTTGACTGGAGCGTCATCCAGAAGGACGTGCTCACCCAGGACGGCGACCCCGTCTCCGGCTTCAAGGTCAATCTCCGGGACAGCGACGGCGCGGTCTTGGGTATCGTGTCCGACAGGTACAGGGTGGTGCAAAACACGGACGCCTTCCGCTTTACTGACGACCTGCTGGGCGAGGGCGTGACGTATGAGACTGCCGGAGCGTTGCAGGGCGGCAGAAAGGTCTGGATGCTGGCCCGGATGCCCCAGAGGTATTTCATCGCCGGGGACGAGATCGCGCCGTATCTGGTGGTGATGAACTCCCACGACGGCAGCTCCGGGATCAAGGTGGCCATGACGCCGATACGGGTGGTGTGCCAGAACACCCTCAATCTGGCTCTCGGAACGGCACGGCGTACCTGGGCGGCGAAGCACACGGAGAACGTCCTGTACCGGGTGCATGAGGCCAGGGAGACGCTGGAGCTGGCGGACACCTACATGAAGGAGCTGCGGCGCGGCATTGAGGAGCTGTCTCGAATCAGGCTGTCAGACCGCAAGGCCCTGGAGCTCATGCGGGAATTCTTTCCCGTCACGAAGGAGCTCTCCGATGTGCAGCGAAAGAACAACATCCGGCTCTTAGGGGATTTGAAGCACAGATATTGGGACGCGCCGGACCTTGCCCATGTGGAGAACAATGGGTATCGTTTTGTCAACGCCGTGAGTGACTTTGCCACTCACGCGGAGCCCATCCGCAGGACGAAAAACTACAGCGAGAACCTGTTCCTGCGCACCGTTGAGGGCAATCCCATGATCGACAGGGCCTATAAGATGGTCCTGGCTGCGGCGTAAGGAGGCAGTATGTCATTCAAAATTTTAGCCTCCACAAACAATCTTCCATACGAGGATTGGCTTGAGTACCGCAAGCTCGGTATCGGCGGTTCGGACGCCTCCGTGGTCTGCGGGATCAGCCGCTACAAGTCCCCGGTGGAGCTGTGGATGGAGAAGACAAACCAGATGCAAGGCCAAGAGGCTGGTGAAGCCGCATACTGGGGGACGATTCTCGAATCCATTGTCCGAAATGAGTTCACAAAGCGCACCGGCATGGAGGTAAAGCAGCTGGGACAGATTTTGCAAAGCGTAGAGCACCCCTTCATGCTGGCGAATCTGGACGGCGTCTGCGAACACCCGGACTATGGTCCCTGCATCTTTGAGGCAAAGACGGCTTCGGCGTACAAGGCAGGCGAGTGGGACGACGCCATTCCCGACGAATATCTCTTGCAGATCCAGCACTACATGGCCGTCACGGGGTATAAGGGGACATACATTGCCGTTCTCATCGGCGGGAACACGTTCAAGTGGAGGTTTGTCGAGCGTGACGAGGAATTGATTTCCATGCTCATCAATCTGGAGGCTGATTTCTGGGCGCACGTTCAGAATATGACGCCCCCGCCCCTGGACGGTTCTGATGCATCAGCAAAATTTCTGGCGGAGAGATTTCCCAACAGCGTTCCTGCGTCAAAGATTGAGCTGCCGGATATGGCTGACACGCTCCTTATGCAGTACGACGAGGCTTGTGAGCAGCTTGAAGCCGTCACTGAGCGCAAGCAGGAGGCGGAGAACCGTTTGAAGGAAATGCTGGGCGACAACGAGATCGGCACAGCCAATGGCAGGATCGTCACCTGGAAAAGCATTGTGCAGGACCGTCTGGACAGCAAGACTCTGAAAGCAGAGCACCCGACAATCTACCAAAAGTACATTAACAAAATATCCTACCGCCGTTTCTCCGTGAGAGCGGCGGTATAATTCTGGAGGTAAATATGGACACAACAAAGCTCAAAGACCGTTTGGAGGACAAGGCGCGGGGATTGCAGAACCCTGTTGAAAACGTTGCTCTGACACCCTCCGAATCCGGCTATCTGGCCCTCAACAACAATGCCCTGGATGTGATCCGGGCCAATCTGAAGAATCAGCCTCTCTCCTTTGACCTTTTCGACATTGTGAAGTCTCCCTCCGGCGGCTCTACGGTGTTCAGCGTTCCCGGCCTGGCCGGAGACGAGGCGGAGAAGGAGCTCACCGGGATCATCCTGGACTACACCACGCCCCGTGCCTATTGGGACACCCCTGACCCGGTGGAGGGCACGCCGCCGGTGTGTCTCAGCCAGAACAGCATCATCTCCCACGACGGCAAATCCTGCGCCCACTGCCCGTACAACGATTTCGGGTCCAAGGACGGAGAGAGCGCCGCCAAAGCATGCAAGGAATCTGTGCTGATCTTCCTGCTCAGGCCCAACAGCATCATCCCGGTGCTCGTCCGTGTTCCCGTGACAAGCAAGGGCAGGTTTCTCAAATATTCCACCCGGCTTTTGAGTGCCCTGACGCCCATCAGCTCCGTGGTCACAAAAATCACCCTGGAGAAGGCCACCAGCAAGGCCGGGAAACCCTACGCGCTCTTCAATTTCGAGGCGGTAAATGTTCTCAGTGCTGCCGACGCCGCCAATGCAAAGGAGTATGCCCGCCAGTTCATGGAGCTTGTAAGCTCCGCCGAAATGATCCCGGACTTGGCCGAGGCGAGCTGAGGGACATTGCGATGGAACCTGAAGAAGAAAACCTGGACTTCCTGAATTGGCTTGCCGAAAGCCGGCAGGATCATCTGTCCCAAACCGGCATCCTCTCCTCGGAGGAATACATGACGGAGGACCTGACTGCCTTTCTGGGCCACGAGCCAACCCCCGATGAAAAAGTTAATCTGGCGATCTTCCTGGACAAGGTAATGAAAGAGCGCCAGACCATCTACATCGAGGGTGTCCGCGACGGGATACGGATGGCGAAGGAGGTCCACGAGACGTAAAGAATTCCCCCACGGCGCGCAATGACGCTGTGGGGGAATTGATGTGGTACAAAAGAAACGAGCCTCAGTTTTGATATTCGTATTATTTTATTTTTCGCTCAACAAACCTGTTAACTTTGATACAAAGCTGTGTCAGGTCAGATTTGATACCGGGAGGTTTCTCATGGGAACGATTTATGGATATGTGCGGGTGAGCACGCCTAAACAGAATATGGAACGGCAGATCCGGAACATCCGGTCGCTTTTCCCGTCGGCTGTGATCCTTCAGGATGAGTACACAGGGACGAGGATGGAACGCCCAAGCTGGATGAGGCTGTATAAGAGGGCCGCCAAGGGAGATGTCATTGTCTTTGACAGTGTCTCCCGCATGAGCAGAAACGCCGAGGAGGGCTTTGCGATTTACGAAGAGCTGTTTCAACGGGGCGTCTCTCTGATGTTCTTAAAGGAGCCTTATATTGACACGGAGGTCTACCGCAAGGCCATGACAAGCGGCATTCCCCTCACAGGAACGAATGTGGACTATATTCTCGCCGGGGTCAACCAATATCTTCTGGCCCTGGCAAAGGAGCAGATCCGCCTTGCCTTTGAGCAGGCGGAAAAAGAGGTCGCGGACCTCCATCAACGCACAAGGGAGGGCATAGAGACGGCGCGTCTGAATGGGAAGCAGATCGGCTTGAAGTCCGGGACAAAGCTCACCACAAAAAAGTCCGTCGAGGCAAAGAAGCTGATACGCAAGTACAGCAAGGATTTCAACGGCACTCTGGCCGACAAGGACTGTATTCGTTTGATCGGCTGCGCCAGAGGGAGCTATTATAAATATAAGCGCGAGTTAAAACAGAGCTCATGATGATGAAATCCCCGCAATTTTAGGTGAGAATTGCGGGGGTTTCACTATAAAATTACGGGGCGTCGCTTGCATTCAGCATGGTGGACGCGATAAACCGATCTATCTCAGCTCGATTGGTGAGATAGCGCCGTCCCACCTTGGCCGCTTTAATCCGTTTCCCTTTTATCAGGGAATACGCGGTGTTCCTTCCAATATTTAGTTCTCTACAAATGTCTTCGACTGACAGAAGATTACCGTTCATTCTCAGGTCCCCCTCTCATATATAACAACTGTTCCATATATATATTTTATAAAGGATAGGCGGAGGATCCCCCTTTCCCCATATGTCAATTTTGTATTGATAATTTAATATAAATATAAAATTAAAATAATAAAAACTATATATCAAATAGTATATAAATAAATGATTATTAGTTTTATATTTATATACTTGTTAGTATTAAATATATTTATTTATACACTTGTTAGTGTTAAATAAAATTATATAAATTACAAACTATAATATAAAATGAAATCTGATGATTCAATAAAGTGTTTATAGAAAGAAAAAGGAGAAACCTATGAACGAATTTGTACATACCTTCTGCTTGAAGAAGCTTTTGCCAAGCGAAGAATTTGACTCCGTCCTTCTCAAGAGGGACGATTTATTTTTTTACGTCGCAGACGAAATGAAGTGGGTGCTTAAGGGTTATGAAGGCACCGGAATACGAGCGGAATTAAAAGCTCTTGATAATGACTCGGCGCTGAGAAGGTACGACAGCGCCCATCCCCGATATGAAATTGAAACGGTCGTGACTCCAAGCAGGCTCCTTGGGGCCCGTCCCTTTTATAGTAATCTTACTGCTGAGCCGGAGAAAATTAAAGCGGCCTGCGCAAAGCTGTGGAGCCTCACAGACAGCATCCGTGAAGCGACCGGAATTGATCTGCTGGGCAAGGCCAAGCTCTATAGGGTCGATGTCACGAGGGACATTCTGACGCCGAGCGACTTATATTCGCACGAGATCATCAAAGCGGCAAAGCAATCACTGAACAATCGGAATTACAGGCTCTATAACCCTGCCGTCAATCTCAACTGTGTCGTGTACTGGCGGCGTGAGGATTCGATGATGTTCAATGGCCGGAAATTCTGGGCCAAAATTTATAATAAAAAGCGGGACATGAGCTTGAACAGGGAATATGAACAGGAGCTGGAAGCGCTTGAGGATTATGGCCTGCTGCGGTTCGAGATTTCCCTGCTGCGGGATTTTTTGAGAGATTCCTACGGTGCAAAAGGGTTTGCTGAGCGTGAAAAGCTATCTGACATCATCTGCGCCATCACAGCAGACGCGCCGTCACTGATGAAAAGGTGCTTTGTCAAGCTGTTTTACAAGGGTTCAATGGTGTCGCGGGGCGTGATGAAGCGGTATTTCGAACGCAAGCGCAAGAAGGGCCAGTGGAGCCGAACGGCCAAGAGGATGCTCAAATTCAGCGACTGGATCACACATACGGACCCGGAGACCCTCCACAGCGAGGAGGATGCGGACCCTCTATGGGACGGATTCTTGCTCGATAGGTTTGAAACCATTGGCCTGTCCCCGGTTCACGTTGACAAACGCTGCCCATATATTCCGTCCTTCTCCGATATGCTGGATGGCGCCGTTGACAAGAAGCTTTTGAGGTTTGCTGAGGATGCGACAAAGCGAAAGCGGAGCGATATAGAGTATTGGACGGTCTAACATATGCTCTTCCTTACTGTCATTCCCCCTTCCATGATTGCCGCAATTGCTCATTCAGCAGTTTTTCAAAATCGGTCGTGTCGGGATCTGCGTCACTCTCAATATCCTCATCGAACGACAGTGATTCACGCAGGTTATATTGTTCTGATTCCCTCCCGATCGCGTCAACCGTCCAATGGTTTTCCCGGCCAAACTCGTACAACAACCCGACGATAGAGCCTTCATCGCGATTTAAGGTTGCGACATTGCCAAAGCTCACCCTCCATTTGTCCATGTGCTTCATCAGCAATTCCTTCAACAGACTTTGAAAATCGGTCTGGTTATCAAGCAAGGAAAGATTCCATTGCAATACCTCCCTGTAAAACGACTGGACGACAGGAATAAAGGTGTACGCCATGTCATGAAACGGGTTAAAGCCCTCCCTTTCCTCCGGCGGAAGAACACTCCAGCCCATGATGATCGGCGCCCAATCTGGCTCCGGCTCCGTTACCCATTTGGCGGTCTTCTTGTCCTCCGGCGGCCTTAAATTGGAAACCTCCAACGCCTTTTTAAATAGATAGGGCCGCAGAAGGACGGCGGAAATATTACCGACATCAGATAATCGCATTAAAATCCTATTAAGGGATGACACTCGCTCTTGGTATTTCGCAATGTCTCCTCCCATGCCAAGGAATTTCACCATATCCGCATCGTTCTGCGCTATTGTCGCAAGACTGGTATTCTTAATGTCCTCCAGGCCGGCTTTGATTTTTTGGGAGAGGATTTTATCCCCACTGCGGATCTCCCGCAGCTCGTCGGCAACATAGGGGTATTTCACAATTTGAGAATAAGTGTCATAGCAGTATGCTTGCTCCACAATATACATGGACAGCTGCTCTTCAAAGGCACGCTCGCATTTGCTTAGACCCTCGCAGACCGCCTTTTTCTCAAAAAACTTTTTTATGGTGCTTCTTGCATCCTGACAGAAATCGTCAATTTCTAAACCCCCGTACACTCTTTCGTGAGCCCATATCGGCTCCTTGAGGTACGGGGCCATTTTTGACGGGAGCCTTTTCGACTTGCTGTCTGGCATTGCCGAGTACGGAGACTTTGCGAAGGAGCGGATCAGAATATACTGCTCCTCAGGGAAGCAATTCCGCATGAGTCTTTTGGGATGCTTGACAGGCCGTTCAGGATGGGAGGGACGAATACCTAAATACTCGCCCATGGGCTTTTCATAGATCTGATGAATTAAGTAGTCCGTGTAGGAGTCATATTTGACTCCATATTTTTCGAGGTTGTCCTTGAAAAACCTGCGAACGCTCACAAATCTGCTGCTCTCATACTCCAGCTGCTCATACAGCGCGATCAATGAGTCCCAAAAAAATTTTTCAAAAGCGCTCTCGTCTATAGAGTACCAAAAATCCCTGTCATCGGTGGGCGAAAAACCAGCTGTAAACCCGACTCCCTGCGCGCCTACGGAAAAAGCCGGAAGGTCCAGCCTCTTTAAGAGATAGTGGACTATGTCCTTCAATAGAGCCTCCAGGAGGCATAACAGCGTTGAATCGGGATCCTCCTGAGACGCATCCACTGGCTGCCCGCTTTGACTGTCCAGACGATCTTCTGAGTTTTTGATGTACTCATTAAAACCGAAGCAGTCTACAAGTAACTTTTTCATATCCTCGCGATCTAATGGGCTGATTTGAAAGGGCTTCATGGGGCACCTCCAACGAATTAAGGATAGCTCAAGCGCTGCTTTAATACTGATAAAAACGGTCCCTAACCCTATGTATGCGGGGCGCGATATGTGTCGGACCGTGTAATCACGGATCCGGGACCGTCTGAAAAAAAGTAAAAATACCACGTTTTTGCCTGTAAACCGCAGCTGAAACCCTGCTTTTCTTTGAATCGGGCGTTAATATTTGGATTTCTGGGGGATGCCTGCTGAAGCGGTGCCCCCATTTTTCATGTTTACATGATTTCCATTTTGTGGGTGGTTTGACGAGGAGGGAAAAATGTGCCATAATCATTATGCCGACGGGGATATTGACGCCTCAGCGGACAGACGACAAACTAATGCCGAATTATTCAAGGTGAATATTATGCTTACAGCTGTCAAACTCCCATCAAACTTCACAATCCAATCTGGAAGGATCTTCAAGAAGCTGAATTCAAAGGCCGGCGGCTGGGAGCTATTTTCCAACGGTGCTTTCCAAGTGATTTCAGCATGCACTTTCTATGGCTCCAAGGAGGTTTCCCTGTCTGTCAGGTTCGAAGACGCAGACGGCAACCACACCGATGAAATCACCTTGTCACAAACGGATTTGGTGAGAAGTGGAAATGGGCTCCTCCGGTTGGTCCCCAGTTGGTTCGTGTTCTACACACCACGGCTTGCGGACCAGGTCGATTTCATCCGGAGCGCTATCAACCTACAGCGGGCCGACCTTCCAATTCGAACGGTTTTCCGTGTGGGTCCCGGCTATCACACCGCTCCAGACGGGAAAACCCTCTTCTACGTTCTAGGGGACCAAGTGATCCACGCCCCAAAATGCACCGAGCTGGTAATAGATTCCTGCCTTCATCTTCGCAAATATCGTCCAGGAAAACCGAGCGAGGGAATCCGGTGGGTACGGCGATTCTGTGGGCAGGGGCCGCCACAGGCCGCACAATTCGTGGCGACACTCATGGCCTTTGTCCGTCCGCTGCTCGAGTTGCGCGGAATAAGCTCCACCTTTGCCATCTACGTGGTTGGCGAATCGGGGACTGGAAAGAGCGAGAACGCCAAGCTCTTGTGTTCGATTTTCCAGGAGCAGCCTGGAGCCACCTTGTCCAGCGATAAGGCGGACATCTTCCGCTTGATGGCCGCATACCGAGATTTCCCATTCCTTGTGGACGATCTGAACGCCAGCAAAACCCGCGCTGCCGGCAAGAAGAAGGAGCGGCTATCGGAGCTAATAGGTCAGCTTTCCAGTGAGGGAACCCTGATGATTCGAGGAGAGCGTTTCGACGTTCACCAGACAGCCCTCGTTGTTACGGCTGAGGCCCTGCCAAAAGGCCTTAGCACCTTGAATAGATGCACCGTTGTCCAATATGTCGGGCAATTTGACCCCGATGTACTGAAGGGCCTTCAGGATGACAAAAACCGGTACATCGACTTCCTGGTTGACTTCATCGGCTGGATCTGCGCGAAATTCGATTTTCTGGCTGAAAAAGTGAAGACTTGGGATTTCCGTGGCCTTAGAACGGGGGCAGAAAAGCCTGAAGCATTCGTTGGCTATCAGCGGGTCATGCGAACTTACGAAACGCTCTTGGTTACACTTGAAATCTTCCTGCTTTATTTAAGTGATTCGTTTTCTCTTCCACGAGAAGACTGGCAATCATGGGAACGCCTATTGCGGGAAGGCATCAACCAGTCCGTTTTCGTGGACACGCTGCCACATCTCCGTAAGGAAAATTCCGAGCAGGGAAGGGCCTATGTGGATGCAATCCTGGATATTTTTTCCAGCGAAGATCAATACCGAAAGGAAGTTAAGCTCGTGGCGAAGTCATACGAAAGGTTTCAGCAATGGAATCGGCAGTGCGGCCAATTTTACTATGGCCGTAAGCTGTTTTTTCGAAACGGAAATTACTATTGCTGCCGCGGCGACGACCTTGTGGAATATCTTTCCGATTTTTGGAACGAAAAAATATCGTATAGTATTTCAAAAAAGGCCGTCTCCGCCCAGCTGGATTACCATGGGCTTCTTCAAAAACGCGGCGGTGAGCTCAGCTATCCGGTGGCTGGAGGAGGGAAGACCCGCTATTACCATTTGCGAGCGGACGTTTTGGAACAGCTCCTGAAGGAACGGAGGGACTTGTTTCTTGATTCGCTCCTGCAGAACGACCCGCCAGGCGGCTAAAACTTCCAAGGCGAAAAGCCAGGACCAACATTTATACATTATATATATCCAATATATTTTGATTAACTTTATAGGAGGATACTATAATGGTATACCATGACTTCGAGACCATGCCCCTCGTCCTGTGCGTACAGGACATCGCTGACACCCTTGCCATAGGCCGCAACAAGGCCTACAACCTGGTGAATTCCGGCGAGATCAAGGCCCTCCGGCTGGGACAGCACTTCCGCATCCCGCGGGAGGAGTTCATCCGGTTCGTCAAGGCCCAACTTGAGGAAAGCGCCTAACCATCTGGGCTGTCCGCCTATCACAGTGGACAGCCCTAATTTTACCCGAAGGAGGTCGCTATGTCTATACGAAAGCGCGGAAACGTCTATCAGGTTTCCTATCGAGTTCCCGGAGAGACATCGCCCCGGACTGAGACGTATAAAACCGAGGACGAGGCCATGATCCGGGACGCTCAGATCAGGATCGCCAAAAAGAGCGGCAACTTTGAGGCTCCTATCAGGATCGCCAAGGGGAAGCTTGCTCAGAAAAAGGATATCACCGTCAAGGAGTTCCTTGACGAATATGTGGAGCTCTACGGCCTTAAAAAGTGGGGCAACTCCTTTTATTCGGCCAACACCGGGCTCATCAAGAATTATATCGTACCCCATATCGGCGACCGCTTTGTTCGTTCGCTGACCACGCGGGACATTGACGCGTACTACACTATGCTGTTGGATCAGCCGGCGGTGCTCCTTCCGGGACGCCACGACACAGGGGCCAAGATCACAGCCGATACCGTGACAAGGATACATAAGCTCCTGAAAAGCGCCTTTGGAAAGGCCGTGGCCTGGGAGTACTGCAAAACAAACCCCACCATCGGCGCGACCTTGCCCGAACAGCGCAGTAAGGAGAGGGATGTCTGGTCAGACGACGAGGCGATCCACGCGCTGGAGGTGTGCGACAACCCCGTTCTGCAAACCTGTATGTACCTGGCCCTGGGCTGCTCCATGCGGCTTGGGGAGATCCTTGGACTCCAGTGGTCGAACGTTCACTTTGGCAATCGCACCATGGCGGGCGAGGCCTATTTAAAGGTGGACCGGGAGCTGGACAGATGCAGCAACGAGAGCATATCGGCCCTGGAGCAGGTGAGCCGCAGTACTGTCATCTTTAAATTTCCCTGTGTCATTCCCAAAAAAGGGACTACGACGCTTGTGCTGAAGGCCCCCAAAACACAAAGCTCCGTCCGCACCATCTACCTTCCCAAGGCCGTGGTGGACGAGCTCCGCTCCGTCAAGCTCCAGCAGGAGCAGTACAAAAAGCTCATGGGGGATGAGTACTACGACTATGACCTGGTAGTGGCTCAGATCAACGGCAGACCATACGAGCAGAGGGGCATCGACAAGATGTTCTACAAGCTGATTGAGAAATATTCCCTCCGCCCCGTCGTCTTCCACAGCCTCCGGCACAGCAGTACATCCCTGAAGCTGAAGCTGAGCGGCGGCAATATCAAGGCTGTCCAGGGCGACACAGGCCACGCCGAGGCCAGAATGGTCACAGACACCTACGCCCACGGCTTTGACTCGGACAGAAAGCTGATCGCCCAGGAGATGGATACCGGGTTTTTCTCCAAGATCGGCGCGGCTGAACCCTCCGAGGAGGCAGACGGGGAGACTGTTGAGCTCCTGAAAAAGCTCATCCGCCAGCATCCAGAGCTGGTGACAGAGCTTCTGAAGGAAAGTGCGGGGAGCCAATAACAAACGGCTCCGCATGATCCCCACCCCAAGCATCACAAAACCCGGCCCCACCGGGTTTTGTTTTTTTACCGGCAAAACTGCCAATGGCCTATTTTTCGCGCATGGGATGACCGCTTTTGCCGCAAAAAATCAATCTTTGTCAGCAAATATTATAAGTGTACTTTGAATGTTTGTTGACAAAAATGAAGATTGGCGCTATAATGACTTCAACGAGGAGGGATCCTGATGGCTATTATCAGCAAAGAAGGCATCCTCAAGGTGCTGACATCCTATAATCCCTGGTGGAAGACAGGGACGATCCATCCCAAGCTCTCAAAGACATATAAGAGATTCGCGTTTTACGAGGCCATGAAGCGGCTCATGCGGCAGGATATTCGCCGAACTGTTATCCTGACAGGAACGCGCCGGGTGGGAAAGACTACGATCCAATATCAGATGATCGAAGATCTGCTCAAGAGGGGCGTTCCTCCACAGAAGATCGTTTTTATCTCCATGGATCATCCCATGCTGAAGCTCAGCGGATTTAATGATATTTTGGAGTGCTACCACGAGAATATTTACCCCGAACAGGATGTCTACTACTTTTTTGACGAGGTGCAGTACGCCCAGGATTGGGACAGATGGCTCAAAACGATCTATGATACACAGCCGGACACAAGGGTCGTCGCGACAGGCTCGGCAAGTCCGGCCCTCATAAAGGGCAATCAGGAAAGCGGCACCGGCCGTTGGTCTACGATCCAGGTCCCCACAATGTCCTTTTATGAGTACTGCGAGCTTCTTGACGTGGACAGACCCGTACTTCCAAAGGATCTGAAAATAACGCCGCTGCTCTATAAGACCCAGCAGGAGCGCACGAGCATCATACTCCAGCTGTCCAAGGTGCAAAATCATTTCAACCGCTATTTGCAGGTGGGCGGATTCCCAGAGCTGGCGTTGGCCGACAGCGACGTGATGGCGCAGCAGATCATGCGGGAGGATGTGGTGGATAAGGTCCTGAAACGGGACCTCCCGTCCCTCTATAGCATCAGAAACGCCACGGAATTGGAGCGGATTTTTTTATACCTCTGCAACGTCTCGTCAGAAGTCGTCTCCGTTGACGCCATAGCAAGAGAGCTGAGCGGCGTGTCCCGCCCGACCGTAGAAAACTATATTCAATATTTGGAGAGCGCCAACCTAATCTATCAAAGCTGGCCGGTCAACATGGCGGGGAAGAAGGTCCTGAAAGCGAGCCCCAAGATTTACATCGCGGACGCCGCTATCAGGAACGCCGTTTTGATGGATGATTCACTGCTCACCGACCCTGTTGAGATGGGAAAGATCGTAGAAACCGCCGTATATAAGCATGTAGCGGCATTTTACTGCCAACAGGCGACCTCTGTCGGCTATTACCGAGGCGGCAGGAAGGGAAAAGAAGTCGATATAGTCGTAGAGTACACGAATAAAAAGAATATTTTGATCGAGGTCAAATACCGCGAAAACGCCCCCATCGCCGACGACGATGCCATCTCCGAGCTATGCGGCGAGGCCGCGGCGTCCATCGTCGTGACAAAAAACGCAAACGACTTCGGCGTCCACAATACAAAAGCAGGCAAGGACCTGATCCGCATCCCAGCCTTCGCCTTCCTGTATCTCTTAGGCCACGCCGAAAAAAACGGGTATCGGGGGATGGAATAAGCTACAGACCACTTTTCTTCTCACGCCACGGGTCACATTCCCGTGGCGTTTTCTTACGTTACATTTATCCGGTACACCCAATGTCCCCCCTCCCGGCACTTGACCAGTTTTCCCTCCTCGGCAAGTCCCGACAGGATGCGGTTGGCTGTGGCGGCAGAGACGGAGCACAGCTCCCGGACATTGGCGTTCATAATGTACGGGTGTGTTTTCAGATAGCTCTCGATCTTGCTCCAACGGAACGACGCCTTATCGACTGCCGCATCGCTCATTCCATCACTCATATCGACAGCCTCCATGAGGGATGCTTTGATGGCAGACAGCATGAACTCAATAAACGCAGTGGACTCCCCGGCATCGTTTGAGGCGTTGATGGCCGCGTAGTAATCACCCTGATGGGCGTAGATGACGGACTCGACGGGCAGGTAAGCGAAGGCCGGGTTCCATTTGGAGAGCATCAGCGTGTGCCACAACCGTCCGATCCTGCCGTTACCGTCGGCGAAGGGGTGGATGAGCTCCAGCTCATAGTGAAGGACACAGCTGCGAATGAGCATATGGAGGTCGCTTTTTTTCGCCCACTCCAAAAGCTCCCCCACCAGACCGGGCACATATTGGGGCAGAGTGCCGAAATGAAGGATATTCCCTTTCTGGTCAACGACCCCCACGGGCCTGGTGCGGAACACGCCGGATTCCTCCAAAAGTCCACGGGTCAACACCCCGTGGGCCTTCAGCAGGTCGTCTACCGAGTACGGATCCAGCTCGTCCAGGCGCTCATAGATCTCAAAGGCGTTTTTGACCTCGGCAATGTCCTTGGGAGGCGCCAAAACGTGCTTGCCGCATAGAACCGCCGTCACCTGCTCCAGAGTAAGGGTGTTCTGCTCGATGGCCAGAGAGCCGTGGACGGTGCGTATCCGGTTGGCACGGCGAAGGGCGGGGTTTGTTGAGAGATGACCGGCGTGGGAAAGCCCGCCCACCAGCTCCGAGATCTCCGCGACGTAGTCTATGATCCGGTTTGTGATTTGAAAAGGAGGCTTCATAGTCCAGGCACCTCAAATCAGAAATAACTGCTGATATAGATATTCTATCACAAGTCCTCCCATCGCGCAAGCATCGCTCATGCATCCATCACAAATAAAGCCGTCGCTGAAATGGTCGAAGAGGGCGGTGAAAAGTGAACAGCATGACCTGCTTTACCACTTTTCCTCCAGCAGGAAATCCGCCAGGTGGACGATCCTGACGCCGTTTTCCACACCGACGTCCATACTATTGAGGGTCACCACATACTTGGGGTAGTGGTCCCGGATCTCCATGAGGTTGCCCACCTCACGGTCGGAGTCCGCTGGGAGCTGGACGCAGACCTGCACATAGATTCGCTCCTCCCGCCGGGTGGCCACAAAGTCGATCTCCTTTGTCTCGTTTTTGCCGATGAACACGTCGTACCCCCGGCGCTTCAGCTCCAGAAATACGATGTTCTCCAGGGCACCGTCCAGCATCCTGCGGTCGTAGCCCAGCAGACAGTATTTCAGCGACACGTCGGCCAGATAGTATTTCTCCTGGGTCTTCAGGACGCTCTTGCCCTGGAGATCGTACCGCTGACAGGGGTAGATGATGAACGCCTGCTCCAGCCAGCGCAGGTAGTTGTAGATGGCCTCCACCGACACCGTTCGATGTTCGCTTTTCAGGAATTTGGTGATGGAGTTGGCGGAGAAGGTCTTGCCCATGTTCTCGATGAGGTAGCGTACAACCCGGTCGAACAGGTCCTGCCGGTTGATCCGGTGGCGCTTCACGATGTCCCGTGACACCACCGTGTGGTAGATGCCGTTGACGATCTGATACGCCTCCCTCGTCTCGTAGTCGGCCAGCGCCACGATAGGGAACCCGCCGAAGCGGATATACTCCTCCAGCAGCTCCTTCCGGGACAGAGAACTTCCCTCCTTGAAGTCCAGATATTCCTTAAAGGAGAGGGTGTAGACCGGGATAGACACGAATCGGCCCGTCAGATAGGTGGATATCTCGCTGGACATGAGCTTGGAGTTGGAGCCGGTGACGTAGAGATCGGCGTTGCCCTCCTCCAGCAGGGCGTTGACCGCCCTTTCCCAGCCCTTAACCTCCTGAATTTCGTCCAGCAGAAGGTAACACTTTCCCTTCCCCTCCATGGCTTCACGGAGTTGGTCATACATGGCTTGCGCGGTGATGTTTTCCGGGATGTCCATCTCCGTATAGCGCTTCTGGATGATGCGGTCCTCCGGCACGCCCCGGCGGAGCAGTTCCTCCCGGAGCATCTCGAAGATGGTGGACTTGCCGCAGCGCCTTACGCCGGCCAGAATCTTGACCAGGGGCTTATCGATAAAAGGTGTGATGGCGTTGATATAGTCGGGACGATAAATCATAGAGAACACCTCCTGCCATCGGTATTATACCAAAAAAGTCGAGAAAGTAAAAGAGCTTTTTGGGTTAGAAAATAAAAACTTTTTAACTTCATTCTATCGAGACGGCATACAACTTATAGCTGAGGGCGCCAATATATTGACGCCCTCAACACACAAAGCCGTCGCTGAAATGTCCGGCGAGGAGCGGTGAAAAGCGAAAAATATCCTCTGAAAACAGCCGGTTGTAGGCAGATGTAGGCAAAATGGGGTGTTTTGGAGAAATCGAGGCTCAATTTTGTAGGCATGAAAATGAGAAAAAAGTTCCGAACGATATTACAAGAATTGGTAAATTTTCCGAATGCCTACAGCTGCCTACATTTGTCATGCTAAAGTAATTAGCAAAAATAGTTGCGAAAATCCCGGATATTACGCAAATATCCGGGATTTCTGGCACCCTTGACGCGATTCGAACGCGTGGCCTTTCGCTTAGGAGGCGAACGCTCTATCCTGCTGAGCTACAAGGGCATATTCAATTTTTCGTGGGTTCGGAGCTTTCCGGGAAGCGGCCTGGCTGTTTCTTAGGAGGCGAACGCTCTATCCTGCTGAGCTACAAGGGCGTGCAAGGGTTATTGTAAACGGATTCGGGGCAAATGTCAAGTGTCAATCGTCAAGCGCGGCGTCGTAGATGACGTTTTTGGGGATCCCCGTCCGCTGGGAGGCGCGTTTGGCCGCGTCCTTGAGGCTCATGCCGCCGGCCCGGAGCTCCCTAGCGAGGCGGACGGCCTCCTCCGTCGTGGCAGTGGCCGTCTCCCCCTCCTGCGCCCCCTCCACAACGATCACATACTCCCCCCTGGCAGGCTCGCTCTCTATCCTCTCCAGGGCCTCCCCCAGCGTGGTGCGCCGGGTCTCCTCGTGTATTTTCGTAAGCTCCCGGCAAAGGGCGATCCGCCGGTCCCCCAGGACCTCCAGCAGGTCCCGGAGAGTTTCGCGGAGCTTGTGGGGCGCTTCGTAGAAGATCATGGTGCGTTTTTCCCCCCGCAGAGAGTCCAGATGCTCAAACCGGGCGGATTTGCTGACGGACAAGAAGCCCTCAAAGGTGAATCTCCCCGTCGGCAGGCCCGACAGGGCCAGCGCGGAGACGGCGGCGCTGGGGCCGGGGACCACCCGGGCCTCCACGCCGGCCTCATGGCACAGCCGCACCAGGTCCTCCCCGGGATCGGAGATGGCCGGCATCCCGGCGTCCGTCACCAGGGCGCAACTCTCCCCGGCCAGCAGCCGCTCCACGATCCGCGGGCCCGACTCGGCCCGATTGTGCTCGTAGTAGCTCACCAGCGGCTTTTTCAGTTCAAAGTGGGTCAGGAGCTTCAGGGTCACGCGGGTGTCCTCCGCCGCGATGAAGTCGGCCTCCCTCAGCGCCTCCAGGGCCCTGGGCGACAGGTCCCCCAGGTTCCCGATGGGCGTCCCAACAAGAAAAAGTATCCCGGCCATACGTCCTCCCGATCCGTTCAGAGATGATAGATCCTTTTGACCTCGGCGGTATCCGTCCCGTCGGGGTTTTTCAGGATCAGCGTGCTCTCCGCCGTAAGCCCCGGCTTTCCGCCCCGGCGGCACTCCAGAAGCGCCACCGAGGGGGCGCTGTCCGCCCGCGCCTGCACCAGGCGCAGCCTCTTGGGCTCCAGCCCCGCCTCCGAAAGGGTGCTCAGGGCGTGGACGAGCCTCCGGACCGGGTAGACCAGCGCCAGCCGCCCCCCGTCGCCCAAAAGCCGTGCGGCGGCGCGGGCCAGATCCGCAAGGGTGCAGCTCCGCTCCTCCCGGGCGTCCCTTCGCCCCTCCTCCGGCGCCGTCCCCGCGCCCACCGGAAAATAGGGCGGATTCGAAACGATAAGGTGGTATTTCCCCACCTCCGCCTCCGTCAGGGTGCGCAGATCCCGGTTCAAAACGCGCAGACGCCGGCCGAGGCCGTTTTCGGCGATGTTTTTTTCGCACACCGCGGCGGCGGCGGGGTCCAGCTCCACCATGTCCACGCGTACCTTTTCCGAACGGGCGGCCAGGATGAGACCCAGGACGCCGGACCCGCAGCCCAGATCCGCGGCCCGGGTGACGCCGGAGAGCGAGGGGTAGTTGGCCAGGAGCACGCTGTCCGTAGTCACGGGCTCGGCCGCCGCCGAGGTGAGCATCACGGGCCCCTCCGGCCAGAGCGCCCATTTTTTCATTCCCTCACCGCCTTTGGGACCATTATAGCAAAGCGGGCGCAAAAAATCAACGGGCCTCCGCCAGCGCGCCGCCCGTCTTTTCAATCCTGTCCGCCGGCACGGCACAGGCGCCCTCTCGGAAAGCCCGCCATAAAATTTAAAGGCGGCCGAAGCCGCCTTTAAATTTTTCGTTTTTTACGCTTCCTCAATGGCTCCGACGGGGCACTCGCCCTCGCAGGCGCCGCAGTCGATGCAGACGTCGGGATCGACAACGTGCTGGCCGTCGCCCTCGGCGATGGCTCCGACGGGGCACACGGCCTCGCAGGCTCCGCAGTTGACACAAGCGTCAGTAACTTTTCTCGCCATAAGTATGTACCTCCCTATATTTATAGTTTTCCGCAACGCAGGGACAGTCCCTGTCAATGTCATTGTAACACGTCTCCAAGAAAAATCAATCAGATTTTTTCAGAAAAGAAGGGTTTTTTTGGTGGATATCACAATTTTGACCTTTTGACCGCCGCGAAAGGCAAAACCAGAGAAAATCAACGATAATCAAAGAGATCCTTCAAAATTCAGAGAAAACAGCTGGTTAATCAAAGGTCAGTGAATGTCAAAGGTCAGAAAAGGTCAGGACGGGTCTTGTGTTTTTCCCCTCCCGGCGTTATACTGTACGCGAAAGGTCAAAGAAAGTCAAAGTCAAAGGAGATGTGAACCGTGGGTATTTCAGACATGATCGCGGACTTCATCAATGAGCTTCTGGCGGAGGACTCCACCGCGGAGGTGCAGAGATCGGAGCTGGCGAACCGCTTCAACTGTGTGCCCAGTCAGATCAACTACGTGATCTCCACCCGCTTTTCCCCCGAGCGCGGGTACGCGGTGGAGAGCCGCCGGGGCGGCGGCGGGTACATCCGCATCCGCCGGGTGGAGGCCGACCCCAAGATGCTCCTGATGCACACGGTAAACGCCGTGGGCGACCGGCTGGACATCCACACGGCGGCGGCGCTCCTTAGTAACTGCGTCTCCGCCGGCGTGCTCCAGGAGGGCGCGGCGCGGCTGATGCTCTCCGCCCTCTCCGACCAGGCTCTGCGGCCCGTGGCCGCCGAGGGCCGAGACATCGTCCGGGCGGCGATCCTCAAGCAGATGCTGTTGTCCATCATGTAGAAGTTTTCCGATTTTTTATTTGAAAGGAGATCGTGAATTATGAAATGCACAAATTGCGGCAAGAATAATGCCATGTATCATTACCGTTTTGAGGTGAACGGGCAGGCCGGCGAGGCCCATCTGTGCGCCGAGTGCGCCGAAAAGCTCCAGCCCCAGCGGGAATTCGCCTCCCGGACCCGCGACATGTTCGGAGACATGCTCTCCGGCGGCCTTCTGGGCGGCAGTCTCTTTGGCGGACGTCCGGCGGGGGGCCTTCTGGGCGGCTTCTTCGGCTGGGATCCCCTCGAGGACTTTTTCGGCGGGGCGCTCCTCAGCCCTTTCGCCGCGGCGCGTATGCCCAGGATCGAGATCAGCTTTCCCGAGACGGGGACCGGGGCCGCGGAGAGTACCGGGACCCCGGAGAAAGCCGGCGTGGACCCGGAGCTTTCCAGAAAGCGGGAGCTGAACGCCCTCAGGGAGCAGATGAAGGCCGCCGCCGAGGCGGAGGATTACGAGAAGGCCGCCCAGCTCCGGGACAAGCTCAAGGCCATGGAGAAGGACGACGGGAAATGACAGCGGGGGCGGGCCGCCGGCCCGCCCGGGACTGTGGATCTTCAGGAGGTGTTTCATATGAAAAACGAAGACCGCTTCACAGAGCGGGCGAAAAATGTTTTTGATCTGGCCCATGAGACGGCGGCGGAGCTGGGCCACGGATACGTGGGCAGCGAGCATATCCTCCTGGGTCTGGCCCAGGACGGCGGCGGAGCCGCGGCCAGGATCCTGCGGGAAGCCGGCATGGACGCCGACCTCATTCGGGCGAGCATCGAAAAGCTGGTGGGCCGGGGCGAGAGCGCGGAGACAACGGTGCAGGGCCTGACGCCCCGGGCCAAGCGGATCATCGAGCTGGCCATCATGGACGCCAGCCGGCTCGGCCACAGCTATGTGGGCACGGAGCACCTTTTGATGGGCATCCTCCGGGAGCCGGACAGCGTGGCCTTCAATATCCTGACCGCCGCCGGGGCCGACCCCAACCGGCTCTACACCGAGCTTGTGAACATGTTTGACCCTAATTCCCGCCGCCGCGCCGCGGCGGGGGCGGCCGTGCGCCACATGGAGACGAAGACCCTGGATCAGTTCTCCCGGGACCTGACCGTCATGGCCTCCCAGGGGAAGCTGGACCCCGTCATCGGACGGGACCGGGAGGTCCAGCGGGTCATCCAGATCCTGTCCCGCCGGACGAAGAACAATCCGGTGCTCATCGGCGAGCCCGGCGTGGGCAAGACCGCCATCGCCGAGGGCCTGGCCCAGAAGATCGTCTCCGGCGACGTGCCGGAGAACTTAGTGGGCAAGCGCATCGTGTCCCTGGACCTCAGCGGCATGGTGGCGGGCACGAAGTACCGCGGGGACTTTGAGGAGCGCATCAGGAACGCCCTGGAGGAGGTCAAGAAGGCCGCGGACGTGATCCTCTTTATCGACGAGCTCCACACCATCGTGGGCGCCGGCGCCGCGGAGGGCGCCATCGACGCCTCCAACATCCTGAAGCCCGCCCTCTCCCGGGGGGAGATCCAGACCATCGGCGCCACCACCCTGAACGAGTACCGCAAATATATCGAGAAGGACGCGGCGCTGGAGCGCCGGTTCCAGCCGGTGCAGGTGGATGAGCCCTCGGAGAGCGAGTCCGTCGAGATCCTCCGGGGCCTCCGGGACAAGTATGAGGCCCACCACAAGCTGAAGATCACCGACGAGGCCATCGAGGCCGCCGTGAGGATGAGCGCCCGGTACATCAACGACCGGTATCTCCCGGACAAGGCCATCGACCTCATCGACGAGGCGGCCTCCCGGGTCCGGATGGAGGAGCTCAAGCTCCCGCCGGATCTGAAGACGCTGGAATCCGAGGCCGCGGCCCTGGCCGCCGAGAAGGAGGCGGCCGTCCAGAATCAGGACTTCGAGCAGGCGGCCCGCCTCCGGGACGCCGAGCGGGAGAAGCGGTCCGAGCTGGAATCCGTCCGCAAAAAGTGGAGCGAGGGCAAGCTGGGCAGCGGCAAGCGCGTCTGCGCCGAGGACATCGCCGCCGTGGTCTCCGGCTGGACGGGCATCCCCGTCACCACCCTCACGGAGGACGAGGGCGACAGGCTCCTGCGGATGGAGGAGATCCTCCACAGGCGCGTGGTGGGCCAGGATGAGGCCGTGGCCGCCGTGGCCAGGGCCATCCGCAGAGGCCGGGTGGGGCTCAAAGACCCCAAGCGGCCCATCGGCTCCTTCCTGTTCCTGGGCCCCACGGGCGTCGGCAAGACCGAGCTGTGCCGCGCCCTGGCCGAGGCCATGTTCGGCGACGAGAACGCCATGGTCCGGGTGGACATGTCGGAGTATATGGAGAAGCACACCGTCTCGAAGCTCATCGGTTCGCCTCCGGGCTACGTGGGCTTTGAGGAGGGCGGCCAGCTCACCGAGAAGGTCCGCCGTCACCCCTACTGCGTGGTGCTGTTCGACGAGATCGAAAAGGCCCACGAGGACGTGTTCAACATCATGCTCCAGATCATGGAGGACGGCCGCCTCACGGATTCCCAGGGCCGGAGGGTGGACTTCCGCAACACCGTCATCGTCATGACCTCCAACGTGGGCGCCCGGAACATCACCGAGCGCGCCAGGAGCCTGGGCTTCTCCGCCGACGGGTCCAATGAGGCCGTCATGAGCGACGAGCGCATCCGCGAGGCCGTCATGGGCGACCTGCGCCGCACCTTCAAGCCGGAGTTTTTGAACCGCATCGACGAGACCATCGTCTTCCACCAGCTCACAAAGCCGGAGATCCGCGCTATCGCGGACAACATGCTGGCCGCCATCGCCGGCCGCGTGGAGGCCATGGGCCTCAGGCTGGAGGTCACGGACGAGGCCGCCGACAGGCTGAGCGAGCAGGGATTTGACCCGACCTACGGCGCCAGGCCCCTGAGGCGCAGGCTCCAGTCCGCGGTGGAGGACGCCGTCGCCGAAAAGCTCCTGGACGGCACGCTCCGGAAGGGCGACACCGCCCTGGTCTCCCTGGAGGGCGACACCATCTCCGTCTCCCCCCGGCGGGAGCCCGCCACGATCTGAAAAACCGGAAAAGCAAAAGCGGGTCCTTTCGGACCCGCTTTTTTTGACCGGACGCGGCCGGGAAACTACATCGGTTTAATCCGTGAAACAAAAATCCCATTTGCAGGAAAATCTCCTGCGGCAAATGTTAAAATATATTAAGCTATTTTTAACATTTTATCCTCAAAAACCGGCCCGCCGCGAGGCGGGCCGGCTTCCTGTTTACATCTGCTTTATCTCTTCCAGACAGGTGTCACAGATATTCTTGCCCTTGTGAACGCTGAGCCCCTTGGTCTTGCCGCAGAAGACGCAGGAGTCCTCGTGCTTTGCGAGGACTATCTTTTCGCCGTCCACGAAAATCTCGAGGGAGTCCTTCTCAGCGATGTCAAGGGTACGGCGGAGTTCAATGGGGATGACGATCCTGCCGAGTTCGTCAACCTTGCGGACGATGCCTGTTGATTTCATTTTAACCCCTCCATTTTAAATTCTTATAATTATTGTAACATTTTAAAAGTTTTTGTCAATATATGCGGTCACAATTTTTTCTATTTTTTGCACAAAAATTGCAAAACGAATCAATCTTTTCATAATATTGCCAGGAAATCAGGTCCTCCTCCCGAAAAAACCGCCCCGTCTGTTCGACGTCTTTTTTCCGGGGACTATTGCAAAAAGGCCGGGAATACCCTATAATCAGGTATAGCAACGGAGAACGCGGGGGGGCGGTGGATTGAAAGCAAAGAGGATTCTTGCGGCGGGCCTTGCGGCCGCCATCGCGCTGACAGCGGCCGGTTGCGGCGGAAAGACCTTCAGCGAGGCGCTGGAGGACATGCTGGGCGGGGAGAACGGAGGCGTCCGGCCGGAGGGGCCGGAGGCGTTCTCCCGGGATATCTGGCGGGCGGACGTGGACTACTCCGACATGGCGTATGAGCCTTACGATCTGAAAGATCTGGATCCGTATATCCAGGCGGTTGCGGCCTTCGCGGAGGAGGGGGGCAGCCAGGAGGCCTTTGATTCGGCGATCAACGACCTCTATGAGGAGCTGTACCGGATCTACACCCTCTACACGCTGGCGGGCAACCTGGCCTATGCCGACACCTCCGACGGGCAGCTGGCCGAGGAGGCCGAAAACGCCCGGGCCGTCTATTACAGCGCCTACGACGAATTCATGCTGGTCCAGCGGGATCTGGCGCTGTCCGGGCACCGGGCGCTGATCGACGGGTGCTTCGGTGAAGGCTACGCCGACTGGTTCGAGAGCTACGAGCCCTCCGGGAAGGGCGAGGACGGCATGACCGGGGAGGAGAGCGAGCTTGTCGCCCGGTATTACGCCCTGGCCTCCGATATGGAGGCCGGAGGTGAGGAGATCCGGGACATCTTCGTGCGCCTTGTGGAGCTCCGGAAGGAGCTGGCGCGTTCGATGGGGTATGACTCCTACGCCGATCTGGCCTATGAGGGCCTTTACGGTAAGGACTACTCCCCGGAGGATGTCAGGGCCGTCTGGGACGGGGCCAAAACGTACTTCGCGCCCGTGCTGGCGGACAGCGCCGACCGGATATACGCGGCAGGCGCCGCGCTGGAGGCGGACACGGGGCTCGACTGCTCGGTGAAGCGGGTCCTGGAGGTCCTGGGGGACTGCGCCGAAAGGCTGTCGCCGGACCTCTATGAGGCGTACCGCTACCTTACGGAGTACCACCTATACGATCTGAGCGGATCCGGCCGGAAGGCGCAGATCGGCTACACCACCTTCCTTTACTACTACAACGAGCCCTTTATCTTCAACGCCGCCTCCCGGACGTTCTATGACTATGCCGACCTCATGCACGAGTTCGGCCACTTCGTCAGCTACTATTACAACCCCTCCGACCTGATCTTCGGGGTGCCGGACAACGACCTGACGGAGCTCCAGTCCCAGGGCATGAGCGTGGTCATGAGCTTCCTCTTTGAGGACGTGATCGGCCGGGACCGGGGGGAGATCATGCGGGACTGCGTGCTTCTGGAGCTGGCCCTCTCCGTGGTGGACGGGGCGATGTACGACGAATTTCAGCAGCGGGTCTTTGCGGAGGAGGAGCTCACCCCAGAGCGGGTCGATCAGATCTTTTCCCAGGTCTACCTGAGCTACGGCTACGCCCCCTACGAGGGCTATGAGCGGGAGTGGATGCAGGTGGCCCACAATTTTGAGATGCCCTTCTATTACATAAGCTACGCCGTTTCGGCCCTGGGGGCTCTGGAGATCAACGAGCTGTGCGAGGAGGACCCCGACGCCGGCCTATCCAAATATTTGAAGGTCCTCTCCATGGACCCGGAGCTGTGGTACTACACCGAGGCCCTGGAGGAGGCGGAGCTTTCCGGCATTTTTGACAGCGATACATACGAGGATATCGCCGACGCGCTGGCCCGGTCGCTGGATACGGCCCCCGCGCTGGCGGCGTGATGACAGCGAGGTGGAATTATGCCCATCAAGATACCCAATGAGCTGCCCGCGGCTCAGACCCTGCACGATGAGAACATCTTTGTGATCCCGGAGACCCGGGCGGTGACGCAGGACATCCGGCCCCTGCGGATCGCCCTGCTCAACCTGATGCCCACCAAGATCGCCACCGAGACGCAGATGGCCCGGCTCCTGGGCAACACGCCCCTGCAGGTGGAGCTGGAGCTTTTGCAGACCAGCACCCACAAGGCCATGCACACCTCCGAGGAGCACATGCTTGCCTTTTACAAGACCTTCGACGAGATCCGCGACCAGCGCTACGACGGGCTGGTCATCACCGGCGCGCCGGTGGAGAAGCTGGCCTTTGAGGAGGTGGACTACTGGCCGGAGCTGTGTGAGATCATGGAGTGGAGCAAGACCAACGTCTACTCCACCTTCCACATCTGCTGGGGCGCCCAGGCGGGCCTTTACTACCACTACGGCGTCAAAAAGGTGCCTCTGGAGAAGAAGCTCTTCGGCGTCTTCGCCCACGAGGTGGAGTACAAGCGCTCCATATTGATGCGGGGCTTTGACGACGTCTTTTACGCCCCCCACTCCCGCCACACCACGGTCCTGCGGGAGGACGTGGAGCGGATCCCCGGCGTGCGTATCCTGGCCTCCTCCCGGGAGGCGGGCGTCTACGTCATGTCCACCCGCGGAGGCCGGCAGATCTTTGTCACCGGCCACGCCGAATACGACCCGGACACCCTGAAAAACGAGTATTTCCGGGATCTCAGCCAGGGCCTCCCCATTGAGGTCCCAAAGAATTACTTCCCGGATGACGACCCCTCCCGGCCGCCGATGGTGACCTGGCGGGGCCACGCAAACCTGCTCTATTCCAACTGGATCAACCACTTCGTTTACCAGGGCACGCCCTATGACCTGATGGAGATCAAATAAAGACAGACAAAGGGAGCGTGAAAAATGAACCTGTTCCAGACTCTCGACGACATCCACATCGGCAGCCTCACCATGGGCAACCTGCTGACCGCCATCGTGCTGTTTGCCGTCTGCGTGTGCGTCCGCAGGATCCTCATGGCCTTGGTGAACCGGGCCTTTTCCAGGAGCCGGCTGGAGGACTCCATCAAGGGCTTTTTGAAGTCCGCCATCGGCGTTTTTCTGTGGGTCCTGATCGTCCTGATCGTGGCGGACAAGCTGGGTATCCCCATGACGAGCCTGGTGGCGATCGTCTCGGTGGTCTCCCTGGCGCTGTCCCTGTCCGTTCAGAATATCCTGACGAACCTGTTCTCCGGCATCACCATCCTGGGCACGCACCCGTTCAGCACCGGCGATTGGGTGGACATCGGCGGCACCGCCGGGACGGTCCAGGCCGTGGGGCTTTTCTACACCATCATCCGTATGCCCGACGGCCGGGAGGTCCACATCCCCAACGCCACGGTGGCGGAGTCCAAGGTGGAGAACTTTACCGCCCACGAGACGCGCCGCATCGATATCGACATCTCCGCCTCCTACAGGGACTCCGCCGGGGCGGTGAGGGCCGCGCTGTTGAAGGCCATCGACATGACGGAGGGCCTGGTGCGGGAGCCCGAGCCGATCATCGCCGTCAAATCCTACGACGACTCCGCCATCACCTATATGCTGCTGGTCTGGGCGGAGACGCCGGTGTTCTTCGCCGCCAAGTGCGCCCTGATGGAAAACATCCGCGCGGCCTTTGAGGAGGACGGCGTCACCATGACCTACCCGCACCTCAACGTACACATCGACCGGGAATAAGGAAGGAGAAAAGAAAATGGAACAGGTTTTGGAAAACGTCCTGAATCTCATCATCGACTGGACCATGCGCGTCACGGAGTACATCGGCGTCATCGTCCTGGCGGTCTCCGTCGTGCGCGGCCTCCTTCAGTACATCCGCAAAAGGCCCGACGCCGTGAAGACCATGGGCCGGGGCATGTCGGCCTCCCTCAGCTTCCTCCTGGCCGGCGAGATCCTCCGTACCGTCACCATCGGCTCCATCTACGACATCGCCATCGTCGCCGGCATCATCGCCCTGCGAACCGCCATCATCCTGCTTATCCACTGGGAGGGCAAGCACTCCGGCCGCGAGGAGGAGCCGCACGCCGCGCCGCACGCCTTGAAGCACACCGCGCCGCCCCCCGCCCACGCTCACGCCAAAGAGGACCCCCTCCCGGACCACGCCCACACCGAGGAGAGCCCCCTCCCGGATCACGCCGCCCGTCTCTGACCGCCCGCGGCTGTTACTTCAATAAAGGAACGGCGATCGAAGCGGGCGGGTTTGGAACCCGCCCCTACAAGAGACTTGAAAAGTTTTAAGAAAACACCGTAGAGGCCGCCGGTTGCCCAGGCCAATACGGTGTTTTTTGGAGCGTGTATAACAGGTTTGAAGTGACGCTTATGGTGTCGAATAAACATCACGCTTCCGTATTTGTTCGTAGGGGCGGGTCCCAGACCCGCCCTTTTCCTATGTATAGTCACATCTTTCTTAACCGAATGACATTGACATTCCCCCTGTGGGAAAAAGCCGCACAGCCTTTCCCCACAGCCTAAAAGGCCGGTATGGCAACGCCATACCGGCCTTTTGATTGTTTGTGGGAGTCCGCCCTTCGGCGGGCTGTTTGGTCAGATCACTCGTTGACCTTGGTGACGACGCCGGAGCCGACGGTACGGCCGCCCTCGCGGATAGCGAAGCGCAGGCCGGGCTCGATGGCGATGGGGGTGATCAGCTCAACGTCCATCTCCACGTTGTCGCCGGGCATGCACATCTCAACGCCCTCGGGAAGGGTGATGACGCCGGTGACGTCGGTGGTGCGGAAGTAGAACTGGGGTCTGTAATTGTTGAAGAAGGGGGTGTGACGGCCGCCCTCGTCCTTGGACAGGACATAGACCTGGCCGTGGAACTTGGTGTGGGGATGGATGGAGCCGGGCTTGGCAAGGACCTGGCCGCGCTCCACCTCGTTCTTGGCGATGCCGCGCAGCAGGGTGCCGATGTTGTCGCCGGCCTCGGCGTAGTCGAGGAGCTTGCGGAACATCTCGATACCGGTGACGGTAGTCTCACGGGGCTCATCCATAAGGCCGACGATCTGGACCTTCTCGTTCATCTTGACGGTGCCGCGCTCAACTCTACCGGTGGCCACGGTGCCGCGGCCGGTGATGGTGAAGACGTCCTCAACAGGCATGAGGAAGGGCTGGTCGGCGGCGCGGTCGGGGGTCTTGATATAGGTATCGACAGCGTCCATCAGCTCCCAGATGCACTCATACTCGGGGGCGTGGGGATCGGTGGAGTTGGACTCCAGGACCTTCAGGGCGGAACCCTTGATGATGGGGGTCTCGTCGCCGGGGAACTCGTACTTGTCCAGCAGCTCGCGGACTTCCATCTCCACCAGCTCCAGAAGCTCGGGGTCATCGACCTGGTCGCACTTGTTCAGGAACACGACCACATAGGGGACGTTCACCTGACGGGCAAGCAGAAGGTGCTCGCGGGTCTGGGCCATGGGGCCGTCGGAGGCGGCGATGACCAGGATAGCGCCATCCATCTGAGCGGCGCCGGTGATCATGTTCTTGATATAGTCGGCGTGGCCCGGGCAGTCAACGTGGGCATAGTGGCGGGCGGCGGTCTGATACTCCACGTGGGCGGTGTTGATCGTGATGCCGCGGGCGCGCTCCTCGGGGGCCTTGTCGATCTGATCGTAGGCGGTGTAGGTGGCGGCGCTGGCGTCGGCCATGTTCAGGACCTTGGTGATGGCCGCGGTAAGGGTGG
The DNA here is from genome assembly GCA_947625815.1 of uncultured Oscillospiraceae bacterium. GTDB lineage: Bacteria > Bacillota > Clostridia > Oscillospirales > Oscillospiraceae > RUG626. Next base: position 46,623 of record CANQPU010000003.1, read on the forward strand.
TCTTGCCGTGGTCGATGTGGCCGATGGTGCCGATGTTTACATGGGGCTTGGTACGCTCGAATTTTGCTTTAGCCATTGGTACTTATCCTCCTTAATAATGTTGGGAAGTGGTTTTTAAAATTTTCTGTCTGTATTCTAATACAAACTTGTGGATTTTGCAACTGTTTTGTGGGCCATTTTCCCGTTTCCGCGGTTATTTCTCCCCGTGGGTGCGGATGATCTCGTCCCGCAGGTTCTTGGGGATCTCCACAAAGTGGCTGGGCTCCATGGAGTAGTTGGCGCGGCCCTGGGTCTTGCTGCGAAGGTCGGTGGAATAGCCGAACATGGTGGAGAGCGGCACGTTGCAGGTGACGCGGACGGTGCCGTTCTGGATATCCGTCTCGGTGACGGCTCCCCGGCGGGAGTTGATGTCGCCGATGATATCGCCCATATACTCGTCGGGCCCGATGACCGTGACCTTCATGATGGGCTCCAGGATGGTGGGATCGGCCTTGGCCATAGCCTCCTTGAAGGCCATGGATCCGGCGATCTTGAAGGCCATCTCGGAGGAGTCCACCTCGTGGAAGGAGCCGTCGTACAGGTGGACCTTCACGTCCACCACGGGATAGCCCGCCACCACGCCCGAGAGCATGGCGCCCTGGATACCGGCGTCCACCGCGGGGATGAACTCCTTGGGGATGGCGCCGCCGGTGATCTCGTTCAGGAACTCGTAGCCCTTTCCGGACTCGTTGGGCTCGATGCGGATCTTCACGTGGCCGTACTGGCCCTTGCCGCCGGACTGGCGGGCGTACTTGCAGTCCACGTCCGCCGTTCCCTTGATCGTCTCCTTGTAGCTGACCTGGGGACGGCCCACGTTGGCCTCCACCTTGAATTCCCGGAGCAGCCGGTCCACGATGATCTCCAGGTGGAGCTCGCCCATGCCGGCGATGATGGTCTGGCCCGTCTCCTCATCGGTGTAGGTCTTGAAGGTGGGGTCCTCCTCGGCAAGCTTGGCCAGAGCGATGGCCATCTTCTCCTGGCCGGCCTTGGTGCGCGGCTCGATGGCCACGCGGATGACAGGCTCGGGGAATTCCATGGACTCCAGGATGATCTGGTGGTCGGCGTCGCACAGGGTGTCGCCGGTGGTGGTGTTCTTCAGGCCCACGGCGGCGGCGATGTCGCCGGTGTAGACCTTGTCGATGTCCTCCCGGTGGTTGGCGTGCATCTGAAGGATGCGCCCCAGCCGCTCGCGCTGGCGCTTCACGGGATTGATGACCGTGGCGCCGGCTTCGGCCGTGCCGGAATAGACGCGGAAGAAGCTGAGCCTGCCCACATAGGGGTCGGTCATGATCTTGAAGGCCAGGGCGGAGAAGGGCGCCTCATCGGAAGCGGGCCGCTCCTCCTCCTCGCCGGTGGCGGGGTTGGTGCCCTTGATCGGGGGGATGTCAAGGGGCGAGGGCATATAATCGACGATGGCGTCGATCAGCTTCTGCACTCCCTTGTTGCGGTAGGATGTGCCGCAGACCACGGGGACCATCTCGTTGGCGATGGTGGCCTTCCGGATGGCGGCCTTGATGGCGTCGGTGCTTACCTCCTCGCCCTCAAGGTACTTCTCCATGATCTCGTCGTCGAAGTCGGAAACAGCCTCCAGGAGCTTCATTCTGTACTCCTCGGCAAGCTCGCGCATGTCCTCGGGGATGGGCTCCACGCGCATGTCCTGTCCCAGCTCGTCGTAGTAGACGTCAGCGTTCATCTCGATGAGATCGATGATGCCCCTGAAGTCGGCTTCCTTGCCGATGGGCAGCTGGATGGGGACCGCGTTGGCCTTTAGGCGCTCATGGACCATGTTGATCACGTTGAAGAAGTCGGCGCCCATGATGTCCATTTTGTTGACGTAGATCATCCGGGGGACATGGTAGGTATCGGCCTGACGCCATACCGTTTCGGACTGGGGCTCCACGCCGCCCTTGGCGCACATCACCGTGACGGACCCGTCCAGGACCCGCAGGGAACGCTCCACCTCCACGGTGAAGTCCACGTGGCCCGGGGTGTCGATGATGTTGATGCGTGTGCCCTTCCAGAAGCAGGTGGTGGCGGCGGAGGTGATGGTGATGCCGCGCTCCTGCTCCTGCACCATCCAGTCCATGGTGGCGGCGCCCTCGTGGACCTCGCCCAGCTTGTGGGTGCGGCCGGTGTAGAAGAGGATGCGCTCCGTGGTGGTGGTTTTACCGGCGTCGATGTGGGCCATGATGCCGATGTTTCTTGTTTTCTCTAACGAATATTGTCTGGGCATAAAAACTCTTTCTCCTGATGCGCTCAAGGCTCCGACGGTCCTGAGCCGAACTTACGAAAAACAGATCGCGGGGCCGCTCACCAACGGAAGTGCGCGAACGCCTTGTTGGACTCGGCCATGCGGTGGGTCTCTTCACGCTTCTTGACGGAAGAACCGGTGTTGTTGGCGGCGTCCATGATCTCGCCGGCCAGCTTCTCCTTCATGGTCTTCTCGCCGCGGGCGCGGGTGTAGGTCGTGAGCCACCGAAGACCCAGGGTCTGACGGCGGGCGGGACGGACCTCGATAGGCACCTGGTAGGTGGCGCCGCCCACACGGCGGGCCTTGACCTCCAGAGACGGCATGATGTTTTCAAGGGCGGCCTGGAAAACCTCCAGAGGCTCCTTGCCGGTCTTCTCCTTGACGATGTCGAAGGCCCCGTAGACCACCTTCTGGGCCACGCCCTTCTTGCCGTCGAGCATGATGGAGTTTACCAGCTTCGTGACAAGCACGGAGTTGTAAACAGGATCAGGCAAAATTTCTCTTTTGGGAACATTACCTCTTCTGGGCACTTTGCTTCCCTCCTTCTTAATAAGAATTCACAGGTACTCGAAACTGGCCTCAAAGGCTCCGCCTTTGAGTGCCAAGGGGAACGTGCGGCAGCGCTCCGCGCTGCCTGCTGTCACGCTGCGCGCGCGGGCCTTGCCCGCACACTTGCGTGACGAAAGGGATTTTTTTCGACGCGCATGTCGTCGAAAAAAATATTTGAACAGTCACGCTTCCCTTTGGGTTCCGTTTGCGCCCCGAGGTGTGGTTACATTTATATATAAACACAGCAACGAGCGCGCTGATGGGGATTTGCTTACTTCTTCTTGCCGGCCTTCGGGCGCTTGGCGCCGTACTTGGAGCGGGCCTGCATACGTCCGTTGACGCCCTGGGTGTCGAGCGTACCGCGGATGATGTGGTAACGCACGCCGGGCAGGTCCTTGACACGGCCGCCGCGGATCATGACCACGGAGTGCTCCTGAAGATTGTGGCCGACGCCGGGGATGTAGGCCGTGACCTCAAAGCCGTTGGTCAGACGCACACGGGCGATCTTACGGAGCGCGGAGTTGGGCTTCTTCGGGGTCATGGTCCTGACCGCGGTGCAGACGCCGCGCTTCTGGGGGGAGCTCAGATCCGTGGTGCGGTTCTTCAGGGTGTTGAGGCCCTTCTGAAGAGCGGGGCTGGTGGACTTGTAGATCGAAGTCTCGCGGCCCTTGCGGACAAGCTGGTTAATGGTGGGCATTGTCTTCCTCCTTTCTCAAAAATTAGCTGATCTCAATAGGGTTATCTTACCCAAAATGGGCGCAAAAACCCCACGCAAGCAGATATTTTAGCATATCCCCCCTGTAAAGTCAACACTTTTTTGCGCCCCCGCGCCCTTTTCCGGCCGGTAGATGCCACAAAAAATCAGAAAAAACAAAAGGATTTTTGGTATTTACGGCGTATAAGGTATTTGTGAGGAAAGGAGGCGGTCCCGATGTCTGACATTCGGGAAAAAAGGGAGGCGCTGGAGCGCCTCATCGTGTCGGACGCCGGGGTCCGGGCGGAGGATTCCTCCGGGCGGCCCCGCCCCGAGGAGGAGGACGGCGTCCGGACCTGCTTCCAGAGGGACATCGACCGCATCACCCACTCCAAGGCCTTCCGCCGTCTGCGGCAGAAGACCCAGGTGTTCCTGGAGCCGGAGGGCGACCACTACCGCACCCGCCTCACCCACACGCTGGAGGTGACGCGCATCGCCCGCACCATCGCCCGGGCCCTCTCCCTCAACGAGGACCTCACCGAGGCCATCGGCCTGGGCCACGACCTGGGCCACACCCCCTTCGGCCATGCCGGGGAACGGGCGCTCAACGACATCCTGGCCGACATGGGCGGCTTCCGCCACTATGAGCAGAGCCTGCGGGTCGTGGACGTCATCGAGAAAAACGGACAGGGCCTGAACCTGACCAACGAGGTCCGGGAGGGCATCCTGCGCCACACCTGCGACCCCCTGTCCAAAACCCTGGAGGGCCAGGTGGTGCGCCTCTCCGACAAGATCGCCTACATAAATCACGACGTGGACGACGCCATCCGCTCCGGCACGCTCCGCAGCGAGGAGCTCCCCCGGAACGTCCTGGACGTTCTGGGCCGGCGCCACAGCGTGCGGATCAACACCATCGTGGAGGACGTGATCGCCCGGAGCGCCGGGTCCGGCACCATCCGCATGAGCGAGGAGGTGGCCGGCGCGGTCCAGGAGTTTACGGACTTCCTGTATGAGCGGGTCTACGAAAATCCCACCGTAAAGGGCGAGGAAAAGAAGGTTTTGGGCCTTCTCTCCGGGATTTTTGATTATTTCGTTAAAAATCCGGCCAAAATGTCGGCAGAATACCTTGAAACGGTCTACCGGGAGGGCCCTGAGCGGGCCGCCGCCGATTACGTGGCCGGGATGACGGACCCGTACGCCGTCGAGATCCACAACTCCATCTTCGTGCCCATGGCCTGGACCGTGAAATGACCGGCTTGAAGGGCCTTTGGCCTTTCAACGCCAAAGGGACGCGCGTGGAGCTTTCCGGCGTACAGCGAAACGTATTGATAAGGAGGTGGAGAACGTGGCGATCCCCGACAGCTTTATAGAGGAGCTGGTGGCGAGATCCGACATCGTGGACGTGGTGTCGGACTACGTGCAGCTGACGAAGCGCTCCGGCTCCAATCAGTTCGGGCTGTGCCCGTTCCACTCGGAAAAGACCCCCTCCTTCTCCGTCTCGCCGGACAAGCAGATCTACCATTGCTTCGGCTGCGGCAAGGGCGGCGGGGTCATCAGCTTCATCATGGAGATTGAGAACCTCCCCTTCCGGGACGCGGTGGCGTTCCTGGCCAGAAGGGCCGGTATGGAGATGCCCGATGAGGAGGACGACGGGGAGCTGCGGGGCCGCCGGTCCCGGCTCCTGGAGCTGAACCGTCAGGCGGCCCGGTGGTTTTACGGGAACCTGTCATTGCCCGAGGGCGCCCCGGCGGTGGAGTATATCAAAAAAAGACAGCTCTCCCCCAAAACGGTGAAGAGCTTCGGGCTGGGGGCCGCGCCTGACGACTGGTACGCCCTGACCAACGAGATGCGCCGGCGCGGCTACACCGATCAGGAGCTCATCGACGCCGGGCTTTCCAAGCGCGGCAAAAACGGCGGGTCCTACGACGTGTTCCGGAACCGCCTGATGTTCCCGGTCATCGACGTGCGGGGGAGCGTCATCGGCTTCTCCGGGCGCATCCTGGGGGACGGGGAGCCCAAGTACCTGAACACCCCGGACACGCCGGTCTTTCAGAAGAGCCGGAACCTCTTCGCCCTGAATCTGGCCAAGCGGACGAAGCGGGACATGCTCATCCTGGCCGAGGGCAACGTGGACGTGGTCATGCTCCACCAGGCGGGCTTTGACTGCGCCGTGGCGAGCCTCGGCACCTCTCTGACCCCCGATCAGGCCCGGCTCATCAAGCATTTCAAGGACAACGTGGTCATCGCCTACGACTCCGATGGGGCCGGCGTCAAGGCGGCCCAGAGGGCCATCGGCCTTTTGGAGCCGGCCGGGCTCAAGGTGAAGGTCCTCCGGATGGAGGGCGCGAAGGACCCGGACGAATTCATCAAAAAGAAGGGCCCGGAGGCCTTCGAGCTCCTTCTGGAGCGCAGTGCCAGCCACATGGAGTATAGAATAGAAGCGGTGAAGGCCAAATACGATATGGATACGGGGGACGGCCGGCTGGGCTTCCTCCGGGAATCCATCGACATGCTGGCCGGGAACTTCGACCCCCTGGAGGCGGAGGTCTACGTGGGCCGGGTGGCCCGGGAGGCCGGTGTCTCCGAGGAGACGGTGTCCGAGCAGCTCCGGCTGGCCCGCCGGAACCTGGCCGGCCGCCGGAAAAAGGACAGCGAGCGCCGGGTCATGCGCCCGGAGCGGGCGGCCCAGCCGGACTCCAAGCGCATCCGGTACAGGAACGTGCCCTCGGCCATGGCCGAGGAGGGCGTCATCAAGTCGCTGATACGGGACCCGGAGCTCATAAAGTACACAAAGGACCTGGAGCCGGAGGACTTCACCGCGGACTTTCTGGGCAGGCTCTACCGGGTCATCCGGGCGAAGGCGGAAAATCACGAGGCCGTCTCCCCGGCGGTCCTGCTGGCGGGGCTGGAGCCGGACGAGGCCGCGCACCTCACGGGCCTGCTGCAGGAGCCGGTGAATCTGGGCGGGGCCCGGGAGGCCATGGCCGACTACATAGACGTCATAAAAACGGAGGGCCTGAAGGACCGGGGCGACCGGGACCTCATGGCCGTCAGAGAAAATCTTCAAAAGAAAAAAGGGCTTGGAGGATAAAGAAAATGGAAGAAAACAAAAAAACCGTGAAGGATCAGGCCGCCGTGCAGGCCAACCTCGATAAGCTGGAGGCGCTCATAAAGGAGGGCCAGAAGAAGGGTTCCCTGTCCTCCAAGGAGCTTTCCGTTATCGACAGCATGAACCTGGACCCCGAGCAGGTGGACAAATTCTACGAGCGCCTTGAGGCCCTGGGGGTGGACACCACAGACGAGGAGGCGCTGGAGCTCCTGGAGGACATGGACGCGCCCCTGGACGAGCTGGACGACATCGACGAGATCACCCGGGAGGAGCTGGAGAGCACCGACGCGCTGTCCGACTCCTTCGCCATCGACGACCCGGTGCGGATGTACCTGAAGGAGATCGGCAAGGTGAACCTGCTGACCCCCGAGGAGGAGGTGGACCTGGCCCGCCGCATGGCCGAGGGGGACCCCGAGGCCAAAAAGCGCATGGCCGAGGCAAACCTGCGGCTGGTGGTCTCCATCGCCAAGCGCTATGTGGGCCGCGGGATGCTGTTCCTGGACCTCATCCAGGAGGGCAACCTGGGACTCATCAAGGCCGTGGAAAAGTTCAACTATCAGAAGGGCTACAAGTTCTCCACCTACGCCACCTGGTGGATCCGCCAGGCCATCACCCGCGCCATCGCCGATCAGGCCCGGACCATCCGCATCCCGGTGCACATGGTGGAGACGATCAACAAGGTCATCCGGGTCTCCCGCCAGCTCCTGCAGGAGCTGGGACACGACCCCTCCCCCGAGGAGATCGCCGAGGAGATGGATATGCCCGTGGACAAGGTCCGGGACATCCTGAAGATCGCCCAGGAGCCGGTGAGCCTGGAGACACCCATCGGCGAGGAGGAGGATTCGCACCTGGGCGACTTCATCGAGGACGAGGCCGCCTCGGAGCCGGCGGAGGCCGCCAGCTTCACCCTCTTGAAGGAGCAGCTCATGGAGGTCCTGGAGACCCTGACGCCCCGGGAGAAAAAGGTCCTGGAGCTGAGGTTCGGCATTCTGGACGGCCGCACCCGCACCCTGGAGGAGGTGGGCCGGGAGTTCAACGTCACCCGTGAGCGCATCCGCCAGATCGAGGCCAAGGCCCTGCGCAAGCTGCGCCACCCCAGCAGGAGCAAGAAGCTGAAGGATTTCCTGAATTGACCGCTCCCGGCGCGCGGGCGGGCATACCCGCGCCCGGGCGCGCATATGCTCCCCCGGGGGGGATACAATGCAGTGCAGAATAGGGGATCTCCGCTACAAGGAGGTCATCAACGTGAACACCGGCCTTCGCCTGGGCTTCGTCTCCGACGGGATCTTTGACGCCGTCACCGGACAGATGAAGGCCCTGGTGGTGCCGGGACAGTACAAGGTCCTCGGCCTTTTCGGCCGGGGGGACGACTTCATCATCCCCTGGGACGCCATCCGCCGGATCGGGGACGACATCATCCTGGTGGAGGAGGACCGGGTGGAGACCCGGGAGAAAAAGGCGCGTGCGCGCTGGGCCGACACACAGACGAGAAAACAGTAAGGGGCGTTGGAAATGAGAGAGAGAACCGGGACGCCGGAGGGCCCCGTCGGAGGGGCCGGGAAGAAAAAGCTGTCCGGGAGAAAGAAGCTGATCATCGCGCTGGGCGCCGCGGCCATCCTCGCCGTCGGCGCTCTGGGCTTTGCCTATACCTTTTTATATGACGGCTTCGGCATCGTCGGGCGGCTCATCAGCTGGCGGGCCCAGCTCCCGGCGGACATGACCGCGGACGAGAGCAAAAGCGAGCTCTTCGTCACCTGGGAGAACGACTACCTTTACGCCCGGGTCTCCCGGGAGCGTTCTCCGTATCTCGACATACAGGAGTACATAGACTACTACTTTGCCCGCTTCTATGAAAGCCCGGACTGGCAGGCCGCCAACGGCGCGGAGGTCCTGGACCGGGACAGCGAGGGCATGAAGCGCCATGTGACCCTCCGCCTTTCGGACATGCCCGAGGGCATGGCGGACACCTATACCTTCGTGACCATGCGCACGGGGACCCGGTATTTCATCCGGGCGCTCCTGAAATACGACAGCCGCCATGAGGCCGACCGGGCCCAGGCGGCGGTGGACACGTTCATCCGCTCCCTGCGCCCCTCCATCCGCCTCAAGGGCCGGCAGATCGTCACGGACTTCCGGCTGCTCACGCCGGAGAGCTGGTCCGACGAGACGAAGGCCGCCTTTGAAAAGCTCCAAAACGCCCGGGAGCCCTATTTCGGCGTTTTCAGCAAGGACGCCCGCGGCCTCGAGGAAAAGCTGGGCCACAGCTTCGCCCTGGGCCTCATCTACTTCCAGCTCAGCGAGCAGGTGCCCCTGGAGCAGATGGAGGCCTGGTACGCCGAGGGGAAGCTCACGGAGCTCACCATGCAGTGCACGGTCACGAACAACCTGGCGCTCTATGAGAGCTCCTCCCCCATGCTGGACGTGCTGAAGGGGAAATACGACGAAAAGCTCGCGGCCATCGCCGCCGATCTTCGCGCCTTCGGGCACCCGGTGCTTTTCCGGCTCAACAACGAGATGAACTCTGACTGGTGCAGCTACTCGGGCGTGGTCAATCTGGCCGACCCGGAGCTCTACGTCGCCGTCTGGCGGTACATCTACGATTTCTTCGCCGGCCAGGGCCTGGACAACCTCATCTGGGTCTGGAACCCCAACGACGAAAACTACCCGCCGGCCAAGTGGAACTCGTACCTGGCCTACTTCCCCGGCAGCGGATACGTACATATGCTGGGCGTCACCGGCTACAACACCGGCACCTACTACGCGGACGTGACCGGCGAGCGCTGGCGCAGCTTTGAGGAGATCTACGGGGCCATCGACGGGGAGTACGGCCAGTATTTCGGGGATTTCCCCTGGATGGTCACGGAATTCGCCTCCTCCTCCGTGGGCGGCGACAAGCCCGGCTGGATCCGGGACATGTTCGCCGGCATCGGCGCCTACGGGCGGATCAAGGCGGCGGTGTGGTTCGACTTCGCCGATTACGACGGCTCAAAGCCGGACAACCCCGTCTCCCGCCCCTACTGGATCGCCGAGACGGACGAGACGCTGGCGGCCTTCAAGGAGGGCATCCGGGACAAGGCCCAGCGGTTTTTTGAGTGAAAAACTTCAAAAAAGGGCAAAATAAGCCTTGCAATATGAAAAAAGCTCTGTTATAATGCTAAAGCCCCGAATGGGGTATTACGCACACGGCCGGACAGGACGCATGGTGCCGAAAGGCTTGCGCTCTGGCGGATGGCCGTGGAGGTAAGAACTTAAATTGAAAAGGAGAAAAACAATGGCAGTCGTATCAATGAAGCAGCTTCTGGAGGCCGGCGTGCATTTCGGCCACCAGACCCGCAGGTGGAACCCCAAGATGGCGCCCTACATCTACATGGAGCGCAACGGCATCTACATCATCGACCTGGCGAAGACCGTGAAGAAGCTGGAGGAGGCTTACAACTTCGTCCGTGAGCTCTCCGAAAACGGCGGCACCCTTCTCTTCGTGGGCACCAAGAAGCAGGCCCAGGACGCCATGCGCGAGGAGGCCGAGCGCGTTGGCATGTACTATGTGAACGCCCGGTGGCTGGGCGGTATGCTCACCAACTTCAAGACCATGCGCACCCGCGTGGACCGTCTGGCGCAGCTGAAGAAGATGCAGGAGGACGGCACCTTTGACATGCTCCCCAAGAAGGAGGTCATGAAGCACCTGGGCGAGATGGCCAAGCTCGAGAAGTATCTCGGCGGCGTCAAGGAGATGAACAAGCTCCCCTCCGCCCTCTTCATCGTTGACCCCCGCAAGGAGCGCAACGCCATTGCCGAGGCCCGCAGGCTGGGGATCCCCATCGTCGCCATCGTGGACACCAACTGCGACCCCGATGAGGTGGATTACGTGATCCCCGGCAACGATGACGCCATCCGCGCCATCCGCCTGATCGCCGCCACCCTGGCCAACGCCGTTCAGGAGGGCCGTCAGGGCGAGGACGCCGAGGCCGACAAGGCCGAGGCCGAGCAAGCCGCTGCTGAAGAGTAAACAGGAGGATAAGAATATGGCTATTTCCGCCGCAGATGTAAAGAATCTCCGGGAGATGACCGGCGTCGGCATGATGGACTGCAAGAAGGCTCTTGCCGCCACCGACGGCGATATCGACAAGGCAGTCGAGTGGCTGCGTGAGAAGGGCCTGGCCGCGGCCCAGAAGAAGGCCGGCCGCATCGCCGCCGAGGGCGTGGCTTACGCCGCCGTGGTGGACGGTGTGGGCGTGTGCGTTGAGGTCAACGCCGAGTCCGATTTCGTGGCCAAGAACGACGTGTTCGTGGACTATGTCCACCAGGTCGCCGCCGTGGTGGCCAAGAACGCCCCCGCGGATCTGGACGCCCTCATGGCCTGCCCCTACCCCGATTCCACCCTGACCGTCAAGGAGGCCCAGAACGAGAAGGTCCTGGTCATCGGCGAGAACATCAACGTCCGCCGTTTCGCCCGGTTCGCCTCCGGCGTCTCCGTCCCCTACGTCCACATGGGCGGCAAGATCGGCGTCATCGTCAATCTGGAGACCGACCTGCCCGCCGAGAAGGTGGAGGCCGTGGGCAAGGACGCCGCCATGCAGATCGCGGCCCTGAACCCCCGCTTCTGGGACAAATCCCAGGTCACTCAGGAGACGCTGGATGAGGAGAAGAAGATCCTCATGGCCCAGATGGCCAACGACCCCTCTATGGCGGGTAAGCCCGAGCAGGTCCGCGAGCGCATCGTCCTGGGCAAGCTCAACAAATTCTACGCCGAGAACTGCCTTCTCCAGCAGGAATTCGTGAAGGACAATTCCGTGACCGTCGAGAAGTATATCGCCAACACCGCCAAGGCCCTGGGCGGCTCCATCCGCTTTGTGGACGCTGTCCGCTTTGAAAAGGGCGAGGGCATCGAGAAGCGCCAGGATGACCTGGCCGCCGAGGTCGCCAAGCTCGTCAAATAAGCCAGCGCCACCGTCACTGTAAGAAAAAGCCGATCCGAATGACTTCGGATCGGCTTTTCAACTTGTCAAAAAACGTTTTAATATTTTTTGCAGGGACATGTGCCTTGCAAAAAATCCCTTTTGTTTTGCAAGTGTGCGCCCGCGTCGTCGCGCAAGCCGCTTGACCTCGCCCCGGTGCAAGCGCCAGGGCTCAGGCGCCGGCTTGGCTCCGCCTTTCCCCACGCAAGCGTTGCTTGCACGGGGGCCCCGGCGTGCGCGCGGCAAAACAGCAGGGGAAGCGGGCCAATATTCCAATTTTGGCCCGTTTCCCCGCACGTTTTCCCTTGACGGAAAAAGGCCGAATGGCCTTTTTCCGTCATTCCAAAAACTCCCCGCCCGCGGGCAGGTCGCGTCCGGCCAGCTCCGCGATGACCAGGCGCCGGGTGACGATGCCGCACAGGCACCCCCGGTCATCCACGATGGGGACGAAATTCTGCTGCAAAACGGCGTCGATAAGCTCGCCGCTGCTGGCGGTGATGGGCACCGGCGGGCAGAAGTCCCGGCGCATGATCTGCCCCACCGTCACCTGCTCCTGCCGCTCGGGGCTGTAATTTTCCTCGGTGACGATAAAGCGGAGAAAGTCCCTGTCGTTGACGCACCCCAGAAATCTCCCCTCACTGTCCAGCACCGGTATGGCCGTGTAGCCGTGGCGGCGCATGATCTCCGTGCCCTGACGCACGGAATCCGTGGCGTTCATGCACACCGTCAGAGCCTTCGGCACCATGATCTTCGCGATATTCATAGGACGCCCTCCCTTGATTGATATTTCCATTGAATCACAAAAATGTTACAGGAGAATTAAAAAATCCGGAGTTTACAAAATGTTCACCTATTTGGAAAGGGTGTTGATTTATTCCGCCGAATCGTTTACAATAAGGTCCGTCGGATCACGGACCCGGCGTTTTGAGGATACTTCCCGGGGGCCCGCGGGGCCTTCGTTCCGTTCACATGACAGGAGAAACGGGGTGAGCTTGTGGAATACGCGGCCGGATCGTGCCGGATCGCCGTCATCGGCGCGGGGCACGCCGGGATCGAGGCCGCCCTGGCCGCGGCCAGACTGGGCTGCGACACGGTCTGCTTCACCATGAATCTGGACAGCGTGGGCAACATGCCCTGCAACCCGGCCATCGGCGGCACCGCCAAGGGCCACCTGGTACGGGAGCTGAGCTGCCTCGGCGGCGAGATGCCCGCCGCGGCGGACAGGGCGTGCATCCAATACCGGATGCTGAACCTGGGCAAGGGCCCCGCCGTCCACTCCCTCCGGGCGCAGGCCGACCGGCGGGAGTACCAGAAGATCATGAAGGGAACCCTTGAGCGGCAGGAGCGCCTCCGGCTCGTCCAGGCGGAGATCACGGAGATTCGCACGGAAAACGGCGCCGTCTCCGCCGTCGTCACCCGCTCGGGAGCCGTGTGGCGCTGTGAGGCCGCGGTGGTCTGCACCGGCACCTACCTGGCCGGGCGCACCGTGGTGGGGGACGTGACGGAGCCGGGCGGCCCGGACGGGATGCACGCCTCCGGCCCTCTGACGGACTGTCTGCGCGGCCTGGGCCTCTCCCTCCGGCGCTTCAAGACCGGCACGCCGCCCCGGGTCAACGCCCGGTCGGTGGACTTCTCCAAAATGGAGCTGCAGGCCGGCGACGAGGAGCCGGAGCCCTTCACCTTTGACGGGGAGTCCGTCCCGGAAAACCGGGCCGTCTGCTGGCTCACCTATACCAATGAGCGCACCCACGAGATCATCCGCCGGAACCTGCACCGCTCGCCCCTGTATTCCGGCGTCATCAGCGGCGTGGGGCCCCGCTACTGCCCGTCCATCGAGACGAAGATCGTCACCTTCCCCGACAAGAAGCGCCACCAGCTCTTTGTGGAGCCCATGGGACTGGGCACCGAGGAGCTGTACCTTCAGGGCCTTTCCTCCTCCCTCCCGGAGGACGTGCAGGCGGAGATGGTCCACTCCATCGTGGGACTTGAGCACGCCCAGATCCAGCGCTACGCCTACGCCATCGAGTACGACTGCGTGGACCCCACGGAGCTGAAGCTGACACTGGAGAGCCGCAAGGTCCCGGGCCTGTACGGCGCCGGGCAGTTCAACGGCAGCTCCGGCTATGAGGAGGCGGCGGTGCAGGGCTTCGTGGCCGGCGTCAACGCCGCCTTAAAGGCGCTGGGCCGGGAGCCCCTGATCCTGGACCGGGCCGGGAGCTACATCGGCACCCTCATCGACGACCTGGTGACCCGCGGCACCAACGAGCCCTACCGGATGATGACCTCCCGCTCGGAATACCGGCTGTACCTGCGGCAAGACAACGCGGACATCCGCCTTTGCGGCGTGGGCCACGACCTGGGGCTCATCTCCGACGAGAGACTCCGCCGGGTGCGGGACAAATATGAGCGCGTAAAACAGGAGACGGCGCGGCTGGAGACCGTTTTCGCCCCGCCCACGGCGGAGCTGAACGACTTCCTGGCCGCCCACGGACAGCCGCCGGTGACCACGGGCGTCAGCCTCGCCGGCCTCATCCGCCGCCCCCAGCTCACCTACGCCTCCACCGCGCCCTTCGACCCCTCCAGACCCGACCTCCCCGCCGCGGTCACAAAGGAGGTGGAGATCCAGCTGAAATACGCCGGCTACATCGACCGGCAGCTGCGGCAGATCCGGGAATTTCGCCGTCTGGAGGCCAAAAAGCTTCCTCCGGACATAGATTATAACGCCATCCAGGGCCTGCGGCTGGAGGCCCGCCAGAAGCTTTCGCGTCTGCGCCCGGACAACCTGGGTCAGGCCGGCCGTATCTCCGGCGTCTCCCCGGCCGACGCCGCGGCCCTGATGCTCTACCTCACCTCCCGCGGGGAGACCCCTCCCCCCGACAAATAAAAGCTTCCGCAGGGTGTGTCCCCGCGGAAGCTTTTTATATGACCGCGCCGGCCCCTGACGGCAGGCCGGCGCGGCTCTTTTCCCCACAGCCTCGCGGCCCTCCCGGGATAACCGGGAGGGCCGCGTCGTTTGCGGGCGGATCGGTTCGTTCAGACCCGTTTTTTGCGGGGATCCGGGCTCAGTCCAGCTGGGGCTGAGGGGGGAGGGCCGCCAGGCCCGCGGCCAGCTCCTCGTCGGTGGGGATGTGGTCGGTCATGGTGCCGTTGTTGAACTGCTCATAGGCCACCAGATCGAAGTAGCCGGTGCCGGTGAGGCCGAAGACGATGTTCTTGGCCTTGCCCGTCTCCCTGCACTTCAGAGCCTCGTCAATGGCGACGCGTATGGCGTGGCTGGACTCGGGGGCGGGCAGGATGCCCTCGGTGCGGGCGAAGAACTCCGCCGCCTCAAAGACCGCCGTTTGCTCCACGGCCCGCGCCTCCATATAGCCGTCGTGGTAGAGCTGGCTCAGCACCGGGCTCATGCCGTGGAACCGCAGGCCCCCGGCGTGGTTGGGGGAGGGGATGAAGCCCGCGCCCAGGGTGTACATCTTGGCCAGCGGGCAGATCATGCCGGTGTCGCAGAAGTCATAGGCGAATTTCCCCCGGGTGAAGCTGGGGCAGGAGGCCGGCTCCACGGCGATGACCCGGTAATCCCGCTCGCCCCGGAGCTTTTCGCCCATGAAGGGGGAGATGAGGCCGCCCAGGTTGGAGCCGCCGCCGGCGCAGCCGATGATGATGTCGGGGACGATGCCGTATTTGTCCAGGGCGATCTTGGTCTCCAGCCCGATGACGGACTGGTGCAGGAGCACCTGATTGAGGACGGAGCCCAGGACATAGCGGTAGCCGGGGGTGGTGGTGGCAACCTCCACGGCCTCGGAGATAGCACAGCCCAGAGAGCCGGTGGTGCCGGGGTGCTCGGCCAGGATCTTCCGGCCCACGGCCGTCTCCATGGAGGGCGACGGGGTGACGCTGGCGCCGTAGGTGCGCATCACCTCCCGCCGGAAGGGCTTTTGCTCGTAGCTTACCTTCACCATGTAGACCTTGCAGTCCAGCCCCAGATAGGCGCAGGCCATAGAGAGGGCCGTGCCCCACTGGCCGGCGCCCGTCTCGGTGGTCACGCCCACCAGCCCCTGCTTCTTGGCGTAGTAGGCCTGGGCAATGGCGGAATTGAGCTTGTGGGAGCCGGAGGTGTTGTTCCCCTCGAACTTGTAGTAGATGTGGGCCGGGGTCCCCAGCTTCTCCTCCAGACAGTAGGCCCGCACCAGCGGGGAGGGCCGGTACATCTTGTAGAAGCCCAGGATCTCCTCAGGGATGGGGACCTGCCGGGTGTCGTTGTCCAGCTCCTGGGCGATCAGCTCCTCGCAGAAGACGGGCGCCAGGTCCGCGGCCGTCATAGGCTTCAGGGTCCCGGGATTTACCAGCGGCGCGGGCTTATTTTTCATGTCCGCCCGCACGTTGTACCAGAATTTCGGCATCTCCTCCTCGGTGAGGTAGATCTTGTAGGGGATCTTCTTTTCGCTCATGGTTTTTTGCTCCTTTCTTATTTTGGGACAAAGAAAAACGCCTCTGTCCCCGGATCATTTCCTGGGACAAAAGCGTAAAGCTTCTGCGGTGCCACCCATATTGGCGATCTCTCGCCCACTCACGGCCAACCTGCATTGGCCACGCCCTGTAACGGGAGCTCCCGTCTCGGCTACTCGCCCATGGGCTTTCGCGCCGCCCTCCTCGGTCCATTCTCCGGGCCCTGTACTGCCGCCATCCCACCTCCGGCGGCTCTCTGAAAGCCATCTGTCCCGGTTACTTCTCCGAATCATCGGTTTGTATTTTGCATTTTAATACGTTAAATCGATTTTGTCAAGAGGGAAATTCCAAAAATTCCGCCCCGGGGCGGCAAAGCGCCTCAGGTCTCCCCGGTCAGCACGTCCGCCAGGCACTCCCCGAAGTACCGGGCCGCGGTGATGGCCTCCCGCAGGGTGTTCCCGTTGGTGCCCACCTCCACGATGAGCGCGCCCGGGGCGATCTGCTGGTTGTAGCGGTACTGGGAGAGCTTCAGGGGCCGCGCCAGGGTGGGATAGAGGTCCACCATCCGCCGCTGGAGCTTCAGGGCGAAGCTCATGTTCTTCTGCCAGTCCGGGTGGTCAAGGCCCGAGAAATTCGTGCCGCACAGCACCATCACCTGGGCGCAGGGGGTGTCCCCCACGTCCGCCACGGTCTTGTAGAGCTTCCCGTCCCCCTCCAGGGCGTCCCGGTGGAGGTCGATGACCACCCGGATCTCCGGGTGCTCGGCCATATAGCTCCGGGCCGTCTCCAGGGACCGGTTGTATGCGCCGGTGTAGCTGGGATAGTCGTGGAGCGTGTCGTCGTGGTAGACGGTGATGCCCCGCTCGGTCAGGACCTTCTCCAGCTCCTCGCCCACCCGGACCACGTTGTACCTCCTGTCCTCCGTCCTGGAGGGGTCGGAGGGCTCGTAGATGTCCTCCCCCGCGGGGTTGTAGGCCTCGCTCCCATGGGTGTGGAGGATGAGCACCGCCGCGCCCTCCCCAAATTCCAGGGGCTTCTCCAAAAGCCCCTCCACGTCCACGGTGTAGTCGGTCTTGTTTTTGATATAGATCCCCTCGGCGGCCCCGCCGCAGTCGCTGCCGGAGCCCAGGATGGTGGTGCCGATGGCGTCGTTCAGGGGCTCCTCCGTCTCCTCCGGGGCGGTCAGAGAGGACTCGCCGGGGGCGGAGATCCCCCCTTCGCCCGCGGGGTCCGTCCCCGCGCCCTCCGCGTCACGGGGCACGTCCTCTCCCCCGTCCTCGCCCCCGCCTTCCCCGTCTCTCCCCCCGTCCTCTGACCGGGTATTTTCGGGTCGGAGGGCCCCGCGGCGGTCCAGCTTGGCCTCCCCGGGTAGCTCCCGGGACAGGATGAGCTCCGACACCCCGCCCTCCCGCGCCCCCTGTCCGGCGGGGAGCTGGGAGGCCATCAGCGCCGCGCCCAGCTCGTCGGACACCCGCGGGACCCGGACGCGCCCCTCCAGCCCGTCGGCGGCGAAGCGGATGAGCAGGCACGCCCCCGCCACCAGCGCCAGCGCCCGCGTCAGCCTGAACGCGCCGCCTCTTCCCGTATGCCTGTTTTGCCTCATGCGGACACTCCTCCTTTGTAATGCTCAAGGATATGCCCGCGCCGGAACTTTTATGATTGCAACGCGCCGAAGAAAGGTATATAATAGGGGCAAGATCTTTTTGGGAAAGGAAAGAGGACCATGGAAAAGGTATTCATCCCCCACGGCGTCTGCTCGCGCCGCTACGATATCATCCTGGAGGACGGCGTCATCCAGAGTATCACCGTCGAGGGCGGCTGCAACGGGAACCTGAAGGGCATCTGCGCGCTTCTCCGGGGCCAGCGGGCCGAGGACGTGATCCCCCGGCTGAAGGGCACTCAGTGCGGCATGCGCGGCACCTCCTGCCCCGACCAGATCGCCATCGCCCTTGAGGAGGCGCTGGCGGAGGAGGCGGGAGCATGAAGCCTGTGTTCTCCAACACCTTCAACATCACCAGCAACAAAAACAAGGCCGAGGTGGCCCTGTCCTTCGCCCACATCTACACCGAGCACAACTTCTCCATGAAGCAGGGGACCCTCACCGACGTCTCCGCCCAGGTGGCGGACGAGGTGGCCAGCGTCCTCATCACCCGGGACGGCGTGGTGGCCCTGGCGCGGCTCCTCAACAAGGTCTGCTCCGATTGGGGGATCGACCTCTCCGAATGAGATACACCACCGTTATTTTCGACCTGGACGGCACCCTCCTCAATACGCTGGAGGACATCCGGGACAGCGTGAACCACATCCTCGCCAAGTACGGCTACCCCCAGCGCACGCTGGAGGAGATCCGGCGCTTCGTGGGCAACGGCTCCGGGGTGCTCCTGGAGCGGGCCCTGCCCGAAGGGCGGGCCACGCCGGATTTTGACGGGCTCCTGGCCGAGTATGTGGCGTGGTACGAGGACCACAACATGATCCGGACCGCCCCCTACGAGGGGGTCCGGGAGCTCCTGGGCGCGCTGGCGGCCTCCGAGCACAAGCTGGCCGTCGTCTCCAACAAGCCCGACGCCAACACCAAGGCCCTGGTGCGGAAATTCTTCGGCGCCTATGTCTCCGTGGCCATCGGGGAGCGGCCCGGCGTCTCGCGCAAGCCCTCGCCGGACTCGGTGAAGGCCGCCATGCGGGAGCTGCAAAGTCTCCCCTATGAGACGGTCTATGTGGGGGATTCCGAGGTCGATCTGAAGACCGCCCGCGCCGCCGGGATCCCGTGTCTGTCCGTGACCTGGGGCTTCCGGACGCCGGAATATCTCACCGAGCTTGGCGCGCAGACTCTGGTCTCCAGGCCGCGGGATATCCTGAAGCTCGTGTGACCCGGCGCGCCATCCGCAGCCGGCGGAAGCTCCGCCATTTGGAAAAAACGGGCCTTGCGCCCATGAGGGGGAAAACTATGGATAACTACATCATTCTGACCGACTCCTCCTGCGATCTTCCCGCGCTTCTGGCGGAGGAGCTGGGGATCCACGTCCTGCCGCTCCGGGTCAATCTGGAGGGCCGGGAATTCCACAACTACCTGGACGAGCGGGAGCTGGACCACCGGGCGTTTTACAAGGCCCTCCGGGAGGGCGGGAACGCCTCCACCAGCGCCGTGAACCCCGAGGAATTCATGGAGGCCATGACCCCCTTCCTGGAGGCGGGGAAGGACATCCTGTACGTGGCCTTCGCCTCAGCGCTGTCCAGCACCTGCCAGAACGGCGCCATCGCCGCCGGGGAGCTGGAGGGGAGGTATCCCGGCCGGAGGATCCGCGTGGTGGACTCCAAATGCGCCTCCATGGGGCAGGGGCTCCTGGTCTATCTCGTCGCCCTCCGGGCAAAGGCGGGCGCCACGCTGGAGGAGCTGGCCGACTACACCGAAAAGACCGCCCCGCGGGTCGTCCACTGGTTCACCGTGGATGACCTCTACTTCCTCAAGCGCGGCGGGCGCGTCAGCGCCGCCACCGCGGCGGTGGGGACGCTCCTCAACATCAAGCCCGTCCTCCATGTGGACGACGAGGGCCGGCTCATCAATATGTCCAAGGCCCGGGGCCGCAAAGCCGCCATCAAGGCGATCTACGACAAATGCGCCCAGACCGCCGACCACCCGGAGAACCAGCACATCTTCATCAGCCACGGCGACTGCCCGGAGGACGCGGAGTACCTCAAAAATCTGGTCCTCGACAACCTCCACCCGCTGGATGTCACCGTCAGCCCCATCGGCCCCGTCATCGGCGCCCACTCCGGCCCGGGGACCCTGGCCGTGTTCTTCCTCGGGGACGTGCGGTAAGGTTAAATCAAGAAAATGTGACTATACGCAGGAAAAGGGGCGGGTCCCAGACCCGCCCCTGCTTTATTTTTTTCGGCGTTTACTCCGCGGAGATCATGTAGTAGTAGACAGGCTGGCCGCCGGAGATGAGCTGCATATCGGCGTCCGGGAATGCGGCCTGAAGCTTGTCGGCCACGGCCCGGGCGGCCTCCTCGCTGACGTCCTCCCCGTAAAAGACCGTGAGGATCTCCGGGTCAAAGTCCCGGACGGCCTCGGAGATGCGGCCGATGAGCTCGGCCAGGTCCGAGGTGCTGGCCAGAAGCTGGCTCTCCAGGAGGGCCAGATACTCCCCGGCGCGGATCTCGGCGCCGTCGAACTCGGAGTCCCGGGCGGCGTAGGTCACCAGCGCGGTGTGGACCGTGCCGCAGGCGTCGGTCATGGCGTCCGTGAGCTCGTCGGGCTCCAAGGTGTCGTCAAAGCAGACCAGGGCCGATATGCCCTGGGGGACGGTCTTGGAGGGGATGACCACCACGTTCTTTTCCGTGAGGCGGTTGCACTGCTGGGCGGCCATGATGATGTTTTTGTTGTTGGGGAGGACGAACACCGTCTCCGCCGGGACGGACTGCACAGCCTTCAGGATGTCCTCCGTGGAGGGATTCATGGTCTGTCCGCCGGTGACCAGGGCGTCCACGCCCAGATTTTTGAAAACGGCGTGCATACCGGAGCCGGCGCAGACGGCCACCAGGCCGTATTTCTTCTCGGGCGGCACGTCCCCGGACTGCTGCTCCTCCAGGGCCTCCAGCTCCTTTTCCACCGCCTCCAGATCGTCGGTGGACTGGGCCTTCCGGCCGGCGGCCAGATCGTCGCGCTGGGTCACCATGTTCTCGATCTTGGCCAGCTCCAGGGCCCCGTACTGCTGGGCGGCGTTCAGCGCGTCGCCGGGGATGTTGGTGTGGACGTGGACCTTGAAGGCCTCGTCGTCCTCGCCGATCACCAGGGAGTCCCCGATGGAGCTCAGATACTCCCGGAAGGGGTCCAGATCCAGGTCGGGCTCCTTCTTGCGGACGATAAAGACGGTGTCAAAGGCGAAGGTGATCTCCTCGTCGCTCATGCCGGCGAAGTCGGCCCCGGCGTCGGCGGAGTCCTCCGTAAGGACATGCTCGACAGGCTCGCCCAGCAGGGCCGAGAGCATCCCCCGCAGGATGCACATGAGGCCCTTGCCGCCGGCGTCCACCACCCCGGCCTTTTTGAGGACCGGGTTCTGATCCACCGTGTGGGCCAGCGCCTCGTCCCCGGAGGCGATCATGACGTTGAAAAGCTCCTCAAGATCGGAGCCGGACTCGCAGTATGTACGGGCCGCCTCCGCCGAAAGGCGCGAGACGGTGAGGATGGTGCCCTCCGTGGGCCGCATGACCGCCTTGTAGGCCGCGTCCACGCCCCTTTGCAGCGCGGCGGCGAACTCGGAGGCGCCGCAGACCGTCTTCTCCTTGAGGCTCTTGGCGATGCCCCGGAAGAGGAGGGAGAGGATCACGCCGGAGTTGCCCCTGGCGCCGCGCAGAAGGGCGCTGGCCACGGCGTCCGCCACCGCGGTGACGGAGTCAAAGCTCCCGGCCTTGAGGGCGGTCACGCCGGAATTGAGGGTGAGGCTCATGTTGGTGCCCGTGTCGCCGTCCGGCACCGGGAAGACGTTGAGCTCGTTGATCTGCTGCTTGCTGTTCTCCAAAAGGGCCGCGCCGGAGATGATCATGGACTTGAAAAGCGCGGCATCTATCGACTGTACCAAGGCTGCTTCCTCCATCAATCAAGACTAATCGAGTCAACATAAACATCGACCGATCTGACGTCGATGCCTGTGGCCTCGGTGATTTTATATTTGACCTCGCTGATGATGCTCCTGCACAGCACCGGGATGTTCACGCCCTGATCCACAACGATATGCAGATCGATGAGGATATAGTCCTCGCCGTAGGCGATGTGTACGCCCTTTCCCATGGCCTCGGGCTTGAGCAGATGGACAAGCCCGTCGGTGACGGAGCGCATAGCCATGCCCTTCACGCCGAAGCAGCTGGTGGCGGTGTCTCCCACAAGGGTCATCAACACCTCGGGCACGATGGATATGACTCCGAGAGATGTTTTGATTCTGACCATATCTGCACTCCTTTGAAAAAAGTCGTTCCTGTTCATTATAATACAAAAGGCCGCCGGATACAAGATGAAAAGCGTGTTTTTTTCAAAAACCGGTCCAAAAGGCCATTTCCCAGTATATGTTTTCCCGCGTTAAAACAGTACGGAGGAGCGGAACGGAAAAAAGTATTGAATTATCGCCATAAATAGTGTACAATAAGAAAAGACTTATAAGGAGGGTCACGGTATGAGCAAAAAGAACCTCATGATTCTCATATCCTGCGTTGCCGCCGCTGCCGCCGCCGTCACCGCGGTGGTCCTGTTTCACGCCCGGATCGCGAAGCTGATCGCCGCCGTCCGGGAAAAGCTCCAAGCCCCCGCCCCCAAGCCGGAGCCGCCCTTCACCGATGAGGAGCGGAAGTCCTTCGCGGACATCTGATGATCCAAAAAACAAAAATCTCCCCGCGCCGGGTGTTGGCGCGGGGAGATTTTACGTTATTCCTCTTTTTTGTACTCCAAAATGTCCCCCGGCTGGCACTCCAGGGCCTCACAGATGGCCTCTAAGGTGGAGAAGCGGATGGCGCTGACCTTGCCGGTCTTGATCTTGGAGAGGTTCACGTTGGCGATGCCCACCTTCTCCGAAAGGGTATTCAGGGACATCTTCCGGTCCGCCATCACCCGGTCCAGACGCAAAATGATCGGCATTTCCCCACCTCAAAGCGTCTCGTCGGACTGGCGCTGGAGCTCCTCGCCGTAGCGGAAGACGTAGGATAAAAAGAACAGCGCCGCCGGGATGAGGAAGCGGGACAGCTCCAAGTGAAAATTCACCGTGTAGCTCTCCACGTACTCCTGGTTCAGAAAATACCCGAACTCAACGAGCCGCAGCTCCATGGCTGTGATCAGCGGTTCGGCGACGCTGTAAACCGCCACCTGCGCCAGGGACATCCACCCCAGCTTCCTGAGATTCCCCGACACCGTGGAGTCGAAGGGACGTCCCTCCGTCATGGGGGCCAGGATTCGACGCAAAATGTTCAGCTCCACCACCGCGATGGCAAGCACCAGGGCTCCCGCCAGCAGCATCACGGCCACCGGTACCAGGGGCCGGGTGGTGCCCGGAACAAGATGGGCGAGATTCAACCGCACATTTCCCAATGTCACGTGCAGGTCCCCGCCTACCAGCACTGCCGTCATGTCGTCGTATCGGATAGATAGGAAGTATACGAAGGTGATAACAAGGCCCACGAGCAGGACGATGGCGGCGGCGATAGAGATTGCCCGGAACACCTTGGCAAAAACGTCCAGTACACGCGCCGTCCTTTTGAGCTTATCCATAGATGCGCCCTCCCTTTTGAAGATGGGCACAGTATACCACGGGGCTATATGTTTGTCAACTATAATTTAACGATAAACATTAAAAACTTTATGTATTACTTCCCTGTGGACCCGAAGCCGCCGGCGCCGCGCTGGGTCTCGGAGAGCTCCTCCGCCTCCGTAAACTGCGTGAACGCCACGGGCATGACCACGAGCTGGGCCACCCGGTCCCCGGGATTGACGGTGACGGGCCTTTCCGAGTGGTTCAGGAGCGCCACCATGTATTCGCCCCGGTAGTCGGAGTCCACCACGCCCACCTTGTTGGCGGGGGCCAGGCCCGATTTGGAGGCAAGCCCTGAGCGGGCGAAGACGAAGCCGGCGTAGCCCTCGGGGATCTCGGCGGTGAGGCCGGTGTGGATGAAGACGGTCTCGCCGGGCGCAACGGTGACGGGGGCGTCCATGCAGGCGTGGAGGTCCGCCCCGGCGGAGAAGGGGGAGCCCCGGGAGGGCAGTATGGCCCGGGGGTCTAATTTTTTTACCTTGATGGTGATGGGTCCCATATGTATGATCCTTTCTGTACTGTCGTTTGAAGGGGCCTCCGCAGGGGAGGCCCATACAGGGGCTGAAATTTTATTTCAGGGAATTCACGTACCGCGCCGCGGCCGTGGCGGCCACGGCTCCGTCGGCGGCGGCGGTGACGAGCTGACGGAGGGCCTTCCGGCGGCCGTCCCCGGCCACCCAGACGCCCGGCGTCCCGGACTCGCAGTCCTCGCCCGCTATGGCGTAGCCGCCCTCGTCCAGCTTCAGCACGTTGGCAAAGGGGGCGTTGTTGGGGATCATGCCGATGGCGGTGAACACCCCCGGCGTGTCGAGGGTCGTCTCCTCCCCCGTCTCCACGTTTTTGACGCGAAGGGCGGCCACGCGCCCGTTTTCCCCGGCGACCACCTCCGAGGGGACATAGGGCGTCAGGAATTCCACGTTCGCCTTCGCCCCGGCGGCCTCCACCAGATGCCTCTCCGCCCGGAACTCCCGCCGCCGGTGGACGATGTACACCCGCTCGCACAGGGAGCTTAAGTAGAGGGCGTCCTCAAGGGCGGTGTTGCCGCCGCCGACCACGGCCACCTTCCGGCCCCGGAAAAAGGCCCCGTCGCAGGAGGCGCAGGTGGAGACCCCGCGCCCGGACAGCTCCGCCCCGCCGGGGCAATCAAGCTTCCGGTGCCCCGCGCCGGTGGCGATGATGACGGCCAGGGCCTCAAAGTCGCCCTTGGCGGTGTGGACCAGCTTCCCGTCGCCCCGGAGCTCCACGCCCGTGACGGCGGCGGTCATCACCTCCGCGCCCAGGGCCTGGGCCTGCTTCTGCCAGTTGTCCGCCAGCCGCCAGCCCTCGATCTGGGGGACGGCCGGGAAATTTTCCACGTTCTGCGAGTTGATGATCTGCCCGCCGCAGACGGTGATCTCCAGAATGAGGGTGGAGAGCCCCGCCCGCCGGGCGTAGACCGCGGCCGTCAGCCCCGCGGGCCCGCCGCCGATGATGATGAGATCGTACATGAGTACCTCCCCGGATGTTTAAATCGCGTATATGGTTATTATACCATAAATTCAAACAAATTGACAGACCGGTTTGCGGGAATTATAATAATATTACAAAAAAATCAAGGAGGTTTTTTTATGGCCGAGATCGTAAACAGCGGATCCTTTGAGGAAAAGGTGCTGAAGGCGTCGGGCCCCGTGGTGGTGGACTTTTTCGCTGCCTGGTGCGGGCCCTGCCGGATGCTCTCCCCCATCCTGGAGGAGGTGGAGGCCCGGCGGCCGGAGGTCGGCTTCGTAAAGGTGGACATCGACGAGTCCCCGGACCTGGCCGCGGCCTACGGCGTCATGAGCGTGCCGACCCTTATGAAATTCGTGGACGGCGCCCCCGCCGGGACCAGCGTGGGGCTCCTGCCCCGGGACGAGCTGGAGGCGTTCATCGGCTGACAGCGCCGGGCTCACCCCGGGGCCCTCTCATAGGACCACAGGTCGCGTATCTCCCCCTCCAGCTCCTCCCAGAGCCAGACGTGGCAGTTGGAGGGGCGGTTGGGGTCCAGGAGGGCGTAGCCCCCGTCCGCGAAGGCGGTGAGGACGATGTAGTGCCCCTCGTCGGTGAAGTGCCCCGGCCCCATCACGCAGATGACGGGCCGCCCCGCGTCCAGCTCCGCCCTCACCGTGGGCTCCCACAGGGGCAGCTCCCGGGCGGCGAGCCCGAATGACGCCGCGCCCTGGGAAAAGAGAGTCCAGGCCGTGCCGCGGCCCTCCACGCAGTAGCCGTTTTCAACGGCGAACTTCGCCACCGCCGCCGGGGTCAGCGTCCCGTCGCCGGTGAGGCCCATGGCCACCATGCTGAGCGCCGTGGGGCCGCAGCCCGTCCAGCCCATGAGCCCCGCGCCGTACCGGCAGTAGCCCCAGCGGGCGTCCCACTGGAAAAGCCGCGGGATGAGGCCGGGCTCCAGCTCCCCGGAGAGGTCCAGGGTGACGTCAAAGTCCGTGACGGACGTGAACCCCTCCACAAACTCCCGGGCCTCCGGGTTCTTCTCCGCCAGGTCCGCGAAGGCGTCGGCCAGCTCCGGGGGATAATCGGGCGTCTCCCTCTCCCCCGTCTCCCCCGTCTCCGCCGCCGCTCCCCCCTCCGCCTCTCCGTCCGCCGCCCCGTCCCCCGGGCCCTGCTCCTGCCCGCCTCCCGGCGGGCAATACGCCGGCCCGGACGGCTCCGTCGCCCCTTTTCCCGGCGCCAGAAGCCAGAAGAGGACCGCCGCCGCGGCGGCGGCCAGCAGCAGCCGCCTGCGCCTCCGGCGCCGCTTCTCCCGTCTGCGTCTCTCCCGCGCGATGCGGGTCATTACCTGCCTTCCCCGGTCCTCCATGTCCTCATCCCCCCGTTCTCCGCCCCACTATACCCCCCGTCCGCATCCGTTTTGCATGCCGGCGGCATGGTAAATGTATATTCCCGCCGTCAAAAAAGAAAACAAGGCACCGCCCCGCGCCATGTGGCGCGGGGCGGTGCCAGAAGCTGTCGGAAAAGGCCGTATGGCCTTTTCCGACAGGGGGAAACGTCAATGTCATTCGGTTAAGAAAGATATGATACACAGGAAAAGGGCGGGTCTGGGACCCGCCCCTACGAGCACATACGGAAGCGTAATGTTTAATCGACACCATAAGCGTCACTTGAAACCTGTTTTATATACACAAAAACACCGTATTGGCCCGGGCAACCGGCGGCCTCTACGGTGTTTTTTTTAATGCTGCGTTTCAAGGAAAACCTTTCAGTTTTCTTGTAGGGGCGGGTTCCAAACCCGCCCGCTTCATTCTCCTTATAAGGACATTGGCCGGTCATGGATCCCCGCCGGAGAGGAAGCGGGAGGCGTGGGTCTGGGGACGCAGGGGGACGCCGCGGGAGATGAGGGCGTCGGCCTTCAGGGCCACAAGGTTGATGTCGGAGGCCATGGCGGAGGCGATGCCGTGGATGTCCAGGCCCTGACGGATGTAGTCCAGGACCTCCTCGTCGGGGAGAAGCAGCTCGGCGGCAAAGACGTTGGCCTCGTACTCCATCCGGTCCGAGCCCATGTCGAAGATGTTGAATTCCCGGAAGCCCCCCAGCCTCCGGGCCTCCAGCCGGTGCAGGCAGTGGTGGCCCAGCTCGTGGGAGAGGACGATCCGCTCCATCACCGGGTCCAGATCCGCCTTTATGAAAATGAAGGGGTTGCGCATGATGACCTTGTAGGCGCCCTTCTGACGCTCAAAGGCCCGGGGCAGGATCTCCACCCCCAGCGCCGCGGCCAGCTCCCCGGGGTCCCGGGTGCCGTACCGCCCCGTGAGCTCCCGGACCCGCTCCGCGATCTCCTGTATTTTGATATACATTTCTACCACCAGATCAAAAAGTCCCGCCGGAAGCCGTTTACTTGCTGTATTTCCGGTTCTTCTCCTTGGCGATCCAGTAGGCCTCCTGGATCGCCCGGAGCATCTCGTCCTTGTCCTCGTCGGCCAGCTCGCCGCCGGCGAAGAGGGCCGTGGCCTCCCGCACCAGGGCCTCCGCCTGACGGCGGCCCGAGGCGCCGTACCGCTCCCCGGCCCGGGAGACGAAGTCCTCGTCCTCCGTCAGAAGGTAGTTCACGTCGCACCCGAAAAGCTCCGCCAGCTTTACGTAGATCTCCCGGTTCCGGGGGTAGACCCCCTCCTGCTCATAAGAGCCGTAGGCCCGCCGGGAGATGCCCGCCGCCCGCGCCGCCTCCTCCTGCGAGAGGCGTTTTTCCGTTCTCAGCGTCCTGATCTTCTCTCCGAATTTCATGCCGTCTCCTTTGTGAGAAGTTCAACTTCTCAAATGATAAAAATTACCCCTTGACAAGTGAAGTTAAATCTCCTATAATCGGGGTGTATGGGAAGTTCAACTACCGTAATTGTACATCCGGCTTCCCATATTGTCAAGAGGGAAAAAGCGGTCATCCGGAATTTCGCGCGGGCGGGGCGCCCGGTGGGGAGGCGGTCCCGGTGGGGGCGTATATCTGCATCGACCTCAAGTCCTTCTACGCCTCCGTGGAGTGCGTGGCGCGGGGGCTGGATCCGCTGACGGCCAGGCTTGTGGTGGCGGACGAGGAGCGGACGGACAAGACCATCTGCCTTGCGGTGTCGCCGGCGCTGAAGGCCTACGGCGTGCCGGGGCGGCCCCGGCTTTTTGAGGTCTATGAGCGGCTGCGGGAGGTGAAGGCCCGGACGGGGGAGGACGTGGATTTCATCGTGGCCCGGCCCCGGATGGGGCTCTATGTGGACGTGTCCTCCAGGATCTACGCCGCCTATCTGCGGTACGTCTCCCCGGAGGACATCCACGTCTACTCCATCGACGAGGTGTTCATCGACGCCTCCCGGTATCTGCGCCCGCGCCGCCAGACGCCGGAGGAGCTGGCCGGGGAGATGATCCGGGAGGTGCTCTCCGAGACGGGCATCACCGCCACGGCGGGCATCGGGTCGAATCTTTATCTGGCCAAGATCGCCATGGACATCGTGGCGAAAAAGGCGCGGCCGGACAAAAACGGCGTCCGCATGGCGGCCCTCACCGAGGAGAGCTACCGGAGGCTCCTCTGGGACCACCTGCCCCTGACGGATTTCTGGCAGACGGGGCCCGGGACGGTCCGGCGTCTGGAAAGGCTGGGCGTCCACACCATGGGGGAGCTGGCGCGGCTGAGCCTCACCGGCGAGGACGCCCTTTACCGGGCCTTCGGGGTCAACGCGGAGCTGCTCATCGACCACGCCTGGGGGCTGGAGAGCTGCACCATGGCGGACATCAAGGCCTACCGGCCGGCGGACAGGTCCGTAAGCTCCGGGCAGGTCCTGAGCCGCCCCTATACCTTTGACGAGGCCCGCGTGGTCATCCGGGAGATGGCGGAGGATCTGACCATGGAGCTCATGGCCAGGGGGCTGGTCACCGACGGCGTGGTCCTGCACGTCGGATATGACCGGGAGAACGCCGCCTGGGAGGGGCCGCGGGAGCGGGACCACTACGGCAGGGCCGTCCCGCCCCCCGCCCACGGCACCGCGGGCCTTTCGGAGCCCACGGACGAGCTGGAGCCCATCACGGCGGCGGTCCTGGCCCTCTTTGACAGGCTCGTCAACCGGGGCCTGGCCGTCCGGCGGCTGAACGTGGCGGCCATACGCCTGACGCGGGAGGAGGAGCGGGAGGAGCAGACCAGCCTTTTTGAGGACCCCGCGGCCAGGGAAAAGCGCCGGCAGCTCCAGAAGGCGGTGCTCGCGGTGCGGGACAAATACGGGAAAAACGCCCTTTTGCGGGGCCACGATTTTTTGGAGGGGGCCACGGCGAGGGCCCGACACGGACAGATCGGAGGACACAGAAAATGAACGAATACATCCAGCTCAACGGTATGAAAAGGGCCCAATCGACGCGGCCGCCCATGACCCGGGCCGATCGGGCCAAGCTCTTCGCCCCCTTCGCGGCGCTGAGGGGCTTTGAGGAGTCGGTCCATGCCCGGGAGCGGCTCTACGTCCCCCGGCCCGAGCCGGCGGAGGACCGGCAGGAGCAGCTCGACCGGCGTCTAAGAGCCCTGCGCCGGGGCGACAGGGTCACCGTCACCTGGTTCGAGCCGCTGAAGGTGGAGGACGGACGGGAGCTGGGGCAGTACCGGGTCACCGCCGGCGAGTACCTGTGCCCCGTCTCCGGCGTCCTCGTGCTGACGACCGCCCGGATCGAGACGAAAAACATCCTGGACCTGGGCCGGCGGTAGACAAGCTGAGAGCCCGGAGGGAAACCTCCGGGCTCTGAGGCTGTCGGAAAAAGCCCTGACGGGCTTTTTCCGACAGGGGGAACGTGCGGGCAATTTTCTCTGAATTTTGCGAAATTCCGAGGAAATTGCCCTGCTGTCGCCCTGCGCGCGCCTCAAGCGGCACACTTGGGCGACAAAAGGTATTTTTTCCGACGCACATGTCGCCGGAAAAAATATTGAATTTGAGTTTTTTTACAAGCTGAGAGCCCGGAGGGAAAACTCCGGGCTCTCCTGGACCGCGCGTCACGCCGGCGGCGATCAGACATTGCTTTGTTCTCTCTTCCACTGTGACGTCTCTTCCCCGCGGCTTTTCCTTTTCCCGCGGGCGATCAGGTACGCGAAAAGGCAGATGGGCACGGCCGCCAGAAGGTCAAGGACGGAGTGCTGTTTTATAAAGACCGTGGAGACGGAGATCAGCACCGCCGCCGCCCCGAAGGCGGCCCTCCACCCCGGCGAGCGGAAATGCCGGCTGTCCCACGCGCCGAACATGGCCGCCGCCGAGCCGATCACGTGGATGGACGGGCACACGTTCGTATTGGTGTCGAACTCGTAAAAGCGCCGGATGAAGCGGGTGAGGATGTTGTCCCGCTCAAAGCTGAGCGGCCGGAGCTCCTGACAGTTGGGGAACAGTATGTAGATCAGGATCGCCGCGGAATAGGAGACTATGATGAAGCGCATCATCCGTTTGAAGGCCTCCGGGTCGAACAGGAGCGTATAGAGGAGGACGCCCGTTAAATAGACGAACCAGAAGAGATAGGGGATCAGGAAGTATTCGCAGAAGGGAATGGCGTCGTCCAGGGCGCAGTGGACGGGCGTGTAGGCCCCCCGGATCCACAACCGCTCCACCGTCAGGAACAGCAGCCCATACACCGGCCAGAACGCCAGGAGCTTCAGATGCTCAAACTCCGGCGTATTCAGCCGGCTGAACCGGAACCTCCGGTAATCCACCATATCCGTTTTCCGTATGTTCATATCTCCCGTTCCTTTTCCCGTCCCGTCTCAAACAAAAAGGGCTCCCGAGGGTGCTCTTTTTATTCAAGGTTGGCATAAATGATCTCCGCGCCGTTGGGCTGGCCGTACAGCTCCAGCGCGCGCTGCATCCGGTCAAGCCCGTCGCCGGAGGATAGGAGCCGGACGCATTTCCGGGCCAGTCCGCGGACGGAGGGGTCGGTCACGGCCGCCCCCATATCCGTAAAAAAGTCCATGTTGTATTTCTCACAGCCCGACACGGCGTCAACAAACGCCATGGGCAGGTTTTTCGCCGCCGCCTCCGTGACGCTGATCCCGCCGGGCTTCGTCAGATAAAGGTCGGCCGCGTCCATATACGCGCAGACGTCCTCCGTGTAGCCCACGATGTGGATCCGCCCGTTCCCCCTGTATCTCCGGTCCAGCTTCCTGTACAGGCGCCGGTTCGTCCCGCAGATCACCGTCACCTCCGTATCGGCCGGAAGCTCCCCGGCCACGTATTGGAGGAGCTTTACGATAGGGCCGCAGCCCATGCTGCCCCCCATCATCAGAAGGTGCCTGTTCTTCTCGCCGATGCCCAGCGCCCTTTTGGCCTCCTCCTTCTCCCGGCGGTCCCAGAACTCCCGCCGGACCGGTATGCCGGACACCACCGTCCGGTGCGGGGCGGGGATCCGGGTCATGAAATCGCCGCTCAGGGGCTTGCAGGGGATGAAGTATCCTTGCAGGCCCGTCGATCCCGCGCCGGGGTAGCAGGTGTAGTCCGTGGCCACGAAGGCCGTCTGTACCGGCAGGGGATACCGCTCCAGCAGCCGCGTCAGGGCAATGGCGGGGAACATATGGGTGCAGATCACGGTGTCGTATTTCCCGTCGAGGAGGAAGCGGTACATGCGCTTTTCCCCGCTGGTCAGGAGCCCGTACAGAGGCGAGCCCTTCTCCAGAAGGGCCGGGTGCCGCTCGTTGAGCCGGTAGCCCCACTCAAAGAAGCGGGGGATGTGCTTATACATGAAGCTGTGGCCCCAGGACATGAATCGGGCAAACCCCGGGGAGATAAAGGTCAGGGAATCACAGACCGCGCAGGCGACGCCCTTTTCCTCGAAATAGTCCCTGACGGCCCCGGCGCAGGAGTTGTGCCCCTGCCCCGTGCTGCAGCTGAAAATGATCACGTTTTTCATGAATAGTCTCTCTCCCGCACTCTTTGAAGGATGCGCGTCAGCTTCGGACGGTTATATCTCTGGATGATGATATCCGGGATGTTGCCAAGGAAATAGAGGACGGAGGCGATCCAGCCCCAGGCACCCTTCCAGAGGAAGACGCACCCGAAGCCCAGGACACACAGCAGGCCGTGGATCCACTCCGCCACGCAGGTCTCCCGGATCATCAGCTCGATATGGGCGGGGGACGGCTCCTTCGGGAGCTTCTTGGAGGGCATCAGCTTCGGGAGGATGACGCTCATGTCGGGCACCTTCTCCTTCCATTTGCGCACCCCCAGCCGGTTGTAGACCGCCCCGTCCCTCTCCCACCGGAACGGGCGGAAGGGGAAGCGGTCGCCGTGAAACAGGCTCTTGGGGAGCAGCCGCCCCAGGACGAAGCCGAAGATCCCGATCAGCGCCAGATAAAGAAGGCATCTTACCAGATCTTTCATCACACGGCCCCTCTCTTCCCGCGCCTGCCCGCATACCCGCGCATTTCCTCCCTCAGGAAATCGATGTATTTCCTGAAGGCCGCGGTACAGGCCGTCCGCTCCTGCGCGGAAAGCTTTTCAATGGCCCTCTGCTCCACCTCAAAAAGGGGCTTCACGACGCTCTCTCCGTAGTCCCGGCCGGCCCGGGTCAGGTAAATGACCTTCCGGTTGCGGGCGCCCGGGACCGTCTCCAGGACGGCAAGGCCCTTCCGGACCATGTTGGAGATGATGGTGTTGACCGTCTGCTTGGACAGCGACCACATGCCGCAGATGTCCTGCTGGGAGTGCTCGCCCTCCACGATGATCAGCGTATACCAGATCCAGAGCTCGTTCTCCGACATCCCCAGGCGGCTGACGGCGTTCCGGTACAGACCGACCACGTCCTTGATCTGCTGATTGATCACCTCAAGCTGCTTCCTGCTGTCATCCTCCACGCCGTCTCCCTCCTTGACGTCCCCAGTATCCGAAATAGGACTTACATATTGTATTCCGAAACCGGCTCCTTGTCAATGCTTATGTGGTCCTGTCGAACGGACGGGCAGAATTTTAAGATTTCCCGCGTAAACATTTTCAGCAGGCGCGGCAAAACGCGGCTGTGGACGCATATTCGGGCGGAAGCTCCCCCTCAGGGCCCGCGCCTGACCCTCTTCGCCTTGACATTGTCCCCGTTTTTGGTATAATGGATGCCATGCTTGAAGCGGCGGGAGCTCCACTCCCGTCACCCGACTGAAAGGACGATCCATATGGCTGACATCGAAAGCAAAAACTTTATCGAGGCCGCGATCCTTGAGGATCTGGCGCCCGGGGGGAGATTTGAGGGCAGGCAGGTCCACACCCGCTTCCCGCCGGAGCCCAACGGCTATCTGCATATCGGCCACTGCAAGGCGCTGTGCATCGATTTCGGCACCGCGGAGAGGTTCGGCGGCATCTGCAACCTGCGCATGGACGACACCAACCCCGCCAAGGAGGACACGGAATATGTGGACGCCATCAAGGAGGACATCCACTGGCTGGGCTTCGACTGGGACGACCGGTTCTTCTACGGCTCGGACTACTTTGAAAAAACCTACGAGCTGGCGGTGGGCCTCATCAAAAAGGGCCTGGCCTACGTGTGCGAGCTGACGCCCGACCAGTTCCGGGAGTACCGGGGCGACACGGCCACCCCCGCCCGCTCCCCCTGGCGCGACAGGCCCGTGGAGGAGAGCCTGGACCTCTTTGAGCGCATGAAAAACGGGGAGTTCCCCGAGGGAAAATACACCCTCCGCGCCAAGATCGACCTGGCCTCCGGGAATTTCAACATGCGCGACCCGGTCCTGTACCGCATCCGCTATATCGAGCACCACCGCCAGGGCACAAGGTGGTGCATCTTCCCCATGTATGACTTCGCCCACCCCATCCAGGACGCGCTGGAGGGCATCACCCACTCTCTGTGCTCCCTGGAGTACGAGGATCACCGGCCCCTCTACGACTGGGTCATCAACAACACCGACGTACCCTCAAAGCCCCGGCAGATCGAGTTCGCGCGCCTGGGCATTACGAACACCGTCATGTCCAAGCGCAAGCTCCGCCGCTTGGTGGAGGAGGGCCTCGTCTCCGGCTGGGACGACCCGCGGATGCCCACCCTGTGCGGGCTTCGCCGGCGGGGCTACACCCCGGCGTCCATCCGGGCCTTCACCGACAGGATCGGCGTGGCCAAGGTCTCCTCTACCGTGGATTACAGCCTGCTGGAGGCGTGCCTCCGGGACGACCTCAACGCCCACGCGCCGCGCCGTATGACCGTCCTGCACCCGGTAAAGCTGATCATCGACAACTACCCCGCGGGCGCCGGCGAGACGGTGGAGGTGGAGAACAATCCCTCCGACCCGGAGGCCGGCACCCGGCCGGTCAGCTTCTCCCGGGAGCTCTGGGTGGAGGCGGACGACTTCATGGAGGTCCCCGCCCCCAAATATAAGCGCCTGACGCCGAACGGCCCCGAGTGCCGCCTGAAGGGCGCGTATCTGGTGGCCTGCACCGGATGCGAGAAGGACGAGAGCGGCCGGGTGACCGCCATCCACTGCACCTATGACCCGGAGTCCAGGGGCGGCGACCCCGCCGACGGCCGGAAGGTCAAGGGCGCCACCCTCCACTGGGTGGACGCCGAAAATTGCGTGGACGCGGAGGTCCGGCTCTACTCCAACCTGTTCACGGACCCGGACCCGGACGCCTACGGCGACGCCTTTGTGGAGCACATCAACCCCGACTCCCTTGAGATCGTCACCGGCTGCAAGGCCGAGCGCGCCCTGGCGGAGGCCAGGCCCAACGACAGCTTCCAGTTCCTGCGCCTGGGCTACTTCTCCGCGGACAGGGACTCCACCTCCGAAAGG
This sequence comes from uncultured Oscillospiraceae bacterium, assembly GCA_947625815.1. Lineage (GTDB taxonomy): Bacteria > Bacillota > Clostridia > Oscillospirales > Oscillospiraceae > RUG626. The sequence goes on from CANQPU010000003.1 coordinate 81,203, forward strand.
CTGGTCTTCAACCGCTCCGTGGCCCTGAAGGACGGATTCAAAAAGTAACTTCCCCCGGCCGCCCTCCCGGCGGCCGCGGCGGTATAGGGAGGTGACGGAGACGGACAGCATCCCCCGGAAAAAAGCCCCCGCCGGCGCGGATCTGGCCGTGGGGGTCACCGACGATCTGAACGCTCCCTGGCTTTCGCCGGGGGACACCATGTTCCTCGCCCGCGGGGGGTCCATCGCCCCCGGCGAGCTGGGCGTGTTTATAGTGGGCGGGCAGACGGTCTGCCGGCAATACGTGGAGGACAGCGAGGGGAACGTGTATCTCTTCGCCGCCAACCGCGCCCGCCGCAGCGCCGACATCCGCCTCCCCGCCGGGTCCGCCCGGACCGCCCAGCTCCTGGCCCGCGTCCTCCTCCCCTTCCGGGTGCCGCTCCCCGGCCCGGAGCCGCCGCGAGGCTGAAAGAAATGCCCCATCCGAAAGGATGGGGCATTTTTCAGCTTGTCAAAAAACAAATTTTATATTTTTTGCAGGGACATGTGCCTTGCAAAAAATCCATTTTGTTTTGCAAGTGTACGCCCATTTGGGGCGTGCGCGCGGCAAAACAGCAGGGGAAACGGGCTAATATTCTAATTTTGGCCTGTTTCCCCGCACGTTTTCCCTTGTCGGGAAAAGGCCGAATGGCCTTTTTCGACAGTCTCAGAAATGCCCCATCCGAAAAGGATGGGGCATTTTTGAATGTCAAATCAGTCCGTCACATAGGGCAGGAGGGCGATCTGCCTGGCCTGCTTGATGGCGGTAGTGAGCTGGCGCTGGTGCATGGCGCAGGTGCCGGTGGCGCGGCGGGGAAGGATCTTGCTGCGCTCGGAGAGATACCGGCGGAGCTTGGCGGTATCCTTGTAGTCGATGTGCTGGCACTTGTCCACGCAGAACTGGCAGACCTTGCGGCGCTTGCGGACCTGCGCGGGACGGGCCGGACGGGCTTCTCTCTCGTTCGTCATTGACGTTGACCTCCTTTTTTAAGGTTTATCAAAAGGGAAAAAATCGGTTTTCGGACTCAGAACGGCAGATCGCCGTCGTCGTCGGTGAGGTCGGCGAAGTCGGAGTCGGGCGCGGAATAGCTGCTCCCGCCGTAACTTCCGCCGCCGTTTCCGCCGTAGGAGCCGCCGGAGGGTTCGGAATAGGCGCTCCGGTTATTGTTGCCGTAGCTGCCCTGCTGGCTGTCGCCGTCGCGCCTGGAGTCGCCGAAATACACGTTGTCGGCCACCACCTCGGCGTTGGTGCGCTTGTTGCCCTCCTTGTCGGTCCAGTCGCGCATCTGAAGGCGGCCGGACACCACGGCCATACGGCCCTTGGCGAAATACTTGGATACGAACTCGGCCGTGCTGCGCCAAGCGACCACGTCGATAAAATCGGCCTGGCGCTCGCCGCCGTCGCGGGAGACGAAATCCCGGTCCACCGCCAGGCGGAAGGACGCCACGGGCGTCCCGGACTGGGTCCGTCTGAGCTCGGGGTCGCGGGTGAGGCGGCCCATCAGAACGATGTGATTGAGCATTTCACGTCCTCCTTATTCCGGCCGAACGGTGACAAGGGAACGCATGACGCCCTCGGTGATACCGAGAACGCGGTAGAGCTCCGCGGGGAACTCGGGGGCGGATTCGAACTTCACCAGCACATAGTAGCCCTCGGGCTTGTCGTTGATGAGGTAGGCCAGCTTCCGCTTGCCCCACTCCTCAACTTCGCCCAGGGTGCCGTTGGCTTCGATGAGGTTCTTGAACTTCTCCACGATGGCGGCGGTGTCCTCCTCGCTGAGGTCCGGGTCGATGATGTACAGAAGCTCATACTTTTCCGCAGTTTTTGCCATGATTTAGCACCTCCTTTTGGACTTATGGCCTTCGCGGCAAATCGAAGGCAAGGTTGCCGCGCCTTTGGCGTCGAGCCTTTAAATTATACATTATCTGCGCCGCTTGTCAAGGGAAAAATTCAAAAAACCCTTGCGCGTCGCCCCTTTTAGACGTAAAATAAGGAAAAACAGCGGGGAGGCGGACTATGGAGCGGGACTTCAACCGGGAAATGGAGGCTCTCATCGCGGGCCTGGGCGGCAGGCGCCCCAGACTTCTGCTGCACGTCTGCTGCGCGCCCTGCGCCAGCGCCGTTCTGGAGCGGGTCTATCCCCACTTCGATGTGACCCTCTTTTACTTCAACCCCAATATCCACCCCCGGGAGGAGTACGACCGGCGGGCCGGGGAGCTGCCAAAGCTCCTGCGCCAGGCCCACATGGACGACGTCCCCCTCCGGTGCGCCGACTACGACCCGGAGCGCTTTTTCGCCGCCGCCGCGGGGCTGGAGGGGGAGCCAGAGGGCGGGGCGCGGTGCGGGAGGTGCTTTGAGCTGCGCCTGGGGGAGACGGCAAGGCTGGCCGCCCGGGAGGGGTTTGACTATTTCTGCACCACCCTGACCGTCAGCCCCCACAAAAACGCCCGTCTCCTGAACGAGATCGGCGAGAGGCTGGCCGCGGAGCACGGCGTCCCCTGGCTCCCGTCGGATTTCAAGAAAAGGGACGGCTACCTCCGCTCCATCCGGCTCTGCCAGCAGTACGGCATCTACCGTCAGAGCTACTGCGGGTGCACGTTCTCGCGGGGCTGATCGCCGATCCGCATCAATTCCTCATCTTCCTCTTGCAGGTTTTGTCATACTGTGTTAAGATACCTCCGACAGGTTTCCACACCCTGTCCAGTCGCGTCCCGCGGCGCGGCTTCTAAAAACAAAAAATGGAGGCAGCTTGACTATGACAACACAAAACCGATTTCCCGTCCGCCGGCTGGCGCTCGCCGCCGCCGCGGCGGCCATGTACACCGCCCTGAGCTACGTGGCCTACACCCTGAACCTGGCCTTCGCGCCGGTCCAGTTCCGGCTCTCGGAGGCGCTGACCCTGCTCCCCTTCCTCTTTCCGGAGACGGCCTGGGGGCTCTTCGTGGGGTGTATCCTCACCAATCTGCTGAGCCAGTACGGGGTGGTGGATATCGTTTTCGGGTCCCTGGCCACGCTTCTGGCCGGCCTGTGGACCGCCAGATGTAAAAGCCGCTGGACAGCGGCCATCCCGCCGGTGGTATGCAACGCCCTGATCGTCGGCGCCGTCATCTCCTACGCCGAGGCGGGGCTGGGCCGGTCCTTCTGGGCGGCCTGGGGGATCAACATCCTCTCCGTCGGCGGCTCCGAGGCGGTGCTTTGCTTCCTGCCCGGGGTCCTCCTGGTGAGCGCCCTTCAAAAAAGCGGCGCGGCCCGGAGGCTGGGCGCCCGGACATTGAAAACAGCCTGAAAACAGCTTCTCTTCATGGAGGTGGGTCAGATGAAAGTCAAAAAAGCCGTCATCCCGGCCGCCGGATTGGGCACGCGGATGCTCCCGGCCACAAAGACCGTTCCCAAGGAGATGCTTCCCCTGGTGGACAAGCCGGTTTTGCAGTATATCATCGAGGAGGCCGTGGACTCCGGCATCGAGGATATCCTCATCGTCACCAACCGCGCCAAGACGGCCATGGACGACTATTTTGATTACTACCCGGAGCTGGAGCACCGCCTGATGGGGACCGGAAAGGCCGAGCAGGCCCATGAGCTCCGCCGGGTGGCCGATATGGCCAACTTCTTCTACGTCCGCCAGCGGGAGACAAGGGGCCTGGGCCACGCCATTGCCCGCGCCCGGCACTTCATCGGGGACGAGCCCTTCGCCGTCCTCCTGGGCGACGACATCATGATGGCGGAGAAGCCGGTCTTAAAGCAGCTCATCGACGCCGCGGAAAAATACGACTGCCCGTGTGTGGGAGGGCAGTATGTCTCCGACGAGGCCATCGGCGCCTACTCCTCCACGAAGCTCCGGGCGCTGGAGGACCGGATCTACGACGTGCTGGACATCAACGAAAAGCCCACGCCCGAGGAGAAGCTCTCCAACTTCGCCGTCATGGGCCGGTATGTGCTGACCCCGGACATCTTCGACATCCTGGACGCCACGCCCCCCGGGCGGAACGGGGAGATCCAGCTCACCGACGGGCTCGCCGCCCTGTGCCACGCCCGCCGCATGATCGCCGTGGATTACGACGCCCGCCGCTACGACACCGGCAGTCTCCGGGGCTTTCTGGAGGCCACCATCGACTTCTCCCTGAAAAACCCCGACACCGGCCCCTGGCTCCGGGAGTTTATCCTGGAGAAAGCCAAAACTTTGTAAGACCCTATAAAGAGACGAAACGGCCGCCCTTTCGGGCGGCCGTTATTTTGTTGGAAAAGCCCGTCAGGGCTTTTTCGACAGCCTTTTTAGCCTTTCCCCGCCAGCTTGAACACGTCCCCGGACTTCCCCAGGACCATGATGTGATCCTCCTCGCGGAAGACGTGGTTGGGGCCGGGCGTGGCCAGAAGGCTGTCGCCCTGTTTGACGGCGATGATGTTGACGTTATACTTTTTCCGCACGTCCACCCCCACGATGGTGTTCCCCACCCAGGCCCGGGGGGTCTTCAGCTCATACATGGCCACATCCTCGGTGAGGGGGATGAAGTCAAAGATGTTGTCGGAATTATACCGGACCGCCACCCGCTCGGCGATCTCCCGCTCGGGATAGACCACCTCGGAGGCGCCGATCTGCCTCAGAAGCTCCTCCTGGATGTCCTGGGTCGTCTTGGAAATGACGCGCCTGGCCCCGTGGCGCTTCAGCAGGGAGGTGATGACCAGGGAGGACTGGAAGTCCTCGCCGATGGTGACAAAGCACAGGTCGAAGTTCTCCACCCCCAGGGAGGCCACCACGTCGTCGCGGGTGCAGTCGCCGATGGTGCAGTCCGTGATGTGGCCGGCCATGAGCTCCACCAGCTCCGGATCCCGATCCACCACCATCACGTCGTTGCCCATCTCCTGCATCTTCGTGGCCAGGTGCCTGCCGAAGCGGCCCAGGCCAATGACGAGTACCGATTTCATAAGCATACCTCCGGAAATGTCTTGTCAGCCCACAAGGAGCTTTCCCTCGGGGCGGTGTACCGGCGCGGGCGTCCGCTCGCCGGAGAGGGCCATGGCCATGGTCAGCCCCCCGATACGCCCCGCGAACATGAGCGCCGTCAGGATGAGTCTGGCCGCCACGCTCAGCGTGGGCGTGATGCCGGTGGAGAGGCCCACGGTGGCGATGGCGGAGACGACCTCAAAGGAGGCGTCCCTGAGGCTCAGGCTGTCCACCGCGCAAAGGGCCATGGCGGCCACGACGCTGGCGATCACATAAATGATGACGATGGCGGTGGCCTGCCGGACCGTGTCGTCGTCGATCCGGCGGCGGAAGACCGTGGGCTCCGCCTTTTTGGCGGAGGAGACGGTGCAGATGAGCACCACCGCCAGGGTGGTGGTCTTCAGTCCTCCGGCGGTGGATCCGGGGGAGCCGCCGATGAGCATCAGCACCATGGTGAGGAGCGCCCCGGCGTCAGTCAGCTCCGCCATGGACACGGAGGCGAAGCCCGCCGTGCGCGGCGTCACCGCCTGAAAGATCGCCAAAAGGAGCTTGTCCCCCGGGTCGAACCCCGCGAAAGCGCCGTTCCACTCCAAAAGGAGAAAGAGCCCGAACCCGCCGAGGATCAGCGAGAGCGTGACCGTGAGGACCACCTTGGAGTGGAATTTCATCTTCCCGAATCTGAACCGGCTGGTCACCAGGTCGTCCCAGACGATGAAGCCCAGGCCCCCCAGAACGATGAGGGCGGCGACGGTCAGGATCACCAGCGGGTCCGTGGCGAAGGCCGACAGGCTCGCGCCGCCCTCATAATCGCCCATCAGGTCGAAGCCGGCGTTGCAAAAGGCGGAAACCGAGTGAAAAACGGCGTACCAGATCCCCCGGAGCCAGCCGAAGAGCGGCACAAAGCGTATGGCCAGGAGCACGGCCCCGGCGGTCTCAAAGAGGATGGTCCCCTCAAAGATCCGGCGCATGAGCTTGACCACGCCGCCGTAGCTGTCGTTCCCCGCGGCCTGCATGAGGAGCCGGGTGTCCGCAAGGCTCACCCGCTTGCGCACCACGGAAAAAAAGCCCGTGATGATGGTCATGGCGCCGAGCCCGCCGATCTGGATGAGCAGCAGGATGACGATCTGGCCCAGATGGCTCCAGTGCCCCGCGGTGTCCACCACCGCCAGGCCCGTGACGCAGGCGGCGCTGGTGGCGGTGAAGAGGGCGTCCACGAAGCCCGTCCACTCGCCGCTCCCCGAGGAGAAGGGACACATGAGCAGCAGCGCCCCCAGCAGTATGATGCCCAGGAAGCTCAGCACCACCAGCTGTACCGGCGTGAGCCTCCTGCGAACGCGCCTTGCCACGGCCGCGCCCCCCTTCGCAAAAATACAGAACCATTCTACACCATTTTCCTCCAAAGGTCAAGGGCCTGTCAGCCGTACACCGCCCGCTCCAGGATCCCCCGGAGCACGCCGGCGTGCCGGCGCTCCCGGCCGGCCAGCTTTTGATAGAGCCCCCGGAGGGACTCCTCCCCCGTGGCGGCGGCCGCGGCCTCATAGGCGGCGGCGTTGGCAAGCTCCGCGTCCATGCTCTCCTTCAGGGCCCTCAGAAGCGCCGGCGCCGCGCCCCCGGCCGGCGGCAGCGCCAGCGTATCCCCGAAGAGGACGAGCCGCCGGGCCTGGAGCTCCCTTTCGGTCATCCGCTCCTGTCGGGCCAGGGCCAGAAGCTCCTTCTGCGCCCGGGTCCCCTGGGTCCTGCGCGCCAGGCGCTCATACATCCCCCCGGCCCCGGCGGCACGTCTTATGAAGGCCCCCAGGGCCGCCGCCTCCCGGGGGATCTCCCGGTCGGAGGCCGGCGGCTCCGCCGCCTCCACCTCCACCCGCTTCCATACGCGGGTCAGGAGCCCGGGGTCAAGATCAAATTCCCTGTCCATAGCAACACGTTCCAAAAGTCAGATTCGCGGTCCCCCGCGCCTCATTCTATGCCCCGACGCCGCCCCCGGACACAAGCATCCCGCCGTCCGAGGACGCAATGTCGCTAAATTAAGGCGCCTGTGCACGGAAAAAGGGCGGGTCTGGGACCCGCCCCTACGAACAAATATGGAAAGGGAAGCCTTTTTGATCTCCTTATTTTATGACATGGCCGGACGGCGGGCTGTTTGTGGGCGCTTTAACGCGGAGCCTGTCCCCCACCAGGGCGATGGCCCGGTGGAGGGCCCAGCCCAGGAGGATGTTGAGGGCGAAGGAGGCGGCGTAGTAGGCGTAGTGGCCGGGGTCCGGGTCGAAAAACCGGCGGAGGAGGCCGGTCTCGGAGAAGAAGCTCACGTTAAGCAAATAGATCTCCAGGCTGTTCTCCCCCACGAACCGGAGGCACCGCCGCAGCGCCCCCAGCGGGAGCCTGTCCAGCACAAGGCAGATGAGGAGGCACGCCGGGACCGTGGTGAAGGGGAACATGTAGGCGGCCCAGACCGTCCAGCCCTTCAGCCACACCAGCGCCCACAGCGCCCCGGCGGCCACGCACAGGCCCCAGACCGCGTAATCCCGGGCGCCCAGCCTCCGGTCCTCCAGGATCAGAAAGCCCAGAAGGATCCCCTCCGCCAAAACGGGCAGTCGGAAAAACGGGTCCATGTAATACCAGTATCCGTCCCGGTAAAGGAGCTCGCAGACGGCGATGCCCGCCGCGGAGATGAGGACGGTCAGCGCCGCCCGGTGCCGGGAGCGGCCCATCAGGGCCGTCAGCGGCGGGATCAGCGCATACCAGATCAGCAGGCCCGTCATGTACCAGTTGAACCGGCCCTGGGGCCGGACCCAGTACTGGAGCAGGGTGGCGTTCCAGAAAAAGGCGGAGACGGTGGCCTGCTTGCGGACCAGGAGCGCCAGGGTATAGGCGGCCATCACCAGGTAATAGGCGGGCAGGACCCGGCGCGCCCGCCGGATGAGGAACGCCCCGTACTCCTGCCTCCGCCGGGTCAGGGACATGGCCAGTCCCATGGCGGACAGCAGCACAAAGATGTCCACGCCGCCAAAGCCCAGGGTCCGGGGGCCGTTGAAGATCCCCAGGTCCATGTCGGAGGCGTGGAAGAGCATCACCGACAGCATGGCCACGCCCATGAGCTCGGAGCGATATTTGCTGAGAAGCGAATAATTCACCGGTCTTACCTCTTAAAAGGCGGCGGACGGAAGGGTCCGTCCGCCGCGTCTGCTTGTCAAAAACTCGGTTCCAATATTTTTCCGGCGGCATGTACGTCGGAAAAATCCCTTTTGTCGCCCAAGTGTGCCCCAACAGGGCGCGCGCAGGGCGACGGCAGGAAGATTCGGCTTGAATTCCGCAGAATTCAAGCCGGGTTTTCCGCACGTTCCCCTTGTCGGAAAAAGGCCCAATGGCCTTTTTCCGACAGTTTCAGGCGGCGGACGGAAGGGTCCGTCCGCCGCGTGGGATCGATCTTTACTCTCTGTCGATGGGAAGGCCCGCGTCCTCGCGCTCGCGGATGGCGTCCTTGCGGGAGATGTTCCAGCGGCCGCGGTCGTCGATGCCGAGGAACTTCACCCAGGTCCAGTCGCCCACGTTGAGGACGTCCTCCACCTTTTCGGTGCGCTTGAACTCCAGGTCCTTGATGTGGCACATGGCGTCCTTGCCGGGGACCAGCTCCACGAAGGCGCCGATGGGGATGACGCGGACGCACTGGCCCCAGTAGAGCTTGCCCACCTCGGGGACGAAGCAAATGTCGTCGATGATCTTCTTCGCGGCGCGGCAGGCCTCGATGTCCTGCTGGCTGATGAAGACGGACCCGTCGTCGTCGATGTCGATCTTGCAGCCGGTGTCGGCGCAGATCTTCTGGATGACCTTGCCGCCGGAGCCGATGACCTCCCGGATCTTGTCCGGGTCGATGTGCATGGAGATCATCTTGGGGGCGGACTTGGCCAGCTCGTGCCTGGGCTCGCTGATCACGGGCAGCATGATCTCGTCCAGGATCTGGATGCGGGCCTCGCGGGTGATCTCAAAGGCGTTTTTGATGATGTCGTAGGTCAGGCCGTCGTTCTTGAGGTCCATCTGGATGGCGGTGATGCCCTTCTTGGTGCCGGCGACCTTGAAATCCATCTCGCCGTGGAAATCCTCCACGCCCTGGATGTCGATAAAGGTCTTCCAGTCGCCGTTGTCGTCATGGATGAGGCCGCAGGAGATGCCGGCCACGGGGGCCTTGATGGGCACGCCCGCGTCCATGAGCGCCAGGGTAGAGCCGCAGATGGAGCCCTGGGAGGTGGAGCCGTTGGAGGAGAGGACCTCGCTGACCACGCGGATGGCGTAGGGGAACTCCTCGGTGGAGGGGATCACCGGCTCCAGGGCCTTCTCGGCCAGGGCGCCGTGACCGATCTCGCGGCGGGAGGTGGAGCGGCTGGGCCGCGCCTCGCCCACGGAGTAGTTGGGGAAGTTGTAGTGGTGGATATAGCGCTTCTCCTCCTCCTCCCAGATGGTGTCCAGCTTCTGGGCGGCGGAAAGAGTGGCCAGGGTGCAGACGCTGAGCACCTGGGTCTGGCCGCGGGTGAAGAGCCCGGAGCCGTGGACGAGGGGCAGGACGCCCACCTCGGCGGAGAGGGGCCTGATCTCGTTCATGGCGCGGCCGTCCACGCGCTTGCCCTCTAAGAGCCACTGCTTGACCACCTTCTTCTGGATCTTGTAGGTGATCTCCTCCAGCTGGGCGGTGATCTCGGGATACTCCTCGCCGAACTCGGCGATCATCTTGTCCACCACCACGTTGTAGCGCTCCTCGCGGACGTTCTTGTCGTCGGTGTCCATGGCGTAGCGCACGTCGTCCAGGTACTTGTCCACGATCTTGTCGAAGAGCTCCTGATTGAAGGAGGCGTGCTCATACTCGAACTTGGGCTTGCCGACCTCCGCCACCATCCGGTCGATGAGGGCGATGACGGGCTTGATGGCGTCGTGGGCGGCGATGATGCCGCCGAGCATCACGTCCTCGGGGATCTCGTGGCCGCCGGCCTCGATCATGACGATCTTGTCCCGGGTGGCGGCGATGGTGCAGTACATCTCGCTCTCGGCCCGCTCGGCGCTGGTGGGGTTGATGATATACTTTCCGTCGATGAGGCCCAGGCCCACGCCGGCGATGGGGCCCGCGAAGGGCACGTCGGAGATGGAGACGGCGGCGGAGGCGCCGATCATGGCGGCGATCTCCGGGGCGCAGTCGTGATCGGTGGACAGGACCGTGCAGGTCACGACCACGTCGTTGCGAAGGTCGGACGGGAACAGGGGGCGCATGGGCCGGTCGATCATGCGGGAGCTGAGGGTGCCGCGCTCGGAGGGCTTGCCCTCGCGGCGGGTGTAGCCGCCGGGGATGCGGCCCACGGAGTAAAGCTTCTCCTCGAACTCAACGCTGAGGGGGAAGTAGTCGATGCCCTCCTTGGGGCGGGGGCTGGCCACCACCGTGCAGAGCACCGTGGTATCGCCGTAGGTGACGAGGACGGCGGCGTTGCAAAGCTCCGCCAGCTTTCCCACCTCCAGCTTCAGAGGACGGCCCGCCAGGGTCATCTCATACTTTTTGTAGTTGGGGAACTCTCTGTGCTTGATGATCATTTTCAGACTCCTTTGTGTTTTTTCTCCGGAGTCCCGTCTTTTAGCACTTGAATCAACCCCCGGACGCCGGACGTTCATTCAAATACTAAAACGGCAGGACTCCATTTTGTTTGCTTCGGACCGAAAAAGCAGCAACGGGTATTATATGCGGTTTGCGGACCGCATATAATACCCTCATTGCTCACTTTCTGATGCCGAGCTTGGCGATGATGGCGCGGTAGCGCTCGATGTCCTTCTCCATCAGGTAGTCAAGAAGGCGGCGGCGATGGCCGATCATCTTGTACATACCCAGACGGCTGTGCGCGTCCTTCTTGTGGACCTTCAGGTGGTCGGTGAGCTGATTGATGCGCTCCGTCAGGATGGCGATCTGGACCTCGGGGGAACCGGTGTCGTTCTCACTGCGGCGGTTCGCCTCGATAACGGCGGTCTTCTGATCCTTTGTGATCACGGTGGTACGCTCCTTTCTTTTAAATGTCCCCGCTCAACCGGGTAACGGGACGAAAGGCCCCGGCAGCAATGCCGGAATATCCGCAAAACCAGGTAGAGGGGCAATCCATGACATTTTAGCATACGTTTCCGCCGTTGTAAAGCCCTTTTTTCAGATCCGCGAAGAATTTCTCCCGTTTTTAGGGCCTGTCCCCGCTTGTTGACATTGGGATTCAAAGTGATATAATTAAAATAGGTACATATGCGGAGGTGAAGCGGATGAACTGCGCGGTGCTGATCCCGGCTTACGAGGCGGACGGGCATCTGGTGGACACGGTCAGATCCCTTACGGCGCTGGGCGCCGGAAGGATCGTGGTGGTGGACGACGGGAGCTCCCCGGCCTGCGGTCCCTTTTTCGACGAGGCCCGGGCCCTCGGCGCCCATGTGTGCCACCACGACGTAAACCGCGGCAAGGGCGCGGCCCTCAAGACGGGCATCCGGTATATCCTTGACACCTTCCCCGACTGCGGCTGCGTCGTCACCGCGGACGCGGATGGCCAGCACGCCGCCGGGGACGTCCTGCGCGTGGCCTCCCTCGCTCTGGAGAACCCCGGAAGTCTCGTTTTGGGCGTCCGGCGGTTTGACGGGGCGGACGTGCCCTGGCGCTCCCGGGCGGGGAACCGGATCACCTCCGCCGTCTTCCGGCTCATCACGGGCCGGTCCTGTCCCGACACTCAGACCGGTCTGCGCGGCCTGTCCCGGGATCTGCTCCTGCCGGCGCTGAAGTCCGAGGGCGACCGGTACGAATACGAAATGAACCTGCTCATGGACTTTGCCGACCGGAAGGTCCCCTTCCTCTACGAGCCCATCGAGACCATCTATCTGGACGACAACCGGGCCTCCCATTTCCGGGTGGTGCGGGACTCCTGGCTCGTCTACCGCCGGCCGTTGACCTTCGCTCTGGCCGCCGGGGCGTCCACCCTGGTGGATCTGGGGGCCTTCTGGCTCCTGGGAAAGCTCCTGGGGGACGGGCGGGCCCGGGTCTTCGCCGCCTCCGTCATGGCGCGGCTCCTCTCGGGCGGGGTCAACTTCTTCCTCAACAAAAAAGTCACCTTCAGAAGCCGCGGGGACACGAAAAAGGAGTCCCTGCGCTATCTGATCCTCTTCCTGGCCGTGATGCTCGTCTCCGGCGGGACGGTGGCGCTTCTCAGCCGCCTGCCCGTGCCGACGGTGCTCATCAAGATCGTCGTGGACGTGCTCCTCTTCGCGGCCAACTACATCATCGAGCGCAAGTGGGTCTTCCGCCGGGAGGACTGAGCGCATCCGGGAGGCGATGGAATGGCGCTTGTTCTGAATCTCCTGGGGCTTGGCGCCGTTTCCGCGGCGCTGTCGGTGAGATTCCGGGAGAGTCTTGTCAAGACCGTGCCCGTGACGCTGTGCGCCACGGGGCTGGTCCTCTATATTTTGGCGTTCTTCGGCGCTCTGGCCGCGATCACCTGGCTCATGGCGGCGGCCGCGCTGGGCGTCCTCCTGGCCCTGATGCTCGCGGTCCGGCGCGGCGGGCGCGGCGCGCTCAAAGCGGCGGCGGAGCCCTTTCTGGAGCCCCAGGTCTGGGTGAACGCCGCGGCGGTGCTGGCCGTCGTCCTCCTGGTGAATTACCGTCTCATCACCGAGTGGGACGCCTGCAACTTCTGGGGCCCGGACATCAAGAGCCTCTTTTACCGCCAGGGCTACGCGGGGCATCTGAGCAACGTGGCCCCGGGCTTCGGGGACTACCCGCCCATGACGCAGCTGCTCATCTGGTGGTTCCTCAACCTCTTCGGCCGGTTTGACGAGGGGCTCGTCTTCGGCGGCTACTTCTTCTACACCGCCGCCCTGCTCTTCTCCGTCACCGGATCCCTTCCAAAAAGCGGCGGCCTCCTCCGCCGGCTCGGCCGGGGGGCCCTCTGCGTCCTGCTGCTTTTCGCGCTTCCCGGCGTGGCCGACAGCTCCTGGTATCGTTCGCTCTACGCCGACCCCGTCATGGGGATGCTCTTCGGCTGTCTCATCATCGAGATCACCGGCGAGGGCGCCTGGACCGGATGGCGGACGGCCAAGTGCGCCGTGTATCTGGCCTGCCTGGCCCTCACCAAATCCGCGGGGCTCCTGTGGGCCGCCTACGCCCTTGCGCTGTATCTCCTCTGGCGCGGCGCCCGCGGGCACCGGTGGGCCCTCCCCCTGCTGGCGGGGTCGCCTCTCCTGGCCGCCGGGAGCTGGGGCGTCTTCTGCCGGGTCATGGACCGCTCCACATACCTGACGCGGAGCCTGGCCCCCTCGGTCCTTGACCGGGCCCGGGAGATCCTGGGCGGGGGCTTTTTTGAAAACCGACAGGCCCTGGGCTACATCCGGGCGTTTTTCCGCGCCTTCTTCACCCAGCCCGTCCACCGGGAGCTGACGGCCGCCGTGGATCTCACCCCCGCCGCCGTGCTCCTCCTCATCCTGGCCCTGATCGTCCTCATCCGCAGGGCCGGCCGGCTGGACGGGAGCCGGTCCAAAAGGCTCCTGCTCTTCACCCTGGGTATGTACGCCGTCACACTCCTGATCCTGCTGGGCTGTCACCTCACCATCTTCTATGACGAGACTCAGTATCTGGAGCCCTCCAATATGCTCACCCAGATGACCCGCTACGGCGGGCCCATGAGCCTGGGGATGCTCATGTGGGCCTTCGGCGTCTGCGCCGGCCGGCCGGACACGGAAAAAGCCCCCGGAACGGGGGCGTATCTGCCCGGCGTCATGGCCGCGGTGGTGGTCCTCTGCGCCGGCTATACCGTCATGGGCGACTGCCTCATTGAGGGATACGACGACCTGAACCCAAAGCGCTATGAGACCCGCGAGAGGTTCGCGGCCGAGTACGCGTCACTCCTGCGGGAGCTGGACCGGGTCCCGCTGGAGGGCGAGGGCCGCCGGGTCCTGGTGCTGGTCAACAAGGCCGAGACGAACCCCATCGTCACGCTCCTGGCCTCTCCCGTGTCCATCGAGACGATGAGCTACGGGGAAAACGTCAGCGCCTCATCGATCCGGGACGCGGCGGCGCGGTGCGGCGCCGGGTGGGTCTTCGTCCAGGACGGCGAGGGCGCCGCGCTGGAGGCCCTGGAGGCCGCCCTGCCCGGATGCCGGGTGGGGGAGCTGTACCCCCTCGATCAGGACCGGTCTCTCTGAACTTTCGGAGCTGACGGCGACGGCGTAGCCGGGCGCGGGCAGCAGGAGCGCCCGGACCGTAAAGCCGCCCACGCGGCTTTTGAGCTTGAGGTCGCCCGTCACGGCGCTCTCCAGCTCCCGGATGGCCCCCAGGCCCTCCCCGGACGCCTTCACAAGGCTCTCCTTCACCGTCCAGATCCGGTAGAACCGGCCCTCCCGCCCGCTCTCCGCGGACAGGACATATGCCCGCTCCTCCGGCGTGAGGGCGGCCATCAGCCCCTCCGGGATCCCGGCCACCCGCTCCGCGTCCACGCCCAGGCGTCCCCCGTCCAGCGCGCAGACCGCCAGGCCCTGCGTGTGGGAGACGCTGAATTCCGGTCCGCCCGGGATGAAGGGCTTGCCGTTGGCTCCGCGCCTTACCGACCGCTCCCGGCCGGAGAGGCCCAGCAGCTCCAGGCCCCGGGCCAGCAGCTGCCGCCCCGCGGCGTGTGCGGCGGCGCCGTCCGCCCCTCGTTCCACCGTTCGCCAGAGTATGAGCATACCGTCCCGCCTTTCCCCGTTTTTTCAAGTATATCACACATTGACGGGATTTTCACCGTCCCCGGGAAAAATCCCACGGAGAGAACATGATTTTTTCGTCCTATCCCTTTCTGTTCGGTTTTCTGCCTGTGACGCTCGCGGGCTTCCACCTCCTCCGCCGGCTCAAAAATGTCCGGGGCTGTAAGGTGTGGCTCACGGCGGCGTCGCTGGTTTTTTACGCCCTCGGCCAGCCGGACTTCCTCTTCTGGTTCGCCTCCTCCATCCTCATCAATCACCTGCTCCTGACCCTCATGGACCGTCTGGGGAAAAAGAAACTCTTTCTCGCCCTGGCCGTCCTCTGGAACCTGGGGCTCCTCTTCTGGTTCAAGTACCTGGACTTTACCATCACCAACATCAACTGGCTCTTCCACACCCACATCCCCCTTCTGAAGCTCTTCCTCCCCATCGGCATCTCCTTCTTCACCTTTCAGATCCTGGCCTTCAGCGTCAGCTTCTACAAGGGCGAGCGGGCCCTGCCCACGCTTTTGGATTACGCGGTGTTCGTCACCTTCTTTCCCCAGCTCATCGTGGGGCCGGTGGTCCGCCACGAGGAGGTCATGCCCGCCATCGAGGGGGAGGCGCTGCTGGAGCTTGACACGGGCCTCCTCCCCCGGGGGGTCATGCTCTTCTCCATGGGCTGTGCCAAAAAGGTCCTGCTGGCGGACACCCTCATCACCTTCGCCTCCGCCTACTACACCGGCGGCGGCGCGGCCGACGCCGGCCTCGTCCACTCCTGGGCGGCGGTCCTGGCCTATACCTTCGCCTACTACTTCGATTTTTCCGGATACATCGACATGGCCCGGGGCCTGGGGTGCTTTTTCGGCATCGAGCTGCCCATAAACTTCGACTCCCCCTACAAGGCCAGGGACTTCGGGGACTTCTGGCGCCGCTGGAACATCACCGTCTCCCGGTTCTTCAACGACACGGTGTTCTCGAACCTCTTCGGCTTCGGGGACGGCGTGGGGCGGCTCGTCCTGGCCACCATGGCCACCTTCCTCGTCTCCGGCCTGTGGCACGGCGCGGCGTGGCACTACATCGCCTGGGGCCTTGTGAACGGCGTCCTCGTGACGCTGGCCAACTACCGGGCCCTCCGGGACAGCCGGCCCCTGCCGGCGTGGCTGGCGGTGTTCCTCACCTTCTTCACCGGGGCGCTGGTGCGGGTGCTCTTTGACTGCACCGGCCTTTCCCAGGCCGCCATGATCTATCGGAAGCTCTTTGACGTCCGGGAGCTCCTGCATTTTAGGACCTTTGCCGCCTCCGCCCTGGCCTTTGTCAAGGACAACCTCCAGGTGACGGTCACCATGGCCCTGGGCGCGGTCATCTGCTTCTGCTTCCCCAATTCCAACCGCCTGTCCGAGCGGGAGCGCTGCGGCTGGCGGGAGGCCGTCTTCAGCGCGGCGCTGCTGGCGGTGTCGCTCCTGTGCATGAGAAGGGTATCCACCTTCCTCTACTTTAACTTCTGAGGTGAGAGCTTTGCCGGTAAAAAAATGGCTCGCCGTGTTCTTCTCCGCCGTGGTCCTCTTCACGGCGGTCCTGGTGGTCTTCAACGTCCTGACCGACCCCTTCGGCGTCTTCGGGGACCCGGTCATGGACTGGTATGAATACGACATGACCATGAACCCCCGGATCGCCAAGATCACGTATCTGGACAAAAATTCCGGGAAGTACGACTCCTACATCATCGGGAGCTCCAAGTGCTCCTCGCTTTCGCCGGAGAAGCTGGGCGCCTACACCGGCGGGCGGTACTACAACATGACCTGGTACGGCGGGGACCTGGTGGACGAGCGGGCGCTGGCGCGGTATCTCATCGACACCTGCAACGTCCGGCGGATCGTCCTGGCGGTGGACCCCCAGGACACGGAGCTTTTCGACACCGAGGCCGACCCAGTCAAGGGCAACATGCATTGGAGGGTGGACGGCTCCTCGCCCCTGAGCTTCTACGCCAAATATCTCTTCTCCAACCCCGGCTACGGCCTGGAAAAGCTGGCCGCCTCCGGGCGGCGCGGATACCTGACGAACGCCGACTCCGTCTACATCGCCGAGACCGGCGTCTACAACAAGCAGCTCCGGGACGGCTCCCGGATAGGCGCCATGGACGAGTATCTGGCCTTTGAGAACAACTATTATGAGCAGTCCCCCTGCTCCATGCCCTGTCTGGAGGGGGCCCTGGAGGCCGTGGCGGACATCGCGGACATGTGCCGGGAGAACGGCGTGGAGCTCACGGTCGTCGGCGTGCCCCTCTATGCCGGGGACCTGGCCCGGTACGATCAGGCAAAAATGGAGGAATTCCGCCGGGGCCTGGCCCAGATCGCCCCCTATTACGATTTCTGGGACTTCAACTGCGTGACACGCGACCTGCGGTACTTTTACGACGTGGACCATTTCCGCAACTGCGTGGGCGACATGGTGCTGGCGTATATCTACGGGGACCCGGAGGTCTGGATGCCCGCGGGCTTCGGCCACCTGACCACGCGGGAGAACGTGGAGGCGCGCGTCGCCCAGGTCCGGGCCGGCGAGGACGCCCCCTCCGAGAGCCACACGGCCGCCCTGCCCATCCTGATGTACCACTCCTTCGACGAAGGGACCGGCGCCGTCACCGCCGCCGAGTTTGAGTCCCAGCTCTCCGCCCTCCGGGACGCCGGGTACACGGCGGTGACCTATGACGACCTTTTCGCCTACGTGGCCCACGGGACGGAGCTGCCCGCAAGGCCCGTGCTGATCACCTTTGACGACGGGTACAGGAACAATCTGGACGTGGCCGCGCCCCTTTTGGAGGAATACGGCATGTCCGCCGTGATCTCCGTCATCGGCGTCTCCGTGGGGAAGGACACCTACAAGGACACCGGCGAGGCCATGACCCCCCACTTCTCCCTGGAGCAGGCCCTGCCCTGGGTCGAACGGGGCGTACTGGATATCAAGAGCCACTCCTACGACATGCACCAGGTCCCCGAACGGGACGGGGAGGACTGCCGCCGGGGCGTTCTGCGGATGGAGGGCGAGAGCGAGGAGGACTATGTCTCCGCGCTGACGGAGGATCTCCTGCGCTCCCGGGCCCAGCTGGAGGCCGTCCCGGGCCTGGCCGCGGACGTGTTCACCTACCCCAACGGGCTTTACGACACCCTCTCCGAGGCGGTGCTGAGGAGCCTGGGCGTCCGGGCCACCGTCACTACGGATTACGGGGTGAACGTCCTTGTGAAGGGCATCCCCCAGAGCCTTTTTGCCCTCAAGCGGGTGAGCGTGGACCCGGGCATGGACGGGGCGGCGCTGCTGGCGCGTCTGGACGGGCTGGCCCCGGATGAATCCGATCGATGATCTTTCTTTTGGGAGGTATGGAAATGGACACACGGGAACGGATCTATCAGTTTTTTGTGGACAAGAAGAAGGCCGACGGCCTCACCTATGACACGGAGCTCCTCAAGAGCCGCTTCATCAATTCCCTCTTCGCCCTTCAGATCGTGATGTTCGTGGAGAAGGAATTCGGCGTGAAGCTGGGCCGGCGGGAGATCTCCACCGAAAACTTCCACTCCATCAACGCCATAGCGGAGCTGGTGGAGTCTCACCTTGGGGGGAACGGCTGACATGGCGGAGGATGTGAGGATCAAGCTGGTCATCTGGGACCTGGACAACACCCTCTGGGAGGGGACGCTCTCCGAGGGCGGCGGCGCCCGGCTGCGTCCCGGCGCGCGGGAGGCCGTGCTGGAGCTGGACAGGCGGGGCATCGTCCAGTCTGTGGCCAGCAAGAACGACCCCGACGCCGCGGCGGCGCGGATACGGGACTTCGGCCTGGAGGACTACTTCCTCTGCCCCCGGATCTCCTGGGGCCCCAAGTCCGCCGGCGTGGGGGCGATCCTCTCCGCCCTCAACATAAAGCCGGAGGCCGCGGCCTTCGTGGACGACTCGGAATTTGAGCGGGACGAGGTCCTCCACGCCCTGCCCCGGGTCCACGCCTACGACGGCGCGTCCCTGGCGGAGCTGACGGCGCTGCCGGAATTTCAGGTGCCCTTCATCACCCGGGACGCCGCCAACCGCCGTGGGATGTACAGGGCCGATCTGGCCCGTCAGAGCGCGGAGAGCGCCTTTGAGGGCAGCGCCGACGAATTTCTGGCCACCCTCGGCATGGAGCTGGACATCTCCCCGGTGACAAGGGAGGACATCCGGCGCGTGGAGGAGCTGACGGTCCGCACCCATCAGCTGAACTCCACCGGCTACACCTACGACTACGACGAGCTGACCGCCATGATCGACGACCCTGGGTATCTCTTTCTCATCTGCGGGCTTCGGGACAAATACGGCGACAGCGGCAAGGTGGGCCTGCTGCTCATGGAGCGGGGCGACGCCCTGCGAATCAAGCTGCTCATCGTCTCCTGCCGGGTGATGTCCCGGGGCATTGGCTCGGCTCTGCTGGCCCACGCCACCCGGATCGCCGCCCGGGAGGGCAAGCCCCTTCTGGCCGAGTTTTTCGAGACGGAGCACAACCGCATCATGTATATCACCTACAAGCTGGCGGGCTTTGAGGAGGTGGAGGAAAACGGAAGCGCCCTTTTGCTCCGCTACGCCTCCGACACGCCTCTGCCGATGCCGGATTACCTGAAGGTCAACGAATCCCAAACAAATTGACCCTGATTTTTCCCCGTTTTTCGGACAAATGGGAGAAAAACGGGAAAGGGGCTTGAAAACGCCGGCCGAAGGTGTAAAATCAATTCACTGTTTATCAAGAAAGAAAGCCGGCGAGACGATCCAATGATCAGAAAAGGCAGCCGAAATCGCGATATGCTCACGGGCTCCATGTGGGATAAGCTCATCCTCTTCGCCCTGCCCCTGGCGGCCACCAGCATCCTCCAGCAGGTCTTCAACGCGGCCGACGTGGCGGTGGTGGGGCGGTTCGTGGGGACCTCCGCTCAGGCGGCGGTGGGGAGCAACGGGCCCATTGTGAACCTGCTCATCAACCTGTTTGTGGGCATGTCCCTGGGCACCAACGTGATCATCTCCCAGTATCTCGGCGCGGGCAACCTGGAGGGCGTGAAAAAGGCCGTCCACACCTCCATCCTCGTCTCTATCCTGGGCGGACTTGTGCTGGCCGTGCTGGGCCAGTTCATCTCCGACCCCATCGTGGAGGTCATGGATGTGCCGGACGACGCCAAAGCCATGGCGGCGCTCTATCTGCGCATCTACCTGATGGGGATGCCGGTCATCCTCCTGTATAACTTCATCTCCGCCATCTTCCGCTCCCGCGGGGACACGAAAACGCCCCTGCTGGTCCTCTTCCTCTCCGGCGTCATCAACGTCATCCTGAACATCGTATTCGTGGCCGGCCTCCACATGACCGTGGACGGGGTGGCCATCGCCACGGTGGTCTCGAACCTGGTGAGCTCCGCGGTGCTCCTCGGCATCCTCTTCCGCAGCCGGGACGCCCTCCGGGTGGAGCTGAGGGCCATGAGGATCGACCTCTTCACGCTGAAGCGCATCCTCCGGGTGGGGATCCCCGCCGGCGTGCAGGGCATGGTCTTCTCCCTGGCCAACATCACCATCCAGCGGGCCATCAACTCTCTGGACACGGTGGTCATGGCCGGCTCCGTGGCGGCCAACTACGTGGAGAGCTTCACCTATTCGGTCCTCAGCTCCTTCGGGCAGGCCGTCACCACCTTCGTGGGCCAGAACTGCGGCGCCGGGAATTACGCCCGCTGCCGGCGCTCCCTGGGCGTCACCTTCCTCGTGGGCTACTCCTTCTTCGGCGTCACCGTGGCCCTGCTCCTCCTCTTCGCCACCCCCCTTCTCCGTATCTTCAACCCCGAGCCGGAGGTCATCCGCTATGGCCTCATCCGCATTCGCTGGATGTTCCTGGGCCACGTCTTCTCCCTGGCGGTGGAGGTGCTGTCCGGCTACATGCGGGGCTTCGGCCAGAGCCTGATCCCGGCGGTGTGCGCCCTGATTTTCGTCTGCGGCATCCGGTTTTTCTGGGTCTTTGTGGTCTTTCCCCGCAACCCCACCTTCAGCGTCCTTATGGCCGTCTACCCGGTCAGTTTGAGCATCACCGCCGCCGTCATCGGCGCCGCCGCCCTCCTGACCCGCCCCGCCGCCCGCGGCCTAAAAAGGCTGGAGGAACAGGCGGCGTAAAAAAGAATACTCTACAATATCCAAGGCGGGGACGGCCGTACGGCTGTCCCCGCCTTGGTCTGTCGGAAAAGCCCTGACGGGCTTTTTCCGACAGGGGGAACGTACTTCTTCCGACGCACATGACGCCGCTAAAATCATCGACTCATTTCCTGACAAGCTGGCGGCCCGCGGACAAGATGTCCGCGGGCCGTTTTGCGTTATTTCGGGGCTGATCCCCCGTTATTTTTTCGCTGCCTTGCTGAGGCGGTCGAACCGGGTGAGGACCGCCGCCAGCTCCGCGCGGGTGGCGTAGCCCGCGGGGACCACCAGATCGGCGTCTCTGCCGTTGACGATCCCGTTGGCGGTGCACCAGACCACGGCCTCATAGGCCCAGCCGGACACGCTGCCGACATCGGTGAAGGGCAGGCGGTAGGTCAGGTCGGCGACGACGCTGCCGGTGCTCTGCCTGTACCGGTAGAGGATGGTCATCATCTGCTCACGGGTGATCCGGTCGTTGGGTCCGAACACCGTGTCCGTGTAGCCCTTGACGATGCCCTGCGCGGCCGCCCAGCGGATGGCCTCCGCATACCAGGCGCCCTCCTCCACGTCCTCGAAGGGGATGATCAGGTCCGCCTGGGGCCTTTCGGCCAGGTTCCAGAGGGTCATCACCATCTCGGCGCGGGTCACGGTCCCGTCGGGGGCGAACACGCCGGTGTCATACCCGTTCATGATGCCGTATTTGATCACGTAGTCGGTGTACAGGTGATACCAGGCGGCCACGTTCAGATCCGGGAACTTGCGCGACGGGCATTCGTGACGGAATTTCACGCTCACGGTCACGTCGCCGGCCGGCATGAAGAAGCTGTACGTGCCGTCGCCGTTGTCGGTGAGGCGGATGGCGTTCCCGTTCCGATCGGTCACTGTCAGCTGCTCCAGCTCGTAGAATTCGTTGGGTCTCACGGTGAGGACGATCAGATCGCCGGCGTAGGCGTACCTGCGGTTGGCGGTGACGGTGCCGTTCTCAAAGGAGTTGGGCAGGATCACCTGGTAGGAATCGTAGCTGGGCGTGTAGGGATCCTCGGTCCTGACCTGCTCCTCCGCGACGCCGAAGGCATAGACGGAGAAGTTCTGGGCCCGGATGATGATGTACTTCACGCCGTTGAGCTCGCGGATGTAGTAGCACTCGAAGTTGGCGTTCTTGCCAACGCGCTCGCTGACCTTGCGCAGGGTCTGGGTGGTGACGGAGCCGTCGGCCGCGGTGTGGCGGCGGACCACGAAGATGTTGTCCGCGGTGCCGTTCTCCACGCTGTCAAGGGCGTCCTTCAGGCTGCCGGTCACCGCGAAGGCGATGGTCAGCAGCTCGGGGGTCGTCGGGACCGTTTCGGAGGAATCGACGTCCCCGTCCACCGTGACCGTCTTGGTCACGGTCACGTCCACGAACTCCACAAGGTTGTCCGTGGCGGCGCTCCTCAGCGCCTCCGTCCGGAGCTCCTCCTTGATCTGGGCCTTCTCGCTCCTGCTGGTGACGCTGGAGTTTCCGCCGTCCAGTCTGTGGGCGCTCAGGGTGATGTCGATGACGACCTCGCTGCCGTCCTCGCCGGCGTTCCGGTCATCCTCCGTGACCACCTTATTGAGGCCCGCCACGGCCGGCTTGCCGATGGTGTCGCCGCCCAGGTCGCTCTCGACCAGGGTGTTGACGATCACCACATCCATCCGGAAGGTGTTGTCCTCGCCGCTGACAAGGGGATCGTCCACGATGACGCTTCCGGTGCTGGTGACTGTCTCGCCGCCCACCGTCTTCTCCACCACGACGCTGTACACGCCGTAGGGGACGTCGGGGATGGTGACCTTGCCGTTTTTGTCGGTCACGCCCGTGTACTCCTCGCCGTCGGGGCCCGTGACGACCACCGTGACGTTGGCGCCCTGGACGGGGTTGCCGTCCTTGTCATAGACCTGGATCTCAACGTCGCCGATCTGCGTGACGGTGGTGTCCTCCGGGGCGTTCTCGCCCACCGCGGCGCTCACGGGACCCTTGACGGTGACGTCGCCCTTCTTGCCGGTGACGTTCCCGTTCTCATCAAGATCTACCGTGGCGCCATTTTCGCCGCCGGTGAGTGTCACCGGTCCGTTGGGCGTGTCGTACTCGAGGGTGCCGCCCGCGGGGATGTAGAGGTCGGTGATGGGAAGCTCTCTCTCGATGACGCCCCTGGCGTTCTCGGCCTCGACGCTGCCGTCCTCGGTGATGGTGATGTCAGGCCCGGCGCCGGTGCCGTCATCGTAATAGGTCACGCCGCCGACCTTCACGGAGGGATCCTTCGGATCGGTGGATTCGACCTGGGCGCTGCCGTCCGGGCCGATGGTGACCCTGGCCGGGCCTTCCACCTCCACGCCGTTGACCTTGGCCTTGCCGCCCGCGGGAATGTCCACAACGGTCGTCCCGTCGTCCTTCTTCTCAACGGTGGTCTTCTTGTCGCCGGTGTTCTCCACGGGGATGACGGTCCCGTCACTCGTTTCGACACCGATCTGGCTGTCCTTGCCAAGTCCGGCCTTGCCGTCCTCAAGAACGGGGCCGTCGAGCGTCAGATCGACCTTCAGGTCCTCCTCGCCCTCATTGGTGTAGACGTTATCCTTCTTTTCGCCGTTTTCGTCAGTCGTGGTGACCGTGGCCTCGCCGTCCTCGGGGACGGTCACGGTCACTCTGTCGTTGCCGCTGCCGCCGGCGTTGGAGTCCTTGCTGACCTTGACGCCGTCGCCGGCCACCTCATACTCGGTGGAGGTCTGCTCTCCGTCGCTGTTCCAGCCCTCAGTCCGGACCTTGATGGAGGTGTCGGGCTCGCTCCCGTTGTCGGGGAGGGTCACGGTGCCGTCGGCGAGCTCCACGTCGCCCTCCGGGGTGACCTCGAGCTCAAGCGTGTCACGGCCGCTGCCGCTGTTTGTGTAAGTTTCGTCGCCCACGGTGACGGTGCCGCCGCTCTGGACTTCGATCCCGGCGTTTTCACTGCCTTCCTCCGCCGGGGCGGTGACGGTCACGTTCTTGGTGCTTCCGGCGCCGGAGCCGGTGATCTCCTTGCCGCCGAAGTAGACGGAGTCGTCCTGGCCCAGCTTGGTCGAGCCCTCCTTCAGGGAGACCTTGCCGTCCCGGCCCACGTGGAACACGGTCCCGTCGGATTCGGCGGTATAGGTCTCGCCGTCCAGGGTGAAGGACTCGCCCTTCCGCAGGGTCACGTCGGCGCTGCCGGGCTCTTCCGTGCCGTCGGCGCCGATGCCGGGGGCGGTGACGTTGGCGGACCTGGTCTCGATGACGTTGCCGCCCACCGTGACCTTGCCCGTGTTGGAGCCGCTGCCGGAGACGTTCAGGGAGCCGTCGGTGAGGGTCACCTCTCCGGTGGTGTGATCGACCACGACCCTGGTGTTGTCATCCGCGGCCTCGTAGTGGCCGGTCACCGGTCCGCTGGGGTTCTTCACGGTGCCGCTGCCCTTGGCCCTCACGTCGAACGCGGAGCCGTCGCCCAGGACGAAGCCGGACTCGTCGTCGTCGGTCCTGGCGTTGGGATCGGTAAAGATCTGGTCCTTGCCCTCGGTCTTGTCAGGCACCACAACGTACTGGGCGTTGTCCAGGCCCACGTTGCCCTCGACCTTGCCCACCGCGGGCGCGCCGAGCTTGCCGTTTTCAAACGGAGCCGTCTGGCCGCCGGGCACATAGTAGTCAACATCGTTGACCTTCACGGTGCCGCCGTCCTCGGGCAGGCCGCGCACGCCGGGATTGCCGCTGCCGGTGTCGGCCAGGACCTCCACATTCTTTCCGGTGAACTCGGCGGCGGGGGTCCCGGTCTTGACACTGCCCTCGGAGTCCGCGGGGAACTTGACGGAGCCGCTGTCAAGCACGGGCGGGCAGCTGTCGCCGCCGTCGGGCTTCAGCGTGGCGCCGGAGCCGCCCGCGGTGAGGGTGTCCTCACTGCCGTCGGAGTCCTTTACGGTGACGGTGGTGTTCCTGCCCAGCTCCAGCCCGTTTTCGGGAAGCTCCTCGACAGTCACGTTGCCGTCCCCGTCCACGGTGAGGGTCATGTCGCCCTCGCCGTTGTTCTTATAGGTATATTTGTTGCCGTCCTTGTCCGTGACGGTGAGGGTCTCGCCCGCGGGGACGGTGACCTCCGCCTTTCTCGGCGTGCTGTCGGGGTCGGTGACCTGAACGGTGATGTCCGCGCCCGCGTTGCCGTCCGTCTCGTCGTTGCCCAGCTTCACGTCGCCGAAGCCCACGCTCTGGCCGTCCTCAAGCTCCACGGAGCCGTCGGTGACGGAGACATTGCCCTGCGCGTCGAATTCGAAGGTGGTGTCGCCGCCGTCCTCAGGCACGGTGTACGTCTCGCTGCCGATCTGCACGCTTCCGCCCGCGGGGACCTGGGCCTGAGCGTTGGGATTGTCCGCGGTGGGGGCCGTGACGGTCACGTCCTCCCCGGTGTCGGGGTTGGTGACGTGGACCTTGCCGGTCACCGCGCCGTTTTCGTCGGTGAACTCCACGTCCACGTTGTTCCCGGCGCCCTCCCCGGTCTTGTGCGGGAGAACGACGCTCCCCTCCCGGAGGGTGACATCGCCGTCGCTGTCCACCGTGATATCCGCGCCGCCTTCGCCGCCCTTGACGGTGTTGCCGTCAACGGTGACGGACTCGCCGTCGTTGAGGTGGACCTCCTTGTCGGGCTCGCCCCTGCCGGGCTTCTCCACCTCCACGGACCAGGCGCCCTCTTCCGGCTCCAGGGTCACTGTGCCGTCGGGGTTCACCGTGATGGACGGCGTCGTGCCGTCTTCGGGCTCCTCCGTCAGGGTGTAGGTCTTGCCGTCCACGGTGACCTTCTGCGGGTACTCGTCGCCCTCGGGGGTGACGGTGAGGGTCCCGTCCTCGCCGACCTGGACCTTCACGTCGTTGTCCCCGTCGGCCTCCACGGTGGTCTTCCGCTCGTTGCCCGCGGGATCCTTTCCGGTGAACTCCGCGCTGCCGCCCTGGGGGACGGTGACGGTCGTGCCGTCCTCGCCGGCCTCCACCTTCAGGTCGCTGCCCTCGCCGGAGCCGGTGTTCTTCACGTTGGTGTTATTGGGCGTGCCGGGGACGTTGATGTCGTCGCCCGCGGGTACGCCGGCGGCGCCGTCGGTGATGACCGGGCCGTCAGGCGTGAGCTCGACCTTCAGATCCTCGCCGGTCTCGCCCTCGTTGGTATAGTTGTGCGTCTTGTCCCCGTCGGAGACGGTGACGGAGCTCTTCTCCTCGCCCTCGGCGGCGGGTACGGTGACGGTGACCTCGCCGGTCTCCTTGTCCTTCTCGACCTGGACGCCGTCGCCCTTCACGCTGTAATCCTTCTCCTCACCGTCGGCGCCGGCGCTGACGTCGATCTCGTTGCCGTCGCCCAGCTCCACGGAGCCGTCCTTCAGCTCCACGGAGCCGTTGGGCGCGACCTCCAGCTCAAGGGTCCCGTCGCCATCGTTGGTGTAGGTGTCGCCGCCCACCGTAACGGTGCCGCCCGGCGCTACCTCCACCTTGGCGTTGTTGGGATCGTAGCCCTCGTCCTCAGGCGCCGGGGCGGTGACGGTGACGTCCTTCGCCCCGTCCTCGCCGGAGCCCGTGACGGTGGTGCCGCCGAAGCCCACGCTCTCGCCGTCGCCCAGCTCCACGGAGCCTTCCCTCAGCTCCACGGAGCCGTCGGGGCTGACGTGGAAGGTGGCGCCCTCAGTGGAGTCCTCGGGAACGGTGAATTCCTTCTCGTTTCCGTTCTTGTCCTTCACGGTGAAGGATCCGCCGGCCGGCACGGTCACATCCGCGCTGCCGGTCTCGGTCCTGCCGCCGGCGGTCTTTCCGGGGGCGGTGACGGTGGCGGACTCGGCCTCGACCTCGTTCCTGCCCACCTTCACGGAGCCCTTTTCGCCGTCCTGACCGCTCATCTCCACGGTGCCGTCGGTGAGGGTGGCGCTGCCGTCCTCATCCAGCTCGATATGGGCGTTGTTCTGGGCGTCCGCGGGATTTTCAAAGGTGGTGGTCTTACCGCTGTTGTCCTTCACGTCCACGGACGCGCCGGGCGTCACGGTAAGGGTGCCGCCCTCCTCTGTCTGCTCAAAGTAGGCGCTGCCGGTGCTGCCGTCGCTCAGCTTCACGCTGGGCCGGCCGTCCGTGCCCTCGGCGCCGAATTCGCTGGCGGTGCCCGTCAGCTTCTCCTGCGCGGGGGACTTGAGGCCGTCGCCGGCGTCCGTCTCCTCCGCGGTCTTTCCGGCGGGGATCAGGTAGTCCTTCACGGTCCCGTCGGGGGCTGTGAAGCCCACCTCAACGTCCCGGCCGTCGGTGCCGCCCACGGTGGCTCCGCCCTGCTCGTCCACGCCGATCTCCGCGTTGTCGGTGACGGCGGTGACGGTGCTGTCGCCCACCTTGACGGAGGCGCCGGCCTCGGGGTTGACGGAACCGCTGTCCAGAACGGGGATGCTGTCCTCGCCCTTCTTCAGGGTGGCGCCGTCGTCCCCGGCCGTGTAGGCGGAGTCGCCGATGGTGATGGTGTCGCCGCCGCCAAGCTCCACGCCGTCGGTGGGAAGCTGGCCGCTGAGCGTGACGCTGCCGTTCTCGTCCACGGTGAGGGTCATGTCGCCCTCGCCGTTATTCTTATAGGTATGCTGGTTGCCCTGGGCGTCGGTCACGGTCAGGGTCTCGCCCTCGGGGACGGTGACCTGGGCGGTCTTGGGTGTGCCTTCGTTGACCTGGACGGTGATGTCCGCGTCCGCGCTGCCGTCCGTCTCGTCGTTGCCCAGCTTCACCTTGCCGAAGCCCACGCTCTGGCCGTCCTCAAGCTCCACGGAGCCCTCGGTGACGGAGACATTGCCCTGGGCGTCAAATTCAAAGGTGGTGTCGTCCGCGCCTTCGGGCACGGTGTAGACCTGGTCGCCGATCTTCACGGCGCCGCCGTCGTGCACCTGGGCCTTGCCCTTTCCGGTGGGCGATGTGGGCGCGGTGACGGTGACCTGACTCTCCTCGGAGGGCGCGGCCTTCTGCACGTTCTGGACGGGGACGGTCTTGCCGCCGAATTCCACATCGACCTTGCTGCCGTTGCCGTCAGCCTGGGACGGGAGGACCACACTGCCGGATTCCAGGGTCACGTTGCCCTTGTCGTCGATCCGCAGGTCCGCGCCGCCCTCACCGCCGGTGTAGGTGGAGTCTCCGATATCCACGGACTCGTTCTCCGCGATGTGGATCTCCTTCTCCTCACCCGGTTCGGGGAGCTCGACCTCCACGGACCAGGAGCCGTCATCCGGATCCAGGGTCACTGTGCCGTCGGGGTTCACCGTGATGGACGGTGTCGTGCCGTCTTCGGGCTCCTCATTCAGGGTGTAGGTCTTGCCGTCCACGGTGACCTTCTTCGGGTACTCGTCGCCCTTCGGTGTGACAGTCAGCGCACCGGTGGTGGCATCGACCTGGACCTCGACGTCGTTGTCGTCGGCCTCCACGGTGGTCTTCCGCTCGTTGCCTGCGGGATCCTTTCCGGTGAACTCCGCACTGCCGCCCTCGGGGACGGTGACGGTGGCGCCGGTTTCGGTGGCCTCCACGGTGATGTCGCCGTCGCCGGTGTTCCTGACATCGGTATCGGTGGCGCCGGTCTTGCCGGGGACGATGATGTCGTCGCCCTCGGGCACGCCGGCGGCGCCGCCGGTGATGGCCGGGCCGTCAGGCGTGAGCTGGACCTCCAGATCCTCCTCGCCCTCGCTGGTGTATGTATGCTCGGTGCCGTCCTCCTCGGTGATGACGGCGCTCTTCTTCTCCTCGCCCTCGGTGGCGGGCACGGTGACGGTGACCTCGCCGGTCTCCTTGTCCTTCTCGACCGTGACATCCCCGCCCTCGACGGTGTAGTCGCTGGCGCCGGAGCCGCTGCCGGCCGTCACGTCCACGCCGCCGGTTTCGGGCAGCTCCACGGCGCCGTCCTTCAGCTCCACGGAGCCGTCGGGCGTGACCTCCAGCTCAAGCTTGCCGTCGGCGGTGTCGTCGCCGTTGGTATAGGTCTTGCCGTCCACCTCAACGGCGCCGCTCGGCTCCACCTCGACCTTGGCGTTGCCGGCGCTCTCGCCGGCGCCCGCCGGAACGGTCACGGTGACCGCGGGGGCGCCGTCAGGCCCGTCGGAACCGGTGATGTCCGTGTCTCCGAACAGGACGGTGTCGTCCTCGCCCAGCTTCACGGAGCCTTCCTCCAGCTCCACCGAGCCGTCGGGGTTGACGTGGAAGGTGGCGCCGTCGGCGGCGTCCGCGGGAACGGTGAATTCCTTCTCGTTGCCGTCCTTGTCCGTCACGGTGAAGGTGCCGCCGGCCGGAACAGTCACATCCGCGCCGCCGTCCGGGGTCGCCGTCACGGTGGCGTCGGTGCTGGCGACGGTGTTGTCGCCGACCTTCATCTCCGTTTCGGTGCCGGAGTCGCCGCCGCCGATGTGGACGGTGCCCTCCTCCAGCTCCACAGAGCCGTCGGTGTCCAGCGTGAGCTTGGCGTTCTCCCCGGAACCCTCGGGGTTGGTATATTGGCCGGTCCTGCTGGCGGAATCGGCACTGGTGCCGTCAAAGGTGTCGATGCCGGCGCCGGGCTCCACGACAAACTCCACACTGCCGTCCTCAGCGCTGAAATAGACGTCCGCGTCTCCATCATGGCCGGTGGGCTTCACAAACGTGCCGCCGAAGGCCTGTCCGTCGTCGCCCAGTGTGCCCATGGCGGGCTTGGTCAGGGCGCCGTCCTCCAGGACCGCGGTGCCGGTGCTGTCGCCGGGGACCAGATAATCACTGCCGCGGCCGCCGTCCGCGCCCTTCACATTCACGTGGCCGTCGTTATCGGGATCGGTGGCCTTGACGCCGGGCTTGTTGCCCGGGGTGCTCGGGTCGGTGTCCGCGAAGACCTCCACATCCCGGCCCGTGAAGGTGGTGTCGCCCACCTTCACGCAGCCGTCGCCTGTCTCGCCGTCCTTGGTCTGCGGGAGCTTGACGGAGCCCTCGGAGAGGGTGGCGGGGCCGGTGCCTCCGGCCGATTCGGGCAGGGTCAGCTCCGCGCCGTTCTCGCCGGCGGTCAGGGTGTCGTCGCCGCCGTCGGGGTTGTGTACCTGGATCTGGGTGCCCTCGTCGGGCAGCTCCACCGTGCCGCTCTTGAGCGTCACGTTGCCGTCCTCGTCCACCTCAAGCTCAAGCGGATCGGTGCCGCTGTTGGTGTATCTGTGCTCCTTGCCCTCGCTGTCGGTGACCACAAGAGTCTCTCCCGCGGGGACGGTGACGTCGGCCTTCCTCGGGCTCGACGTGCCGGCCTGGACCTCCACGGTGACGCCCTGGCCGGCGGGAGTGCCGGCGGCGGTGTCGTTGCCGAGCTTCACGTTCCCGAAGCCGGCCTTCTGGCCGTCGGCCAGCTTGACGCCGCCCTTCTCGACGGTGACGTTGCCCTCGCCGTCGAAGTTGAGCACGGTGTCGTCCTTGGAGGATTCAAAGGTCTGGGTGCCGGAGTCGGTGGTGAACTGGACCTGGTTGCCCGCCTTGGGCATCTCCACCTGGCCCTTGCCGGCGTCGGTATCCGCCGGGACGGTCACGGTGATGTCGGTCTCGCCCGGGACATTTTCGTGCTTCTGCACGTTCTGGACGTTGACCTCGCCGCCGTCCGGAAGCTGGACGTTGACCTGGCCGCCGTCGCCGGTCGGGTCGGAGTTGAGCGTGACCTGGCCCTCGGTGAGCTGGACGCCGCCGTCCTTGCCCACCACGATCTCGGCCTCTCCGTGATATTCCACGCCGCCCACGGTGGCGTCGGCGCCCGCGGGTATCTCCACGGTGGTCTCGCCCCTGGAGGGCATATCCTTGGTGACGGTGATGTCCTTGTCGTCGGTGTCGCTCGTATTCTCCACCGTCTGGCCGTTGACTTCGATCTGGCCGTCCTGCGGCACGTCCACGCTGCCGTTCAGCAGCTCGTTGGGCTCCTGGCCCAGCGTCATCTCGGCGCCCTCATGGAGACCGAAGGTCTTGTCGCCGTCGGTGACGGTGCCGCCGCCCGGGCCGCCCTTGGCGGTGGGAGGCGTGTTGCTCTCGGTGTCGCCCGCGGTGATCTCCGTGCCCCGGCCGCTGAAGGTGCCGGTCTGGCCGTCGCCGGTCTCCACGTTCACCGACGTGTCGGCGCCCTCGGGGAGCTTCACGGAGCCCTCGGAGAGGGTGGGGACGTCCTTATTGACGCCGTCTCCCGTAACGGTGTCCGCGGTGGGCTTCAGGGTCGCGCCCTCGTCGCCCGCGGTGACGGTCCCGCCGCCCACGGTGATGGGGGTGTCGGGGCCCAGCTCCACGCCGCGGCCGGGCAGGTCGTCGTCGCTGTCCACGGAGACGTTTCCGTTCTTGTCCACGGTGAAAGTCACGTCGCCCACGCCGTTATTCTTATAGGTATGCTCGTTGCCGTCAGGATCGGTGACGGTGAAGGTCTCGCCCTGGGGAACGGTGACCTTGGCCTGGTCGCCGTCCGTCACCACCTTGAGGCTGTCGGTTACGCTCGTCTCCGGGACGGTCTTCTTGTTGCCAAGCGTCACGTCTCCGAAGCCCACGGTGTCGCCGTCGCCCAGCTCAAGTCCGCCCTCGGTGAGGGTGACGCTGCCGTCGGAATAGAACTCGAGGACCGTGTTGCCCGTCTGATCCTCAGGCACGGTGTAGGTATGCCTGTCGATATCGACCTGGCCGCCGGGCTTCACCTCGGCGGTGCCGTGGTCGCCGGAGCCGGGGGCCGTGACGGTCACGTCGTTGCCCGCGGTCTCGTCGGGGTTGCTGACCTCGACGGTGTTGCCGTCGGGGAACTGGATGTTGGTGTCGCTGGTCTTGCCGCCGGTGACGGGCGGGAGCGTCACGGTGCCCTCGGCGATGGAGGGGGTGCCGTCCGCGTCCAGGGTCACGGACACGGGGCCCTCATAGGTGGTGCCGCCGATATTCGCGGAGCTTCCGGCGGGCACGGTGACGGTGGCCTTGCCCGGAACGGGCTGATCCTTGGCCACGTTCACGTCCCCGGCGCCCTGATTCTCCACTTCCTTGCCGTTGACGGTCACCTTGCCGCCCGCGGGCATGGAGACGGAGCCTTCGGTGAGCTCCACATAGTCCTCGCCCTCGGCGGAGAGCTTGAGCTCCAGCTTGGCGCCCTCCGATCCGGCCGTAAAGTCGGTGCCGGTGGCGTCGTCGCCCACCTTGACGTTGGCCTCTTGGCCGCCGTCCAGGGTGACACTGCCCACGGTGCCGTTCCGGCCGCCCTGGGTGGCCTGGATCTGGCCGTCTCCCTTGTTCTCCACGGTAAAGCTGCTGCCGTCGGAGCCGTCGATCTCAACGGACTTGTCCTGCGGGAGGGTGGCGGTGACGCCGTCCTCCATGGGATGGTCAAGATCATAGCTGTTCGCGCCGGTGAAGGTCGTGCCGTCGATGACGGTCTCGGCCGTTTTGCCGCCGGAGGGGCTGGCCGTGGCCTTGCCGGTGGCGTCCACCGTGATATCCACGTCGGAGCCGTCGGGGGTGGTCACGGTATGCTCCTTGTCGCCCTGGCCGCGAACCGTCGCCTCATGGCTGCCGGTCCCCTCGGTGCCCGGGGCATAGGTGGTGGTGCCGGGGCCGGTGACGGTGACGGTGATGTCGCCGTCCGGCCCGATCTCGACCCGGCCGCCGGTGTATCTGTCGCCGGTGGCGTCGTCCACCAGGGTGATGTTGTCTTTTCCGATGTTCAGCTTGGGGGACTGCTTCTCGCTCGGGCTGCCCACCAGATGAACGGTCTTGTCGGTCAGATTGGGATCGCTCAGCGCCTTGGAGGCCTCCTCCCAGGTGTTGAAGAACTCGTCTCCCACCTGATAGACGCCCGTGCCCAGGACCAGCGTGTCGGTCTGCGTCTCATCGGCCTTGACGATGAGGTTCTTGACGTCGGAGGAGAAGTATCTGGCGTAGCTCTTGGCCTCGTTTCCGTCGGCCATTTTGGCCACGGCCGTCCCGAGTTCGCCGGGGTTCGGAGTCACGCCCACCTTGCCGGAGTAGCTCCCGGCGACGGTGACGCTGATGCCCGCTCCCAGGCTGATGTTCCGGTTCTCGCGCCCGGATCCGGTGACGCCGGTGTTCCCAGTGACGGTGGTCTTGCCGTCCACCAGGATCACGGGATCTTTGGCCGCGCCACTATATTTGCCCACGTAGACCGCGCCGTTTGTTCCCACGATGCAGCCGGTGATGGTGGTGTCGGTGAGGGTCAGGGCGCCGCCGTCGGACTCAAAGTCGATGACGGTGCCGGCCGTGCCGTAGCTTGTGGTGCCGCCGCTGAAATTGCCGCCCTCGATGACAACGCCGGTGAGCAGCATTGTGCCCTTGTTCGTGTGGTTATCCGCGCCCGTCCCGTCGTTGCTCGCGCGGACCACGGGGCCGCCGGAGCCGGCGATCTTCACATAGGCGAGCTCCAGTCCGCCGATGCCCACGTTCCAGAACATGGGCGCGCCGGCGGGTATATCCGAACCGCGGGTGATGGTGTGCATGTGGGCCGTGTCGGTGGGATCGGTGACCTGCACCCACTCGCCGTTCTTTTCATAGACGCTGACGATGCGGAACTGGGTGGAGACGATACGCATACCGTACCTGTTTTCGTCCGAGCCTCCCACGTTGGTGGACTTGGGCAGGGTGATGTCGCCCATGATCAGGAACTCCACCAGCTCCGTGCCGGAGACCTTGTCGATCTGATCGGGTCCGATGGGGTCGTCGGCCGTACCCGCAGCCACCACGCGGCCTTCGGTCGCGGTGAATACGCCGCCGTCCTGTCTCACATAGTAGCTCTTTTTCTCGCCGCCCACGCCGAAGACGATCGCGCCGTTCTGATAAAGGGGCGCGTGGTTGCCCATATCGGACTTGATCTTCCCGTCGTCCCCGGGCTGCGCGCCGGTGGCGACCTTGCGGGAGCCAAGCGCTCCGAATTCCTCCGTGGTCACGCCCACGCTGGCATCGTCGCCGAGGCCGTTCAGGGTCAGGGTGTTGTCGCCGGCCAGGTAGACGTTGGACTTGTTGTCATCGCCGTTTTCGTCGATCTTCACGTCGCCGCTGAGGGTGACGGTGCCGCTCTCCATGTAGACGCCGGAGCCCAGACCGCTCTTATCGTCTGTGCCGGCGTTGAAGCCGGAGATCTCGGTGCTGTTGAGGGTCAGGTCGCCGCCCTGGACGTAGACGCCGCGGGCATTCTCCTGGCCGGTCATCGTCGTATCGGTCATGGCGAGCTTGCCGCCGTCTTCCACGGTGAAGAGGTCGCCGGTGAAGCCCTCCGCGGGCTCGATCCCCACGTTGTCAAAGGAGAGGCTCCGGTTCTTTCCGGTCGCACTCTTCCCCACGTTCACGCCGGTGCCGTCCGTGCCCTCACTGACGGTCAGGGTGTGCTTCTCCTCGAGGTTGTCGGAGGTGAAGGACAGGTTGGTCTTGTCCATGAGGCTCTCGATCTGGTCGGCCGTGGCCGTGAGATCCGAGCCCATCACCACGGAAAGCCCGCGCTGATCGACGGACTTCATGTATGTCTCGTCGTTCAGCAGCTCCTCGAGGCTCCCGAACGGGTTCACCGCGGAGCCCTTGGGCGCGCCGGGATCGCTGACCGTGCCGCCCACATAGACCTCGGCGATCTTATAGAGCGTGTTGCTCACGATCCAAACGGTGTTGGCCTCATGCTCGTCGTGGCCGGCCTTCTCCCTGTCGCCTATGCCTCTGATCTCGCTCTTCAGCGGCAGCAGGACCCGGATGAAGCGGCCGCTGTCCGCGTCATAGAGGTAATCCGCCGCGCCGTCGCAGTAGACAAGCGAGTAATCCTCCGACTTGAGCGTAAACGCGTTGACGATGTCGCGGCTTGCCGCGTTGACGGCAAACTTCTGGCAGGTTATGGTCGAAGCTGGCGTGACCGGAATGGGATGCTCACCCTGGTCTACATCCAGCCCGTCCACATTGAAGTAATAGTCATAATTGCCATACTCGCTGTTTCTGCCGATATACGCCTTCTCCGCGTTGATCTGCCCGCGGATGTTGAGTGTACCGGCATCCCACGCGAAGAGATCATTTCCCTTATTGCCGCTGAAGGTCGTGTTCTCAACGACGGCTCTGCCGGCGCTGAGGACGGAGTTGCCCAGGTTGCTGAACTTCGCGCCCCGGATAACGATGTCGGTTACAAAGTCAAGGTAGAGCAAGGTGCTGCTGTTTCCGGTGCAGTTGCGGATCTCCGAGCCCTCGTACATGTGGAACTTCATGGTCTTCCAGTCGTTATCAGACATTTTGTAGAAGAAGAAGCCGCCCATGTCCGAAAGCCCGTTAAAATAGCGTCCGTCGGTCGTGAAGTTCTGGATGACCGCGCCGTTGTTCATCACAAGGCCGCCGTCGGTGTAGAAGCTGAACCCGCCGTGCAGGGTTATGGCGGTGATGCCGTTGCCGTCCAGGATCACGTTATTGAGCGTCAGGACAGCGTTGAGCCTGACGAAGCCGTAGTCGGTGGAGGGCGTCCTGGTAAAGGTCAGCGTCCTCTGGACCTCGTCGCCCGTCGTGCGGTCCTCGCCAATAATGGTGATGTTCTTGCCCTTATTGACGGTCAGGGTGGCGGTCGTGACCTGCGCGTCGGTGAGGAGGCGGATCACGGCGCCCTTGGCGGCCCGGTTGGCCGCGCTCCAGGCGGCGTCAAACGTGTTGTACGGCTTTTCTTTGGAGCCGTCGCCGCCGGCGGGGGCGGTCACGTCCACATAGTAGTCCGGAAGCTGCTCCCGGACCGAGCCGTCCGCGCCGATGATCACGGTGGTGGCGCCGCTGTAGGTCTGGCCCTCCACCGTCACACTGCTCCCGCTGGGAACGGTGACTCTGACCTGATCGGGATCGCTCTCCCGCTGGGCGGTGACGGAGCCCTTGGCGGCTTCAAGCTCCACGCCGAAGGGGTTGAGCGTGCCGCCCTGGGCCACGGTGACGGACCCGGAGGCAAGGTCCACCTTGCCGTCCTTGTCCACTGTGAGCTTCGCGCCGCTTTCGGCGGTGTAGTCGGATTTCTGGTCGCCCACGGTCAGGGATACCTGGCCGCCCGCGGGCACGCTCACGCTCGCCCCCGCGCCGTCCGCGGCGGGAGCGGTAACTTCTATGCTGTCATTGCCGGAGCCGGCGGGATTGGAGACGGTGATCTCCTTGCCGCCCTCCCCGCCGGGGACCTTGACGGACTTGCCGTCGGGAACGGAGGCGGTGACATTGCCGGTATCCCCGAAGGGATCGTCCAGATCGTAGGTCTGGTCGGCCGCGCCGGTGAAGGTCACGCCGTCCACGGTGACGCCGGCGGTGTTTTTGGCCGTAGCCTTGGTCGTGCCGCCGTCGGCCGAAACCGTGATCTCCACGGCGGACCCGTCGGGGCTGGTCACGGTGTGGCTGTTCTCGCCGGCCGCGCCGGTCTTGACGGTGGCGCCGGCGCTGGCGGAGCCGGGCGTGAAGGTGGTTTTGCCCTCGCCCACGGTGATGCCGCCGTCCGTGCCCACAGTCACGCTGCCGCCCGCGTAGAGGTCGCCGGTCCTGGCGTCCTCCAGCGCGCCCACCTTGGAGAGGTCGATCTCGTCGGCGGTGCTGGGCTTTCCGACCAGGGTGACGGTCTTGCCGGTGAGGTCCTCACCTTCAAGCTCGCTCCAGGTCTTGTACCCGGTCACGTTGCCCTCGTCGTCGGTCACGGTGTACACGGCGGACATGAGGACAAGGGTATTCGCGCTCGTGCCCGCGGTGGCGTAATAGCCGGAGGCGTCGGAGTAGAAATACTTGGCCATGGCCTTGTCGCCCGTGCCGAAGCGCGCGCCGTCCGTGAGTGTGGGGACGGTCACGCCGATGTGGGCGCCGGAGGCCAGCTTGCTCGCGGCGATGTAATAGGTGCCGTTGATAACGATGTTCTTTTCCGTCCCGCTGACGGTGTTGCTCTCCACCACCGTTTTGCCGGTGACGGTCAGCACCGTGCCCGTCCGGACGGCCCCGCCGGTGGCGGTGTTGTTCCGGATGACCGCGCCGTCCAGGGTGACGTCGGTATTATCGGCCACGCCGACCAGAACCACAAAGCCGCTGCTGCCGCCGGCGTTGTTGCCGGTGAGGGTGGCGGAGATGGTGGCCTTACTGCCGGAGCCGACGCTGATGATGCGGTTGGCGGTGTTGCCGGTGACGAAGGTGCCGGCCTCCAGAACGATCTGTCCGTCCCTGGCGGCGCCGGCGCCGTTGCCCTCGGAGACGTCGATGATGCAGGGGACCTGCATCCCGGAGGACGCGGCGGTGGGAAGGACGAAGTCCTTGATGGCGCTGGCGTTCTTCATGGTGAACACGGCGCCGTTGCTGGCCGCGTCGATGACGGATTCAAGCTTGTAGCTCTTCTTCCCGCCGTCCAGGGTGACGTTGTCCAGGGTCAGGTGCGTCGCCTTGCTAAGCTTGAGAAGGTCCTTGGTGATGGAGGTACTGACCGTGACGGTGCGGTTCCCGCCCTCGCCCAGGATGACGAAGCTCTTGCTGCTGCTCAGGGTGACGGAGGCGGTGAGCTCCACGTCGGTGAGCAGGTGGATATTCGCGCCCTTGGTGGTGGCGTTGGCCGCGTCAAGGGCCGCTTTCAGGGTCTTGTAGGGCTTTTCCCTGGTGCCGGGGTTGGTGTCGTCCCCGGCCGCGCTGACATAGAAGTCCGGAAGCAGCTCGGTGACAGTTCCGTCGCTGTCGATCTCCAGCGTGGTGGGGCCGGTATAGGTCGTTCCATTATAGCTGACCTGGCCGTCCTTGGGGATCTGGACGGTGGACTTGCCGTCGCCGCCCGGCTCGTGGGTGACGATCACGTCCTCGGCGCCGGTGTTCTCCAGCACCTTGCCGCCTACGGTCAGGCTCTCCCCGGCGGGTACGGACGCCTCGGTGGCGCTGCTCCACGGGTCATCGAGAGGATAGCTCTCCCCGCCCGTGTAGGTCACGCCGTCCACGGTCACGTGGGCCGTCTTGCCGGAGGGTTTGACGGCGCCGGCCGCGCCGGCGGTGATGTCCGCCGCGCCGTCCACGGCCACGTCGTGGGTGACGCCATCTGCGCCCGCCACGCCAAGGGCGGCCTTCCCGCCCTCCGCGGGGACGACGTGGGCCGTGCCCTCCGTAAGGGTGACCTTGCCGGTCTGGTCCACGGTTACTTCTATATTATTGCCGCTGAAGCTGGTCCCGTCCGGATCCACCAGGGTCACGCCGGCGGGCAGGGTGCCGCTGGTGCCCTCCGGGATGGATTTGGGGTTGGTGATCTCGATGGTCCCGCGGCCTCCCGCGGCCTCAATAGCCTCCAGGGCGTCGGCCAGTGTGTCATAGGCCGTCCCGTCCACGGTGAAGGCGCCCGCCTTGGCGTCGGTGGCCAGGACCACCCGGTTGAGAGCGATGCCGGTGTCCGTCTCCCTGGACATCCTCACGCCCGCGTCGGTGGGCTTGTTGGAGAAGAAGTGGGTATAGGCGTCCGCCGGCAGCTCATAGCCCTCGCCCTCGGCGATGACCAGAACAGGATTGCTGTCGGTGGGGACGGTCTGGGTGTAGACGCCGATGCGGGCCTGCGGGCCCAGCTCGCCGATGACCTTGACGGTCGCCAGCGTCCCGCGGTAGTTGCCCAGATAGACGTCCGCGCCCACCCGGCTTCCCGGGGCGGTGAAGTTGCCGCTGATGACCGCGTTGCCGCTGACCCGGAAGGTGCCGCCGTTCTCGGCGTACACCGCGCCGCCCTTCTCGGAGTAGTTGCCGGTGATGGCGCCGCCGGTCATGGTGAAGGTGCCGCCGGGGCAGATGTAGACCGCCGCGCCGGCATTGGCCGTGCCGGTGTAGCCGCCGTAAGACGCGTTGCTGCCGGCGGTGTTGCCGGTGATGAGGCCGCCGGACATCTCCACGGTACCGCCGCTGCGGATATTGATGGGCCGCGCGCCGAAATTCTTCAGGGTCGTGCCCTCTTTGATGAAGAGCTTGCAGCCACTGCCGATGAAGAACGCGCCCCAGCTCTGCTGCGTGTTGTTTCCGCCGTCGATGGTCACGTTCTCCAGCGTCAGGACGTGGCCCTTGCCGTCAGGCAGGTGGAACTGGGAGTTCACCGCCGTGCTGGCGGGGCTCATCTGGATGGTGTGGATCTCCTCGGGGAGGTCGGAGCAGATCGTCACCGTGCGGCCGGAGGCAAGGATGGCGTTGTACTCTCCGTTATAGGTGGTGTCGTCCAGCAGGACGATGATGTACCTCAGGGTCGTGACCTTCCTCAGCGCGCCCGTCAGGGTCTTGACCGGGTTATCCCGGGAGCCGTCGTTGCTGTCCGATCCGAGGGTTCCGTCCACATAGATGTGGGGATCGGAGAGGCTGGACGTGGGGACAAGCCAGAGGCTCTGGGCGGAGTGGGTGTGGCTGAAGGCGACGCGCTCGGCCGGGAGCCCGTCGATCACGCGCCAGTCGCCGGTGCCGTCGCACCAGACCAGGGCCACGTTCTCCCCGTCGGCGCAGAAGCCGCCCAGGTCGTCCTCCGTTACGTTCGCGCCCACGCGGACAGCCGAGGTGGCGGCGGAGGTCAGGCCCACATAGCCCGCGCCCATGTCGGATACGTTGAAGACCACGCCGCTGGCCAGATAGAGGTTCTTGCCGGACAGGTTGCCGCTGATGAGCGTGCTTCCGCTGACGGTCAGCTTCAGGGCGGTCTTCCCGCCGTACACCGCGCCGCTGGTGGTGGCGATGGTGATGTTTTCGCTGATCGTCGTATCGGTCAGGGCCACTGTGCCCTCTTGCATGTAGATGGCGCCGCCGGACTGGGCCGCGTTGTCGGTGAATTGGGTGCTTTGGATCGACACGGTCGCGCCGGTGGTGATATAGAGGGCTCCGCCGGATCCGGCGGTGGAGTTGTCGGTAAAGACGGCATCGGCGATGTTCAGCGTTCCGTTGCCCACATAGATGGCGCCGGCGCCCGTGCTCTTGTTGACAAAGCCGCTCACGGTGCTCTTCTCCAGTATGACGGTGGCCTTGGAGTTATTGATGTAGAGCATGGAGGCCGTCGTGCTGCTGGCGGAATCGCTGCCCGCGAAGTCCACCCCGGTGAAGGTGAGGCTCAGCTGCGCGCTTCCGTTCACCGTGATCATCGGCGTGGTATAACCGCTCCCGCGGGTCACGGTCCAGCGGCCGTCCGGCGCGCCCACGCTGTCAAAGGTGACGGTGACGCTCTTTGAGACGGTCAGGGCCGTGGTCTGGGTGATGTCGGAGAGCAGGTGGACGCGGACCTCTCCCGCGGCCGTCTCCATCGCCCTGTTGAGAGAGGCCACGGGCCTCTCCCGGGTGCCGGGGTTAAGGTCGTCTCCGGCGGCGCTGACATAGTAGTCGGTGAGCTGGATGACGGAGTTCTTGACCAGATATACGCCGGCCGCGCTCACGCCGGAGACGGTGCAGTCCTGGCGTCTGGTGCCCTCCATGAAATAGGTATTTGTCCCGTCGTGGAAGACGACGGAGTACGCGGCGGAGTCGGCCAGAAGGTTGTAGTTGTCCGAAACGCCCTCCACCCAGTTGCCGATCTTCACCACGGTGCTCGTGGTGTTGCCGCTGGTGAAGCTGATGGTTTTTTTGGAGCCGGCCGCGGCCTCGAAGTTCACAACAGCCCCGTCGTGCACATAGACGTTGATGTCTGTGTTTCCGGAGATGTTGGCGTCCTGCGTGAAGGTCACGGTCGCGTCTTTGATGATCCGGACCGCGCCGTGGGCAAACTCCGGATGATTCGTGGTAACGCCGGTGACGGTCGCGCCGATGGTGACGGTCGCTGTTTGATCGTACCTGGGGTTTTGCGCATAAATGGCGGCGAGACCGAAGGTGCTGTTTCTGACGGTGCAGTTGATTTCGGCTTTAACATTTTCCAGCATCAGGATTCCGACGCTCTGCTCCTCGGGGTGGATGTTACAGACACAGTCTTCGATGACCACGTCCTTATCAACGGTGAGCTCCGCGCCGTCTCCGATGACGTATATGACTCCTGTAAACCCGCCTGCATTCTGGGAAGTAGCTTTTATATTTCTGAATGTAACATTCGCCACATGGAGCTTGACATTGTTATACGGACTTCCACTGTCACCGACATGAACGACATACGTAATGCTTTCGCTTTTGAGCGTAAATCCGTTGCCGTCAATGTCGATATCCTTCAGCGTAAACTCGGTGCCGTTCCCATCTGCCCTGAACATACTCGAAGAATCATTTTCTTTAATATCATTCCCCAGCTTGATGGTCACCTTGCCCGTTTCCGTATAGCCCAGGATGGTGACCTTCTTCCCTGCGGGGATGGTCACAAAGTCCTCGGAGGAGGTCATGACCAGGTCAGACAGTATATAGATGGTGGCTTCGGCGTCCGCGCGGCTTCCCGCGGTTTCGACGGCCTTTTTAAGCGTGGCAAAGGGCTCGTCGAACGAGCCGGTGCCCTCGGTGTCGTCGCCGTCGGCGGACACATACAGGGCGTTCGCCGGAGCGTCTTCCGGTTTGCTCCCCGGCCTGGGCTGGACGGAGCAGCCGGAGAGGTCGATCTCCGCGCCGGCATATCTGGCGGCAAATTTCAGGGTGAGGGTTTTGCCGTCCTCCGAGACTTCCGCTTCGACGCCCTCGACACCTTCAAGAGCCTTCTCCACCTTTTCCTTGTTGAACTTTCTCCCCTCGGCGGCGGAGAGCTGGACGGAGGTCTCCTGGCCGGGCAGGAAGCTGACGCTGCTGCCGGAGACGACGTAGCCGCCGTCCGCGCTTTCGTCGATCGTGAAATTCTCGCCCTTGAGGGTGACCTTTTGGGCGGCGACGAGCCAGAGGCCATTTTCGCTGATGGACTCGGGCGCGGTGACGGTCTTTCCGCCGACCTTGTAGGTCGCGCCGTCGTACCAGCCCACCATATACGCCGGGTCGTCGGAGAAGAAGATCGTGGAGTAGTCCGCCCCGTCCGCGGCATTGGCGACCGTGGCGAACATCACGGGGCTTGCGGCGCTGGGCGCCGTGCCCGTCCAGGTGATGCCGATCCGGCTGTCCGCGGCCACGCCGTCCACAGCGGCGGAGGCGCCGAGGGACACGTTGGCCTCACCGCCGTCAACGGTGACCTTGCCCTTGAGGGCCAGCGCGCCGCCGGTCAGGGCAATGGCGGTCGTCCCGCCGCTGACGGTGACGTTCTCAAGCGTCAGCCCCGTGCCGGCGGGGACGGTGAACAGGATAAAGCTGCCGCCCGTGATGCTATATGGGTCCCCCGCGTCCGTCCTGATGGCGGCGGTCTCGCCGTCGGGGACGGTGATGCCGGCCTCCAAGGTCACGTCGGAGAGGAGATGGATGACCGCGGTGTTCACATGCCAGGTCAGGGCCTCCACGGCCTCCACCAGGGTCTTATAGGGCTTCTCCCGGCTTCCGTTGCCGCTGACCGCCGCGCCGGCGTTCACATAGAGATCGCCTGTGTCGTCCCGGACGCTGCCGGCGTTCACCGTCACGCTGCCATTGGCCCGGACGGTCTCCGCGGTGGACCAAAGGGTGCCGGGATCCTCCCCCGGACCGTAGCCGCCGAACTCCACGAAGTAGCCGTAGGCGCCGGAGCTTTCCAAAGAGCCTCCCACATTCCCCACGATGATGTCGTTCATCTTGGGCTGGCCGGTGTAGTTGGCGATCACGCAGCTTTCGTTGTTATTCAAATCGCCCAGGCTTGTGTCTACCCAGGAAGCATAATTGTTCGTAAACGGGATACCGTTCGGCTCGCTGGTGGACCAGAACCCGCTGCCCAGAGAGCCGCCGATTTTACTGCCCGTCTCGGGCCCGCAAACCCAGTAGAGAAGATTGATCGCATTACTTTCGCTTGTGGGATTGCCCTTCAGCTCGCTTCCGTCCTCCTGGATAAAGTCGTCGTCACTGATTTGGGTGCCGTCTTTTTTCAAAAGGGCGGTGCCGCCCACCCAGGCGGCCTCGTGGGAGACGTTGTACAGGATCCCGACCTCGGTCGTGTCTTTAACGGTCGCGAGATACCCCTGCATCCCCATGAAGAAGAAGCCCTTTGCGTCGTTATACGCCCGGATCCAGGACTCTCTTCTCGTCACGCTGCCGTAGGGGACATACATATAATAATGTCCCTTGTAGGCGCCGGTGCCCTCGGTGACGGAGATGGACGTGTTCTCAGGCAGGGTGTTGCCGCCGTCGCTGGCCGCGGCGGTCACCGTGGCCTCCCCGGTCCGGGTGAAGGTGATGGCGTGGAGG
The DNA here is from genome assembly GCA_947625815.1 of uncultured Oscillospiraceae bacterium. GTDB lineage: Bacteria > Bacillota > Clostridia > Oscillospirales > Oscillospiraceae > RUG626. The sequence goes on from CANQPU010000003.1 coordinate 124,214, forward strand.
ATGCTCTGGATCTGCGCGACGCTCTTGCCCTCGGACCAGATCCACATGACAAAGGTGTGGTCCGCGTTCTGGTCCGTTATGACCCTGCCGTCGGTGGCGACGGCGGAGTAGTCCAGATAGGCCCCGGTCCCGCTGACGGACACCGTAAGGCTCTTCCAGCCGCCGGCGGCCTCGTCCAGCGTGGCCTGGGGGAAGTAGAATTTTGTCCCATCCGCGTTGAGCTTCACCGCCGCGCCGAGCCTGATGTCCCTCTCCTCGGCCGGGATGCCGCTGCCCTTGACCACCTGGAGGCCGTCAAGGTCATCCTCGGGGCTCCAGTAGAGGCCGGGGGCGGGGGCGGAGTGGGAGCCGATAGTACCCTTGCGGATCTTCCCGTCCTTGACGGTGCGGTCCGTCTCGCCGTCGCAGACGAAGAGGAAGCCCGCCTCGCCCTTCTCGGCGGTGATATTCCCCTTCATCAGCAGGGAAAGGAGCGCGTTGATGGAGCCGCCGTAGCCGGCGACCTTCGTGTGGCTTTCGGAAAGGGCGGACACGTCGATGCCCACCTGCCCGGTGAAGTTCTCAACCTGGAGGGTCGAGTTCCGGTCCAGCGCCAGACTGCCGTTCGTATTGTCCGTGACGACGGTGTTCCCCTTCAGGGTCAGGGTCGCGCCGGAGCCTATGTAGACCGCGTCGCCGGTGGAGGCGACACCCGTGACGGCGGCGCCGTCCAGGACCAGCCCGCCGCCGGTCACATGGATGGCGTTCCCCTCGTCCAGCGACATGGCGGCCGCCTCGGGCGCGGCGCTGGTGACGGTGACGCCCCGGAGCGTCAGGGTGCCGCCCTTCACCTGGAAGCCGGAGCCCTCGCTCAGCGCGATCGTCGCGCCACCGGAGCCCTGGATGGTGACGTTGCCGGAGCCGACCTCGAAGGTAATGGGGGCCGGGCTCTCGCCGTCCTTTGCGAGGGTCACGGTCCCGCTGACGGTGATAACGGCGCCGTCCGGGATCGTGATCGCCGAGCCCTCCTTCGGGCTGAACAGCGTGTTCTCGCCCCAGTCGCTCGGGCCGGTTTTAATATCATAAATGTAGTTATACACATAGGCTTCGTTCGTGGAAACGGAGCTTGGCCCGTCGCCTCCCCCCGGTCCCCCCGGCGTCTGTGTCTGGCCGGGAGTCACGGTCTGCTCCTGGGCCAGCACCGAGACGGGCAGAGTCCCCGTCACCATGCAAAGCGCCAGAACGACCGCCAGCAGCTTTTGTAACCGTTTCATCATAACCGAACCCTCCAACGGAATATTTTGGGGCGCACTTCGCCCTATGTGCATATATATAGTCATTATACCACCCCCCCCCCGCATTTTGCAACATTTATTGCAAAAAATTTCATAGTTTTTTCCTTTTTCTCCCCCGAGGGCCCGCCCAAGGCCCCCTCGGCCCTTTCGGACGAAAAAAAGGGGCGGGTCTTGGACCCGCCCCTTAAATCAAGGGAAACCTTTCAAGCCTCTTGTAGGGGCGGGTTCCAAACCCGCCCGCCTCGATTTCCTTACCTCTTAATGACATCGCCTCCGGGAAACGCCCCGGTCAGGTCAGCTGAAGGTACAGCTCCCGGTACTGCCGCGCGGAGACGTCCCAGGAGACGTCCCGGGCCATGTCCCGCAGGACCATGCCGTCCCAGTAGGGGCGGCTCTCAAAATACAGCGTCTTGGCCCGGTTGATGGCGTCCAGCAGCAGGCCGGCGTCGTACCGGTCGAAGGTGAAGCCGCAGCCGGTGTCGGTGAACATGTTGTAGGGCTCCACGGTGTCCCGCAGGCCCCCCGTCTCCCGGACGATGGGGACGGTGCCGTAGCGCATGGCGTTGAGCTGCGTCAGGCCGCAGGGCTCGAACCGGGAGGGCACCAGCAGGGCGTCCGCGCCCGCGTAGATCCGGTGGGACCGGGCCTCGTCGTACATGATGCAGGAGCACACGCTCCCCCGGTAGGCGTTCTCGTACCAGCGGAAGGAATCCTCATATCGGGCGTCGCCGGTGCCCAGGATGACGACCTGGGTGTTCCCGTCCACCACCGCGGGCAGGATGGCGTTCACCAGGTCCAGCCCCTTCTGGTCCGTCAGGCGCGAGATGAGGCCGATGACGAATTTGCCGTCGTCCGCCTCCAGGCCCAGCTCCTGCTGGAGCGCCCGCTTGTTCTCCTTCTTCCGCTCCAGCGCGTTGGAGGCATCGTAGTTGAAGGCCAGGCTCCTGTCGGTCAGGGGGTTCCAGATGTCGCAGTCGATGCCGTTGACGATGCCCCGGAGCTTGCCGGAGTGGTAGCGCAGGTGGGCGTCCAGGGATTCGCCGTATTCCGGGGTCTGGATCTCCCCGGCGTAGCTGGGGCTGACGGTGGTGATGGCGTTGGTGTAGGTCAGGCCCCCCTTGAGCATGTTGGCGTCCACCCAGTTCACGGTCAGGGCGTCCTTGTTGAACACATAGTCCGGCAGGCCCGACCAGTAGCGGATGGTGGGGATGTTGTAGACCCCCTGGAACCGCAGGTTGTGGATGGTCAGGACCGTCCGGGCAGAGGCCAGCTTCGTGGCGTCGAACAGGGTCCGCAGATACACGGGCACCAGGGCCGCCTGCCAGTCATGGCAGTGGATGATGTTGGGGATCCAGTCCATATAGTTGAGGGCCGCCAGCGCCGCCTTGGCGAAGTAGCAGTATTTCGGGATGTCGTCCACCAGATTGGTGTAGGGGTTCCCCCAGCCGAAGAATTCCTCGTTGTCGATGAAGTCATAGACCACGCCGTCCCGGATGTACTCCATGATCCCCACGTAGAAGGACCGGCCGTCGGCGCACAGATCCATCTGGAAGGCCCCCCGGTAGACCATCTTCTCCTGATACTCCCAGGGGATGCACTTGTAGCGGGGCAGGATCACCTTTACGTCGCAGTTCTGCTTCACCAGCGCCCGGGGCAGGGCGTACATCACGTCCCCCAGGCCGCCCGTCTTGACAAAGGGATAGCACTCCGACCCGATGAAGGCCACGCTCCGCCGGGGCGTCGGGAGCTCCGGCTCCGCCGGCGCCGCCTCCACGGGGATCTCCTCCACGGGCGCCGCTTCCGCGGGGGGCTTCGTCTCCTTTTTCCGGGCCGTCCCGGGGGCCCTCTTGGCCGGCGCCGCCTTCGCTTTGACGGTCCCGGGCTTGGCGGCGGCCTTCCCGCCGGTCTTCACGGCCCCCGCTTCCGGGGCCTTTTTCTTCTCGTCTGCTGCCATAGGACACCTCCAAAACAAAAGAATGTGGGATTTCCATTCATGCTGTTTTCGCCCTGTTTTTCGGTTCCGCCCGAAGAGCGGGAGAAAAAAGGCTTAAATTAGATTTGCATTTACAGATATTATAGCACAACCTCCCCGGACAATTCAAGATGGTTCGCCGCCCCCGCCGGCGCTCTTTTTCGCGCCGGTCCCGGCCGCGGCGGGTTGACGAAGGGCGGAGATTGTATTATAATGACAGAATCACTTGAAGGAGGTCATTTTTTATGACTGTATTGATGATCATTTTAAGCATCCTCATGATAATCGGCGGGATCGGCTGTATGGCCACCCCGGTCCAGACCTTCTCGGCCCTGGGATGGGTCGCGGGCTTCGCCATCGTCGTGGCCGGCTTCTCGGCCATCTTCCGTTACGCCTCCGGCCGGGAGGACCGCAGCGTCTGGGAGCTGGTGGGCGGCATCGCCGGCGTCCTCTTCGGCGGGTTCATCATCGTCAACGTGTTCGCCCAGTTCGCCACCAACATGGTCATCGCCTACGCCGCCGCCCTGTGGCTGGTGGTCTACGGCATCACCGGCATCGCCGAGGCCCTGAAGCTCCGGAAGCTCAATCTGGAGCTGCCCAGCGACCTGCGCACCGCCGGGTGGCTGGTGGTGATGATCCTGGGCGTCGCCACCGCCGTCATGGGCGTGATCTGCCTGTTCCGGCCCCTGGTCACCATCCTCTCCGTCGGCGTCCTGATCGGCGCGTCGATCCTGATCTCCGGCATCAAGACCCTCATCCTCTCCATCCAGATCATCCGGGCCAGGTGACCCGGCGCGAAAAGTCAAAAAAGCACCGCTTTTCCAACGAAAAGCGGTGCTTTTTATGGTTGCGGGGGAAGGACTTGAACCTACGACCTCCGGGTTATGAGGCAGGGGAAAGGCGTTTCTCCAGCACAATCCCGTCTCACAAGTTGCAGTATTCTCACTTTGCGGAGACTTCGGATAACTTCTGAGACGAAATTCTCACAAATCTCAGTGCTATTGCATCAGATAAGCATCAGGCAGTTGAAAATTTTCTGAAATTTTCTTCGGGTTTTGAAATGACACATTACAATGACAGGAGGTGTGAAATGAAAACCACCATTGAAAAAAGCGCGTCTGGGGATGTGCGGCTCACTGCTGAAATGCTCAGGCAGGCCGGTCTCGCCTGGGCGGACGAGATGGAGGTCCATGTCTCTGGGAGCGCGATCACCGTCACGAAAAAGCAGATGTCCGCCAATGACCTGCGGGAAGCAATGACCAGTCTCGTCGCTCTTGCCACTGAGTTCAAAGAGAGGGCCAACGAGATCTGCGCCGGCTGCGACGGCGAGGACTGTCCGTACTTGGAGGATGAGTCGGACGAGGGGGAGGAGGACAGCATATGAAAGAGACGAACTGAGGGTGACATGGTAGCCTCACAAAAACTGTGAGGACGGTACGTCACTGACTCAGGGATAAAAGAACACGGTGCTCCACCTCTGCGTTTTTTCAGAGACAAGGTCACTGACGCACTCCATCCACCGTGATGGTGCGCAAGGGCGGAGAGGGTAAGCAGTCCTATCCCGTCACGCCCTCCAGTAGATGCACGGTTGCTCGGAAGAAGGTTAAACAGAGACGCCGAAGACAGTCCCGTGGTATGGCAGGCAAAGTATCACCCCTCTGCCGTGTCGGTGACAGAGACGTCCCGTGTTCCTCGCAAGGCTACGAGGTTACCGTCAGTCAACACCATGCCGGAAGTACATCAGTGCGCTGAGGGTACTGAGATGGACGTGACGAAAGTTGTGAGGACGGTGCGTAACTGACTCAGGGACGAGAGGACGCGGTGCTCATCCCTCTGCGCTACTTTTCTGAGTCAATGTCACTGACGCGCTCCACTACACCGTGACGGTGAACAAGGGCGGAGAGGATAACTGGCTCCTCTGCGCTGACCCGGTTCATTCTGCCCTCTGCAATGTCAGCAAGTCGAATGGCCTCTGTGAAATGCAGACTCGCATACAACGGGTGCTCCGTGTTCCCCACAAGGACGAAAGACTGCTACCAGCAGGTACTCCTCTGTCCTGGCGGGTCACCAAAACCGGGACTCACCCTCTGCGTCTGCACTGACCGCCAGTCGAGTGACGGTGGCGTATGGATTCAGTACTGAGCGCGTGACCCCCTGTTGCGGCGCTGGTCGCCGCGTGTGCCGGTTCTCACTCCGCATGGGGCGGACGCACCACGCAAAATTGGAGCGGCTTTTTGAGCCGCTGTCGGGCGAGGTCAAGAGGACGTTTTCAGGCTTTTTGCCCCGTTCGATTATCGAACAAGATAAAGGGAGGTGGTCGCAAGCGCCCCCTCCCGGCCACAAAGCCCCGCAGTGCGGGGCTTTTTTGAGCTTCGCCGGGGTGGTCGGTAAATGCGGCTGACCCGGTTTCAGGTACACCTTGAAGCCCAAAGTGCCGGTGCCGCAGGGCTTTTTGGTGAGTCATACATCAGAAGGAGGACTACATTGGAAAACACTGAAAATAACAAAGTGAGAACCGCAGTTTGGCTGCGGCCCACCGCCATCGAGGACATCGACCACTGGATGAAGCGGGACAACTGCAAAACGCGAAGCGAGTTCATCGACAACGCCCTCGCGTTCTACGTGGGCTACCTGGAGTCCAACGACGCCTCCAACTTCCTGGGCCCGGTGCTGTCGTCCATGATCCGTGGGATACTGGAGAACAACAATAACCGGCTTCGCTCCCTCTTGTTCAAGTGGGCAGTAGAGCTCAACATGGCCTGCCACACCATCGCCGCCCACTTCCGGGTGGACGACATCGACCGTCAGGCCCTCCGTAAGTTCGCAGTGGATGAGGTGAAGAAAACCTGCGGTCAGGTCAGCTTCGACCATGCGCTGGATGTGCAGAGACGTATCCCAGTGAAGGATGACACCAAGTGGCCCGGATAATTTTTATCTCGCCCTACCTCAAGGGAGGGCAGGACAAGGCCAGGTTAGCGCACCGCACAAAGTACATCGCCACTCGTGACGGTGTGGATCTGCTCAGGTCGGAGTGGGGCTCGGAGTCTGCCACAGAGAAACAGCGCGAGTATATCCTGCGGCTCGTCAAGACCTTCCCGCAGTCCAAGGAGCTGGCGGAGTATGAGGACTACCTCTCCATGCACACCAAGGACGCCGCGTCGGATTTCATTGATCAGGTGTGGGAACAGTTTATCGGCTCCATGGATAAGCGCGAAAACTATCTGGACTACGTCTCCCACCGTCCCGGTGTCCGCAGCGACGGCGACCACGGGCTGTGGGATAAGGATGGGAAGGTCCCGAATCTCAGCAAGGCCGTGGCGGAGGTGGCAAATCACCCTGGTGTTGTGTGGACGCCGGTGGTGTCGCTACGGCGCAAGGACGCGGAACGGCTGGGCTACACCGACGTGGATAACTGGCGGGCGCTGGTCAATTCCTGCGCCGCCGAGATCGCGAAGGGCTACAGGATACCGCTGGAGCATCTGCGGTGGTACGCCGCGTTGCACGAAAAGGAGAAGCACGTCCACATACACATGGTTGTGTTTTCCTCTGATCCCAAGGAGGGTTACCTGACCAAAGAGGGAATCCGAAATATCAAGTCCGCGTTTGCAACGCGCGTCTTTGAGCAGGACCTCTTGCACACCTACGAACGAAAGACCGAGTATAGAAATGCACTGGGGAAATCAGCGCAAGCGCGGATGGCGGAGCTGGTAACATCCATGAACAGCGGCTCTGCTGTGAGTGAACGGCTGGAGCAGCTCATTGGCGAGTTGGCCGAGAAGCTCAAGACCACTAAGGGTAAGAAGGTCTACGGCTACCTCCCGCCGAGGGTCAAGAGTGTCGTTGACGAGATCGTTGATGAGCTGGCGAAGGACGAGAGAGTCGCGGCGGCGTACTCTCTCTGGCAGGACATGCAGGACGAGGTGGTGCGCACTTACACCGACGAGCTGCCGAAGCGTGGGCCACTGTCCCAGCAATAAGAGTTCAAACCCGTGCGTAACATGGTGATCCGCGAGGTGCTGAAGCTGGCGGAGCGCAGAGTCTCGTTCGAGGACGAGGAGATGGACGACGAGCCGGAGGGGGCGGAGACAGTCCCGCCTCCGACCTACGGTATCCACAAAATCTATGAGCAGGCCGAGAGATACCGCAAGGCGAAGAAACTCCTCTATGACGAGGATGCAGACATGGATGAAAAGCGGTTCGCCATTGAAATGCTGGAGCGCCTGTGGAATGAGGGGTACACCATCGCCGCCCACCAGCTGGGCAAGGCATACCGCGACGGGCTGGGCGTCACCGCCGATTGGGTGAAGGCCGAAGGATGGTTTAGAAGATCCGCGGAGCAGGGGACAGTCTGCTCGGCCTATGCTCTTGGAAAGCTCCTGTTACCAATCGGACTGTCCACGGAGGCCATCCGCTGGCTCAAGTACGCCGCCGACAGCGGCGACCAATATGCCCGGTACACGTTGGGCAAGGTCTACCTCGCGGGAGAAAACGCGGAGAAAGACGTGAACACAGCCGTCGAATACCTGAAAGCCTCCGCCGAGCAGGGCAACCAGTACGCGCAGTATACCCTCGGCAAGCTCTATCTGCTGGGCCGGGAGGTGCCGCCTGACAGGGAGACGGCGGTGTACGACCTCACCCAATCAGCGGAGCAAGGAAACAGGTACGCGCAATTTTTCTTGGACCACTTAGACGACATACGCAACCCCTCAGTCGGTCTGGCCGCCCTCCGGATGTTCCATCACATGGCGAACATCTTCCGTGACACCACCGCCCAGGACTCCACCCACATGGGCCTCCAAATCGACCGCAAGCGCCGGCGCGAGCTTCAGGAGAAGCGCATCGCCATGGGACACAAGCCCGACGACCACGAGGACGAGAAGATGAATCAGACAATGGGGTGACAAAGAAAATGGCGGAGAATTTCCCCGCCGCTTATTATAATCCGATAAAAATGTATCTCTCAGGCGATGGGCCTAAACTCAATGTTTACCCGCATGCCCATCCCGGCGAAACTCCAGGCCACGGAACTGCTCCGCAAGTCCACTACACAGCACATCGGATTTAACCGATACTGTCAAAAAAGCACATTCCCCCGCCAAGGGGCAGCCGCGCCTGTTTGCTGAACCGGGGGTGGGTTCACCATGAACCCCCCAGAAAGACTCACTTTAAGGGAGAAATTAATACAGAGGAGGAAGATATGTACATTGTAAGACCGCAGAAAGACAGAGCCGATGAGCTTCAAGCCCATCGGCTCCGCGCCTATTGCGTCCGGCTCCGCAAAATAGTTCCCGATTATTTTTTGATTGCAGGAATCGCGATTCTTGCTCCAATTTTGGGGTCTGCCCCCAGATTGAATGTCGGAGCAATCTGATCGGCTAATCTGTATCCGTATCGTTCAAAGTCGTAATTTTCAACCGCTTTTAGAACCTGTCCGATAACGGTTCCGAAATCATTGGAACTTTCATACGGCTCGCTTTGAAAGTAAAGCATAATACATTCCTGAAGCTCCGCGACCTTGTAGCCGTCAGGCAGAGGCTTTTCGTAGTCCGGCGGCACTTCGACGCCGGACGCGATCTTGCTCTCTCCCTCTAACCGAAGAAAATCCGGCAGCTCAAGAAGCGCGGCGGCGTCAAACTTTTCGGGTATGCTGTTCAGCAGCCCCTCCCATTCGCACCCCATTTCCTCACAATAATCAAAATAGCCGGTCGCCGCGTGTGATGGCAGGTAGACGAGCTTCCTTTTGGGCCTGGTCACAGGCGTAACCGTACAAATTGCTGTCGTTTCCATTGTTTGTCCACCTTTCAAAATATAGTAATGATTGACCGGGTGCTGGGTGAAAAGCGGTATCGCGATTTTCCGCTTGCGGTATTCTTGGGGCGTAATAAAAAAGCGTTTGGCAAAGGATCTCGTGTAGCCTTCGTGGGATCGATAGTGGCAGTCCAGAGCAACGTCAATGACTTCATGATCCGTCTCAAGCAGCCTTAAAGCGCTCTCGCTCAACAAAACGGCGTTGATATACTCATAGAGCGTCATACGCATATGTTTTTGAAACAATCTGTCAAGCTGACGCCGGGAATATCCGACCGCACGGCACACGCGCTCAATGCCAAACTCTGCATCCGTGTGATGCGCTTTGATATACGCTTGCGCCAGAACCACCGCATTTACATCATTCATCTTGCACCCGTGATCTATCATAGCGCCAGGCTCATTTTGCTTCTTGATATATATGGACAAACCTCGATTTTTCGTTCCCATTCATTTCTGGCCAAGTGGGAAGTGAATGGGCTGTAATTATTCCGCCGATTGGGGCACCACGACCAGCGGCAAATATGTCACCCAGCCTTCACATGAGCGAGCTGGCGGAAAAGCCGGCGGAGGCCGCGCGGTACTCCCTGGGCGTCATGCGGTACCTGGCCTTGAACTGCCTGTTGAAGTTGGACAGGTTGTTAAAGCCCACGCTTTGGGCGATGCTGAGGACCTTGCCGTCCGACTCACACAGCGCCTCCGCCGCGAAGGTCAGGCGGCGGCCGATGAGGTACGCGGCGAAGCTCGAACCTGTCATCTGCTTGAACCAGCGCATGAAATGGCTGGAGCTGTAACCGCATTCCTGCGCCACGGAGGCCACCGTCAGCGGCTCGGCGTATCTCTCCTCGATGAGGGCGACCACCTTTTTCAAACGCTCCGTGTCCGGCGTCTCCACCTCCGGCGGCTGGGGGTAATGGAGCATAAGAAGGTACAAAAGCCTCATCATCGCCGCCTTCACCCCCAGCTCGTACCCGCGGCGGCGGAAATTGCACAGCGACTCCGCGTCCTGAAGGCAGGCGCATATGTCCGCGTACGCCTCGTCCTCCAACCTCAGGTAGACCGGGCCCAGGAGCCGCCCCGCTGTCAGAGGGACCAGGTACTCCTGATCGCACACGTCCGTTGGCCCGCCGCCCAGAAGGTCCACGTCAAAGATGATGTTCTCGTATTCCATACTGGAGCCCGGGACCTCAAAGAGCGCGTGGAGAGTTCCCGGCG
>CANQPU010000004.1 GCA_947625815.1 uncultured Oscillospiraceae bacterium
CAAGGACAAGGACAAACAGTTTTTTCATGCGCTTTTTCCTCCTATCTCAATCAGGTATCCCACTCGACAACGAAAACGACGCTGGCGATATTGGCATTGGTGGCGGCGGTGGAGAGGGGCGTCACAATGGCGCTGTACCTCACGGCGATGCTGTTGGCCCCGGAATTGCCCACGCCGCTCATATAGCAGCCGGTGACGGGGGCGGCGATGAGGGTCTGTGTACTGGCGTCGGAGGTGTCCGTTGCCACCTGAGCGCCGCCGCCCAAGGTGAGGGCGAAGCCCAGCTTGTTGGAGTCCACCTTCTCGCTTGCCAGCGTGGTCTTATTTCCGAAAGCGGTGAGCTTCCATCCGTTCTGGGCGGTAATGGTCACAGATTTGACCCGGACCGCGCCGTAGGAGTTGTTCACGAGCTTGCAGTCCGTGGCGGTGGTCACGTCGCCTGTCTGACTGACGGCCATAGGCAGGGACGTGGGAATGGTGACGGACATGGCGGTGGGGGCGGGGGTGCCGCCGATGGTGCCGTCCTGGGTGGAGCTGAGATAGACCGGCGTGGAGCCGGAGCCTCCGTCGTCGTCTATCTCGGCTGCAAAGGCCGTGACGGAGAGGGCCAGGGCCATACAAAGGGCGAGGGTGAGCGCGAGAATTTTCTTCAAATGATTTCCTCCTTCACTTACTCAAGAATTGTGATGTGGATGACCGCACCGGCGCAGCCGAGAGAAGCGCCGGTGTCCGGGTCGATGCTGGTAAACATGGCGGTACACTCGTAGACCCCGGCGGGGAGGTCAACGGTCAGCTTCGCCTCCTCGATTTTGCTTCCCACCGGGATAGCGCCGGACTTGTAGACGACCTCGCCGGTGTCGTTCCGGGTTATCTCCACGATCTGCGGGTAGCGGTTGATGCCCTCGTTGACGATCATCAGATTTCCGGCCGCCTCTCCGTCCGAAAACACGGGGGAGGTGTTCATGGAAATGTTTATCATGCCGGCGTCCACCTTCTCATTGAGGCTTTCCACGATCTTTTCCGTGTCGGCCTCATCCCAGCCGCCCTCCACGGCGTTGCTGTCGTAGACGATGCCGGTGGACCCGGAAGGGGTATCCGGGGTGTCGTCGGTCTTCCCGTCCCCATCCGCCCCGCAGCCGCGCAGGAGCAGGAGAATGATGACGGCGATGACCACGATGCCGATAATGACCGCAATGGCGGTATGGTCTTTCTTGTTGCGCCTGTTTACAGGCTTTCTTTCAGCGTGTTTGGGCTGATTCATTGGTGATCTCCTTCTGCCGTATTCGGCGTAATATTGTCGTGAGTAAGCTTGGCGGCGTTACTAAGGCGGAACCACCAGCCTGTGCAGGTATTTGAACAAGTTATGTCTCCTTCCTCCGGGTATGAAAAAGCCCCCACGTTTAACCGTGAGGGCTGTCCCCGTAAAAATCATGCTGGACCCGCGATGTGTAATAATTCCCGATGGTCGCCGGGGCGTTGTAGAGGGCGGTGAGAAGATACTGCTTGATGTTGCGGACCTTGGTGGTGTTCTCCCTCATGCAATCAAGAACGAACCGGATGTGATCCCCGTCCAGCTTCAGAAGCCTGGACCGCACCACCTCGGCGGGGTAGTCCGCTCCCGCCACCCGGACGAAGGACTTTGACGTACAGACCGTCTCGACGATGAGTTCCAGCATCTCATCCACCCGGTCCCGCTCCTGGGGAATGTCCCGGAGAAGGTCGTCATAGCCGATGGTGTCCATGACGATCTCACGGTAATCCCGCATCTTCTCCAGCATCGCGTCTTTTCGCTTCACTTCCGTGCCCTCGCGGGAGGGGAGGAATGAATCGGTACTTGGTAAATCCGTTTTTTGTATTTCCGTATTTCTTTTATCTTTATTTATTTGTGCGGGGTTTCCCGGACGTGGTTTTCCCGCATCTGGCTTTACCATATCCGGGTTTTCCGTATATGGTGAAGCCGTATCTGGCGAGGCCGTATGAGGTTTCTCATAGATGATGTACTCCATATCCGTGATACGCCCGTTCTCATCCCGCAATCTGCGGCGGGAGAGGTAGCCGTACTGCTCCAGCTCCTTGAGCTGGGCGGTGATGCTGTCCACGCCGTCCTTGCAGATGAGGGCAAGACCACGGGTGGTGTAGTCCCAATCCTCCGGGAGTGACAGCATAGTGGACAGCAGCCCTCTTGCTTTGTTGGAGAGGCTACGGTCCCGGAGGTGGTAATTGGACATGGTGGTGTAGTTCCTATTCTTCTCAACTCTGCAAACTGCCATAGAAAACACCTCGGTGTCTTGATTTCGGGCACAGAAAAAGCCGGTCCAAAGGCCGGCCCGTGTCCCGTGTAAAGCTAACGCTCCCGGTTCTGTTGCCGCCGTTTGACCCAGCCCTCCAAGAGCTTGAAGATGGTTTCCTCCATGCGCTGGGGGGTGTAGGACCGGGGGAAGTATTTCTGGAGCTTCTCGATGGGCAGGCTGATGTTCCACGCCTCCGGCTTCTTCTGCTCGGACATGATGGAGAGGACCGAATCTTCGTCCAGCTTGCCCTCCTGGGACAGCTTCTTCATCCTCTGAGCTTGGGACAATGAAGGAACAGCCTGTTCGCTGTCGATAGTCTCCACCACGGCGGCCTGTTCCTCCGGCTTTAAGTACGACAGCTCTACGGCGGGGGTGAGGCCGATTTTTCCCTTGTCCACCATCTCCTGAAGCTCCGGCTGAAGCTCGGTGAGGCGGATATACCGCCTCACGGTGTCCCCGCTGACACCAGCATTTCTGGCAATTACGTCATCACTACGGAACTTCGCCGCAACTTGCGGCGAAGTTAAATCATGCCGTGCGCCCTGCCTTTTTATAGCCTCCAGCTTCATTTTGTACGCCGCCGCCCTCTCGCTGGGAAGTATGTCCTCCCGCTGGAGGTTGCTGTCCACCATGAAAATCACGGCGGAGTCGTCGTCCATCTCCCGCACAATAGCGGGCATCTCGGAAATCCCCGCCAGCTCCGCCGCATGAGCTCTCCTGTGACCGGCGACGATCTCATAGTCCCCGCCCTCCACCGGGCGGACAATGGCCGGTACGAGAATCCCAAACTGCTTCATACTCTCAACAGTCTCATTCATAGTGTCGTCGTCCCTTACCTTGAACGGGTGATTTGGAAAAGCCCGCAGCCGGTCCAGCGGAACACTGACCACGACCTCGATTTTGGTTGGCATTTCTGCTACCTCCTGGTTTTTTGCAAAATAAAAGAACGCCGCCGAATTTCGGGACGTTCTTTTACTGAATATGGATGCGAATTGGTATATATTGGTCGTCTACCTATTAGATGTCAATTATTTCCACCACGGCCCGGGGGAGGTTGGTGCTGTCGATGACGTTCCGGTCCACGCAGCTCCCGCCGATATCGGAGGTGAAGATCTTGGCGCTCCCCTCGCTTCCGAAGAGCAGCACCCGCTTGGTAAAGCTGGCCAGGCCCTCAATGGGGGCGATGAGGCCGCTGGACATGCACACATCCGCCCGGATCTTGTAGTAGAAGCGGATGTCCACGGTGTAGTAGCCCCGGTTGAAGCTGACGGGCTCCACCATGGGGCTGGCCCAGAGCAGCTCGGCGGACCTGGCCCGGACGTTCAGGCCGTTGTCCAGGTTTGCCTGGGAGCTCTCGGTCAGGTAGACGCGCATGTCCCGCAGGCAGTCCTTATCCTTGCAGGAGTCGTAGATCTTGCTCGTATGTACGCATACGGCTTCCCGGATGCTCACGTCGTTCGGCACGGGACCCGGTACGATTCTTGAAGACATGGTTTTTTCCTCCTCTTGCGCCGGTTCCGGCGCGTAATTTCATTACAGTCTATGCCGTGAGAAATCGTATGTGATAATCTTGCGGATTTTCCCGTCTTGTGGTAAACTGTATATGGCGCAGTCCATAGGCTTCCCGTCGGCGCGGCCGCACGGGCAGAGGAGGTGGAGGTTTGGCGGTCATACTTGGGATCGACCCCGGCGTGGCGACGGTCGGCTTCGGGGTCGTCGAGAGCGCGGGGGTCCGGAACCGCTTTGTCAACTGTGGGGCCATCACCACGCCGGCCCACACGGCGCTTTCGTCGCGGCTTGCCCAGATATACCATGATATGCTGGAGCTCATCGATACATTCAGGCCCGACGCCATCGCCATTGAGGAGCTGTTTTTCAACACCAACATCACCACCGGCATCGCCGTGGCCCACGGCAGGGGAGTGATCGTCCTGGCGGGACACGAGAGGAACGTGCCCATGTACGAATACACGCCCCTGCAGGTCAAGCAGGCCATCACCGGCTATGGCCGGGCGGACAAGAAGCAGATGATGGAGATGGTCCGCCGGCTCCTGGACCTGAAGGCCCCCGCCAGACCCGACGACGCTTCGGACGCGCTGGCGTTGGCCATCTGCCACGCACGCTTCTCCGGGTCGCTTCTCACTTTTGAGGGAGGAAGAAACGAATGTTCTACTATATAGAGGGCACGGTGGCCCACCTGGACAAAAATCTGGCGGTCATCGACGCCGGCGGCGTGGGCTTTGCCCTGAATACCACGGTGAACACCCTCTCCCGGCTCAGGACCGGGGAGCGGGCGCGGCTCTATACCTATATGAATGTGGCGGAGAACGCCATGGACCTTTTCGGCTTTTCTGAGCTGTCGGAGAAGAGGTGCTTCGAGCTTTTGCTGGGCGTGTCCGGCATCGGCCCCAAGGCGGCCCTGTCGGTCCTGTCCGTCTGCACGCCGGAGTCCCTGGCCATGGCTGTGGTGACGGAGAACGAAAAAATGCTCACCGCCGCCCCGGGCGTGGGAAAACGGGGCGCCCAGAGGATCATTTTGGAGCTCCGGGACAAAATAGCCAGGGAGATGCCCACGCTCCCCGCCGGCGGACCCGCCCCGGCGGTCCCCGCCGGAGTCCCCGGCAAGAAGCTGGCGGACGTGACCGGCGCCCTCACCGTCCTGGGCTACACGCCCCAGGAGATCACCGCCGCCCTCCACGGTCTGGACCTGGAGTCCCTGACGGTGGAGGAGGCCGTCAAGACCGTCCTCAAGAGCTCCCTGAAACAGTGAGAAGGGTACAGGTGACACCATGATCGACTATTCCAAAGACACGCTGGATTCCAGCACGGACAACATTATGTCAACCAAATTCACCCCCGAGGACGAGGCCGAGGGGTCTCTGCGCCCCAGGACGCTGAAGGAGTACATCGGCCAGGAGAAGGCCAAGCAGAACCTGAGCGTCTTCATCGAGAGCGCCAAACGGCGGGGGGAGCCGCTGGACCACGTGATCCTCCACGGCCCTCCGGGCCTGGGGAAGACCACGCTGGCGGCCATCATCGCCAATGAGATGGGCACCACCCTGCGGAAGACCTCCGGCCCCGCCATCGAAAAGCCCCGGGACCTGGGGGCCCTGCTCACCAACCTGGAGGAGAACGACGTCCTCTTTGTGGACGAGATCCACCGGCTGAACCGCCAGGTGGAGGAGATCCTGTACCCCGCCATGGAGGACCGGCAGATCGACCTGATCATCGGCCAGGGCCCCGCGGCGGCTTCCATCACCATCGACCTGAAGCCCTTCACCCTGGTGGGGGCCACCACCCGCTCCGGGCAGCTCTCCTCGCCCCTGCGGGACAGGTTCGGCATCGACCTGAAGCTGGAGCTCTATAAGCCCGAGGAGCTTCGGAAGATCATATGCCGGTCCGCGGAGATCCTGAACGTGGACATTGAGCCCGACGGCGCGCTGGAGATCGCCTCCCGCAGCCGCGGCACCCCTCGCATCGCCAACCGGCTCCTGCGGCGGGTCCGGGACTTCGCCGAGGTCTACGGCAACGGGGTCATCACCCGGGAGCTGGCGGACAAGGCCCTCCGGATGCTGGATATCGACGCCTCGGGCCTGGACGCCATCGACCGGCGGCTTTTGCGGAGCATCATCGACAATTACGGCGGCGGCCCCGTGGGGCTCGACACCATCGCCGCCACCATCAACGAGGAGTCCGTCACCATCGAGGACGTCTACGAGCCCTACCTCATGCAGCAGGGCTTCCTGACCCGCACGCCCCGCGGCAGGTGCGTCACCCGCCGCGCTTACGAGCATCTGGGCCTGAAATTTGAGGAAAACGGGGCCGATCCCGGCGGTCAGATAGCCCTGGACCTGTAAAAAAATAAAAATATTCACGGAAAATTAAAATTTTTTAGCAAATTAGCTTGACAACATCTTCATTGATTCGTATAATGTGTTTATTCTGACAGTGAAAAAATGGTATTCTTATGCAAATGACCGATCCCGCCGCTGATGAGCAGCTCTGGCGCGCGGCCTCCCTGGGGGACACGGACGCGGAGGAGGAGCTCATCAAGCGATACCAGATCATGGTACGCGCCTGCGCGCGGCCCTATTTCCTTGCCGGAGGCGACAGTGAGGACCTTATCCAGGAGGGTATGGTGGGGCTCCTGTCCGCCGTGCGGCATTTCGATCCCGGAAGGGATGTCGCTTTCAAGACCTACGCCGAGCGGTGCATCACCTCCCGCCTTGTCACGGCGGTCCGCACCGCCTCCAGATTCAAGCACCGCCCGCTGAACGATTCCATCTCATTCGAGTCCCCGCAGTTTGACGAGAGACAGATCATGTCCGAAAGCCATTTGCGAGATCCTGAGGAATTGGTTATCACGAAAGAATCGACGGATGAGCTGAGCTCCACATATGCCCGGGAGCTTTCCAAATTGGAAAGGGAGGTACTTCGGTATTTCCTTGACGGGCTCTCCTACAGAGATATTGCCGCCCGGACCGGGCGGAGCGAAAAATCCGTCGATAACGCCGTGCAGAGGATAAGGCGCAAGCTGTCACGGCTCCATTGATCAGGCGTTTCCAGCTTTAAGCTGACGCAAATACAAGCCCAAAGGGCAAGATTTGTCAAAAGTGAGGTCCAACAAATGTACGAAGACAAGACACTGGTATGCAAAGAGTGCGGCAAAGAGTTCGTCTTTACCGCCGGTGAGCAGGAGTTCTATGCTGAGCGCGGCTTCCAGAACGAGCCCCAGCGCTGCAAGGCCTGCCGTGACGCCCGCAAGAACGCTGCCCGCGGCCCCCGTGAGTATTTCACCGCCACCTGCGCTATGTGCGGCGGCGAGGCTAAGGTTCCCTTCGAGCCCAAGTCTGACAGGCCCGTTTATTGCAGCGAGTGCTTCGCCAAGATGAAGGAGCAGCAGGCATAAAATCATCCCTGAACAAAAAAGCGGGTTCCACCCGCTTTTTTGTTTGCCCCGCTGCCCCTCCAGGCCGCGGGGCCGCGAAACGCGATTTACCACTTGAAATTTCAGACGCGCGGGGATATAATAAAGTCGATTTCACGAAAGGGAGGTCATTTCAATGACATTTACAAAGGATACCATCGTGGCCGAGGTCATGATGAAGGCCCCTCAGGCCCAGCCCTTCTTCCAGAACATCGGTATGCACTGCCTGGGCTGCGCGCTTGCCACCGGCGAGTCCATCGAGCAGGCGTGCAACGCCCACGGCGTTGACCCCGATACGTTCCTGGAGGAGCTCAACAGCTTTCTGGCTTCCGAGGCCTGAGAGATCAAATCAAAAAGCAGGGGCGGACGTTGTGTCCGCCTTTGTTGTACGGAGGGGATGCCATGAAGCTGTCACCCAGGCTCCGGACCGTCGCCGCCCTGGCGGGGACGGGGGAGAGCGTCATCGACGTGGGCACCGACCACGGGTATCTCCCCGTGTTCTTTGTCCGCAACGGCCTATTCCGGCGCGTCGCGGCCTCGGACATAAACCGGGGACCGCTGGAGAGCGCCAGGGCCTCGGCCCGGAGAGACGGCGTCGAGGACCGGATCGGCTTTTTCCTCTCCGACGGCCTGACGGCGGTGCCCGAACAGTTCGACACCGTGGTCATCGCCGGCATGGGCGGGGAGACGATGGTTGACATAATAACAAACTGCCCCTGGATCTCCTCCGCGCGGCTCATCTTGCAGCCCCAGAGCAAGGTCCCGGAGCTGGAAAAATGCCTGGACGGACTGGGGTTTGCCTGCGGGCGCGCCGTTCTCGCCGAGGACGCGGGAAAGCTCTATCTGGCCTTTGAGGCCAGGGCGGGGGAGGGCGGCTTCGATCCGGCCCGCGCCCTTCTGGAGGGCCGCGACCGGCTGCTGAAGGGGTGCGCGGAGAGGGAGCTGGCCCGTATCCGGCGGGCCCTTGACGGGATGGAGAAGGGGGGAGCCGACCCGGAGGAGAGGGAGAGAATGAGGGGTAGGATACAGCGGCTTCTGGAGATCATAAAGGAGGCATCGACATGGCAAAACTGAGCGACCTGTACGGCAGGATCGCGGAGCTGGCCCCGGTGGAGCTGAAGCTGGGCTTTGACAACGTGGGACTGCTGGTGGGGTCCTGGGAGGATGAGGTGGACCGCGTCCTGTGCGCGCTGGACATCACGGAGGAGGTCATCGAGGAGGGGAAACGCCTTGGCGCGGACCTTCTGGTGTCCCACCACCCCCTGTTTTTCGAGCTGAAGAACGTGACCGACTCGGACACGACCGGCTCCCGCGTCCTGCATCTGGCCCGGGCGGGGATGAGCGCCATCTGTATGCACACCAACCTGGACATCGCCCCCGGCGGCGTCAACGACGTGCTGGCGGGGGTGCTGGGCATCTCGGACGCGGCGCCCTTCGGCGCGGAGCGGTGCGGGCGCGTGGGCTGGGTGGAGGAGCAGAGCCTTCCGGACTTCATGGGCCGGGTGAAGGCGGCCCTGAACGCCGGCGGCCTCCGGTACGTGGACGCCGGCAGGCCCGTGCATCGCGTGGCGGTCCTGGGCGGCGCGGGCGGAAACGACATGACGGACGCGCTGGAGGCCGGCGCGGACACCTACGTCACCGCCGACGTGAAGCACCACCAGTTCATCGACGCCCGGGAGCTGGGCCTGAACCTCATCGACGCGGGCCACTTCTCCACGGAGAACGTGGTGGTCCCGGTTTTGGCGGAGCTGATCGCCTCCTCCTTCCCGGAGGTGGAGGTCAGCGTCTCCCGGGCCCACGTCCAGCCGGAGCGATTTTTTTGACGGACACGTATTGATTTATGGAGCCAAAGCCGCTATAATCTAATTGCCCCGGTCATTCCGCCGGGGCAAATATTGCGCCGCATCCCCCATCCTCCGCCTGACAGAACGGGGCGCAAGGGAGCGACAGCAGGAGGTAATGTTAAAATGAACAGCGAAAACTCTGTCAAGACCAGGAAGCTCGTGCTCCTCGCCGTCCTCACGGCCGTCATCGTGGTGCTCCAGGTCATCACCCAGTTCATCAAGCCCGGGTTCTTCCCCATCACCCTCTCCCTGACGCCCATCATCGTGGGCGCGGCCCTGTGCGGGGCGGGAGCGGGCGCGTTTCTGGGCTTCGTGTTCAGCGTGATGGTGCTGCTGGATCCCGCCACCGGCGCTTTCCTGGCCGTCTCCATCACAGGCACGGTCGTCACCGTCCTTGCCAAAGGCACGCTGGCCGGCCTTGTCTCCGGGCTCGTTTACAGGCTCCTGGAGAAGAAAAACGAGTACGTGGCGGCCATCAGCGCCGGGATCGTCAGCCCCTTGGTGAACACCGGCGTCTTCTTTATCGGCTGTCTCCTCTTCTTCGCCGACTACTGCGTCACGGTGGGCGAGAGCCTCGGCTTTACGGGCAATGCCTTTTACATGATCGCCACGGTGTTCATCGGCGCCAACTTCTTTATTGAGCTGGCCGTCAACGTGGTCCTCTCCGGCGTCATCGTCGTGCTTGTGAAGAACGGACGCCGGATCCTCAAGCTGGAGAAATGATTTTTCGGGGGGGCGTAAGGTATGCTTCTGGCCGTCGATATCGGCAACACCCACATCTGCCTTGGTTGTATGCGGGGCCTGGAGATCGTCCGCATGGTGCGGCTCACCACCAACAAGCTGAAGACCGACTTTGAATACGCCGCGGACATCCGGCATTTTCTGGATTTCTTTGACATAGACGCGTCCTGCCTGGACGGGTCGATCATCTCCTCCGTGGTGCCGCCGCTGACGAACGCCTTCGCCGGCGCGGTGGAGCTTGCCGCCGGGATCAGGCCGCTCATCCTCGGCAAGGGCGTGAAAACGGGCGTCAACATCCTGATCGACGACCCGGCCCAGACCGGGGCCGACCTGGTGGCCGCCGCCGCGGGCGCGCTGAAGCTCTACGCCCCGCCCATCATCATCATCGACATGGGCACGGCCACGACCCTGTCCGTCATCAACAGACAGGGCTCTTTCATCGGCGGGACCATCGGCCCCGGCGTGGCCCTGGGCCTGGCGGCGCTGAGCTCCGGCACCAGCCAGCTCCCCAATATCTCGCTGGAAGCCCCGTCCAAGGTCATCGGCACCAACACCGTTGACAGTATGCGCTCCGGCGCGGTCCTGGGCGCGGCGGCCATGCTGGACGGCATGGTCCAGCGCGTGGAGGAGGAGCTGGGCGAGCCGGCCTTCGTCGTCGCCACCGGAGGCATCGCCTCCTCCATCGCGCCCCTGTGCCGGCGTCAGATCACCGTCAACGACGATCTCCTGCTCACCGGCCTTGCCGCGATCTACGAGAAAAACAGGAAACGGTAAATCATGTGGATAGCATTTATGGGAGTCGAACCGGACCTGGTTCGACTCCCATAAAATTAAGACATTTAAAGCAGATACGGCAGCAGATTGTTTTCAAAGAAATCCAGCATATCGCCGGCATCGCTTGTATCACGCCACATATAATAGTTTTTTGTATATTCCTGAAACCAAAAGGCTATCTCCCGGTTTCGGCGGGGATCCCTTGTTATATCCCCGACGATGACAAGCCAAAACGGGAGTATTTCCTCAGACAAGCCGCCGGTTTTCCGAAGGACCCTCATAAGACCGGGAGTGAAATATTTACAGCTTCTTTCATGGGCGTTTCCCCGTCCGGCGAGTATATCTGTTGTTTCCACCCAGCCGTCCTGACGCTTGATCTCCCCAAAAAGGATTTTACCGTTAACTAAATTCCTGATGGCGAAATCCATGGATATACCCCACTTATATTTGGGTTTACCGTTGTGCTTCTTTTCATAGATATTCACATCGTTAATTTTTTCAGCCACTTCTTCCGGCAGCGGATATGTAGAATAAATATCACCGAACTCCCGCGGGTGCCGGTCCACTAAGAATTGCCCAGGATATACTGAATCCAAAGCAGTTTGCAAAGAAATTTGAAATAATACCTCTGCCCTTAACGCCCGGGCCCCGCTGATTGTTTGCCAGTTTGCTCTTTTTCGCAGCTCCTGTGTAGCCATTTTCCGGCTCTCCTTTCATAGGTTTTTAAATAACTCTTCAAGAGAAATACCAAAGCCGTCTGCGATTATGCTGATATTCTTCAGAGAAATATTACGCTTCCCGCTTTCGACTGAGGCCAGATACGTTCTATCCATGCCGATATGGAGCGCAAATTTTTCCTGACTCAATGCTCTCTGTGTCCGCAATTCGCGAACCCGTTTTCCAAATTCTTCTGTAATCATGTACTCACCTCTTTATATAAATCTTACCATGATGTGTTTTTGAGTCAACGGACTATGAGCAACAATTCCACGCCTGCCATAAAAGTCCGCAATGGCCGGTTGACCTTAAATCCCACGAGTAGTATAATATTTATAAGCACACACGAAAGGAATGACCTTATGGAGGCAAGCGAGAAGAATATTGTCAGCGGTTATTCCAAGTATAACAAGGAAGCGAAGCGCCGAAAGAAGATAAACCCCCTTGAGAAGGTATTTCCTCCCTTGCCGTCTGACAAATATGATGTCATTTACGCCGATCCCCCCTGGGATTACGGCGGAAAAATGCAGTATGACAAGTCCTGCGTCAAATCCTTGAATGTCGGTTTTGAACGAAATATATTTATCAGTGCCGCCGATTTCAAATACCCCACTTTAAAATTGAGTGAATTGATGGAACTGGACGTGGCGTCGATTGCCGCTGATGACTGCATTTTGTTCATGTGGACGACAGGACCGCAATTTGCCAACTCCATTGAGTTGGGAAAGGCGTGGGGGTTTGATTATAAAACCGTCGCTTTCGTATGGGATAAGCAGGTCCACAATCCGGGCCGCTATACGCTGTCCCAAACAGAATTTGTCCTTGCTTTCAAAAAAGGGCGTTTTCCCTCGCCGCGCGGGTCGAGAAACGTCCGACAGCTGGTATCTGTCCACCGCGGAGAGCACAGCGAAAAGCCAGAGCAGATCATTGATGGAATAACCCGCATGTTTCCTGCTCAAAAGAAGATCGAGCTGTTTGCCAGGAAAAGATATATCGGTTGGGATTGCTGGGGACTCGAAATTCCTGAGAACAGGATTGAAATCATTTCACAGCAGGATATGGAGGAGTCCCCTGAAAAAAACGGGCAAATCAGCCTTGACCTCATATGAAAAAGGCCGCTTTTCTTTTGGAAAGGCGGCCTTTTGGCGTTGAAAGGAATTTTACCTGAAAAAACCTCTTGCATTTATTGTAACTAAATGCTATATTGTTCCTGCGACACAGTTGAATCACTTTCCAATCGGGCATACTGTTGGTAAAAACGTATGCTTTGCCATCTGTTCCTGATTGGAAGCAGACTGTGTCGCAGCAGGGGCAAACGCTGCGTTTTTCGGTGCGCGGCGTGCCGCGCACTTTTTTCATTTTCAGGGGTGAGACTATGTTACTTGAACTTCGGGACATCCATAAATCCTTCGGGGAGAAAAAGGTCCTGACCGGCGTGAGCTTCAGGGCCGAGAGCGGAAAGGCCTTCGGGCTTCTGGGGCGCAACGGGGCGGGGAAGACCACCTCCATCCGCATCCTCATGGACGTGTTCCCGGCCAATTCCGGCCAGGTCCTCCTGGACGGCAGGCCCATCGACTACAAAAAGGTGGGCATCGGCTATCTCCCGGAGGAGCGGGGCCTCTATCCGAAGAAAAAGATCATCGACCAGCTCGTCTACTTCGCCCAGCTCAAGGGGATGAGGACGCCCGACGCCGTGAAGAGCATCGACCGGTGGCTTGCGCGCCTGGGGATGACGGAGTACCGGGGTAAGCGCCTGGACACCCTCTCCAAGGGCAACCAGCAGAAGATCCAGCTGGTCACGGCCCTGGCCCACGACCCGGAGATCGTCATCCTGGACGAGCCCTTCTCGGGCCTGGACCCGGTGAACGCCATGCTTCTGAAGGACGTGGTGAAGGAGGAGATCGCCCGGGGCAAGATCGTCCTCTTCTCCTCCCACCAGATGAGCTACATCGAGGAATTTTGCGATTCCATCGCCATCATCAACAAGGGCGTGGTGGCCCTCACCGGGGACCTCTACGACATCAAGCGCGAGTACCCCCGGGACAGGCTGGCCATCCGCTCCACGCAGGGGGACAAAATCGCCGCCGCCTTCCCCGGCAGGACCTCCGAGGCGGAGAACGGCGAGCTCATCCTGAAGCTCTCCGACCCCGGGGAGAAGATGGCCGTCATGCAAAGTCTCTCCCGGGACTTTGACATCGACGAGGTCCGCGTATTTGAGCCCAGCCTCAACGACATCTTCGTTGAGTACGCCGGGGAGCAGGAGTGAGGTGCGCTATGGGACAGTTTTCAAAAATCTTCAAATTTGAGCTGAAGGGCTATCTCACGAACAAGGTCTTTGTAGGGGTGACGGCCTTTATCATGGCCATACTGGCCGTGGTGCTGTTCTTCCCGCGGGTCGCCGATCTCATCAAGGGAGACGACGAGCCCGACGAGCCCGGCGCGGTGGAGCCCGGCGAGCGGGACGTGATGCTCGTCAAGGGCGGGGACGAGACGGTGCGCTCGGCCCTGGAACAGGCGTTCCCGGATCTTGAGGTGCGCCTGGAGGACGGCGACGTCCGGACCCCGGTGACCCGGGGGGAGGCGGAGTGCGCCGTGGAGCTCCGGGGCCTTTCCGATTTTACCTATTACGTGGACAACCTCTCCATGTACGACACCAATGCCGACACCGTGAGCGGGGTCCTGACGGAGCTTTACCGCCTCGCCGCCATGACGGAGGCCGGCGTCTCCCCGGAGAAGGCCCAGGAGATCATGTCCACCTTCGCCCGGTATGAGGTCCGGAGCCTGGGCGTGGACCAGGGGCAGAACTTCTTCTATACCTACATCATGATCTTCGCCCTCTACATGGTGATCCTCCTCTATGGCCAGATGGTGGCCACCAACGTGGCCACGGAGAAGAGCTCCCGGGCCATGGAGCTGCTGGTCACCTCCGCCCGGCCCACCTCCATGATGTTCGGAAAGGTCATGGCCTCGTGCCTGGCCGGCTTCACCCAGCTTGTGTGCGTCTTCGGCTCGGCCCTCCTTTTCTACAAGCTCAACGAGCCCTACTGGGCCGACGTGGGGATCATGGGGATGTTCTTCGACATGCCCGTGCCGCTCCTGGCCTATATGCTGGTGTTCTTCATCCTGGGCTTCCTCATCTACGCCTTCCTCTACGGCGCCATCGGCTCCACCGCCTCCAAGCTGGAGGACATCAACACCTCCGTCATGCCCATCACCATGCTCTTTGTCGCGGGCTTCCTGGTGGTGGTGATGGGTATGACCAGCGGCAGCGTGGACACGCCCCTGATGGTGGCCTGCTCCTATATCCCCTTCACCTCGCCCATGGCCATGTTCACCCGCATCGCCATGAGCCACCCGGCCGCCTGGGAGATCGCCGTCTCCGTGGCCATCCTCGCGGCCTCCTGCGTGGGTGTGGGCATCCTCGCCGCCAAGATCTACCGCGTGGGGGTTTTGCTCTACGGCGGAAAGCCCAAGCTGCGGGACATCCTCAGAAGCCTGAAAAACGCGTAACACCTCCTCGGCGCGAACACCTCCCCGGCGCGGACCCCGCGCCGGGGATCTTTTACGGGCAAATGCCCCGCCGCCCGTCAAAAAAATATCCGTTTCGCGCGACCAACGGCAAAATTTGCGGTGTATATAGGTGAGATCCGGATCAAAATGGAGATATCTTATGAACGACAGGGAAATTGTGGAACTTTTTCTGAAGCGGTCGGAGACGGCCATCCGGGAGACGGAGAGCAAATACGGCCGGTATCTGGAGGCCGTCGCCATGAGGATCCTGGGCGATGAGTCCGACGCCGCCGAGGTGGTCAGCGACACCTGCCTTGCCGCCTGGAACGCCATCCCGCCCCACGAGCCGGAGAACCTGGCCGCGTTTCTCGGCAAGCTGGCGCGGCAGACGGCCATCAAGCGCTGGCGGAAGCGCGGCGCCCAAAAGCGCGGGGGAGAGACGGCCCTGGCGCTGGAGGAGCTGGGCGAGTGCGTCCCCTCCCGGGAGAGCCCCGAGCGGGAGGTGGAGGGGCGGGAGCTCCGGGAGGCGGTGGGGGCCTTCGTCTCGGCCCTGCCCGACACGGAGCGGCGGGTCTTTTTGTGCCGGTACTGGCACCTGGACCCCATCAACGACATTTGCCGCCGCTTCGGATTCTCCCAAAGCCGGGTGAAATCCATGCTCGCCCGCACGCGGAAGAAGCTGAGGAAACATCTTCTTGAGGAGGGGATCATCGATGAAGGCTGACGACCTTTTGGAGGCCATCGGGGAAACGGACCCGGAATACGCTCTGGACGCCCACACCCAGCGCCCCGCGCCCCGGAAACGGGCGCTTTGGGGGACCGCGGCGGCGGGACTGGCCGCGGCGGCGGTGCTGGCCGCGGCGCTCCTGGGGGCAGGGATCGGGGAGACGCCCGCCGACGGCGGGCTGACCACGGAGAGGGTGTCCAGTCTTGAGGAGCTGGAGCGGCTCTATGACGGCCCGCTCCTGGCGAAGGCCCTGGCCCTGGCCGGGGCGGAGCTTTCGGATATCCAGCTTGCGCACGCGCGGGACGTGGACATCTCCGACACCTCGGGCTGGCGGTCCCTGAGCCTCACGGCGGAGAGGGGGGAGGAGAGGCTGGAGATGACCTGCACCTTCGATGTGCCGGAGAGCTTCACCCTCCCCGGAAAGCCCGACGAGACGCTGAGCTGCGGCGGTACGGACGTGTGGCTCTTCTTCGGGCCCTACGAGGGCGGACAGATCCGGATGGACAACGCCTGCCGCGCCCTGTTTATCAGGGGCGGGGTCGTCTACGATATGGCCTTTGACCTGGACGGCGGCGACGGCATGGAGATGGTCCATGAATACCTGGAGCTGCTCCTGGCCGAGGAGGAGGACGGCGCGGAGCAGGACCCCGGCGGGATCGCGGATGCCCTGCACCCGCTGGAGAGCCTGATGGGCTTTCAAGACTACAAGGTGACGGTGGAGGGGGATCATCTCAGCTCCACCTGGCATTTCTGGCTCGACCTGGGCGGCGTGGAGACCTGCGTGGCCGAGACCTTCGGGCAGGTCGGCGACTTCGGGGCTTACAGTGTGGACCTGGACGGGGACGGCACCCCGGAGGTGGTGACCAACAACGTCTACGGGGACGGCGGGACGCTGGTCCGGGTGTTCCGCTATGCGGACGGCGTCTTTTCCTTTGGCGAGATCGACAGGAGATACTATGAGGAGCTGGGCTTTGAGGAGCTGGACCGGTTCAGCTCCGTGGAGGAACGCTATGACCCGGAGCGGGGCGTCTTTGTGATCACCAACCTCCCCGGCACGGAGCGTGAGCGGGAGGTCACCTTCCCCGGCCCGGAGCACCTGCTTTTCCGCCGGTACGCCGCCTGCCAGGCCGACCACTTCAGCTTCCGGCCCCTCTCCTACGAGGAGCTGGAGCACACGGACGCAAAGCCGGCGCGGGAGCTTTTCTGGCAGGGGAGCGACTACCGTATCGGCATCGAGCACACGGTCTATATGGACATCTGGCACTTTTTTGCGGGGAACCGGTGCATGGCCGAGGCCCAGGCCCGGCCCGGCGGGACGCCGGAGGTATACAGCGTCGAGCTTGGCGCCGGCGAGCCGGGGGTCCCGGAGCTCGTTGTGAATGAGCCCGGCGGGACGGTGAAGGTCTATGTCTGGGAGGACATGGCCGTGGGGGAGCTCGCCCTGAGTTGGGCCGTTTTGGATGCGGCCCGGGCCCAGGCCCCGGACGGGAACGGACGGGTGACGGAGCGGTTCGACCCGGAGACAGGTATGTTTACGCTCACCGTCACCGACCGGGTAAGCGGCGAAATCGTCTACACCGAGCGCTTTGCCTTTGAGAGCGGCCACTTCAGGAGCCTGACCTTCAGCCACAGCCTCCACGGCGACCCGGACTACTTCACCGTGGCGCCGGCGGAGGAGCTGCCCGGCGCGGAGCCCGCCCCGGATCCGGCGGAGGCCGCGCGGGCCCTCCGGGAGGTGCTGGAGGGGGAGCGGGAGTTCCGGGAAAGCCAATACAGCGGGGAGCTGATCCGGATGTTGGACATGGAACATATCGGCGAGACCCTGACGCCGGGAGGCAGCGCGTGGATGGGCGCCACGGACTTTGCCCTGGTGGACATGGACGGCGACGGGGCGCAGGAGGCCGTCGTGCGCGTGTGCGGCGGAACGGACAGGGACAGCGAGATGGGGTTCGTGGTCCTTCGCTGGCGGGAGGGGGAGGTCTACGGATACCTCTTTCACGCCCGGGCCATGGAGGAGCTCAAGGAGGACGGCACCTTCCTGGTCAGCGACGGCGCCTCCGACCGCTCCTACAGCCGGATATCCTTTGACGGCGCGCGTCTGGACGAGCATGTGTTCCTCGGCGTCTCCTGTTATGAGGATTATGAGGGCTTTTTGCACACCTGGGACAACCGCGTTTTTTACTACGCCTCCTCCCTGGAGGATTTCCTCGAAAAGGAGGCCGCGCAGGAGGCCAAGGCCGGGGCGCGCTGGTCCGGGCTCACCGCCCGGGACATCGCCTCGCGGTTTGATTGATCCTTCGGGGCCGGATACACGCCGGCCCCTCTTTTTTTGGTCCGTCTGTCCGAAAAATCCCCTCCGGCTTGTCATATCCGTCCCACACGTCCCATAGAATCTGGTAGACCGCGGATTTAGAGCTTACCGGATAGGGGGACTTCAGGTTGGAAAACGACAGGATCTACGAGGACATCGCGCGCCGCACCGGCGGGGATATATATTTGGGCGTGGTGGGGCCGGTCCGCACCGGCAAATCCACCTTTATCAAGCGATTCATGGAGACGATGGTCATCCCGCGCATCGAGAACGTCTATATGCGCGAGCGGGCGCGGGATGAGCTGCCCCAGTCCGGCTCCGGCCGGACCATTATGACGGCGGAGCCGAAATTCGTGCCGGAGGAGGCCGTGGACATCTCCCTGGACGGGCAGACCTCCATCTCCGTGAGGCTCGTGGACTGCGTGGGCTACATGGTGGACGGGGCCCTGGGCGACACGGAGAACGGGGCGGAGCGCATGGTGACCACGCCCTGGTTCGACGAGGAGATCCCCATGAGGAGGGCCGCCGAGATCGGCACCAGAAAGGTGATCTGCGAGCACTCCACCATCGGCGTGGCCGTCACCACCGACGGCACGGTCACGGACCTGCCCCGGGAGGCCTACCTGGAGGCCGAGGCCCGGGTGGTGGGGGAGCTTTCGGAGCTGGGAAAGCCCTTCGTCCTGCTCCTCAACTCCGCCCGCCCCGAAAGCGCGGAGACCCAGGCCCTGCGGGCGGAGCTGGCGGAGAAGTACGACGTGACGTGCCTGGCCGTCAACTGCATGACGCTCACCGGCGAGGACGTGGCGGAGATCATCCGGGCGATCCTGAGCCAATTTCCCATCGGGGAGATCGGCGTCTGGCTGCCTGCCTGGCTGGGGGCGCTGGAGCCGGGCGACCCCATCAAGGAGGCCGTCTACACCGCCCTGCGCCAGGGCGCGGAGAGCGCGGGGCGCATCCGGGACCTGGACGGCTTCATGGAGAAGCTGCGCGCCTGCGACAAGGTCAGCGGCGCGGACATCACCGAGCTCAACATGGGCACAGGCGAGGTGAAGATCCGCATGGACCTGCCCCGCGGGCTCTTCTATGAGACCATCGGCGGGATGTCGGGCTTCAAGATCAGCGACGACGGGGACCTCATCGCGCTGCTGAAGGAGCTGGCCGCCGTGAAGGCGGAGTACGACAAGGTGGCCGAGGCCCTGAAGGACGTGCGGGAGAAGGGCTACGGCGTGGTGATGCCGGACATCGCGGAGCTGACGCTCCAGGAGCCGGAGATCGTCAAGCGCGCGGGGAAATACTCCGTCCGCCTCAAGGCCAACGCCCCCAGCATCCACATGATCGGGGTGGATACGGTGACGGAGGTGTCGCCCGCCGTGGGCGGCGAGAGGTCCTCCGAGGACGTCATCAACTTCCTCCTCCAGGAGTTCGAGGGCGACACCGGGAAGATCTGGGAGTCGAACCTCTTCGGGAAGTCTCTCCACGAGATCGCGGCGGAGGGCCTCCAGACCAAGATCCGCAAGATGCCCCCGGAGGTGCAGACAAAGCTTCGCGGCACCGTCCAGCGCATCATCAACGACGGCTGCAACGGCCTCATCTGCCTTATACTCTAAGGCCCGGCCTGAGCTTGACACGAAACATCCACCGGCTCGCCGGTGGATGTTTTTTGCGTTTCGCCGGCGCGGGGGGTTTCGTGCTTTTTCGCGCCGGGGAGCGTCTATAATGATACCCGCGGCCCGACGCGCCGGGAGTCCCCGGGGCCGGGGAGGCGGGGGAAGTTGACAAATCGGCAAAGGTGTGGTATACTATCCAAAAATGCGGGCAGTATGCCTGAATGTTGCGCCGGTTTCTCCCCGGTTTCGCCGGGGACCGGGCGGCATGGCGAATTTGCCCTCCCCGCCCGCGGGCACGGGATCACGGCCCGGGTCGGGCGGGATACGCATCGGATTTTTGTACTCTCGGGTACTGAAATATACGCAAATACATAGTCAGGTTCAACGGCATCGGCTTGACCGGCGATTCAGGGCCGGAAATACCGCCGTCGTTGGGCTTTATATGTGTGCGTCCAAATACGATTGAAGGAGATCATTACGTGTCACAAAAGGAAAAACTGAATATCATCGCCCTCGGCGGGCTCAACGAGATCGGAAAGAACATGTATGTCTATGAGTACGGCCAGGATATCCTGGTGGTGGACTGCGGCATCGGCTTTCCCGACGACGAGATGTACGGCATCGACTCGGTCATCCCCGACATCTCCTATCTTGTGAAGAACAAGACCCGCGTCCGGGGCATCGTCCTCACCCACGGCCACGAGGACCACATCGGCGCCATGCCCTTCGTCATGGACGAGCTGATGAACGTGCCGGTATACGCCACCGCCCTCACCAACGCGCTGGTCAACATCAAGCTCACCGAGCGCGGCACGGCCGACAAGGTGAAGCTCAACACCGTCAAGGCCGGCGACAGCGTGAAGATCGGCTGCTTCAAGGTGGAGTTCATCCACGTCAACCACTCCATCCCCGACTCCGTGGCCCTGGCCATCAGGACCCCCGTGGGCGTCATTATCCACACCGGCGACTACAAGATCGACACCACGCCCATCGACGGCGGCATGATCGACCTGGCGCGTCTCGGGGAGCTGGGCAGGAGAGGGGTGCTGGCGCTGGTCTCCGACTCCACGAATGTGGAGAACCCCGGATACTCCCTTTCCGAGAGCGTGGTGGCCGCCAACTTCGAGAATCAGTTCAAGGACTGCCATGACCGCATCATCGTCACCACCTTCGCCTCCAACGTCCACAGGCTCCAGCAGGTCATCAACTGCGCCCGGAAGTACGGCCGCAAGGTGGCCGTCACCGGCCGGAGCATGGAGAACGTCCTGCGGGTCGCCACGGAGCTGGGCTATATGGACATCCCCCAGGGGATCTTGGTTGACATAAATCAGATCAAGGGCCTGCCGCGGGACAAGGTGGTCATCATCTCCACCGGCTCCCAGGGCGAGACCATGAGCGCCCTCCACCGGATCGCCTTCAACGAGCACAAGCAGGTGGAGATCATGCCGGGGGACAAGATCATCATTTCCGCCTCCGCCATCCCCGGGAACGAGAATTCCATCTCCCAGGTGGTGGACGAGCTTTTCCGCCGGGGCGCCACGGTGGTGTATGAGCGCAGCGCGCTCCTCCATGCCTCGGGCCACGCCTGCCGGGAGGAGCTGAAGCTCATGCTGGCGCTGGTGAAGCCGAAGTTCTTCGTCCCGGTCCACGGCGAGTACCGGCACCTGAAGATCCACGCCGACCTGGCCAAGCAGATGGGCGTCCCCCAGAAAAACGTGGTCATCGCCGATATCGGCCGGGTGATCGAGCTGAGCGCCCGTTCCATCAAGCTCGGCGGCCTTGTCCCCGCGGGCAAGGTCTTTGTGGACGGCACGGGCGTGGGCGACGTGGGGAGCGTGGTCCTTCGCGACCGCAAGCACCTGGCGCAGGACGGTATGCTGGTGGTGGTGGTGAGCCTTTCGAGCTTTGACGGCTCGGTCGTCTCCGGTCCCGACATCATCACCCGGGGCTTTGTGTACGTCAAGGAGGCCGAGGACCTGATGCAGGAGATGAAGGACGTGGCCCTGGAGGCCATCGAATACTGCAACTCCCGGCGCATCAAGGACTGGGCCGGCATCAAGAGCACCATGAAGACCCGCCTTTCCGACTACCTCTACAAAAAGACCAAGCGCAGCCCCATGGTCCTCCCCGTCATCATGGAGGTGTGAGAGCCCGTGAACATCCAGATCTTCGGAAAATCCAAGTGCTTTGACACGAAAAAGGCCGAACGGTATTTCAAGGAGCGGCGGGTGAAGTTCCAGTCGGTGGACATCCTCAAATACGGCATGAGCCCCCGGGAGTTCGACTCCGTCCGGCGCGCCGTGGGTCTTGAAAACCTCATCGATCCCAAGGCCAGGGACGCGGAGCTCCTGAAATATCTGGCTTACGACGAGGACAAGGCCGAAAAGCTCCTGGAGGACCAGAGCCTCATCAGGACGCCCATCGTCCGCAACGGGAAGGCCGCCACCGTGGGCTACTGCCCCGAGGTGTGGAAGACCTGGGAATAAGCAAACATAATGAAGGCACGTCTCATTGGATGAGACGTGCCTTTGCTGTGTCGTGGGATATCAGTACAGGGGGAAGCGGGAGCAGAGCTCGGTCACGGCCTGACGGGTCTTTTCCCGGGTGCCCTCGTAGTCGTGGACGGTGGCGGCGATGCACCGGGCGATCGTCACCATCTCCGGCTCGGTGAAGCCCCGGGTGGTGACGGCCGGCGTGCCGATGCGGATGCCGCTGGTGACGAAGGGCTTCTCCGGGTCGTTGGGGATGGCGTTCTTGTTGACGGTGATGTACACACTGTCCAGCCGCTTCTCCAGCTCCTTGCCGGTGACGCCCGTGCCCCGGAGATCCGCCAGCATCAGGTGGTTGTCCGTGCCGCCGGAGACAAGATCGATGCCGTTGGCCATGAGCTCGTCGGCCAGGACCCGGGCGTTCTTCACGATCTGGGCCTGATACGCCTTGAACTCGGGGCGCAGCGCCTCGCCGAAGCAGACGGCCTTGGCGGCGATGACGTGCATCAGCGGTCCTCCCTGGGTGCCGGGGAAGATGGCCTTGTTGAACTGCTTGCCGAACTCGGGATCCTGGGTGAGGATCAGGCCGCCCCGAGGGCCGCGCAGGGTCTTGTGGGTGGTGGTGGTCACCACATGGGCGTAGGGGAGGGGGGACTCGTGCTCGCCCGCCGCCACCAGGCCCGCGATGTGGGCCATGTCCACCATGAGATAAGCGCCCACGGCGTCCGCGATCTGGCGGAACTTTTTGAAGTCGATGGCCCGGGGATAGGCGGAGGCCCCGGCCACGATCAGCTTGGGCTTGTGCTTTTCGGCCAGGTCCATGAGGGCGTCATAGTCGATGCGCCCCGTCTCGGCTCTGACGCCGTAGGGGACGAAGTTAAAGTATTTGCCGGAGATATTCACCGGGGAGCCGTGGGTCAGATGCCCGCCCTCGGCCAGGTTCATGCCCATCACGGTGTCGCCGGGGTTCAGCAGGGCGAAGTAGACGGCGGTGTTGGCCTGGGCGCCGGAGTGGGGCTGGACGTTGGCGTAGCCCGCACCGAAGAGCTCCTTCACCCGCTCGATGGCGATGGTCTCCACCTGGTCCACATACTCGCAGCCGCCATAATAGCGCTTGCCGGGGTAGCCCTCCGCGTATTTGTTGGTGAGGACGCTGCCCATGGCCGCCATGACGGCGGGGGAGACGTAGTTTTCACTGGCGATGAGCTCGATGTTCCGCTTCTGGCGGGTAAGCTCGCGGCCCATGGCCTCCGCCACGGCGGGGTCGGCGCTTTCGAGAAAGCCGATGGAATCGAGAAGGTCAGAATACATACGGTCACTCCTAAAGATATTATTTTTGATACATCAGGATGCCCAGGGTCTTGGGCCCGCAGTGGTTGGAGATGGTGCAGCCGGCCACGCTCTCCAAAAGCTCCTCAAAGGGGCAGCGGGCGAGGACGGCGGAGCGGACCTCGTCGATGAAGGCCCGGTCAAAGCCGTCGGACCAGGTGATGAAGGCGCGCTTATGGTCGATGGCGTCGGGGTCCCGGAGCCTGTCGTCCAGGTACTTGACGATCACCTTTTCAATGGCGCCCCGGTACTTCTTGCCCACGTCCATCTTGCCGTCCTTGAGCTCGATGCAGGGCTTGAGATTCAAAAGATTGGCCCCCAGGGCCACCAGGGGGGAGCAGCGGCCGCCGGCCTTTAAGTAGTCCAAGGTGTCGATGACGAAGCTCACGTCCAGCTTGTCGCGTTTGGCCTCCACGGCGGAGACGATCTCCTCCGGGGCCATGCCCTTTTCCGCCATCTCGCAGGCGTCCAGCACCAGAAGGGAGATGCCGGTGGAGAGGTTCGCGGAGTCCACCACCCAGACGTTCCCCACCTCCTCGCCGGCGATGCGGGCGTTCTGGAAGCAGGCGGACATGGACTGGGAGATGGTGAAGTGGATGATCGCGTCGTACTCGGACCGGAACTGCCGGAACTTTTCCAGATAGTCGCCCACGTTGACGGCCGCAGTGTTTCCCAGCTTCCCGCCGGCGGCCACATGGTCGAAGATGTCCCGGGCGGTGATCTCCACACCGTCGCGCCGCGCGACGCCGTCCATCACCACATAAAGGGGAAAGATGTGGACATTGTATTTTTCCGCCAGAGCGGCGGGCATGTCGCAGGTGCTGTCTGCGGTTATCTTTATCCTCATTGCTGTTTCCTCCCGGCGCTTTTCAGTAGATACTCCAATCATAACACATCAACGAGGAAAAGGATATAGGTTAATTGAACAATTTTTAAGAAAAGTGTTTGGATTTTGCTGTTAAAAGAGAAGGGAGACGCCCTTGACGTCTCCCTTCGGATGAGCTTTCGTTCAGTTGGCGGCTTCCTCGTAAACGGAAACCTGCTTGCGGTCGCGGTTGATATGCTCAAAACGGACCTTGCCGGAGACAAGGGCGAAGAGCGTGTTGTCGCTGCCCATGCCCACATTGTTGCCCGGGTGGATCTTGGTGCCGCGCTGGCGGACCAGGATGTTGCCGGCCAGGACATACTGCCCGTCGGCGCGCTTCACGCCGAGACGCTTGGACTCGGAATCGCGGCCGTTCTTGGTGGAGCCCATTCCTTTTTTATGTGCCATGTGAATTACACCTCCGATTGTTGAGATAATGGATTGCCCGCGCGCTTTAAGCGTTGATGGCGTTGACGGTGATCTTGGTGTAGGGCTGACGGTGTCCCTGCTTGCGGCGGTAATTCTTCTTCGGATGCATCTTGTAGACGATGATCTTCTTGGATTTACCGGTCTTCTCCGCGGTGGCGGTGACGGTAGCGCCCTTCACCACCGGGGCGCCGATGGTGGCGGTGCCGTCGTCATGGAAGATGGCCAGGACCTTGTCAAAGGTGACGGTGGCGCCGTCCTCCACGCCCAGCTTCTCAACATACACGGTGTCGCCGGGGTTCACGCGGTACTGCTTGCCGCATGCCTCAATGATTGCTGTCATGTTTTTCACCTCTTAAAAATAGAGACTCGCTCTTGCAGGCGGACCCTTTCGGTCACTTTCGGGCTCAGCTCAAAGCGGCTTACCAATTATAATCTCTTTTTTTCCGCAAGTCAACACTTTTTCTTGTTCCAACCGGGAAAAATATTGGGGGATCGGGGCGCTTTTTCGGCGGAACCACAAATCCGTGAAAAATTTGTGAATTGCGCCGTCCGCTATTGACATCCCGGCCCAATAGTGGTAAATTAACGTTGGCACTCAAAAGGAACGAGTGCTAAAGAAGGTGAGGATATGGAGCTCTCCCAGAGACAAAAGAGGATACTGCGGGCCGTCGTGGAGGAGTATATCGACTCCGCCGAGCCTGTGGGGAGCAGGACCGTCCGGGAGCGGGCGGGTCTTGAATGCTCTCCCGCCACCATCCGCAACGAGCTTGCGGAGCTGGACCGGGAGGGCTACCTTGAGCAGCCTCACACCTCCGCCGGCCGGATCCCCACGGCCCGGGGATACAGGCTTTACGTCAATGAGCTCATGCGGGAGCGGGAGCTCTCCCATGAGGAGACGGAGGCCATCAACAGCAAGCTCCAGGGGAGGATGGAGCAGCTTGACAGGCTCCTTGAGGACATGGGCCATATGGCCACGGAGCTGACCAGCTACCCGGCCCTCACCATCTCCGCCGCGGCGGCGGTGACGGTGAAGCGCTTTGACCTCATCTATCTCGACCAGAACTCCTTCATCATCGTGCTCCTCCTGTCGGGGGACACGGTGAAGAACAAGCTGGTGCACCTGCCCTTCTCCTTCTCTCAGAACACCCTCCAGCGCCTCAGCGCCCTGTTCAACTCCTCCTTCACCGGTATCGACGAAAAGATGATCACCGCGGAGCTCATCAACTCCACGGAGCGGGCCGCGGGGGACACCATGGGCCTGACCAGCGTCATCGCCGGATTCGTCATCGAGACGCTCACCTCCGCCCGGGGGGGCGCCAATGTGTCGGGAGAGGCGAATCTTCTGAAGCTCCCGGAGTTCAAGGACCCCGACAAGGCCCACCGGCTCATCAATTACCTGTCGGACGCCTCGAACCTGGCCTCCCTGCCGGGCGGCGCGGACTTCGGGGACGTGAAGGTCCTCATCGGCCCCGAGAACGCGGCCCTGGAGCTGCGGGATTCCAGCGTGGTGCTGGCCAGCTACAACGCCGGGGACAATATGCGGGGCATCATCGGGGTGGTGGGCCCCACCAGAATGGACTATTCCGCCGTAGCGGCAAAGCTTTCCTATATCGCCGGCGGCCTGAGCAGGCTCCTTGCCGGCGGCGCCCCGCCCGGCGGTTTCGGAAAGCTCATGATCAAAGGAGATGACAAATGATGGAAGAGAACGAAAAACCGGTCGAGCAGGAGACCGTGGGGGAGACGGAGCCGGAAGCGAAGGAGGAAAAGGCGGCCGAGCCCACGCCCGAGGAGCTTCTGGCGGCGGAAAAGGACAGGTATACGCGGCTCTACGCCGAGTACGAAAACTACCGCAAGCGCAGCCAGAAGGAGCGCGAGGCCCTTTATTCCCAGGTGAAATCCGAC
Source organism: uncultured Oscillospiraceae bacterium (assembly GCA_947625815.1). Classification (GTDB taxonomy): domain Bacteria; phylum Bacillota; class Clostridia; order Oscillospirales; family Oscillospiraceae; genus RUG626. The sequence continues at coordinate 26,464 of CANQPU010000004.1, forward strand.
GCCGTGACCTCCTTTTTGCCGGTGTATGACAACCTGGAGCGGGCGCTGAAGCTCGGATGCTCCGACGAGGCGTTCCTCAAGGGCATCCAAATGACCATGACGCAGCTGGAGGGCGTCCTTGAGAAGCTGGGCGTCAAGCCCATCGACGCCGTGGGCCAGCCCTTCGACGCCAACCTCCATAACGCCGTGATGCACGTGGACGACGAGTCCCGCGGCGAGAACGAGGTGGTGGAGGAATTCCAGAAGGGCTTCACGCTGGGGGACAAGGTGATCCGGTTCTCCATGGTTAAAGTCGCCAACTGAGCTGGCTTGAAATGCCTGGCGGCATTTCGATGCCAAGGGGATTTGCCGGAATACTTCGCGCGCGGCCCCGAGGCCGCACGCTCCGTATTCCTAAGAGGACAAATTTTCAAGGCGCATGTCCTTGAAAATTTGATTTGAATTTGTTCGCCGCAGCGGCGGCGAAGTCTACGACGTAAAAAACATTATTCAACTTATATAGGAGGAAAATACAATGGGTAAAATCATCGGTATCGATCTTGGTACTACGAATAGCTGCGTGGCGGTCATGGAGGGCGGCGAGCCCGTCGTCATCGCCAACGCCGAGGGGATGCGCACCACCCCGTCCGTGGTGGCCTTCTCCAAGGACGGCGAGCGCATGGTGGGCCATGTGGCAAAGCGCCAGGCCATCACCAACCCCGACCGGACCGTCAGCTCCATCAAGCGCGAGATGGGCTCCAATTACAAGGTGACCATCGACGGCAAGGCCTACACGCCCCAGGAGATCAGCTCCATGGTCCTCATGAAGCTGAAGGCCGACGCGGAGGCGTATCTGGGCCAGACCGTCACCGAGGCGGTCATCACCGTCCCCGCGTACTTCACCGACTCCCAGCGCCAGGCCACCAAGGACGCCGGCAAGATCGCGGGCCTGGACGTCAAGCGCATCATCAACGAGCCCACCGCCGCGGCCCTGGCCTACGGCGTGGACAAGGAGCAGGCCCAGAAGATCATGGTCTACGACCTGGGCGGCGGCACCTTCGACGTCTCCATCCTGAACATCGACGACGGCGTCATCGAGGTCCTGGCCACCGCCGGCAACAACCGCCTGGGCGGCGACGACTTCGACCAGTGCATCGTCAAATACCTCATCGGCGAGTTCAAGCGCACCGACGGCGTTGACCTCAGCGCCGACCGGGTGGCCATGCAGCGCCTCAGAGAGGCCGCCGAGAAGGCCAAATGCGACCTCTCCGGCGTCACCACCACCAACATCAACCTGCCCTACATCACCGCGGACGCCTCCGGCCCCAAGCATCTGGACGTCACGCTCACCAGGGCCAAGTTCAACGAGCTGACGGCCCACTTGGTGGAGGCCACCGCCGGCCCCGTGCGTCAGGCCATGTCGGACGCCGGCCTTACGGGCGCGGACATCAGCAAGGTCCTGATGGTGGGCGGCTCCAGCCGAATCCCCGCCGTTCAGGAGGAGGTACGCAAGCTCACCGGCAAGGACGGCTTCAAGGGCATCAACCCCGACGAGTGCGTAGCCATCGGCGCGGCCATCCAGGGCGGCGTCCTGGGCGGCGACGTGGAGGGCATCCTCCTGCTGGACGTGACCCCGCTGTCCCTGGGCATCGAGACCCTGGGCGGGGTGTTCACCAAGATCATCGAGCGCAACACCACCATCCCCTGCAACCGCAAGCAGGTCTTCTCCACCGCCGCGGACAACCAGACCAGCGTGGAGGTCAACGTCCTGCAGGGCGAGCGGGAGATGGCCCAGTACAACAAGTCCCTGGGCCGCTTCCATCTGGACGGCATCGCCCCGGCCCGCCGCGGCGTCCCCCAGATCGAGGTCAGCTTTGACATCGACGCCAACGGCATCGTGAACGTCTCCGCCCGGGACCTGGGCACGGGCCGGGAGCAGCACATCACCATCACCTCCTCCACCAACATGTCCAAGGAGGACGTGGAGAAGGCCGTCCGGGAGGCGGAGCAGTACGCCGCGGAGGACGCCAAACGCCGCGAGGAGGTGGACACCCGCAACCAGGGCGATCAGATGGTGTACCAGACCGAAAAGATCCTCTCCGAGGCCGGGGACAAGCTGGATCCGGCCGACAAGAGCGAGGTCGAGAACGCCCTGGCGGGCCTGAAGTCCGCCCTCTCCGGCACCGACACCGCGGCCATCAAGTCCGCTACCGAGACCCTCACCCAGGCCTTCTATAAGGCCAGCGAGAAGCTGTACGCCCAGGCCAACCCCCAGGGCGGCCCCCAGGCGGGCTACGACCCCAACATGGGCGGCAACCCCGGCGGCAATCCCGGCGGTCAGGGCGGCCAGCAGTATTACGACGCCGACTACACCGTAGTCGATGACGACGAAAAGAAATAAAACTCCATGCAGGGTCCCCACGCAATCATGATTGCGTGGGGAGAGGAGGAGCGAAGCCGGCGCCTGAGCCCGACCGCAAGGGAGGGCGAGGTAAAGCGGGTTCAGCGACGACGAGAGTCGCCCAGCGGCTCCGCGACCTTGTGATTTACCGGCCCGAAGCCCAGCGCAGCGGGTTCGGGACGGAAAGGAGGAGCAAGATCCGCGCCGGAACCGTGCCGCTTGCGGCACGGCGAGGTGAGCGATCTTCGCGACGACGTTATGGCTGAAAAACGAGACTATTACGAGGTCCTGGGCGTCCAGAAGGGCGCCTCGGACGCGGAGATCAAGAAGGCGTTTTACAAGATCGCCAAGGACAACCACCCGGACCTGCACCCCGGCGACAAGGAATGCGAGGCGCGGCTCAAGGAGGCCGGGGAGGCGTATGAGATCCTGTCCGACAAGGACAAACGGGCCAAGTACGACCAGTTCGGCTTCGCCGGCGTGGATCCCAGCTACGCCGCCCAGAACGGCGGGGCCTACGGTGGCGGGTTCGGCGGCATGGATTTCGACCTGGGGGATATCCTGGGCAACATCTTCGGCGGGGGCTTCGGCGGTTCCGCCCGCCCCAGGACCCGAAACGGCCCCCGGCCGGGGGAGGACATACGCGTGGGCGTCTCCCTCAGCTTTGAGGAGGCGGCCTTCGGCTGCGACAAGACGCTGAACGTTTCCCGGGTGGAGACCTGCGCCGACTGCGGCGGGACCGGCTGCGCCAGCGGGACCACGGCGGAGATCTGCCCCGACTGCCACGGCTCCGGGTACACCGTCACCACGCAGCGCGGGATCTTCGGCATGAGCCAGGTCCAGTCCGAGTGCCCCCGCTGCCACGGCAAGGGCAAGATCATCCACCAGCCCTGCCCCAAGTGCCGCGGCCAGGGCCGGGTACGCAAGAGCCGGAGCGTCAATATCCATATCGACGCCGGCATCCAGAACAACGTGACCATGTCCCTGGGGGAAGAGGGCAACTCCGGCTACAACGGCGGCCCCGCCGGCGACCTGCTGGTCACCGTCTCCATCCGCCCCCACGAATTTTTTGAGCGGGAGGGCACCAGCGTCCTGTGCGAGATGCCCGTCTCCGTCATGCAGGCCATGCTGGGCGCGGAGATCGAGGTCCCGACCCTGGACGGGAAGGTCAAATATACCATCCCCGAGGGCACCCAGAACGGGGACACCTTCCGCCTGCGGGGCAAGGGCATCCCGTATTTTCGCTCCTCCGGCCGGGGCGACCAGTACGTCACCGTGGTGCTGACCGTGCCGAAGAACCTGACGAGCGAGCAGAAGGAGCTGGCCCGCAAGCTGTCCGAGTCCCTGGGGGATACCGCCGCGAAGCCCAGGAAATTCGGAAAGAGAAAATGAGAAAAAGACCGGGACGGGACAGTGAAAGACTGTCCCGTCTCTTGCTTTTTCGCGGGGCTGCTGGTATACTTGACAGAGAATCAGCCGGAGGTGACGGTATGCTTGCCGACTATCACATGCACTGCTCCCCTTACTCCCCGGACGCCCGGGACTCCATGGAGGAGATGGCCCGGGGCGCCCTCAGGAGGGGGATGACCCATATCTGCGTCACGAACCACATGGAAAACTGCACCCAGAGCCCGGAGTTCCCGGACCAGTTCCCGCCCTTTGAGGACTGGGAGGCGCTGGCATCGGAGCATCAGGCCGTCCGGGAGCGGTTCCGCGGGCGGCTGGATGTACGCCTGGGCGCCGAGGTGGGCGCGCCCCACTACCTGCCGGAGGAGGGGGCACGGATCTACGCCCGGCCGGAGCTGGATTTTGTCATCGGCTCGGTCCACAACCTGCGGCACGCCCGGGACTTCTACTATCTGAGCTACCCCGAGGACTTTGAGAATTTCCGCCCCGCGGTGGAGCAGTATCTGGACGAATACATCCTGATGTCCCGCTCGGGGCTGTGCGACGTCCTCGGCCACATCGGGTATATGCAAAAGTACATGGCAAGACAGGGCAAGGGCTTTGACATGATGACCTTTGAAGAGAGACTGCGGGCGCTTTTCGCCTCCTGCGTGGACCGGGGCGTGGGCATCGAGGTCAACACCGCGGCCCTCTCGGACAAGCTGGGGGACTTCCTGCCCCAGCCGGAGGTGGTCAGGCTCTACCGGGAGTGCGGCGGGGAGATCATCACCGTGGGCTCCGACTCCCACCGGGCCCAGGACGCGGGCCAGGGGGTGAAGGAGGGCTATGAGCTCCTCCGCTCTCTGGGCTTTGAATATGTTTGCCTCTACAAGGGGCACAAACCTGAATTTGTAAGGATTTGAGGAGGAATCTACCATGAAGATCGCTCTTGGCTGTGACCACGGCGGATATGACCTGATGCAGAAGGTCAAGGCCCATCTGGAGGAGCAGGGACACCTGACCTTCTACTTCGGCACCTTCTCCAAGGACAGCTGCCACTACCCGGAGTTCGGGGCCAAGGCCGCCCACGCCGTGGCGGAGGGGCAGTGCGACCTGGGCGTCGTCATCTGCACCACCGGGATCGGCATCTCCATGGCCGCCAACAAGGTCCGGGGCGTGCGGTGCGCGCTCTGCTCGGACTGCTACTCGGCGGAGATGACCCGCCGGCACAACGACGCCAACATGCTGGCCCTGGGGGCCAACGTGGTGGGGCCGGGGCTGGCGCTGAAAATCGTGGACACCTTTTTGAGCCATGAGTTTGAGGGCGGCCGCCACGCCACGCGGGTGGGGATGCTCTCCGCCATCGAGCGCGGGGAGCTGTGATGGAACGACCTGTCCGTATCTACCGCAGCCGAAGGCCGCTGAAAACGGCGCTGATCGTGTTCTTCTCGCTGCTGGCGGCGCTCATCCTCATCGCCCTGGCGGTCTTTTTCGGCTTCAGGCGGTATATTGTCTACACCTCCGACGGGGTGAAGCTGGAGGTCCCCTGGCTCCAGGAGCCCGGGGAACCGGGGGACGCGGACGCCGCGGAGAGCGGCGGCGGGGCCTTATGAGGCGGGCGCTTCCGGCTGTCTGCCTGGTCCTTGCGCTGGCGCTTTCCTCCTGCGCGCCTCAAAAACGCACGGCCTCGTTCTTCGCCATGGACACCTTCATGGAGCTCACCGTCTACGGGGAGGAGAGTGTCCTTGACGACACCCGGGCCCTGATCGAAAGGCTCGAGGGGGAGCTCTCCGTCACCGACCCGGACAGCGAGATCCGGGCCCTCAACCAAAACGGGACCGCCGAGCTGGGGGAGGACGCCCGGAGCCTGCTGGAGCGGGCGCTGGAGATCTGCGCCCTCACCGGGGGGGCCCTGGATATCACCGTCTATCCCGTGGTCCGCGCCTGGGGGTTCACCGTGGGGGAGTACCGGGTGCCGGAGCCGGAGGAGATCGCCGCGCTCCTGGAGAAGGTGGACTATACCCGCATCTCCGATCTCACCCTGCCCGAGGGCTTCATGGTGGATCTGGGGGCCGTGGCCAAGGGCCGGGCCTCCGACGAGGCGGTGAGAATATGGGGGGAGGCCGGGGTGAAGAGCGGCCTTATGAGCCTGGGAGGCAGCGTGTACGCGATGGGTACAAAGCCCGATGGGAGCCGGTGGAGAGTGGGGATCCGGGACCCCTTTTCCGACGGGCTTCTGGCCGCCGTGGAGGTGGAGGACCGGGCCGTGGTGACCTCCGGGGGCTATGAGCGGTATTTTGAGGAGAACGGTGAGCGCTATCACCACATCATCGACCCCAAGACCGGATACCCCGCCCGGAGCGGGCTGGCCTCCGTCACCGTCATCGGCGGCGAGGGGACGCTGTGCGACGGCCTGAGCACCGCCTTCTATGTGATGGGGCTCGAAAGGGCGCTGGAGCTCTGGCGGTCCGCCAGGCTGGAGGTCGAGGCGGTGTTCGTGACGGAGGACGGGGAGATCACCGTAACGGAGGGGCTCGAGGGCTCCTTTGAGCCGCTGGGTGACTATAAGAACGCTGAAATCAAGGTGGTTGGACGTGGTTAAGACGAAAATCTGGGTCTTTCTGATCCTGGCGATCCTTGTGATCGCCGCCGCCGCGTCCGCTCTTGTCCTGACGCGCCCCGCCGCCGGACGGGTGGCCAGGATCTATGTGGACGGGGAGCTGGTCCGGGAGGTGGATCTGGACCGGGTCGCCGCCCAGGAGCGCTATACCGTCCGCACGGACCGGGGGGAGAACGTGATTCTCCTTGAGCCCGGGCGTATTCGTGTGGAGAGCGCCGACTGCCCGGACCAGATCTGCGTGAAGGCCGGGTGGCTGGCGGACTCCGCCGCCCCCATCGTCTGTCTGCCCCACAGGCTGGTCATTGAGCTCGGGGGGGAGACGGAGCTGGACGCGGAGGCGGGCTGATGGACTTGAAAAGACTGGCGCGTGACGGGGTCTTTACCGCCGTGGCGGTGGTCATCTTCGTCATCGAGCTCCAAATTCCGGAGCTCCTGCCCATCCCGGGGGTGAAGCTGGGCCTGGCGAACACCGTGACGCTGGCGGCCCTGTTCCTCCTGGGCCCCGCGGACGCCGGGGCGATCCTGGCCTGCCGCATCCTCCTTGGCGGCGTCCTGGGGGGAAATCTGATGGCCGTGGTGTACAGCGCCGCGGGGGGAGCCGCGGCGTACCTGACGGCGCTTTTCCTGCGCGGGCATGTGACGGAGAGGCAGATCTGGGTCGTCTCCGTGTTCTCCGCGCTGGCCCACAGCCTGGGGCAGATGGCGGCGGCGGTGGCCGTCACCGCCACGCCGTCCCTGGTCCTCTACCTGCCGGCCATGCTGGCCGCCAGCGTGGTGACGGGCCTCCTCACCGGCTTTGCCGCCCAGTTCGCCGTGGCGAGACTGGGGAAAATACGGAGAAGATGAGATGGAAAACGACAAGCTTTTGAAAAACCGGTTCGCGGAGCTGGCACAGCGCGCCTGGGCGCGGGGACAGTGGGTCTATTCGGAATTCCTGACCCTGGCCGAGCAGGACGAGCTTTTGAAGCTCAGGCTTTCCTGCCCCGTTACGCTCTGGGGCGGGCTGGAGTCCTCGGAGAGACGGATCGCCTGCTTCGGCTCGGAGGAGCTGTGCGGATACGCCCCTGAGCCGCCGGTGACGTGCCTGAGGATCCGGCCCGCGCAGCCGAAATTCGCCGACAGCCTGAGCCACAGGGACTTCCTCGGCTCCCTCATGGCCCTGGGGGTGCGCCGGGAGGTGCTGGGGGACATCGAGGTCGTGGACAACGTGGGCTGGCTCTTTTGCTTACAAAGCATCGCCGGCTTCATCGGGGAAAACCTCACCGCCGTCCGGCACACGACCGTGCGGTGCGAGCCGTCGGAGCCGCCCTCCGTGCTGTCCGACCCGCCGCCGGTCACCGAATTGGTGGTGGCCTCCGAGCGGCTGGACGCCGCCGTGGCCGCCGTCTTTAAGCTCTCCCGCAGTCAGGCGCAGGAGCTCATCGGGAAGGAGCAGGTCTTCCTCTCCGGCCGCCTGGCCGCCGCGGCATCCGCGGAGCTGCGGGAGGGGGACATCGTCTCCGTCCGCCACTACGGCCGGTTCCGGTACGAGGGGATCGAGCGGGAGACGAAAAAGGGCCGCCTGCGGATACGGGCGAGGATCTACAAATAAAGACCCTTCAAGCGCGGGAGCTCTTCCGCGCTTTTCCGCTTTTCGGGCCGGAATCTTTTTGCCCGAAAATTTTTGAAAAAAAACTCTTGACAAGAGGTAAGGATTGTATTATTGTATTACTTGCTTAGTACAATAATACGAAAGGAGGAGCACATGGAGTGGAGGCTTGACGGTGAGGCGCCCATATGGGCACAGCTTGTGGAGAATGTGAAGAGAGGGATCGCTTCGGGGCTGTACGGCCCCGGCGACAGGCTGCCGACGGTGCGGGACATGGCGGTGGAGGCCGGGGTGAACCCGAACACCGTACAGCGGGCGCTGGCGGAGCTGGAGAGGGAGGGGCTCGTCTACTCCCAGAGGACCTCCGGGCGGTTCGTCACGGAGGACGCGTCGGCCGTCGCCGCGGTCCGGAAGGAGCTGGCGGAGGCCAAGACGAGAGCGTATCTGGAGGCCATGGCGGATCTGGGCTACAGCCGGGAGGAGATCGTGTCCATGGTGGACGGCAAAAGCAAAAAGGAGGAAAACTGAATGGCGATATTGAAATGCGCCGCGCTCACCAAAAAATACGGGCGCGCGCCGGCGCTGGAGGGGCTGGACATGGCCGTGGAGCCCGGGCGCATCGTGGGGCTCCTGGGGCCCAACGGCAGCGGGAAGACCACGCTCATCAAGCTGGCCAACGGACTTCTGCGGCCCAGCTCCGGGCAGATCCTGGTGGACGGGCGGGAGCCGGGGGTGGAAACGAAAAAGCTCATCTCTTACCTTCCGGAGAGGACCTGCATCCCGGGCTGGATGAGCGGCGAGGGGCTTATGGGGTTTTACGCCGACTTCTACGCCGATTTTGACCGAAAGGCGGCGTCGGACATGCTGGCGCGGCTGGACATAGACCCCAGGGCAAAGCTCCGGCACCTGTCCAAGGGCAACCGGGAGAAGGTGCAGCTCATCATGGTCATGGCCCGGAAGGCCCGGCTCTATCTTCTGGATGAGCCCATCGGCGGCGTGGATCCGGCGGCCAGGGACTATATCCTCGGCACCATCATCTCCAACTACAACCCGGAGGCGGCGGTGGTCATCTCCACCCACCTCATAGCGGATGTGGAGAAGATCCTGGACGACGTGATCTTCATAAGCCGCGGCAGGATGCTCCTGTCCGCCTCCGCCGACGACGTCCGGGAAAAGCACGGCAAGAGCGTGGACGAGGTGTTCCGGGAGGTGTTCAAATGTTAGGAAAGCTGTTAAAATATGAGCTGCGGGCCTCGTCCCACACCATGCTGCCCCTCTTCGGACTGCTGCTCCTTGTGTCGGGCCTGACGAATCTGGTGATGCGGGCGGCCAACGGCACTAACCCCCCGGTGGTGATCCAGATCCTGCTGACGCTGCTGACGGTGTCCTTCAGCGTGGGGATGCTGGCGGTGGGACTGGTGACGGTGTTCGCCATGGTCCAGCGGTTCCGCAATAACCTGCTCCGGGACGAGGGCTACATCATGCACACCCTGCCCGTGAGCATCCATACCCACATCTGGGCCAAGGTCATCGTGTCCGGCCTCTGGTACACCCTGTCCGCGGCGGTCTTCGTCCTCGCCGCCTTCCTCGTGGCCGCGGACGCGGAGTTTGTCCAGGACATGGCGAATGTTTTCGGGGAGCTGCTGCGGAGCCTGAGCTTTGAGAGCGCCGAGATGCTGGCGGAGCTGCTGGGGATGTTCATCCTGATGAACATCTTTTTGAGCCTGCTCATCTACGCCTCCCTGGCCGCGGGCCACTCCCTGCCCACCCGGAAGATGCTCTGGAGCATCCTCACGTTCCTGGCGCTGGTGTTCCTCACAAGCCTGGCCTCCCGGGGCATCAGCTCTCTGACCGTGTCCCTGGTGGACGGCATCACGACCCTCATCTACGACGGCTCCGACGCCATGACAGCCTGGCGCGCCGTCTGCGCCGTGGGCGCCGGATACCTGATCCTCTTCTCCGCCGTCTACTACCTCATCACCGTCTGGTTCATGAAGCACAGACTGAATCTTGAATAACGAAACGAATAGATGCCCCGGAGGTTTCTCCGGGGCATCCCAGCTTGTCAAAAAACTCAAATTCAATATTTTTTCCGGCGGCATGTGCGTCGGAAAAAATACCTTTTGTCGCCCAAGTGTGCCGCTTGAGGCGCGCGCAGGGCGACAGCAGGGCAATTTTCTCTATTTCGCAAAATTCAGAGAAAATTGCCCGCACGTTCCCCCTGTCGGAAAAAGCCCGTCAGGGCTTTTTCGACAGCCTCAGATGCCCCGGAGGTTTCTCCGGGGCATCCGCTTGAAAAAAGCGTAGAGCTGTGGTATGATGGGCAAAATAAAGCCAATGGCCCAGGGAGGCGAGGATATGACGCTGTATGAGAAGTCCCGATCCGTTCTGGAGCTGCCTGCGGTGCTGGAGCTGCTGGCGGCGGAGGCGGTGTCCGACGGGGCGAAGGCCGCGGCGCTGGCGCTTTCGCCGGTGTCTGACCGGGCGGAGGTGGAACGGCGCCTCCGGGAGACGACGGACGCCCGGGAGCTGATGACCCTCTATTCCGCGCCGTCCTTTTCCGGCGTGAAGGATGTCCGCGACAGCCTGAAGCGGGCCGACGCCGGGGGGATGCTGAACACCCGGGAGCTCACGGACATCGCCCGGGTCCTGCGGGAGGCGCGGAACGCCATCGCCTATGCCTCCGGGGACGAGAAGGGCGCGGGGAGCATCGGGTATCTGTTCTCCTCCCTGCACGCCAACAAATATCTGGAGGAGAAGATCACGAACTCCATCGTGGGCGAAGGGGAGCTGGCGGACTCCGCCTCCGCGGAGCTGACGGATATACGCCGGGCCATGCGGGTGGCGGGGAGCCGCGTCCGGGAGGCGCTTCAGAAGATCATCACCTCCCCCTCCTACCAGAAGGCCCTGCAGGAGCCCATCATCACCGTGAAGAACGGCCGCTATGTGGTGCCGGTGAAGGCCGAGTACAAGGGGGCCGTGCCGGGACTGACCCACGACATCTCCTCCTCGGGGGCCACGCTGTTCATCGAGCCCATGAGCGCGGTGAAGGCCAACAACGAGATCCGGGAGCTGCTGGCCAGGGAGGAGCGGGAGATCGAGCGCATCCTGCGGGAGATGAGCGCCGAGGCGTCGGACTTCTCCGAGAGCATCACCCTGGACTACAACCTGCTGACGCAGCTGGACCTCATCTTCGCCAAGGCCAAGCTGAGCTACCGGCTCAACTGCGCCTGCCCGGAGCTCTCCGAAAAGGGCGAGCTCATCATGCGGAAGGCCCGGCACCCGCTTTTGAAGCAGTCCGAGGCCGTGCCCATCGACCTGGAGCTGGGCGGGGATTTCGACACGCTGGTCATCACCGGCCCCAACACCGGCGGCAAGACCGTGAGCCTCAAGACCCTGGGGCTTTTGTGCCTGATGGCCCAGTGCGGCCTCCACATCCCCGCGGGGGACGAGAGCCGCATCCCCCTCTTTGACAAGGTGCTGGCGGACATAGGCGACGAGCAGTCCATCGAGCAGTCGCTCTCCACCTTCTCCTCGCACATGACCAACATCGTGGGGATCCTGGAGGAGTGCGGGGAGGGGAGCCTTGTCCTTCTGGATGAGCTGGGCGCGGGCACGGATCCGGCCGAGGGCGCGGCGCTGGCCGTGGCCATCATTGAATACGCCCGGAGCGTGGGCGCGCGTATCGCCGCCACCACTCACTACGCGGAGCTGAAGATCTACGCCATGACGGAGAAGGGCGTGATGAACGCCTCCTGCGAATTCGACGTGAAGACCCTGAAGCCCACCTACCGGCTCCTGATGGGCATACCGGGCAAGTCCAACGCCTTTGCCATCTCCGAGCGGCTGGGCCTGCCGGGGCACATCATTGACGACGCCCGGCGCAGGATGGACAAGGGCGACGCGGACTTTGAGGAGGCGCTGACCAGGCTGGAGGAGAACCGGAAGGCCTCCGAGGAGCGAAAGGCCGAGACGGCCGCGGCCCTCCAAAAGGCCCGGGAGGACCTGGACGCGGCCGAAAAGGAGCGGAAGCGGGCGGAGGAGGAACGGCTCAAATTTACGAGAAACGCCCGGGGCGAGGCGGAGCGCATCATCGAGGACGCCCGCAGCGCCGCCGACGAGGCCTTCCGGGAGATCGAGCGGCTCCGCCGGGAGGCGGCGTCCGACACCGACTGGCAGCGCTTCAACGAGGCCAAGGCCAGACTGCGCCAGGGGCTGAACGAGGCACAGGAGAAGGCCGCGCCGGACAGAGCCGCCCCGGTGCAGAGGGAGAGGACCAGGGATGCCGTCAGGGGCGATACGGTGGAGATCCTGTCCATCGGGTCCAAGGCCCAGGTCCTGAACGTCAAGCCCGACGGGACCCTGGAGCTGCAGGCCGGGATCCTGAAGGTCACGGCCAGGCAGGACGAGGTGCGCGTGGTCGAGGGGGAGAAGGTGAAGGTCAAGCCCGCCGCGGTCTCGGTGCCCGTTTCCTCCGGGGGAGCGCGGGCGGAGCTGGATGTGCGGGGCATGACGGCGGACGAGACGGTGGCGCTTTTGGAGCGGTTCATCGACAGTGCCCAGATGAGGCACCTGGGCACCGTGACCATCATCCACGGCAAGGGCACCGGAGTCCTCCGCAAGGCCGTACACGACAGCCTCAAGCGCTCAAAGCAGGTGAAGAGCTACCGTCTGGGCCGCTTCGGCGAGGGGGAGAGCGGCGTGACGATCGTGGAGATAAAATAGCGGGAGGCTCATTTCTCCGGACGTTTTGTCAAAATCGCACTAAAATTTCCCGATTTGAAGTCAATATTCAACACTATTATTCATTGACTTGACAACGGCGTTTTTGATAAAATAAGGCCAGTAATGTTGATGGATATGACGTGGGCAACCCACGCGATTTTAAGGAGGGGCATCCATGTTTGCTAAAACCGTAGAGGTCATGAATCAGGTCGGCCTTCGCGCCCGGCCCGCCACGTTCTTTACCCAGAAGGCCAACGAGTTCAAGTGCCAGGTCTGGATCGAGAAGGACGAGCGCCGCGTCAACGCCAAGAGCCTGCTGGGCGTCCTGTCCCTTGGCATCATCAAGGGCATGTCCGTCTCCATCGCCGCGGACGGCGAGGACGAGGAGCGCGCCGTCGAGACTCTTTGCGAGCTTATCTCCCACGATTTCGCCGAGTAATTGAAGAGCTTATAAAAACGGCCTGTTTCACGCAAAATGAAACAGGTCGCTTTTGCATGTCCAAAGACGGACGGCCTCCGTCCCGGCCCCGCGGAGCCGGGGACGGAGGGCCGATCATTCAGGAAGGGAGACGGAGCCGTGAACCCGAAGCTTCAGGAATTACGTGAAAAGGCCAACGCCCTGCCCCTAAAGCCGGGCTGCTACATCATGCGCTCCGCCGACGGGACGGTCATCTACGTGGGGAAGGCCAAGGCGCTGAAAAACCGCGTCAGCTCCTATTTCCACGGCTCCCACAACGCCAAGACCGAGGCCATGATCTCCAACATCCACGATTTTGAGGTCATCATCGCCAAGTCCGAGTTTGAGGCGCTGGTGCTGGAGAACTCCCTCATCAAACACCACGCGCCCAAGTACAACATCCTGCTGAAGGACGACAAGGGCTATCCCTTTGTCCGGCTGGACGTCAGATCCCGCTACCCCCGCTTTTCCATCGCCTCGAGGCGGGCCAGGGACGGGGCGGAATATTACGGGCCCTTCGGCTCCCGGGGCAACACGAAGGCGGCGCTGGAGATGCTCCTCAAGGCCCTGAAGCTGCCGACCTGCTCCAAACGGTTCCCCCGGGACATCGGCAAGGGGCGGCCGTGCCTCAACCACCACATGGGCGTCTGCGACGCCTGGTGCGGGGGGACGCTCACCGAGGAGGACTACCGCGCCAGGGTGGAGCAGGCCGTCATGGTGCTCCGGGGCCGGGGGCGAGAGCTGGTGGAGCAACTCACGGACAGGATGAACGCCGCGGCGGAGGAGCTGAGATTCGAGGAGGCGGCGCGGCTCCGGGACACGGTAAAGGCACTGTCACTGCTGGAGACGCGCCAGACCGTTTTGAACAAGGGGGCGTCGGACACCGACGCCGTGGGCTTTTTCGAGGGGCAGGTCAAGTCCGCCTTCGCGGTACTCCATTACGTGCAGGGACAGCTGCTGGCCAAGGACTGCCAGATGCTGGACGACCCGCTGGGCGATTTTCAGGAGAGCCTGTCCCTGCTGGTGCGCCAGTATTATTCCGACGCGGAGCTCATACCGTCCCGGGTGATCCTGCCCATGGAGACGGAGGATATGGAGGAGCTCCAGCGGTTCCTCACTGAGAAGGCCGGACGCGCCGTCTGCGTCACGGTGCCCCAGCGGGGCATGTACCGGGAGTTCATGACCGCCGCGGCGGACAACGCCCGGGAGGAGGTGGAGCGCAACACCACGGCCTATGAGCGGGTGTCCAAAACGGCCCAGTGGCTCAAGGACGCCCTGGGTCTCCAGGCCCCGCCGGAGCGGGTGGAGAGCTTTGATATCTCCAACACCGGCGCGGATGACGTGGTGGCCTCCATGGTGGTCTTCGTGGGCGGGAAGCCGAAAAAGAGCGAATACAGGAAGTTTAAGATCAAGACCGTGGAGGGGCAGGACGACTACGGCTCCATGCGGGAGGCGGTGGGCCGGCGGTTCGCCCGCTACGCCGCCGGGGACGAGAGCTTCGGCGCCCTTCCGGATCTTTTGCTGATCGACGGCGGCGACAGGCACGCCGCAGCGGCCCGGGAGGCCATGGAGAAGGAGGGCGTGAGCGTCCCTGTTTTCGGCATGGTGAAGGACGACCGGCACCGCACCCGGGCACTGGTCACGCCGGAGGGACGGGAGATCGGGATCCAGGCCAACCCCGCGGTCTTCGCCTTCATCGGGAACATCCAGGAGGAGACGCACCGGTCCGCCATCGGATTCCACCGGTCGCTGCGCTCAAAACGGGTCAGCGGCTCGAAATTGGACGGCATCCCCGGTGTGGGGGAGAAGCGCAAAACGCAGCTCCTGCGGAGCTTCAAGAGCATCCGGGCCATCGAGGCTGCTACGCCGGACGAGCTGGCCCAGGTCATCCCCAAAAACGCCGCCAGGGCCGTCTACGATCATTTCCATCAGAAGGGGGAGGAAGCATGAGGGTCATCACAGGCACGGCCCGGGGGCGCAGGCTGAAGGAGCCCTCCAATTATGACATCCGCCCCACCACCGACAAGGTGAAGGAGGCCATGTTCAACATCCTCCAGTTCCACATCGAGGGGGCGCGCGTTTTGGACCTCTTCGCCGGAACGGGACGGCTGGGCATCGAGGCCCTCTCCCGGGGGGCGGAGAGCTGCGTGTTCGTGGACCGGAGCCCGGAGGCCGTCAGGATCGTGACGGAGAACCTGAGAGCCACGGGGCTGGAGGCCGGAGCCAGGGCGCTCAAGGGCGATTCTCTGGCGTATCTCCAGGGGGCCCGGGGGTTCGACCTGATCCTCATGGATCCGCCCTACGCCGGGGATCTGCTGGAAAAAGCGCTGGATCTGGCAGGAACATTTGACATTCTCAATAAAAATGGTATAATCATCTGTGAAAGCGACAGGAGCCGGACACTGCCGGAGCTGCCGGAGGACCGGTTTTCCCGCCGGGAGTATGTTTACGGCCGGGTGAAGCTCACGGCCTATACGAGGAACGACATATGAAGATCGCCGTCTATCCGGGGTCCTTTGACCCCATCACCCTGGGACATCTCAATATCATCAAGCGCGCCTCCAGGATCTTTGACAAGGTCATCGTCTGCGTGGCGGTGAACTCCTCAAAGAGGCCCTGCTTCTCCATGGAGGAGCGGACGGATTTCGTCCGGCGGGTCATCGGCAAGTATGGGAACGTGGAGGCGGCGTCCTTTGACGGGCTTCTGGTGGACTTTGCCCGGGAGAGACAGGCCGGCTTTATCATCAAGGGACTTCGGGCCGTGTCGGACTTTGAGATGGAATTCCAGATCGCCCTTCTGAACAAGAAGCTGGCGCCCGAGATCGAGACGGTCTTTTTGACGGCGGACGAGAAGTATACATATCTCTCCTCCACCATCGCCCGGGAGATGGCCATGTACAACGCGGATATTTCCAAAGTGGTGCCGAGAGAGATCGCACAGGATGTGCTGGATAAGCTTTCAAAATAAACAGAAAGGACAAGTGGATATGGGCAACGATGTACAGGAGCTTTTGGACATGCTCTACAACATGATAACGGACGCGTGGGGACTGCCTCTCGGGGCGGAGAAGTGCGTTATCGAGAGGGACAAGGTGCTGGATCTCCTTGATGAGATCAGGGCGCAGCTCCCTACGGAGATCGCCGAGGCCAAGCGGCTCGTGGCCGCCCGCACGGAATATGTGAACAACGCCAAGCGCGAGGCGGAGTCCCTGCGCAAGGTGGCCGAGCAGAAGGCCAGGCAGATGGTGGACCAGGAGGAGATCGTCCGGGCCGCCAAGCAGCGGGCGAACGAGATCCTCTCCGCCGCGGAGAGCAAGTCCGCCGAGCTGAGAAGAGTGGCCAACGACTATGCCGACGACGCCCTGCGCCGCACGGAGGAGGCCATCTCCGAGGCTCTGGACGAGGTCCGCTCCTCCCGCGGCCGCTTCCGCACCGCCTCCGCCGCCGCCATGTCCCAAAAGGACGTGGGCAGCTCCGTCGATGTGGATATGTGACCCGTGTTTTGAATCAAACGACCCCGGCCCCGGAAAGCCAGAGCTTTCCGGGGCTTTTTTGGCGCGTTTGTGCAGCGAAATAAACCCCCGGTCATACCGCGATGTCACAAACATACCCCCACCCGCGTTTAATGGGCGGCGGCAAAAAAATGGTTGACAATGTAGACCTGCTGTGTTATGATAGGTCTACAAAGTAAACCGGAGGGGGTCATAAAATGGGACAGACACATTTGACGGGAAGCGAATGGAGCGTGCTGGACTGTCTGTGGGAGCATTATCCCCAGACGGTGATGCAGCTGGTGGCGGAGCTGGGGAAGAAGGTGGGCTGGGCCAAGAGCACCACCATCACCACGCTGCGCCGGATGGAGGAGAAGGGCCTCGTTCACTGTAAGACAGAGGGAAAGGCCAAGTCTTACGCCCCGGCGGTGGAGAGGGAGGAGGCCGTGGTCGCCGAGACCCGCAGCTTTCTCGACCGGGTCTACCGGGGCAGCGTGGAGCTGATGATGAGCGCCATGGCGGAGCGTCAGGAGCTGACCAGGGAGGAGATCGCTCAGCTGAAGGCAATCCTGGAAAAGGCGGAAAGAGGGGACGAGCAATGAATATTTGGGCGGAATGGGCGTTGACGTCTTCCTTATTGATCCTGGCGGTGGTCCTGCTGCGGGCGGCGGTGGGAAAGTACATCGGCGCGGGCCTGCGCTGCGCGCTGTGGGCCCTGGTGCTGATGCGGCTGCTGGTCCCCGTACAGCTGTTTGCCGTGCCGGTCCGGGAGCCGACGTCCGAAAAGCCGGCGGGAGCCCAAACAGTTCAGACCGATGTCACCCTGCCGGCGGCTTCGCAGGGCGGAGAAGCCGCCGGAAACGGGCAGGGACGGCCTGACGGGATCCCTGCCGTCACGCCGGCGTCAGGCGGCGCGTCGGGTGATGTGCCGGGAGCCGTGTCAGGCGGCGCGCGGGGCGGCGCGTCCCCGGGGCTTGGGGCCGTATGGGGCTTGCTTTGGCTGGGCGGAGCCATAGTCTCCGGGCTGATCCTGGCGCTGTTCAACCTGCGGTTCGCCCTGAATATCCGCCGCCGGCGGTGCGCTCTTGCGTGCGAGGGCTTCCCGCTGTCGGTATACACTCTTGCCGGGCTTCCGTCGCCGTGTCTCTTCGGGATCTTCCGGCCCGCGGTGTATGTGGACCCGGAGGCGGCCGACGACCCGGTCATGCTTCGCCACGTGCTGGCCCATGAGGGGACCCACTTCCGCCATGGCGACCATATCTGGTCGCTCCTGCGGTGCGCGGCGCTGGCGGTCCACTGGTGGAATCCCCTGGTGTGGCTGGCCGTGGTGCTGAGCCGCCGGGACGGGGAGCTCTTCTGCGACGAGGGGGCGCTGAAGCGTCTGGGGGATAGTGAGCGGAAGGCCTACGGCAACACGCTGCTTGCGCTGGTCACGGTCCGGCCCCGTCCCACCGACCTTTTGAGCTGCGCCACCACCATGAGCGGCGGGAAAAAGGCCCTTTGGGAGCGGATAGAACGTATAGCCAGACCCGTGAAACGGCGGATGTGGGCCGCGGCTCTGGCGGCGGCTGTGGCGCTGACCGCGGCGGCCTGCTCCTTTGCGCAGCCGGTGGAGAAGTCCGACGGGCCCTCGGACGACACAGATCCCGGCGTCACCGGCCCTGCCGGGCCGACAGACCCCACCGGGTCCGCCGTGCCCACCGTTTTCCCGGAGGGGGAGCCGGAGCGTGTCGTGCCGCTGGATGGCCTGGAGCCATACACGCCGCCGGAGGCGAAAAACACCGGGAGCTTCACCGGTACGGTGGTGGAAAGGGCGGAGATCGGCGGACAGATGACGGCGCTCCTGGAAAACGACAAGGGGGAGCGGGCGGCCGCGGTGCTTGTGGGCGATGAGTGGCGCGTATTCATGACGGACCTCGGCGGGGAAGCCGGCATCAGCCCCTTCCGGGACTTGTTTGGCTGTGAGGGCGTGTGTATTACCCACATGGGGCATGTGACTCCCTCCCACATAGCCATGCTCTACGACTACTTCCGGGTGACCGGGACGGGTGAGGCGGCGCCGATGCTGCAAGCCGCCATGGAGGAGCCGCGGCTTGTGGACATGGACGGGGACGGGATCGACGAGCTCGTGGACGGGATAGGGATATTCTTTCTGCGGGACGGCACGCTTTACCGGGCGGACATCGACGCGCTCCTGAACGACGGGCAGGCCCCCTGGGACTATCAGGATCACTGTGAGGCCCATGACCGCTGTATGAAGATCACTTGTTATTCCTCCCCCTCCGGCGATACTTCCAATATACCATATATGTACACGCGTCTCGTCTACTTCGACGGAGAGAACCTGAGAGTATATAAAGAGGAGAAGCCCTGGCACGACCACGTGATCGACGGCGCGGACGAGGGGATCCCGGCCGAGGTCATGGACGCCGCCCGCGCCTACGTGGAGGGGGAGGTCCTTGCCGAAACCCCCGACGGGACTTTTTCACGGGCGGATGACTCTGACAGCGCCCTTTTTGACGACTGGCGGATAGAGAGAGTCACCTTTGACTGGGAACAGCGCAGGGACGGGGGATGGACCGTGGAGGTCTATTTCTTCAACTACGAGCTCCACACCGTCACCCCGGAGAAGGTGATCATAGCCGGGGGTATGTATGTGACCGAGGACGACTGGGTCTCGCCCGGGTATCCGGGGTGCGATATGCTGGTCTTCAAATATGACGGCCTGTCCCGCACGTTCCTCTGGCACGAGATGACAAACGACCTGTTTCCCGGAGTCCCGGAATTCCAAAACCACATAGACGCCCGCCTGGAGGAGCTTGAGAGCTGAAAAGCCCGGTCCCCGGCCGACGCCTCACCCCGGAGGGAAAGACTGTCAGAAAAGGCCTGACGGCCTTTTCTGACAAAGGGGAACGTGCGGGAAAACGGTCCAAAATTAGAATTTTGTCCCGTTTTCTCTGCTGTTTTGCTGCGCGCACGGCCCTGTGGGCCGCACACTTGCAAAACAAAAGGTATTTTTTTGACAAGCCCACCCCGGAGGGGAGTTTCCCTCCGGGGCTTTTTTATGTCCACTTCGGGAGGGACAGAAAACCGCGGGAGCAAGGCGTCTCCATATCTTGTAGTCATACCGTTATGTAAACACAAAACAAAAAATAATTTAACAAATTTGAAATTTACACTTGCTTTTTCCAGTGAGTACCCCTATAATAAAGACATCACGTGGGGAGAAGTGGGGAGAAGTGTGGTGTTCACCCACTAAAATCCCCGAGAAAGGAGGGCGCGGCCGATGACCGGCGTATACAGACATACCATCGATACAAAGGGAAGGCTGGCGATACCCTCCCGCATACGTGAGGAGCTGGGCGAGGTCTTTTATGTGACCATTTCCATGGAGCGGTGTCTGACGGCGTACTCCTCGGAGAGCTGGGACCGGTTCATGGAGAAGATCCGCACCATGCCCAGGGTCAAGCAGATCAAGATGCGCCCGCTTTTTGCCCACGCGGCGAAATGCGAGCTGGACAGCCAGGGGAGGATCCTTTTGCCCCAGGCCCTTAGGGACTACGCGTCGCTGGACAAGAACGTGGCGGTGGTCGGCGCCGGCGAGTGCGCCGAATTCTGGGATGAAGCGGCGTGGGATGACATCGACACCGCGGAGACCACGCCGGAGAACATTGCCGAGGTCCTTCAGGAGCTGGACTTCTGATGGGAGGGGCCCACGTACCGGTCCTGCTGGAGGAGAGCATCAGCGGTCTGAACATCAGACCAAACGGCGTCTATGTGGATGGCACGCTCGGGCGGGGCGGCCATTCGGAGGCGATCCTCCGGGCGCTTTCAGGCGGACGGCTCATCGGGATCGACCGGGACCGGACGGCCATAGAGGAGGCCGGGGAACGGTTGAGGCCGTGGGGCGGCCGGGTGACGCTGGTGCAGGACAATTTCCGGAATCTGGGCGCCATTCTGGACTCCCTCCACATCGACAGGGCCGACGGGATGCTCTTTGATCTGGGCGTCTCGTCTCCCCAGCTGGACGACGGTTCGCGGGGCTTTTCCTACATGACGGACGCCCCGCTGGACATGCGGATGGACCGGGGCGCCCCGGTCTCGGCCCGCACGGTGGTGAACGAGTGGGACGAGGCGGAGCTGAGGCGGATCTTTTTTGAGTACGGCGAGGAGAGGTATTCCTCCCGGATCGCCGCCGCCATCGTCAGGCGCAGGAAGGAAAAGCCCGTCGAGACTACCTTTGAGCTGGTGGATATCATAAGATCGGCCATGCCGGCCCAGGCTCTGCGGGAGAAGCAGCACCCGGCCAAGCGGTGCTTTCAGGCCATCCGGATCGCGGTGAACGAGGAGCTGGACTCCCTCAGCGACATGCTGGGCACGGCCATGGACAGGCTCTCGCCCGGCGGGAGGCTGTGCGTGATCAGCTTCCACTCGCTGGAGGACCGGATCGTCAAAAACGCCATCCGGGCCAAAGAGAACGGATGCACCTGCCCGCCGGAGCTTCCGGTGTGTGTGTGCGGGTTCCGGCAGACGATGCGCTCGGTGACGAGAAAGCCCGTCACGCCGACGCAGGCGGAGCTTGAGGCGAATCCCAGGTCCAGGAGCGCCAAGCTCAGAATAGCGGAAAGGGTCTGACCCCAAGAGGGATAAAGCTATACCCCGAAAGGAAAGAGGAAATGGCAGCGACAGCAATGAGATATGCCGCGTCCGCGACTTACGGAAGCGAGGCATACGACTTAACAAAGCTTCCCGGCTTCGGCGAGCCCCAGGAGGAGATCGCCGCGGAGCCCACCCGGGAGGAGCTCATCCGCCAGCGCCTTGACCAGCGCGCCCGGGAGCGCGCCCAGGCCAGGGCCCAGGAGGAGGCCAGACTTCAGGTCTTCGGATTTCCCCTCCTGGCCGTCGTCGGCGGGATCGTGGCGGCGATCCTCTTTGTCACGGTCCTCATGGGATATATCCAGATCGCGGCCATCTCCGGTGAGATCAGCGGGACGCGTTCCTCCATTGCCGAGCTTTCTGAGCGCAACGAGGCCCTGAAGCTCCAGTATGAGAGCGCCTTTGACATGGCGGAGGTGGAGACCTACGCCGTCAACATCCTGGGCATGACCAAGGCCGCCAACAACGACAACTACTATTCCGTGATCCTGGCCGACAGGGCGGAGCTCCTCGCGGAGGACGAGACGGCGGGACTGAGGGCGCGCGTGATCGGCTTTTTGAAGTCCATACCGGAATATTTCGGCTGAGAGGCAATAAGCTATTATAGGACAATGAGGCAAAAGGCAGCGATCGGAGAGTTTCATCATGGCAGCTTCCAGAGGCAAAAGCGCATCGAGACCCAATAAAATCATACTTGGCCGCACACTTATCCTGGCTTTGGTGTGCGGCATAGTTGCCTTTTTCATTCTGGCGTGGAAGCTGTACGACCTGATGATCGTCAATCACGATTTCTACGAGGAGAAGGCCGTGGGACAGCAGACGAGGGCCGTTTCGGTGGCCGCCTCCCGCGGGACGATCTACGACGCCAACCACAACACGCTGGCCAAATCCGCCACGGCCTACAACATCTTCATCTCCCCCTATGAGATCGAGCTTTACTCCAAAAAGGAGTACAAGGATAACGAGATCCACTACGGGGACGACCCCATGCTCATCGCCCGGGAGTTGAACCGGATCCTTGGCGCGGACATCGAAACCATGCTCGAGCAGATGAAGGACACCAAAAGCTGGTACAAGACCGTGGCCAGCAAGGTGGAGTCCGAGGTGGCCGACCAGGTCCGGGCCTTCATCAAGGAGTATACCATCGCGGGCGTCCACATCGAGGAGAGCTCCAAGCGCTACTACCCCTACGGGTCCCTGGCCTGTCACGTCATCGGCTTCGTGGGCAGGGACAACTACGGCCTTGAGGGGATCGAGGCGCTCTATGACTCCAAGCTCGAGGGCACCAACGGGTCCGTGGTGCGCCTCGTGGCCAACAACGGCACGGAGATGCTCTTTGAGAATTACCAGAACTACAACGACGCCGTGGACGGCAACGACCTCACCCTGACGCTGGATTCCACCATCCAGTCCATCGCGGAGAAATATCTTCAGCAGGCCATGGAGGCCAACTACATCCTCAACGGGGGCTGCTGTATCGTCATGAACGTCAAGACCGGCGAGATCCTGGCGCTGGCCAACGCCAACGCCTACGATCTCAACGACCCCCGGGCCCTCCCCCAGGAGACGCTGGACGAGATCGCCCTCATCGAGGACGACGAGGAGAGGAGCAAGGCCTTGACGGCGGCCCAGCAGGCCATGTGGCGCAACATGGCCGTGTCCGATACCTACGAGCCCGGCTCGGTCTTTAAGATCATCACCATGGCCATCGGCCTGGAGGAGGGCGTCATCTCCGAGGACGACAATTTCTACTGCTCCGGGCGCATCCCCGCGGGCACCATCCCGGGGCGTACCACCGTTTTGAATTGCTGGAAGCACGCGGGACACGGCGACCAGAATCTGAGAGAGGCGGC
Organism: uncultured Oscillospiraceae bacterium; assembly: GCA_947625815.1. Taxonomy (GTDB): domain Bacteria; phylum Bacillota; class Clostridia; order Oscillospirales; family Oscillospiraceae; genus RUG626. The sequence goes on from CANQPU010000004.1 coordinate 49,620, forward strand.
CATGCACTCGTGCAACGTGGCCTTCGTGAATATCGGCCTTCGCATCGGCGCCCAGAGATACTATGACTACGTAAAGGCCTTCGGGCTCCGGGACAAGACGGGCATCGACCTTTCCGGCGAGTCCGGGAGCATCTGGTGGAGCGACGAGATCTTTATGGACCCGAAAAACCTGTCCCAGCTGGCCGCCGCCTCCTTTGGGCAGACGCTGAACGTCACGCCCATCCAGATGATCACGGCCGTGGCCGCGGCGGTGAACGGCGGCTATCTCATGGAGCCCTACATCGTCAAGGAGATGCGGGACGAGGACGGCGAGGTCGTCTACTCCCACGAGCCCACCGTAGTGCGGCAGGTCATCAGCGAGGAGACCAGCGCCAAGGTGGCGGATATTCTGGAGTCCGTCGTCTGCGAAAAGGGCGGGACAGGCGCCAACGCCTATGTCTCCGGCTACCGGGTGGGCGGCAAGACCGGCACCACCAAGAAGACGGCCCTGGAGGCCCAGGGCATCATTGAGTACATGGTGTCCTTCTGCGGCGTGGCGCCCTGCGACGACCCGGAGATCGCCGTGCTGCTGGTGCTCGACAACCCGGACCAGCACAGCGGCATTTACATAGGCGGCAGCGGTATGGCCGCGCCCTATGTGGGGAAAATGATGGGAGAGATCCTGCCCTATCTGGGCATACAGCCCGTTTACTCGGCCGAGGAGGAGGCGCTTCTTGACGTCACCGTCCCCAAGCTGGCCGGGAGCGATCTTGCCAGCGCCGAGCAGAAGCTCAACGAGCTGGGGCTTGATTTCCGGCTGGTGGGCGACGCGCAGACCGTCACGAGCCAGATGCCCGTGGCGGGGGCGCAGGTGGCGGCGGGGAGCCGCATCATCCTCTACCTGAACGAGGTGCCGCCCGCGGAGACCGTGACCGTGCCGGATCTGACGGGCATGAAGATCAACCAGGCGCGGAACACCCTTCAGAATCTGGGGCTCTTCCTGGACACCTCCGGCGCCTCCCCGACGATCGCGGGCGTGGTGGTCCAGTCCCAGGCCGTGCCCAAGGACACCGAGGTGCCCTACGGCGCCGTGATCAACGTGACGCTGGTGGACAAGAGCAATCAGGGAGAGTACTGATCGGGACGATTTTTTAGTGAAGCGTGGTGAGGAAATGAAGCTTCGGGAGCTGCTTGAGAATATTGACGTTCAGGAGCTGGCGGCGGATCCGGAAACGGAGATCACCGATTTTGTCTCCGACTCCCGCCGGGTGACGCCCGGGGCGGTGTTCATCGCGGTGAGGGGCTATGAGAACGACGGACACCGGTTCATCCCCTCCGCTGTCGCCGCCGGCGCGGCGGTGATCGTCGCGGAGGAGCCGGTGGAGGGCGCGCCCTATGTGACCGTGGCGGACTCGCGTCTGGCCATGGCCGTGGCGGCGGGGAATTTCCACGGGAACCCCTCCCGGAGGCTCCACATGATCGGCGTGACCGGCACCAACGGCAAGACGACCACCACCAACCTGATCAAGTCCGTTCTGGAAAACGCCACCGGCGCCAAGGTGGGGCTGATCGGCACCAACCGGAATATGATCGGCGGCCTCGAGCTGCCCGCCGAGCGCACGACGCCCGACTGCCTGGAGCTCCAGGCGCTCCTGCGGCGCATGGCGGACGAGGGGTGCGCCTACGCGGTGATGGAGGTCTCCTCCCACGCGCTGTATCTTGACCGGGTATACGGCATACACTTTGACCAGGGGATCTTCACCAACCTCACGGAGGACCACCTGGACTTCCATAAGACCATGGACGCCTACGCGCAGGCAAAGGCGAAGCTCTTTTCCATGTGCGACACGGCCATTATCAACGCCGATGACCCCTGGAGCGGCCTGATGATCCGCGCCGCCGCCGGGAAGGTGATCACCTTCTCGGCCAGATCCGACGAGGCGGATCTGACGGCGAAAAACATCCGGCTCCATTCAAATTACGTCAGCTTCTGCGCCCTGATGACCGGGAAGCTGGAAAAGCTCCGGCTCGGGATCCCCGGCATGTTCAGCGTCTATAACGCTCTGGCGGCCACGGCCTCGGCGCTGTGCGCGGGGGTGGGCATCGAGGAGATCCGGCGGGCGCTGGGCGAGTGCGCGGGGGTGAAGGGCAGGGCGGAGGTGGTGCCGGTGGACACCGATTACACGGTCCTCATCGACTACGCCCACACACCGGACGCGCTGGAGAACATCCTGGACACCGCCCGGGAATTCGCCAAGGGACGCACCGTCGTGCTCTTTGGCTGCGGCGGCGACCGGGATCCCTTGAAAAGACCTATCATGGGGGCCATCGCCGTGGACAAGGCGGATTACGTCATCGTGACCTCCGACAACCCCCGCACCGAGGATCCCGAGGCCATCATCCGGGACATCGTCCGGGGCATCCGGGAGGCCGACACCGACACGCCCTTCGAGGTGATCACGGACCGGCGGGCCGCCATCGCCCGGGCGCTGCGCATCGCGGAGCCGGGGGACGTGGTGATCCTGGCCGGCAAGGGCCACGAGACCTATCAGGAGATCGACCACGTCAAGCGTCACTTTGACGAGCGCGAGGTGGTACGGGAGATCCTGGATGGTATAAAGCGGGATTAAGGACGGTTTATTGAGATGATGATAGATCTGATATGGGCCTTCGTGGGGTCGTTCCTCGTCACGGTGATCGTGGGCATATCTCTCATCCCGGCGCTCCGCCGGATGAAGGCGGGGCAGACCATCCGGGAGGACGGGCCAACCTGGCACATGTCCAAGCAGGGGACGCCCACCATGGGGGGCCTCATGTTCATCGCGGGCATCACCTTCATGTGCGTTATCGGGGGCATCGGCTTTACCTCCCAGGGCGACTGGAGGCACATCATAATCCTGGTGTTCTCCCTGATGTTCGGGCTCATAGGCTTTCTTGACGACTACGAAAAGGTGAAGAAAAAGCGGAATCTGGGACTCACCGCCCTTCAGAAGCTGGCCCTGCAGGTGGCCGCCGCGGCGGTTCTGGTGCTGCTCCTGCGGCTGGAGGGGCATCTGAGCTCCCGGGTATATGTGCCCTTTCTTGACGTGACCTTTGACCTGCCCTATCCCGTCTATATGGCCCTGGCCATCTTCATCATCGTCGGGTGCGTCAACGCCGTGAACATCACGGACGGCATCGACGGCCTGGCCGCCGGCGTTTCCACGCCCGTGGCGCTCTGCTACGCCGCCGTCGCCGCCGTGTGGACGGTCCACTCCGGGGCGGACTACTCGTCCGTGGGGCTCTTCAGCGCCGCCATGGCGGGGGGCCTGGTGGGCTTCCTCATTTTCAATTTCTACCCCGCCAGGGTGTTCATGGGCGACACCGGATCCCTCTTTCTGGGCGGCGCCATCTGCGCCACGGCCTTTGCCCTTGACATGCCCCTCGCGCTGGTGCCCCTGGGGATCGTCTATATCACCGAGACGCTGTCGGATATCATCCAGGTCACCTACTTCAAGCTCACCCACGGCAAGCGGATCTTCAAAATGGCCCCGATCCATCACCATTTAGAGATGTCGGGCTGGGGCGAGAGGAGGATCTTCGCCGTGTTCACCGCCGTGTCGGCGGCCATGGCCGTCCTCACCTATTTTGCGGTGCGCTACCGCTTTGGGGCCATGATCCCCGGCTGAATTTATCGATGATTTCGGGAAAGGAGGAAATACTATGAAGAGATACGGCGAGGAGTTCGAAGCCGGGGCCCGGAGCGAGCCCGAGGGGAACGTGACGCCGGTATTCCCGAAGAGGGAAGTCCTTCGCGACAGGACGGCCGAGAGCCGCTCCGTGGAGCGCGGGGCCTTCGATCTGCCGTTTTTCCTCCTGACCATCCTCATTCTTGCCATAGGCGTGGTGATGGTGCTGTCCGCCAGCTTCGCCAGGGCCTATTACGGGAAGCTCAACAACGCCACCTACTATTTTGTGAGGCAGCTCTTCTTCGCGGTGTCAGGCGTGGGGTTGATGATGGTAGCCTCCCACGTCACACCCACCTTCCTCCGGCGCATCTCCATGCCCTTCCTGCTGGCCACCCTGGTCCTTTTAGCGCTGGTGCCCATCATCGGGACCGGAGGAGACGAGGTCGGCGCCACCCGCTGGCTGGATCTGGGGTTCACCACCTTCCAGCCCTCGGAATTCGCGAAGCTGGCCGTGATCCTGTCCTTCTCCACCATGATCTGCGTTTATAAAGATCAGATGAAGACCTTCAAATACGGCGTGCTGCCCTTTGGCATCATTATAGTGGTCATCGTGGGGCTGCTGATCCTTGAGCCGCACCTGTCCGCCTCCGTTATCATCATCGCCCTCGGCGCCATCATGATGTGGGCCGGCGGCACGAGGTGGCAGTATTTCGCGGCGGGAGGGGCCGCCTTCGCCGGGGCGGCGTATTTCGTCGTCACCAAAATGGCCTACGCCAGCGCCCGCATCACCGCCTGGCTCGACCCCTGGTCGGATCCGCTGGATTCCGGGCTCCAGACCATCCAGTCCCTGTACGCCATAGGCTCCGGGGGTCTGCTGGGCCTGGGACTGGGGCGCGGGGTACAGAAATATATGTATCTGCCCGAGGAGCACAACGATTTTATCTTCTCCATCGTCTGTGAGGAGCTGGGCTTCATCGGCGCCATGCTCATCCTCATCCTTTTCGCTCTCCTGATCATCCGGGGCTATTGGCTGGCCCTTCACGCCAGGGACCGCTTCGGGGCGCTGGTCATCACGGGGATCACGAGCCTCCTGGCCATCCAGGTCATCCTCAATGTGGCCGTCGTCACGAACCTTGTGCCCTGCACCGGCATCTCGCTGCCGTTTTTCAGCTACGGCGGCACGGCGCTGTGGCTCCAGCTCGTGGAGATGGGGATCGTGTTGTCCATTTCAAGAGAGATCCCCCTGAGAAGGAAAAAGGACGACGGGAGGGAACAATGAGATTTCTTTTGGCATGCGCCGGCACAGCGGGTCACATCAACCCGGCCCTGGCCGTCGCGAACAAGCTTCGGGAGACTTTTCCGGACGCCGGGTTCCTGTTCGTGGGCTCCGGGCGCGACCTGGAAAAAAGTCTTATCCCCGCGGCCGGCTTTGAGCTGCGGAACATTACGATCACAGGCTTTGCCCGGGGCATGAGCCCCGGTGATATAAAGCACAATCTGAAGACGGTGCGCAACCTGTCCGTTTCCCGGAGGGAGTGCGCTCAGATCCTGGACGACTTCGGACCCGACGCCGTGATCGGCACCGGCGGCTACGTCTGTTACCCGGTGCTGAAGGCGGCGGCCAAGCGGGGCATCCCCACGCTCATCCACGAGTCCAACGCCGTACCGGGCCTTACCACGAAGATGCTCTCCGGCACGGTGGACAAGGTCATGGCGGCCTTCGGGTCCGTGGCGAGGGAGTGCCGGAAGCCCGAGAGGGTGGTCATCACGGGCACCCCCATCCGGGAGGACTTCATCCGGCTCGACCGGGCGGAGGCCAAGCGGAAGCTGGGCCTCACGGGCAAGCCCGTGGTCGTGTCCTTCTGGGGCAGTCTGGGCGCGGAGGACATGAACAGCAAAATGGCCGATTTCATCAGGCTCAACGCCCGCTCTGGACAGATGTACCACATCCACGCCACCGGAGGCGGCGCGGCGGGCACGGCCAGGATGGTGGAGAGGCTCAGCACGCTGGGCGTCTACGGCCTCCCGGACTGGGAGGACCTGAGGCCGTATATCGACAACATGGGGAACCTGATGGCGGCGGCGGACCTGGTCCTCTGCCGGGCGGGGGCCTCCACGCTTGCCGAGCTCACCGCCCTCGGACGGGCGGCGATCCTGGTGCCCAGTCCCTACGTGACCAACGACCAGCAGACGAAGAACGCCCGGGAGATCGAGCGCGCCGGCGGGGCCGTGGTGGTCACGGAGGAGGGCTGCACCGGTGAACAGCTCTACAATACGGCTGTGAGCCTTTTGAGAGACAAAGAGCGCCTGGCGGCCATGGAGAGGGATTCCGCACGTCTGGGCGTCAGGGACGCGACGGACAGGATCCTGAAGGTGATCCTGGAGACCATGGAGAAGTGACCCCCGGCCCGGGGCCTGCATAGTATGACCTGAAATATTTCTTTCGGGGGTCAGTATGAGCAGGCTATTGATCACGGGCGGTCGGGCGCTTTACGGTGAGATCGGGGTCCAGGGCGCCAAAAACGGCGTATTGCCGCTGATGGCGGCGTCCATACTCTCCGGCGGGGTGACGGTCATCGAAAACTGCCCCCGGCTTTCGGATGTGGACGCGGCTTTGGAGATCCTGAGGCACTTAGGGTGCGAAGCGACCTTTGAAAACGGCGCCGTCACGGTGGATTCCTCCGCCATGACTGGCTGGGAGATACCGGACACGCTGATGCGCAGGATGCGCTCCTCCGTCATGTTCCTGGGACCCGTCCTTGCCCGGTGCGGGCAGGCGCGGATCTCCATGCCGGGCGGGTGCGAGCTGGGGCCGAGGCCCATAGACCTGCACCTGGAGGCCATGAGGAGCCTGGGCGCGGAGATCCGGGAGGACGGGGGGAACCTGATCCTGGAGGGGAGACTCACCGGCGGCAGGATCGACCTGGCCACGCCCAGTGTGGGCGCCACGGAGAACTCCATGATGGCCGCCGCCCTGGCACAGGGGACGACGCTCATCACCAACGCCGCCCGGGAGCCGGAGATCCGGGACCTCGGCCGCTTTCTTGAGAGCGCCGGGGTGAGGATCCACGGCGCGGGCACGTCCACCGTGACGGTGGAGGGCGGGAAGCTCAGGCCCTTCATCCGTTACCGGGCGCTTCCCGACAGGATCGCGGCGGCCACGTACATATCCGCCGCCGCGGCCGCGGGCGGGCGGATCGTCCTACGGGGCGTGGAGAGGGAGGACCTGACCTCCGTCACCGAGGCGTTCACGCAGATGGGCGTGGGGCTCACCTTCCGGAGCGATACCCTGGAGGTGGCGGCGCCCGGGGAGCTGAAGGCCCCGGGGACCGTGGTGACAAGGCCGCATCCCGGCTTTCCCACCGACGCCCAGCCGCCGCTGATGGCGGCGTGCTTGAGGGCCCGGGGATCCGCGGCCTTTGTGGAGACTATCTTTGAAAACCGCTACCGCCATGTGCCGGAGCTCCGGCGCCTGGGGGGAAGGATACGGGTGGACGGGCGTGTGGCTATCGTGGAGGGACCGTGCAGGCTCCGCGGGGCCCAGGTGGAGGCCACGGATCTGCGCGGCGGGGCGGCCCTGGTGGTCGCGGCGCTGGCGGCGGAGGGAACCACCCGGATCGACAGGCTCTTCCATGTGGACAGAGGATACGAAAACATGACGGGACTGCTCCGCTCGCTCGGGGCGGATGCCGAGAGAATAGACGGAAAGGATACATGAGATATGGAAAACTTCGACGGGAGAAAGAGAAACCGGAGCGGCGGAACGGCGCTCTATGTCACGCTGGCTGTGGCGTTCCTGCTCATAGCCGCGATCCTGGCCATGGCCATATTTTTCAAGGTCTCCCGGATCACCGTCGAAGGCGCGGAGCGATACACGCCGGAGGAGATCATCAAGGCCTCCGGCATCGAGCTGGACAACAGCATCTTCTTCCTGGGCACCGGGGACGCGCAGATCGCCATCAAGAAGGAGCTGCCCTATGTGGACACGGTGAAGATCATCAGGAGCCTTCCCGGGACCGTGACCATCTCCGTTACGGAGAGCAGGGGAGCGGCATATTTCTTCTCCGGCGGGAGCTGCTGGATCATCGACCTGGACGGGCGCATCCTGGAGGAGACCACGTCGGCCGGCGTCGGCAGCGCCGTGGAGCTGCGGGGCATCTCGGCGGTGGACCCGGAGGTGGGCCGCCCCCTGAGCCTGGGCTCCGGGGAGAGCGTGCGCCTCAGCTATCTGAAGGACACCCTGAAGGCGCTGGACGAGTACGGCCGGATCTCCCTGACCACCTGGCTCGATCTGACGAACCTGGCGGCGGTGACCTTCGAGTGCAACGGGTACAGGATCAACATCGGCGAGGCGGAGGATTTTCCGGTGAAATTCGGCAAGCTCCTCAAGGACTTTTTTGACGCTCACCCCGAGAAGGGATACGGACAGTCGGTGGTCTACGACAAGGAAATGATTGCCCTCCGGTATATGAATTGACGCGGAAAAGTCAAAAAAAGCTCAAAATGAACAAAAATTCCATATTAAGGCTTGACCTGACGGAAAAATAAGTTTAAAATAAATTCGTATATCTATACAAATGAGGCCTGCCGCCCGAAAGAGAGGCACGCCAGAGGAGGATATAAAATGCCAAATACACCAGTAGATTCAGGTCCGGACAATGTTGTGGTGATAAAGGTCGTCGGGATAGGCGGAGCCGGGAACAACGTGGTCAACCGCCTGGCCAAGACAGGTTCCTCCGGCGTGGAGCTGATCGCCCTCAACACCGATAAGCCGGCCCTTGCCATGTCCGCCGCGGATACCAAGGTCCAGATCGGCGAAAAGCTCACCCACGGTCAGGGCGCGGGCTCCAACCCCGAGGTCGGGAAAAAGGCCGCGGAGGAGAGCCGCAACAATATCAGCAAGGCGCTGGAAAACTCCGACATGGTGTTCATCGCCGCCGGAATGGGCGGCGGCACCGGCACCGGCGCCGCTCCCGTGGTGGCGGATATCGCCCATGAGATGGGGATCCTCACCGTGGGCGTGGTGACAAAGCCCTTCTCCTTCGAGGGGAAGCGCAGGATGGACCAGGCAAACGAGGGCATCTCCAACCTCCTTGGCAAGGTGGACGCGCTCCTGATCATCCCCAACGACCGGCTGAAGCATGCCACGGACCAGAAGCTCACCTTTGCCAACGCCTTTGAGATCGCGGACTCCGTCCTCCAGCAGGCGGTCTCCAGCATCTCGGAGCTCATCAAGAACACCGGCTTCATCAATCTGGACTTCGCGGATGTGACGGCCGTCATGAAGGACGCCGGCTACGCCCACATGGGCGTGGGCAAGGCCGCCGGCAAGGGCAAGGCGGAGGACGCCGCCCGCGCGGCCGTCTCCTCGCCCCTTATGGAGACCTCCATCAACGGCGCCAGGGGCGTTTTAGTGAACATCACCGGCTCCCTTGACGTGGGCCTGGACGATATCGAGGCCGCGGCCACGCTCGTGCAGGAGGCCGCCCACCCCGACGCCAACATCATCTTCGGCGCCACCTTTGACGAGACGATGGACGACGAGATCCGCGTCACCGTCATCGCCACCCGCTTTGACGAGAAGCCCACCTCCTACAAGCCTGTGGAGGCCCCCAAGGGCGGCTTCTATTCCGAGGCCAGGGAGAAGACCGAGTCAGCTGACGGGGCCGGGGATCAGCCCGCCGAGGCCCCCAAGGAGGCTCCCCCCGAGGAGGACCCCTTCGATACCATCTTCAAGATATTCAACAGCAAATAAAAAAATGACCCGCGGGCACGCCCGCGGGTCATTTTTTTGTATGTGATCGAAAATTAACAGATTATTAAACAAACGCCCCACAGTTTTGATTAGAATAGATTGTATCAGAATTGTATCCTTAAAGGAAGGGCGGCTCCATGATAAAGCGTTTTCTCTACAATTTCTTCCGCGGGCGCAACGGCTTTGATCAGCTGGCGCTCACGACCTGGTTTTTGGCGATGGTGTTCCTCCTCATCTCCCTCTTCGGCGGGGTGGTGGGAACGGTGGCGTCTGTGCTCTCCCTGGCGGCCTTGTTCTGCACATTCTTCCGCTCCCTTTCCAGGAACATCGGAAAACGCTCGGCGGAGAACAGCCGCTTTCTGTCCGCCACCGCCGGCCTGCGGCGGAAATTCCAGAACCTGAAGACCCGCGTTTCCCAAGGGCGGGAATTCAAATTCTTCACCTGCCCCACCTGCCATACCCTGCTGCGGGTGCCCCGGGGCAAGGGGAAGATCCAGATCACCTGCCGCAAGTGCGGGAACCGATTTTCAGGAAAGACCTGACGGCTCGGAAAAGATCACGGCGTACCGATAAGCTCGGTACGCCGTTTTTCATGTGGGAAAGGGTTCAGGTCAGATGCCCAGCTTGATCCACAGGTCATTGTAGAGCGTGCGGGTGGCCTTGGGCAGGCACACGTACATCTCACAGCGCTCCAGGACCTCCTGGGGCGGGGCGATGATGTGGTAGATCTCCGGGTCCAGGGGCTCGCCGTACTCCTCCTCATACCAGGCGGGGTATTGCTCCAGCGCCTCGGTGTTGGGGGAGCCGTACCAGATGGTGTCCATGTTCCGAAGGTTCGCGTCCGTGGAGGCGATGAAGTTGATCCATTTCAGGGCGTTGTCATAGTTCCGGGCCGTCTTGAGTACGCACATGGCGTCCACGAACCAGTTGGAGCCCTCGTCGGGGATCACAAAGCGCAGATCCTCGTTCTTCTCCAGCATGGAGAGATAGTCGCCGGCGTAATAGGTGGCAAAGGCGGCGTTGCCGCCCTCCATGGCCAGGAAGACCTCGTCCATGACCTTCCCCTGGAAGACGCCGCGCTCGTAAGCGTCGGACACCAGCCCGTAGGCTTCGCGGATCTGGCCCTCGTCCGTGGTGTTCATGGAGTAGCCCAGATACTTCAGGGCTATGCCGAAGGCGTCCCGGGAGTTGCCGATGAGCAGCACCTGTCCCGCGTACTTGTCGTCATAGAGGGCGGACCAGCTGTGGATCTCCTCGTCCACCATGGCGGCGTTGTAGATGATGCCCACGGTGCCCCAGGTATAGGGGACCGTGTACTTGTTCTCCGGGTCGTAGGGCAGGTTCCGAAAGCGCGGGTCGATCAGCTCGAAGTTGGGGATCTGGGAGTAGTCAAGCTCTGCCAGCATCCCCTCTTCGATGAGCTGGCTGATCATGTAGTCCGAGGGGACGATCACGTCATAGTCCGCGCCGCCGGACTTGAGGAGGGAATACATCGTCTCATTGGATTCGGCGGTCTGATAGTTGACGCGGATGCCGGTCTCCTCCTCGAATTCGGTGATCAGGTCCTCGTCGATATACTCGCCCCAGGAGCACACGTTGACCACGGGGCGGCTCTGGGTAAAGGCGGTGAGGAAGACGGTGGAGGCCACAAAGGCGACGCACAGGACGCCCGCCGTCAGACGCCGGGCGAGACGTCCCCGGGGGGTATAGAGCCACTGCTTGAAGCGCTCCACCCGGGGGTCCACCCGGACGGGCTCAAGGGAGGCGCGGCTGGCGGCCGCCTTCGCCCGCCTGGCCGAGAGGATGTTATTGATGACCAGGACGATCAGCACCGCCAGGAACACGATGGTGGAGACGGCGTTGACCACCGGCGTCACCCGCTTTTTCGTCATGCCGTAGATTGCCATGGACAGGGTCTGGATGGAGGAGCCGGCGGTGAAGTAGCTGATGACGAAGTCGTCCACGCTCATGGTGAAGGCGATGAGGGCGCCCGAGACGATGCCGGGCTTGATCTCGGGCAGGATCACCCTTGTGAACGCCTGCATCCAGGTGCAGCCCAGGTCCATGGCCGCGTCCACCAGGTTCGAGTCCATCTGCCTCAGGCGCGGGGCCACGTTCAGGATCACGTACGGGATATTGAAGCACACATGGGCCAGGATCAGGGTGACGATCCCCAGATGGAGCTGCTCCGGGAGCTTCACCAAGCTCTGGTGGGCGTTGATGAAGGCGGCGATGGAGCCCCAGCCGTGGAAAAAGGCCACAAAGAAGAGGCAAAGGCTGACGCCCGTGACGATATCCGCGTTCATCATGGGGATATTGTTGACCATCAGGACCGGGTCGCGCCACTTCTTCGTGAGGGAGTAGATGCCGATGGCGGCAAAGGTCCCGGCCACAGTGGCGATGGCCGTGGCCACGAGGGACACCAGAAGAGTGGTGGCCACCGACTCGATGACCAGCCGGCTGTGGAAAAGCTCCCCGTACCACCGGAGGGAGAAGCCCTGCCAGACTACGTTGGAGTCGGAGGCGTTGAAGCTGAAAAAGATCAGCAGGAAGATGGGCAGATAGAGGAAGAGAAAGCAGAGCCCGATGAGGAACCGGCCGCCCAGGCTGTTTTTCTTCATCAGAGCATCACCGCCTCTCCCTCGCCGTCGCCGAAGTGGTTCATCACCAGCATACAGATGACGACGATGACCATCATCACCATGGAGATGGCGGCGCCCAGATGCGGGTTATATGCCCCGCCCAGGAACTGATTCTCGATGAGGTCGCCCAGCATCATCTGGGAGCCGCCGCCCAGCAGGCGGGAGATGGCGAAGGTGGACACCGAGGGCACGAAGACCATGGTGACGCCGGAGATGATGCCCGAGAGGCTCAGGGGGAGGGTGACGCGGCGGAACACCGTGGGGGCGTCCGCGCCCAGGTCCTGGGCCGCCTCGATGAGCCTGGGGTCCAGCTTGGTGAGGACCGTGTAGATGGGCAGGATCATAAAGGGCAGATAGTTGTAGACCATCCCCAGCACCACCGCCCCGGAGGTGCGCAGGAGCTTGAAGTGGTCGATGTCCGAGCCCGTCAGGCGGTTATAGAGGGAGATGACGCCCAGCTTCTGGAAAAGCTGATTGAGCAGGCCGTTGTTCTCCAGAATAGCCATCCAGGAGTAGGTCCGCAGGAGGAAGTTCATCCACATGGGCAGCATGATGAGGGCCATGGCCACCCGCTGGAAGCCGGGGCCCTCCCGGCTCATGAGGTAGGCCACCGGGTAGCCGATGAGCAGACATATGAGCGTGGCCACCAGCGCCAGGAGGAAGGACCTGCCGAAGACGCTGGCGTAGAGCGTCATGCCGGTGAAATTTTCCAGAGAGCCCTGGGCCGCCTCGCCGGCGGCCGTTTCCACAGGGACGGTCAGGGAGTAGACGAGCATGATGACGATGGGGATGACCACGAAGAGCGCCATCCATATCACATACGGAAAGGCAAACCAGCCCCGTTTATTCCTCATCTTCCGCGCCCTCCGCTTCCTCCGCGGCGGACCGGGAGGGGTCGTTGATCTCGTCGTATTCCTCGGAGTAGGAGGAATAGTCGCCGAACATGCCGGAATATTTGCTCTTTTTCATCACGTGGAAGCCGTCCGGGTCGATCCTGATGCCGATATGGCTGTCCACAGGGCAGTAGTCGGTGGTCTGGATGAGCCACTTGAAGCCGTAGAAGTCCACGATGGTGTCGTAGTGGACGCCCTTGAAGGTGACGGAGGTGACCACGCCCCGGAGCTGGCCCTCGGCCTCGGAGACGATGTCCACGTCCTCGGGCCGGATGACCACGTCCACCGGCTCGTCCTTTTCAAAGCCCCCGTCCAGGCAGGCAAAGCGGCGGTTGAAGATCTCCACCACCCGATCCTCGCGCATGATGCCGTCCACGATGTTGGATTCGCCAATAAAATCCGCCACGAAGGCGTTTTTCGGCTCGTTATATATGTCCTCCGGGGTGCCGATCTGCTGGATGACGCCCTCGTTGATGACCACGACGGTGTCGGACATGGCCAGGGCCTCCTCCTGGTCGTGGGTCACGTTGATGAAGGTGATGCCCAGGCGCTGCTGGATGCGCTTGAGCTCCTGCTGCATGTCCTTGCGAAGGCGCATGTCGAGAGCCCCCAGAGGCTCGTCAAGGAGGAGGACCCGGGGCCGGTTCACCAGGGCGCGGGCAATGGCCACGCGCTGCTGCTGGCCGCCGGAGAGAGAGGCGATGGAGCGGTGCTCAAAGCCCTTCAGGCTCACCACGTCCAGCATCTCCCGGACCCGCCGGTCGATCTCATCCTTCGGTAATTTCGTTTTCGTCCCGTCCTCCGCCTCCTTGGGGATCCGCAGGCCGAAGGCCACGTTGTCGTAGACGTTGAGGTGCGGGAACAGGGCGTACTTCTGGAAAACGGTGTTGATCTTGCGCTTGTAGGGCGGCAGGTCGTTGATGCGCACGCCGTCGAAGCAGACGTCGCCTGAGGTGGGCGTCTGAAAGCCGCCGATGATCCGGAGCATGGTGGTCTTGCCGCATCCGGAGGGCCCGAGAAGCGTAAGGAATTCGCTGTCGTTGAAGTAGATGTTCACGTTGTCCAGGACGGTCTCGCCGTCAAATTTCTGCGTTACGTTCTTGAGACGTATGAGTTCTTTGGACATTATCCTCCCCCTCTTTTCACGGTGGGATCTCCACCGAACAGTGTTCTGTCAAAAAATCCGCGGGTCGCTCAGCTTCCGGCAAAGCACCCGCGGTTTTGACGATGATACTATACAAAATATATTTAGTGATGTCAATATGATTTTTTGCTTATTCGAACAATATTTCGACAAAATCCGGCTCCGGGATGGAAAACTCCCTGCCGTTCAGATAGTCCAGGGGCCCGGCGTCGGTTTTGAAGGCGAATCGCAGCTTCCAGGAGCACAGCGCCTGACCGGGGAGGGAGGCGGTCTTCTTATCGGTCCCGTATTTTCCGTCCCCCACCAGGGGGTGGCCGGCGGCGGAAAACTGGGCGCGGATCTGATGGGTGCGGCCGGTGAGGAGCCGGCACTCCACCAGGGAGAGGCCGTTTTTGAAGCGAAGGGTCTTATAGAGCGTCACCGCGGATCTGGCGCCGGGCTCGGGCCTCTCGCGGACGTAGACCCGGTTCTTCACCGCGTCCTTGAAGAGGAAGCCCCGCAGCTCCCCGTCGGGCGGGTCCATCCTCCCGTGGACGGCGGCCAGGTAGATCTTGTCGATCTCCCGGTTTTTGATCTTCTCGTCCAGGATCCGCAGGGCCTGGGCGGTCTTGGCGGCGATGACGATCCCCCGGGTGTTGCGGTCGATGCGGTTGCAAAGAGCGGGGGCGAAGGAGCTCTCCGCCTTCGGGTCCCACTCGCCCTTTTGGTACAGATAGGCTTTTATATGGGAGATGAGCGTATTATATTCCCCGGCGTCTCCGGCATGGCAGAGGACGCCCGCGGGCTTGTCCGCCAGGAGGAGGTTTTCGTCCTCATAGACCACGTTGACCCGGGGGACCCCGATCCTGAGCCAGGAGTTCTCCTCCGTGGGGCGCTGAAAAAACTCGTCGTTGATGTACATCCGGACCGTGTCGCCGGCCGACAGGCGCGTGTCCCGCCCGGCCCCCTTGCCGTTGAGCTTTATCCGCTTGAGGCGGATGTATTTCTGCAAAAGCGCCTCCGGCAGGAGCGGCACGGCCTTCCCGACGAACCGGTCCAGCCGCTGGCCCGCGTCGTTCTGGTTGATGGTAAATTCCCTCATACGAAGCTCCCAAAGCGGTTTTTTATACCACAAAATCTCTGATTTTGTGGTATATTCGCCATGTTTTTCGGTTCCCGGCGCAGCCGGGGAGAAAAACGGCTTAAAATCAATATAATATCTGCGGATGCAGATATTATAACACTTAAAACAAAAAAGGAAAGAAAAATATCTTCATTTGGCCCGATCGATCTTTATCCCATATCGTCGGAAAAAATACTTGACAAGGCGCTGAGTATCGCTTATAATATCATAGCGCGACTTGGAAGGAGTGAGCGGTGTGAAGCTTGATCTGCGGGAGCTTATCGCCACGCCGGGAAAGAGCGCGGGGTTTGAGTTTGAGCTGCCCACCGACGGGCTGGATTTTGACGGGGTGTTGGGATTCACAACGCCTGTCACCGTCCGGGGGAGCGTTCATAACCACGCGGGACTTCTGGAGCTTCGCGCGGTACTTTCGGCGGACATGCTCTGTCAGTGCGCCAGGTGCCTTAAAGAGTTTCCCAGGACTCTCCGGTTGGAGACGGCCGCGTATCTGGCCGGGGAGCTGCAGGATGAGGATAACGAGGACTACTATCTGCTCACGGATGGCGTGGCCGATCTCGAGGAGATCGCCCGGGACGCTCTTATCTTCAATTTTGAGCCGAGGATCCTTTGCCGGGACGACTGCAAGGGCCTCTGCCCCAAGTGCGGCAAGGATCTGAACGAGGGACCCTGCGATTGCGGGGAGGACCGGGACCCCAGAATGCTCCCCTTACGGCAGCTTCTGGAGAAGGAATGATTTTTTTACAGGAGGTGTCATTATGGCGGTACCGAAGGGGAAAGTATCCAAGGCGAGGAGAGACAGAAGGCGCGGCTCCAACTGGAAGCTGAGCGTTCCCGCGCTCGTGGCCTGCCCCAAGTGCGGCGAGCTCCATCTGCCCCACAGAGCCTGCAAGGCCTGCGGCACATACAATGGCCGTGAAGTCGTATCTGTGAACGAGTAATAGCGATTGGAGAAAAACGGCGGGTCCCCCCGCCGCTTTTTCGTTAAGGGGGCGAAACGCGTGTCAGGCGAACGCAACAGAATCAGGGCCGTTGCGGCCGGCTCTCCCGCCGAAAGGGCCGGCATACGTCCGGGGGACAGGCTCCTGTCCATTGACGGCAACCGCATCACCGACGTCCTCGACTACATGTACTATGCCTACGACGAGGAGAGCGAGTTCACCCTGGAAAGGGACGGCGAGACGTTCACCGCCCTGGTCCGGAAGGACTCCGGCTCCGACGCCGGCCTCGATTTTGAGGAATACCTCATGGACTCGGCCCGCTCC
Organism: uncultured Oscillospiraceae bacterium; assembly: GCA_947625815.1. GTDB lineage: Bacteria > Bacillota > Clostridia > Oscillospirales > Oscillospiraceae > RUG626. Next base: position 66,086 of record CANQPU010000004.1, read on the forward strand.
TGCGCCAACAACTGCGTTTTCTGCTTCGTGGACCAGATGCCCCCCGGTATGCGGGAGACCCTGTATTTCAAGGATGACGATGTGCGCCTGAGCTTCCTCACCGGCTCCTATCTGACGCTGACCAACCTGGGATCCAGAGAGGTACAGCGGGTCATCGACCTGAAGATCTCCCCCATCAACGTGTCCGTCCACACCATGGACCCCCGCCTGCGGTGCCGGATGCTGGGGAACAAAAACGCCGGGCGGGGGATCGAGATCCTCAAACGGTTCGCCCGGGCCGGGATCGAGCTGAATTGCCAGATCGTCTGCTGTCCCGGCCTCAATGACGGCCGGGAGCTGGATTCCACCATGCGTAAGCTGGCCCGTCTGGCGCCGCAGGTCCATAGCTGCTCCGTCATCCCCGTGGGACTGACCAAATTCCGGGAGGGGCTCTACCCCCTGAAGCCCTTCGACAGGGAGCTGGCGCTGAAGACCGTCCGGCAGGTGGAGAGCTTCGGGGAAAAGTGCCTCCGGCGCCACGGGAGCCGCATTTTCTTCTGCTCGGACGAGCTGTATCTGAAGGCGGGCCTGCCTGTCCCGGAGGACGGCTTTTATGAGGGCTATCCCCAGCTTGAGAACGGCGTGGGGATGCTCCGGCTCCTCCATACGGAGTTTGAGGAGGCGCTGGAGGCCTGGGAGGGACCGGCGAAGGGCACCCGCGTCTCCATCGCCACGGGCGTCTCGGCGGCAAAAACGCTGACCGAGCTGCGGGACCTGGCAAAAAAAGTGTATCCCGATATAAAAGTGGAAATAATCCCCATTGTCAACGACTTTTTCGGCCACACCATCGACGTGGCGGGCCTGATCACCGGCCGGGATCTGATCGCGCAGCTCAGGGGCCGGGACCTGGGGGAGAGGGTATATATCACCAACCGGATGCTGAAGGACGGGGAAAACGTCTTTCTGGACGATGTGACCGTGGACGACGCCGCCGGTGAGCTGGGCGTCCCCGTGGTCCCCATGGAAAACGGCGGGGAGCCGCTTTTAAAGGTATTCTTATCGTAGGAGGGAGCTATGAGACCTCTGGTCGCCATCGTGGGCCGCCCCAACGTGGGCAAGAGCCTTTTATTCAACAGACTGGCCGGACAGCGCCTGAGCATCGTGGAGGACACGCCCGGCGTCACCCGGGACCGGCTGTATGCCAAATGCGAGTGGGCCGGCAGGACCTTTGACATCGTGGATACCGGCGGCATCGAGCCCTCCACCGACAGCGAGATCCTGACCTTCATGCGGGAGCAGGCGCTGATAGCCATCGAGTCGGCCTGCGTGATCATCTTCGTCTGCGACATCAAAAGCGGCGTCACCGCCTCGGATCATGAGGTGGCGGAGATGCTCCAGCGCTCGGGGAAGCCCGTGGTGCTGGCCGTCAATAAGATGGACTCCACGGGGCCCGTCGATCCGGACATATACGAGTTTTACGGGCTCGGCCTGGGGGACCCGATCGCCCTCTCGGCCGTTCACGGCCACGGAACGGGGGACCTGCTGGACGAGTGCGTCAGGCATTTCCCGCCCGCCGAGGAGGAGAAGGAGGACGCGGACGCGGTCAAGATCGCCTTCATCGGCAAGCCCAACGTGGGCAAGAGCTCCATCATCAACAGGATCCTGGGCGAGGAGCGCGTCATCGTGTCGGATGTGGCCGGCACCACGCGGGACGCGGTGGATACGCCCTTTGAGAACAGCTACGGCCGGTATGTCCTGATCGACACCGCCGGTATGCGCCGGAAGTCCAGAGTGGAGGACAGGATCGAAAAGTTCTCCGTCATGCGGGCCCAGCTGGCCATCGAGCGGTGCGACGTGTGCCTCATTATGATCGACGCCCGGGACGGCGTCACCGAGCAGGACACCAAGGTGGCGGGCATGGCCCATGAGGCGGGCAGAGCCAGCGTCATCCTGGTCAACAAGTGGGACCTGGTCGAAAAGGACGGCAGGACCATGGACAAGATGCGGCAGGATATCCGGCGGGATCTGGCCTTTATGTCCTACGCGCCCATCCTCTTTGTCTCCGCCCTCACGGGACAGCGTGTGGAGCGTATCTTTGAGCTGGCCAATTACGTGAACGACCAGGCCAATATGCGCATCACCACGGGCCTTCTCAACAACGTCCTGGCCGACGCCCAGGCCAGGGTCCAGCCCCCCTCGGACAAGGGGCGGCGGCTCAAGATCTTTTACATGACCCAGGTGGGCGTGAAGCCCCCCACCTTTGTGATCTTCTGCAACGACGCGGAGCTTTTTCATTTCTCCTATCAGCGGTATCTGGAAAATCAGATCCGCTCCACCTTCGGCCTCGAGGGCACACCCGTCCGGCTCGTCATAAGGGAGCGGGGAGACAGGGAGGAGAAGTAACGTGAAAGACAGGCTTTTGTCCGTTGTGATCCCGGCCTACAACGAGGAGGACACGGTGGAAAAGACGGCCGGGACGGTGGCCGGGGTCCTGCGCTCCGCCGGGATCGCGTATGAGCTGATCTTTGTGGACGACGGGTCGAGGGACGGCACCTGGGAGGCGATCCTGCGGGCCCATGAGAGGGACGCTCGCGTCCGCGGCCTTGGCTTCTCCAGGAATTTCGGGAAGGACCGGGCTATTTTCGCTGGACTTTCCGGAGCGCGGGGCGACTGCGCCGCCGTGATGGACTGCGACCTGCAGCACCCGCCGGAGCTCCTGCCCCGGATGTACGACCTCTGGGAGCGGGGCTTTGAGGTGGTGGAGGGCGTCAAGCGCGACCGGGGCGGGGAGTCCGGCTTCCACCGGCTGTGCGCCCGGGGCTTTTACGCCGTCATCTCCAGGCTCGCCGGCCTCGATATGAAGCGCTCCTCGGATTTCAAGCTCCTGGACAGGAAGGTCGTGGATACCCTCGCGTCGTTCCCCGAGGAGGATGTGTTTTTCCGGGGGCTGGCGGCGTTCGTGGGATATAAGCGGGCCGAGGTGGAATTCGACGTGGCCGAGAGGACGGCCGGCGCCTCCAAGTGGTCCTTCAGGGCCCTGGCCAGATACGCCGTGACCGCCGTGACCTCCTTTTCCACGGCGCCCATGCAGGCGGCGACGGTCTCCGGCGCGCTCTTTGGCCTGATCGCCCTGGTCACCGGGATCCTCTATGCCGCGGTCGGCCAGGATGCGGAGGGGTGGCTGGTGTTTTTGGGCGTGATGGGGCTCCTGGCCGTGGGCTGGGCCCTTGTCTGCCTGGGGATCGTGGGCTATTATGTGGGCCGGACCTTCCGGCGCGGCCTTGGAAGGCCCCGGTACATCATCTCCCGGGAGTGCGGTGAGTGATTTGCGGGAAAAAATCAAAAGCTTCATCAGGCTCTTCTTTGACAAGACCTTTCTGAAGTTCGTCATCGTCGGCGTGATCAACACGTTGTTCGGCTCGGCCGTCATGTTCGGCTTTTACAATCTGCTGCACTTAAGCTACGGCCTGTCCGTGGCGGCCAACTACGTTTTCGGCAGCATCCTCAGCTATTTTCTGAACAAGCGGTTCACCTTTAAAAACACGGAGAAGGGCGCGGGGACGCTGATCCGGTTCGCCGTCAATGTGGGGCTGTGCTGTCTCATCGCCTACGGCGCGGCCAGGCCCCTGGTGCGGCTCATTTTGTCCGGCGCGTCCGCGACGCTGCGGGACAATATTGCCATGCTGGTGGGCATGGGCCTCTTTGTGGTCCTCAATTACATTGGCCAGCGCTTTTTCGCCTTCGCGGAGAAAAAGGCCGGCAAGGAGGGCAAAGATGCCTGACAAAAGCGCCCTGGGCGCCTTGAGCGCCCGCGCCAAAAAGCTGGTCTCCCGGAGAGACGCGGCTTTGTTTGCCATGAGCTTCCTCCTGATCCTGGCGGTACACTATTTTGCCTTTACCAATAAGCTCATCAACCACGACGATCTGAGCGAGCTTTTTTCGGGCGGGTCGCTCCTGGCCTCCGGGCGGTGGCTCTTGAATCCCGTCCTCAAGCTCATGGGGCGGGTCAGCGCGCCGGCGGTATACGGGCCGGCCGGTTCGGTCCTGCTGGCGCTCACGGTCCTCACGGTCATCCGGGTCCTGCGGATCCGCCGGACCGCCGCCGCGGCGGCGGTGGCGCTCTGCATGGCCGCCCACCCCACCGTGGTCTGCACCTGGGCCTATATGTTCACCGCGCCCGCCTATTTTTTCGCCATGCTCCTGGCCGCGCTGGGCGCGGCGCTGATCCGGCGGCCCGGATGGAGGTGCTTTGCCTCCGGCGCGGCGCTCATCGGCATGAGCATGGGCTGTTATCAGGCCTATCTGGCGCTGGCCGCGGCCCTCTCGGTGCTGGCGCTTCTTGTGGACGTGTGGGACGGCAGATTTGACGGGACCGGGCCCCTCCTGACGGCCTGCCTCAGGAGCCTTCTGGGACTTCTGGCCGGCCTTCTGATCTACCTGGCCGTTTTGAAAGTATGCCTGCTGGCCACCGGGACGGAGCTTCTGAGCTACGCCGGCATCGACCGTATGACCGGGGTGAGCCCGGCGGTCCTTTTAAAACGCGCTCTTTTGAGCTTTCGCATGTTCTTCCGCTTTCCGGACAGCCCGGCCTTCTCCGCCGTGCACCGGTTTTTCCCGGGCTTTTTGCGGGCCGGGCTTGCCGCCGCGGCCCTTTCGGCGCTGTATTTTACGCTGCGCCGCCGGCTCTGGAGGGAGCCGGGGACGCTGATCGTCCATACGGCGCTTCTGGCGGCGATGCCGCTGGCGGCGGAGCTGTGCTACGTCATGGCGGACAGATCGGCGGTCCACTGGCTGATGCTCTTTCCCACGGCGCTGGTGTGGGCCGTGCCGGCCGTGGCGGCCGACCGGGTGGAGCTTCCGGAAAAGGGGCGGGCAAAGCGCGCCGCCGCCACGGCGGCCGCCGTGGCGCTCCTGGCGGTCACCGGCCTTACGGGCTGTGAGGGGGCGCTGATCGCCAATAAGGCCTATCTGGAGATGGAGCTGACGCGCCAGAGCGCCAACAGCTATCTCACCCGCCTGCTCACGAGGGTGGAGGAGCATGAGGGCTACGCCCCCGGCGCCAAGGTGGCCCTGATCGGCCGGGCCGGTATGGACGCCGGTATACCGGACGAGGGGCTGACCGGCCTCTTCATCGGGGAAGAGCTTCTCAATATCTATTCCCGCGGCTCGCTCCTGCGCTTTTACCACGGCGCGTCCCTGGGGTGGGTGAGCCCGGAGGAGATCCGACGGATCCAGGACTCGGACGAGTTTGCCGGGATGCCGGCCTACCCGGCGGAGGGATCCGTCAGAACCATATACGGGGTCATAACCGTCAAGCTCTCATGACAGCGGGCCCGGGGAGTAAGGAGGCGCCTATGGAGACATTCAGAAAAATCAACCGGTCCTCCCGGACGCAGTGGGCCGTCCTCGCCCTTGTGTGGGGAGGCGCCCTGGTCCTCAATTTCCTCACCCATTACGTGGAGGACGACTTTGTATATATGTTCCAGCTCGTCACAAAGGAGCGGCTCAGAAGCGTCTGGGATATCTTCCCCTCCATGGCGATCCACGCGGAGAGAGTCAACGGGCGGCTTGTGTGTCACGGTCTGGACCAGCTTTTCCTCCTGTGGCCGAAGGCCGTGTTCAACGTGGCCAACGCCTTTGTCACAGCGGGCATCGTCTACGCGATGTACAGGCTCAGCCTGGGGAAGGGGGAGCGCGGCGCCGTCCTGCTGGCCACCCTGGCCCTGGCCGTGTGGCGGTTCGTCCCGGCCTTCGGACAGACCTTCCTCTGGCAGACCGGCGCGTTCAACTACTCCTGGGCGGTGCTGTGGGGGCTCCTCTTCGTCCGCCCCTTCGCCGTCAGATTCCTGTACGACGAAAAGCCCCTGGGCACCCTCTGGGAGAGGATCGTTTTTTCCGTTCTGGCCGTGCCGATGGGGAGCTACACGGAGATCACCTCCCTGGTCAGCCTCCTGATGGCCGCCGCGTTCCTCCTTCTGGGGAGGGCGGTGAAGAAGCAGTCGCTGCGCACGTGGCTGTGGATACCTGTGGCCATGGGGGCGGCGGGATACGCGCTGCTGCTGATGTGCCCGGCGGAGCTGGCGGTCAAAATGGGCGGGGCAAGGCTCGACCTGCTCCTTGAGAATTTCACCAACGCCACGCTGATGCTGAAAAAATACGGCTCCGTCCTGCTGGGGGTCTGGGCCGCGGCCATGGCGCTGGCGGTCTTCGCCGGGTGCCGGCGGGAGCGGGTCTGGGGATCGGCCGTCTTCGCGGCGGGGGCCGTGGCGGCCAATTACATGATGTCCGCCGGCAGCTATTACCCGGAGCGGTGCTTCTGCACCACGGCGATCCTGCTCGTGCTGGCCATTGCCGTCCTCGTCCCGGAGCTGGCCGGCCGCGGACACGCGGCGCTCTGCGCCGTGGCCGCCGCGGTGCTGGTCACGTCCGCCTTCTTCCCGCTGGTGGAGGGCGTCCACGATATCTGGACGACCCATGTGGCCGTGACCATGCGCCAGCAGAGCATCGAGGCGCAGAAGGAGGCGGGGGAGACGGACCTCCTCGTCCCGCGCGTCACCGCGAAGACCCAATACTGCGCCTTCTGGGGACTGTGGGACATCTCGAACCAGACGGATTTCTGGGTCAACCGGAACGTGGCCGCCTATTACGGAGTCAACTCCATCAGAAGCCCCTGAGACAAGAAGAATCCCCATCCTTACGGATGGGGATTCGCGGATTTTAAGATCGCTTACACCGCACGGGTGACCTTGCCGCTGCGGAGGCACCGTGTACAGACGTAAACATGACGGGGAGTGCCGTCTACCACGGCCTTGACACGTTTGACATTCGGTTTCCAGGTACGGTTGGATCTTCTGTGGGAGTGGCTCACCTGAATACCAAATGAGACGCCCTTGCCGCAAAATTCACACTTTGCCATCTGCTGCACCTCCTTGCAGTGAATTCATAAGCTCATATATTGTAGCAGAACTTATCAAAAAATGCAAGAAAAATTTTTGACCATATTAAAATAATTCTCTGCGCCAAACTCTTGCAAAAACGACAGCTTTTGTATAAAATTATATTCATACTATTGTAAGAAATGCCAAGGAGGAACTTATGGGTACTGAACAAGGGATCACCTTGAAGTCTCTGGCCGATCAGGTGGGCCTCGAGGTGCTGTACGCTTCCAGCGATTACAAGACCAAGCTCATCACCACCGCCGTTATCAACCGTCCCGGTCTTCAGCTCACGGGTTTTTTCACGAACTTTGCCACGGAACGCCTGCAGATCGTGGGCCTCAACGAGGACGCGTATCTTCAGCAGTTTTCCGAGGAGGAGAAGCGCGCCAAGCTTGACCGGCTGATGGCCAGCGGAGTCCCCGCCATCATCATCGCTCACGACGTGAACATCCCCCAGGGGACCCTGGACTCCGCGAAGGAGTACGACACCACCATCCTGAAGTCCCACCGGGAGACGGCGGAGCTCATCATTGAGCTCACCACCAAGCTCAACAACGCCCTGGCCCCCACCATCATGCGCCACGGGGTCTTCATGGAGGTCTACTCCGAGGGCGTGCTGATTTTGGGCGAGTCCGGCATGGGAAAATCGGAGACGGCCATCGAGCTCATCAAGCGCGGGCATCATCTCATTTCCGACGATGCCGTCATCATCAAAAAGGTCAACTCCACCACCCTCACCGGCACGGCCCCCGACCTCATTCGCAACTACATAGAGTTGCGGGGCATAGGTGTGGTGGACGTGCGGCGCATCTTCGGGAACGGCGCCGTGAAGTGGAGCGAGAAGGTGGACCTGGTCATCAAGCTGGAGAACTGGAACGCGGAGAACAGCTATGACCGGATGGGCAGCGAGACGGAATCCATCGACATCCTGGGCGTGAAGGTGCCCTACATCGTGGTGCCCATCCGCCCGGGCCGGAACCTGGCCGTCATCATCGAGGTCGCCGCCATGAACAACCGGCAGAAGAGGATGGGCTTCAACTCCGGCAAGGACTTTGCCGAGCAGCTGGATGATTATTTTGACAGTCTGGAGGCACAATGAGTGACAGGATCGACCGTCTGTTGACGGATCTGAAAGGGGAGTACCCGGAGACGGGCGTGACCCTGGGCGAGCCCATGAGCCGCCATACGACCTTCCGGATCGGCGGCCCGGTCCAGGCGCTTCTGGAGCCCAAGAGCATCGGGTCCTTCGTCTGGTGCGTCCGGGAGCTGGAGGGACGAGAGATCCCTTACTTTGTCCTGGGCAACGGCTCCAACCTGCTGGTCTCCGACGGCGGGCACAGGGAGATCGCCCTCTCCACCGCGCGGCTGGACAGCCTGCGGGTCAGCGGCGACAGCCTGATATGCGGGGCGGGCGTGATCCTCTCGCGCCTGGGCTCCATGGCCCTCTCCGCGGGGCTCACGGGCCTGGAGTTTGCCCACGGCATCCCCGGCTCTCTGGGCGGCGCCGTCTTCATGAACGCCGGCGCCTACGGCGGGGAGATGAAGAATGTGGTGGAGTCCGTGACTTTCGTGGACAGGGACGGACAGGTCCGGGTCCTTCCGGGGGAGGAGTGCGGCTTCGGATACAGGACGTCCCGGTTCCAGAAGGGCGGGGTGATCCTGTCCGCCATATTGCGGCTGCGGCCCGGCGACCCCAGGGAGATCCGGGCCCGGATGGAGGAGCTCGCCCAGCTACGCCGGGAGAAGCAGCCCCTCAATTACCCCTCCGCCGGGAGCACCTTCAAGCGCCCGGAGGGGGATTACGCCTCCAGGCTCATCGACGAGGCCGGCCTGAAGGGCCTGCGGATCGGGGGAGCGCAGGTGTCGGAAAAGCACGCCGGGTTTATCGTGAACCTGGGCGACGCCACCTTCTCGGACGTATATGCCCTGATGGCCATGGTGATCACGAAGGTGTATAAAAATTCCGGCGTGAAGCTGGAGCCGGAGGTCAGGATCATTTTCTGAACGGGAAATCGAAACGGGGTGACAGAATGGAGATGCTCATAATCTCGGGCCTTTCCGGCGCGGGAAAGAGCCGCGTGGCCGCGGTGCTGGAGGACCTGGATTTTTACTGCGTGGACAATATGCCGGCGGAGCTGATGCCCCGCTTCGCGGAGCTGTGCGCCGCTACCCGCGGGCGGTATGAGCGGGTGGCGCTTGTCTCCGACATCCGCAGCCGCGACGGCTTCGGTCATCTCTTCACCGCCCTTGACGAGCTGGGCGCGGCGGGGTTCGAGTATAAGATCCTCTATGTGGACGCCACGGTGGAGACCATCGTCAAGCGCTACAAGGAGACACGCCGCCGCCACCCGCTGGATTCCGGGACCGGCGGTCTGGAGGACGCCGTCCGCCGGGAGATCAAAGCGCTGGAGCCCGTGCGGCGCAGGGCCGACTATGTGATCAACACCACCGGCCTCACCCTGGGCCGGCTTCAGCGCACCCTCTACCGGCTGTTTGGAAGCGGGGACAAGCAAAAGCTCCGCGTCTCTGTCATGTCCTTCGGATTCAAATATGGCATCCCCATCGAGGCGGATCTGGTCTTTGACGTGCGGTTCCTGCCGAATCCCTTTTATGTGCCGGAGCTCACGGAAAAAAACGGGCTGGATTCCGAGGTCTATGACTATGTGATGAGCTCGGAGCAGTCCAGAGAGTTTTTAAAGAAGCTGGAGGAGCTGGTGGATTTCCTCCTTCCCAACTACGAGGAGGAGGGGAAGATGAACCTGACGGTGTGCATCGGCTGTACCGGCGGCCATCACAGATCCGTGGCGGTGACGGAGGCGCTGGCCCAGCACCTGACGTCCAGCGGCCATGAGACGGAGTGCATCCACCGGGATATCGGGAAAAACTGAGCGATCCCCAGATCGGACGGGGAGGTGACGGAGATGTCCTTTTCCTTTGACGTAAAGACCGAGCTTTGCCGCGCGGAGCTTGGAAGCCGCCATCAGGCCGCGGCGGAGTGCTACGGGGCCCTTTTGTTCTGCAACCGCTTTTCCGGGGAGGAGATCCGTTTCGTTACGGGCTCGGACGCCTTTGCCGCCCGGCTGCCCCGGCTCTTCCTCCGGGCCTTTGGGGTATCCTTCGATGAGGTGAGCCAAAAAAGCGGCGGCGGAAGGCGCGCCGTCGTCATGCGCAGGGCCGGGAGCATCGCGGCGGTGGCCGACGCCCTGGGCTACGCCCCCGGGACCATCTCCCACCATGTCAACCTGGGCCTTCTGGAGGACGAGGAGTCAAGAGCCGGGTTCCTGCGGGGGGCCTTTCTGGCGGGGGGGAGCGTCACCGACCCCCGGAAGCGTTACCACCTGGAGCTGGTCACCGGCCACTACACCGTGAGCCGGGAGATCACGGCCCTGTTCATCGATATGGGCTTTGAGCCGAAAACCGTCTCCAGGGGTGGGAATTATATCATTTACTTCAAGCAGAGCGCCATGATCGAGGACCTTCTGACCACGGCCGGGGCGCCGGTGGCGGCCATGGGTCTCATGTCCGCGAAGATCGAGAAGGACATGACGAATCTGGTCAACCGCAAGGTCAACTGCGATACGGCCAACGTCACGAAGGCCGTGGAGGCCAGCGCCGCCACTCTGGAGGCCATCAGGATCCTGAGGGAGACCGGAAGGCTGGAGGCCCTGCCTGAGAAGCTCCGGGAGACCGCCCGCCTCCGGGAGGAGAACCCAGAGCTGAACCTGACGGAGCTGGCGGAGCTGTTTGACCCGCCCATCACCAAGTCGGGCCTGAACCACCGGCTCAGGAAGCTCACCGAGCTTGCGGAAAATCCATAGGAGCCGGGGGCCGGCGGCCCGGACTTCCTTTTGAAAGAGTGAGAATCATGTCCTTTACACATCTGCATGTCCATACGGAGTACAGCCTTCTTGACGGGGCCTGCCGGATCCGCGACATCGCCAAAAAGGCGAAGGAGCTGGGGCAGACCTCGCTGGCCATAACCGATCACGGCGTCATGTATGGCGCCGTAGCCTTTTATAAGGAGTGCAAAAAAGAGGGGATCAAGCCCATCATCGGCTGTGAGGTCTACGTGGCGCCCCGTTCCCGCTTTTCCAAGGAACACGGGGAGGACTCCGTCCGCTATCACCTCATCCTCCTCTGCAAGGACGAGACGGGCTACAAAAACCTGTGCTACATGGTGTCCATGGGCTTTGTGGAGGGGTTTTACATGAAGCCCCGCATCGACATGGAGCTCCTGCGCGCCCACTCTGAGGGGCTCATCGCCCTCTCGGCCTGCGTCCAGGGGCAGGTGCCCCAGCTTTTGCTTCAGGACCGCTATGACGAGGCCAAAAAGACCGCCCTGGACTTTCTGGACATCTTCGGCCAGGGCAATTATTACCTGGAGCTGCAGGACCACGGGATCCCCGAGGAGCGCAGAGCCGCCCAGGGGCTGATCAGGCTCTCCGGGGAGACCGGCATCCCGCTGGTGCTGACCAATGACGTCCACTACCTGGAGCGCAAGGACGCCTACGCCCAGGACGTGCTGATGTGCATCCAGACCGGCAAGACGGTAGACGAGACGAACCGCATGAAATTCCAGGGCGACGGGCTCTACCTCAAGAGCGAGGAGGAGATGCGCGCCCTCTACCCCGACCACCCCGAGGCCGCGGACAACACCGCCGTGATCGCGGACATGTGCCATATGGAATTCGAGTTCGGCCACTATCACCTGCCGCGGTTCGATGTGCCGGAGGGATACACCGCCAGGGAGTATCTGGAGAAGCAGTGCCTTGAGGGCTTCGCCCAGCGGTATCCCCATTCCCCGGAGGTCAAAAAGCAGCTCCGCTATGAGCTGGACATGATCGACCGCATGGGCTTTACGGACTACTTCCTCATCGTCCAGGATTTCGTCATGTACGCCAAGAAAAACGGCATCCCGGTGGGGCCGGGGCGGGGCAGCGCCGCGGGGAGCGTGGTCAGCTACTGCCTGCGCATCACCGACGTGGATCCCATAAAGTATAACCTTTACTTCGAGCGCTTCCTGAACCCGGAGCGCGTGTCCATGCCGGATATCGACATGGATTTCTGCGAGCGCCGGCGTGGCGAGGTGGTGGACTATGTCAAGCGCAAGTACGGGGCCGACCGGGTGGCGCAGATCATCACCTTCAACTCCCTGAAGGCCAAAAACGCCGTGCGGTCCGTCTCCAAGGCGCTGGGGCTGACCTTCGCCGAGGAGAACGAGCTGGCCAAGGCCATCCCGGACGATTTCCGGATCACCCTGGCCGACGCCGTCCGCGTGTCCCAGCAGCTCCGGGACAAGATGGCGGAGGACCCCAGATTCGAACAGGTCATCCAAACGGCCCTGGCCATTGAGGACATGCCCAAGGACTCCGGCACCCACGCCGCCGGGGTGGTCATCACCCGGGACCCGGTCCACACCTACGTGCCGCTGGCCCTCTCTAAAAAGGACAACACCATCGCCACCCAGTACACCATGACCACCATCGAGGAGCTGGGCCTTCTGAAAATGGACTTCCTGGGTCTGCGAAACCTGACCGTCATAGACGACGCGGTGCAGGACATCCGCCGGAAGGTGCCGGACTTCGACATCGCCGGGATCCCGGATGACGACCGCGAGACCTACGACATGCTGGCCGCCGGCAGGACCAGCGGCGTTTTCCAGCTGGAGTCCGCCGGGATGACCGGCGTGTGCGTGGGGATGCGCGCCAAAAGCATCGAGGACATCACCGCCGTCATCGCCCTCTACCGCCCCGGCCCCATGGACTCCATCCCCCGGTTCCTGGAGGCCAGCGTGAACCCGGACAAGATCCGCTACAAGCACCCCATGCTGGAGCCGATCCTCAACGTCACCTACGGCTGCATCGTCTATCAGGAGCAGGTCATCGAGATCTTCCGGCGGCTCGCGGGCTTTTCCCTGGGGCAGGCGGACATGATCCGCAGAGCCATGTCCAAAAAGAAGATGGCGGAGATCCAGAAGGAGCGGGAGACCTTTATCTACGGCGACGAGGCCCGGGGCATCCACGGCTGTCTGAAAAACGGCATCCCCGAGGACGTGGCCGGGTCCATTTACGACGAGATCACCGATTTCGCCAATTACGCCTTCAACAAGGCCCACGCGGTCTCTTACGCCATCGTGGCCTATGAGACGGCGTATCTCAAGTGCCACTACCCCCGGGAGTATATGGCCGCGCTGATGAGCTCCGTTCTGGGCTACGCCGAGAAGGTGGCGGAGTATACCGCCGAATGCGCCTCTCTCGGCATCAAGCTCCTGCCCCCGGATATCAACCGATCCTGCAACCGCTTCACCGTGGAGGGGGAGAATATCCGCTACGGTCTGGTGGCGGTGAAGAATATAGGCTCCAAGTTCATCGAGAACGTGATGGCCGAGCGGGAGGCGTCGGGGGATTTCACCTCCTTCACCGACTTCTGCGAGCGGATGTTCGGCGGAGAAATGAACCGCCGCGCCCTGGAGAGCCTCATCCGGGCCGGGGCCTTTGACTCCATGGGCGTCAAGCGCCGACAGCTCATGGAGGTGGTGGGCCTGACCCTGGACACCATCGGCAGCGCCCGCCGCCGGAACGTGGAGGGTCAGATGGACCTCTTCGGGGCGTCCGCCGCGGAGGCCGGGGACGGGACGATCCCGGCCATACCCCTCCCGGATGTGGAGGAATACTCCCAGGCGGAGCTGATGGCCATGGAGCGGGAGGTCACGGGCCTCTATCTTTCCGGCCACCCCATGGACGGCTATCGGGATGTGGCCAAAAGACTGGGCGCCGTCAGCATCGGCGCCATCATGGCCGACTACGAAGAGGAGAAGGAGTTCCACACCTACCGGGACGACCAGGAGATCACGCTGGCCGGCGTGATCACCTCCACGCGCACGAAGCCCACGAAAAACGGGGGGCTCATGGCTTATGTGGTGGTGGACGACGGCACCGGGGACATGGAGCTGCTTGTCTTCCAGAAGGTGCTGGACGCCTCCGGGGCGTATCTTCGGGAGGGACAGCTTGTCCGGGTCAAGGCCCGGCTCTCTATCCGGGACGAGAAGGACCCCCAGGCGGTGGTGAGCCTCCTCCGGCCCCTCTCGGACAGCGCCGGCGCGCAGCCGGCCAGGTCCGACGGCCCAAAAAAGCTCTACGTCAGGCTGAAAAGCCGCGCGTGCCCCGAGTTCGAGCGGATCCGCCTTGTCCTCAATATGTTCCCCGGGGAACAACAGATGGTCCTCTTCTTTGAGGACTCACAGCGCCGCCAGGGCGCGCCCTGCACCATCCATCCGGCCCTCATCCGGGAGCTTCAGGAGCTTTTGGGCGAGGAGAACGTGGTGGTAAAATGATCTCCGCCGGATAGACCGCCGGGGGCTTTTCGCGTGAAAAATGCCCAGGGATCTCCGCGCCGCGCGGGCCGCCCGAGGGCGGCCCGCTTTTCGGTTCGGCCGGTATCGCCGGCCCCTTACGCGATCTGGACGATGACCAGGTGCGCGGAGACGGGGGCGGCTCCGCCGGCGGTCGGGGTGATGGTGAGAGACGAGGGGTTGGCGGCGGGGTTGCGGACGGAAACGGTGTCGCCCGCCTCGAGCGTCTGGAGGCTCATGCCCACGATCTGATCGGAGCCGCCGGCACGCCCGACAAGGGAGGAGGGGACCTCCGTCCCGTTGACTGCCAGGACGAGCTGGCCGGCCTGGGTGACGCTGACCTGAAAGACCACCAGATAGGTGCCCGCGTTCGTCACGCTGAAGGTGGTGTCGTTGACGGCCGTCACGCCGCCGGCGGCAGGCCCCGCGTTGGGGAACTCCACGTCGCCGCCCGGGGCCACGGGATCGGCATTGTCGGGCGGCATCAGAGCGTAGAAATCGCCGTAGCTGGCCACGGGACCCGCCGGGCCGGCAGGTCCCTGGGGACCGGTGGCCCCGGTGGCGCCGGTGGCTCCCGTGGCTCCCGTGGGACCGGCAGGACCCTGGGGACCCGCGGGCCCCTGAGGCCCGACAGCGCCGGTAGCGCCCGCCGGGCCCGGATCGCCCTGCGGCCCCTGAGGACCGGCAGGACCCTGAGGACCAGTGGCTCCGGTCGCTCCCGCGGCACCCGTGGCGCCCTGGGGGATCACAAAGTTCAGGATGGCGTCGGTGTCGGTGCCGGTGTTGGTGACGCTGGCCGCGCTGCCCGGCGCGCCCGTGGTGACGGTGCCGATCTCAATGGTGGCCGCTGTGCCCGCCGGGCCGGCAGGTCCCTGGGGACCGGTGGCTCCGGTGGCCCCGGTGGCTCCCGTGGCTCCCGTGGGACCGGCAGGCCCCTGAGGACCGGCAGGGCCCTGAGGACCGACAGCGCCGGTTGCGCCCGCCGGGCCCGGATCGCCCTGCGGCCCCTGAGGACCGGCAGGACCTTGAGGCCCGACAGCGCCCGTAGCGCCGGTTGCGCCCGTGGGACCGATCGGCCCCTGGGGGCCGACAGGCCCGGTCTCGCCCTGAGGGCCCTGAGGACCGCGGGGACCTACGGGACCCTGGGGGCCGGGAATGCCCTGGGGGCCTCTGGGGCCGGGGCAGGGCACAGTCGTTCCGCCGCAGTTTATGATATTTCCGCCGCAGCCGCAGGGGGTGCCATCGACGGGGTCGTTTGTGTCATTGCAATTCGGTGTTCTCATCCAAATCCTCCTGGGCTCATAATGAGCCTACACCATCATATGCGGTTTGGACAGTAAGTGTCAAAGGATACGGCCGCGGTGGGAAATTTTAATTTTCGGTAAAAAGGGCAAAATTTTAGTTGAATCGCCCGGGGAGAGATGGTAAAATAGAGGTACACCCAAAATTGAAAGGAGTGTTCCCCATGGTTAAGGTCATTATGGGACTAAAGGGTCACGGAAAAACAAAACAGCTCATCGAGCTGGTTCGCCGCGCGTCGGATGAGGAGCATGGAAACGTGGTTTGCATCGAGAAGGACGAGGCGCTTCGGTACGACATCCCCATGAGCGTCAGGCTCATCAAGCTTTCGGATTACAAGCTCTCCGGCTATACCGCTCTCAAGGGCTTCCTCTGCGGGCTCTGCGCCGGGAATTACGATATCACCCACATTTTCATTGACGGCCTTTTCAAGCTGGCCGGCACCGACTCCCTCAACGAGGCCGAGGAGTTCCTTGACTGGTGCGACACCTTTTCCGTCCGTGAGGACGTGAAATTCACCATGACCATCAGCGCCGACGAGGCCGCCGCCACCGACGGCATCAAGAAATATTTCTGAGCCGCGCGGGAACGGCCATACAGCGAGGAGGTGGAGACGCTGGAGATCCATGAATCGGGCGAGGATTACCTTGAGACGATACTGCTGCTGGAAAACCGTGTGGGCTATGTGCGCTCCATCGACATCGCCACCCAGATGGGCTACTCAAAGCCCACCATCTCCATTGCCATGCGCCGCCTCCGGGAGAGCGGCTATATCGACGTGGATGAGCGCCGGGATATCCGCCTGACCGCCCTGGGCCGGGAGGTGGCCGAGCGCATCTATGAGCGCCACGTCACGCTCACCGGCGTGCTGGAGGCCCTGGGGGTCGATCCCGAGACCGCCGATCACGAGGCCTGCAAGATCGAGCACGACATCAGCGCGGATACGTTCTCAAAGATCCGTCAATACTACAACGAACACATAAAATAAGACCATCCGGCACAAAAAGGGATAAACATACGTTTATCCCTTTTTTAAAGCTCAAAGAAAGTTGAGGATCACCTATGATAAAAAGAACAGCCCTCGTCACCGTGGTGGGCCGGCCCAATGTGGGAAAATCCACTCTTGTCAACGCCATGGTGGGGGAGAAGATCTCCATCGTGACGCCCAAGCCCCAGACCACCCGCAACCGCATCTTCGGCGTGGCGGAGCGGGGGGAGACGCAGCTCGTCTTCGCCGACACTCCGGGCTTCCACAAGGCCCGCACGAAGCTTGGCGATTACATGGTGAAGGTAGTGGAGGAGTCCGTGGAGGACGATGTGGACGCGGTCTGCCTGGTGGTGGAGCCCAAGGCCAACATCGGCCGGCAGGAGGAGGGGCTGATCGCGAAGATCCATGAGAGCGGCGCGCCGGCGGTGCTGGTCATCAATAAGATCGACACCGTGGAAAAGGCCGGACTGCTGCCCGTTATCGCGCTGTATGCCAAAGCCCACGAGTGGAGGGCCGTGATCCCCGTCTCGGCCCGGAGGGGAGAGGGGCTGGATATCCTCTTCGACGAGCTTGAAAAATTTGCCAAGGAGGATCAGCAGCTTTTCCCGGAGGATATGATCACCGACCAGACCACCCGGCAGATGTGCGCGGAGATCCTCCGCGAGAAGCTCCTGCTCCATCTCCAGTCCGAGGTGCCTCACGGCACGGCGGTGGAGATCACCGCCTTCAAAGAGCGGGAGGACGGGGTGACGGAGATTACAGCCGTCATCTATTGCGAACGGGAGAGCCACAAGGGCATCATCATCGGGAAAAACGGCGAAATGCTCAAGACCGTCGGCGAGGCCGCGCGGCACGATATGGAGAAGCTGCTGGAGAGCCGGGTGTATCTGAACACCTGGGTGAAGGTCAAGGAGAACTGGCGGGATTCTGGGGCCAATCTCAAGACCTTCGGCTACACGGAATGAGCTCAGAAAAAAATTACCTCTCATATTCCCCCGGGGAGCGCAGAAAATAAAACTGCGGCGGGGAGATAAGAGAGGACATTCGAATGGATACAGACGGACTGTGGCGGTTATTCTGGGCTACGGGGGATATACGCGTATTCCTTGTATCCCGGGAGCTTGAAAGAGAGAGAGAGGAAGACCGGACGGCGTAAGCGCCGTCCGGAGCCCGAAATGTACATAACGACGCTTGGCCTGGTGCTCCGGGAAACTGAATACAAGGAATCCAGCCGTATCCTGACGGTCCTCTCCGCGTCCAACGGGAAGATCACCGTGAGGGCCCAGGGGGCGAAGCGGAAGGGCAGCCGGATCGCCGCCGCCACACAGCTCCTGACCCTCTCGGAGATGACGCTTTTTGAGAACCGGGACCGCTATACGTTGACGGAGGCGAGGAGCCTGGAGCAATTCGCGGGCCTTCGGGAGGACGTGGGCAAGCTGGCGCTGGGGTCCTATTTTGCCGAGGCGCTGGAGAGCCTTTCCGATGAGGACGCGCCCAATCCGGAGCTTCTGTCCCTGGGCCTCAACGCCCTTTACGCCCTCTCCAATTCCCTCAATTCCAACGCCGTCATCAAGGCGGCTTTTGAGCTGAGGCTCGCGTGCCTGGCGGGCTTTGAGCCCGTGCTGTCCCATTGCGGCGTCTGTGGCCGGACGTCGCCCGCCGCGCCGGTCCTGGCGCTGGAGGGGGGGACGGTCTACTGCGCCGCCTGCCGCCCCGAGGGGGCGGGGGAGTGCCTGTCCCTTTCTCCCGGGACGATGGACGCCCTGCGCCACATCGTCTCCGTTGACCCCAGGAAGCTCTATTCCTTCCGCGTGGGGAGCGCCACGGAGAAGCAGCTGGCCAGGGTCTGCGAGGCGTATTTTCTGACCCAGCTGGGCCGGGGCTTCGGCTCGCTGGACTTTTACCGCAGTGTGAAATGAGGAGATCTTATGGAATTTGAACTTGGATTCGGCCGCGGCGTGCAGAAGGTAACGGTGCCGGATAAGAATTTGGCGGATGTGCTGACGCAAAACCGGGTGAGCGTGGGACTCACCGGCGAAGCGGAGGTCAGAAGGGCCCTGCGCAGCCCCATCGGCACGCCGGAGCTCCGAAAGATCGTCAGGCCCGGGGAAAAGATCGCCATCGTCACCAGCGATATCACCCGCCCCATGCCGTCCCGTCAGGTACTCCCGGCCATACTGGAGGAGCTGGAGCAGGCCGGGGCGGACATGAAGGACGTGACCGTGGTGTTCGGCCTGGGGATCCACCGGCACCAGACGGAGGAGGAGATGCGGCGGCTCGTGGGCGACCGGGTCTATGAGACGGTCAGATGCGTTGACTCCGACGTCCGTGACTGCGTACATATGGGGACGACGAGCCGCGGCACGCCGGTGGACATCTTCCGCCCCGTGGCGGAGGCGGACCGGCGCATCCTGCTCGGGAACATCGAGTACCACTACTTCGCCGGGTATTCAGGCGGGGCAAAGGCCCTGATGCCGGGGGTGTCCACCCGCGCCGCCATCCAGGCCAACCACGCGAGGATGGTGGAGGAGACGAGCCGGGCGGGGAACCTGGACACCAACGCCCTCCGGGCCGATATCGAGGAGGCCGGACGGATTTGCGGGGCGGACTTCATCCTCAACGTGGTCCTCAGCGAGCAAAAGGAGATCCTCCGGGCCGTGGCCGGGGACCTGGTGGAGGCCCACCGGGCCGGATGCGCCTTCCTCGATACGCTCTACCGCAGGAGGATCAGGGAGCGCGCGGACATCGTCATCACCTCTCAGGGCGGCGCGCCGAAGGACCTGAACCTCTATCAGACCCAGAAGGCGCTGGACAACGCCAAGCACGCCGTGAAAAAGGGCGGCACCATCATCGTGGTCGGCTCCTGCCGGGAGGGCTTTGGCGAGAGCGTCTTTGAGGAGTGGATCGCGGCCGCGCCCGACGCCCGCAGTCTGATCGACCGGGTGCGACGGGACTTCCGGCTTGGCGGCCACAAGGCCGCGGCCATCGCGATGGTGCTGGAAAACGCGGATATCGTGCTGGTGTCCGAAATGCCCGAGGAGACGGTCCGCGCGGCCTTCCTGACGCCGGCGGCCTCCGCCCAGGAGGCCCTGGACGCGGCCCTGGCCAAATACGGCCCCGACGCCACCGTCATCGTCATGCCCCACGGCGGCTCCACCCTGCCGGAGGCCGAACAATCGTGAAACGGATCCCCGCCTGTCCGCAGTCTACCGCGGACAGGCGGGGATTTTTCTGTTATTCGCCGCCGGGACCGGCGGGGAGGAGGGAGCGGCCGATCCGCTGGCCGTATCTCACCGGCGTCTCCACGCCGTCCCGCGTATTTCTTATGTAAACCTCATCCACCGCCGCGGCGTTTTCCCGCAGGAGCACGATGACGGTGCTCCCGCCGTAGAGGAAACAGCCCTTCTCCTGGCCGCGCCGGACCCTTCCGGGGCCATGGAGGTTCCTGATCCGGCCGACCAGCAGGGCCCCCACCTCCATCTGGACGAGCTTCCCGAAGCTTTCCGAGTCGATGACCGTGTATTCCCGGGTATTCCGGATGAACACGGGCACGCTCTCAAGGGCGACGGGCCGCACGGTATGGAGGACGCCGGGGATGTGGACGGTCCGGCCCTGCGCGCCGGAGTCCACGTAGCAGTAGCGGTGGTAATTGTCCACGCACAGCCGAAAAACAAGGGCGAGCCCGCCCTCCAGCTCCCGGCAGATCTCGTCCGAGGCCAAAAGGGAGGAGAGGGTGTAGGCCGACTGCTTCACCGGCAAGACCGTGTCCCTGTGGAGTGTATAGACCGACAAAAGCCCGTCGCAGGGGGAGATGAGGGCCTCCGGGGCCATATCGACCGGCCGCAGACCGGGCTTTATCCTCCGGCAGAAGCAGTCGTTGAAGCAGGTAAAGCCGTCGGATTCGTATTCCGAGAGATCAATACCGTTCCTCCGGACAAAGGGGCCTATCAGGAGCCTGGAGGCGCGGGTATCCAGAAATCCGCCGGCCAGGCGCGAAACGCCGGGACGTGTGAGAGCTTTGAGCATCACGCGCCCCGGCGCCGTTTTATAGAGAAAGTCCAGAACGCTCATTTGAGGAGCCTCCCCAACAGCATGAGGGCAAATTCCACGGCGCCGATGCCGACCATCAGGAGGATCCCCTTAAGACCGGGCTTTTTGATCTGGACGGGCACCAGAAAGGCAATGCCGCAGATCACCGCCGTGCCGAAATAGACAAAGGTCACGTCGGAGGGGATTATGTACTGGAGGAGCTGGATGAAGGGGAAGATGATGGAGACGGTGGTGACGGGCATCCCCAGATAGTATTTCCGGGCGCCGTCCTCCGTCTTTTGCCGCTCCTCCTCGGTGACGTTGAAGTAGGCGAGCCGTATGAGGGCCGCAAGGGAATAAAGAATGAGGATGGCGACAAGAGCGGCGTCAAGAAGGATGAATACCGCGTGGGAGCTGTTGGCGCCGACCCAGTACATGATGGGCGACCAGCGCAGCATGGCGACACCGATCGCCACGGGCAGGACGCCGAAGGCCACCAGGTCCGAGAGGGAGTCGATCTGGATGCCGAAGGCTCTCTCTGCGTCGGACCGGTCCTTTTTCCGGCGCGCCACCTTGCCGTCAAAGGCGTCGCACAGGCCGCACAGGAGCAGGAAAAAGGTGCCGATGTAGGGGTGCCCCGGCCCGGCCAGGGAGACGATAATGCCGGTGCAGGCGGAAAGCAGGCTCAGATACGTGAGCAGCACGGTGTAATCATAAAATCCGATCATGTCATTTCTCTCTCTTTTTCATCACAAGATATTTGATCAGGGTTACGCTCCCGCACAGGATCACGCAGATATAAAAGGAGATGGCGCGGGACAGGAGCTCAAAATCGACCACGTCGGCCGGGGGGATGAAGCTCATAAAGCCGTCCAGCATCATGTAGTCCGAGACGCCCATGGCCCCGGGGATGGGGATGAGGCCGGCGCCCAGGACGGTACAGCACTGCACGGCCCACACCCGGGCCGCCCTGGCAAAGCCGCCGCCGAAGGCCAGGGACAGGAAAAAGGGGACGCTGATGACGCTGGCCCGCTGCAAAAGGTTGAAGAGGAAGGTCTTCGCCATGGCGGCGGGATGCCCGGCGATCTGCCTGGCGTAGGAGGTATAGTCGCGCATATGGGCGGCGAGACTTGCCTGACGGCGCTCCTCGTGACGGAGGATGCGCAGCCGGCAGAGAAGCCGGAGCCCGCCGGAGCTGAGGCGAGACAGAAGCGTGGGGTGGAGGAGCAGGATGACAAAGAAGGCCAGGAGCGCCGACTGGAGGGCAAAGCCCGCGAGGATGAGCACCCGGGAGAGCGTGCCGAAGGCGGCGAACACGCCGGGCTGTGTCAGCAGGGCCGCGGCGCCCAGGACGATGATGGAGAGGGTATACATGGCAAGGTTGGCGATGAGGGACACGGTGGCCACAAGGGGCGGCACCCCGTCCTTGATCATGAAGAAGGCGCTGGCCGGCTGGCCGCCGGTGGCCGAGGGGGTGATGGCGGAGAAGTAGATGTCCGACGCCGAGTAAACAAGCCCGTTCAGGGGCTTTACCGGGTGGCCGAAGCCCCGGCAGGCGGCCCGGACGGCCTCCCCCTCAAAGACGATGAAGCAGACCATGGCGGCCGCGGCGCAGAGGATCCAGGGGATCGAGGCGCGGCCGAGGTAGTCCATAAAGGTATCCAGCGTGAAGGAGCGGCTCTGGGAGACGATGGCGTAGACCGAGAGGGCGGCGATCACCACAAAGAGGAGCGACCAGACGGCCCGGGAGCGGGGGGACTGTGCGGCGTTTTTCATACCGTTTCCCCCTTTCCTTTGAGAAACCGCCGGTTTGCCCGTTTCAGAAGCGCGTCCGCCCGCAGAGCGGGCGCCAGGAGCTGGCCCAGCTCCGCCGCAAGGACGCCCGAAACGATGTCCAGCAGGAGGTGCTGCTTCACCAGCACCACGGAGGCAAACACCAAAAGCGTGAAGACGAGCTGGAAAAGCTTATAGGTCCGCCCGACCTTCTCCGCGCGGACGGCGCCGCGGAAGCAAAGCCAGGACTCCACACAGTGTATGGAGGGGAAAAGGTTGTCCGGCGTATCCAAAGAGTAGATGAGCCGGGTCAGGCGGGAAAAGAGGTCCGTCCCCGTGACCACGGGCCGGACCATGGAGGTGGGCAGAGCCAGAAAGAGCGCGCCGCAGAGGAGCTTTGAGAGCATCTCGCCGGAGATGACCCGGTAGCAAAGGGCCTCGCTGTCCCGGACGATGACGATATAGCCGACGATCCACTGGACGTAGGCAAGGATATAGATGAGGATGAAGGCCGGGACGAAGGGCACGCGGGCATCCGCGCCGATCGAAAGGTCATAGTGGTACGAGCCGGCCGTCAGGGGCCGGGTCAGCCAGAAGACGGCGCAGTTGAAGATGAGCATGACGAGAAGGGGCATACGGGCGTATTTCGGAATGATCTTTGACAAGACAGGATACCTCAGGCAGCTATTTTGAAACTATTATATCATAAAAAGTGGGTTTGGTAAAGAGCGGAAACATAAAGCTTTTCTTAAAAATCATATCTTTATGATTTTATCTTGACAAAGGGGACACAGGTGACTATAATTCGTAAGGTGCCTAATGATTTTGCGAGAGGGGTGTTGAAATGGAGGAGAATATGCCGCCCGAGGAGGATTCCCTTCATGCCCTTTTTTTGCGGTGCGCCAACATCATCTCCCGGCGCATCGGGGGAAACGCCAGCCGGCGGCGGATCATCGCGCTGCTGGACGAGCGGGGGGAGTTGACCCAGCGGGAGCTCCAAAAGCTCCTGGGCATCCAGGCCGGGAGCCTCAGCGAGCTCCTGACGCGGATGGAGCGCTTCGGGGTCATCACCCGGGAGCCGGACAGCCGGGACAAGCGACGGCTCATCATAAGACTCACGCAGGAGGGCCGGCGCCGCGCGGCGGAGCCCTGCGTCATCGGGGACGAGAGGCTTTTCGCGGCGCTGACGCCCGCGGAGCGGGCCCAGCTTGCCGAAATGCTCCGGAAGGTGGAGGACGCGCATATCCGATGGAGGAGGGATAACCCTTAAATGAGGCTGATCTTCAGATATATGGGCCGGTACAAAAAATATGTCTTCATCGCCATGGTGATGAAGCTGGCCGGCACGGTGGTGGAGCTTCTGCTGCCCACGATCTTTGAGCATATCATCGACAATGTGGTGCCGGAGGGGAAGCTTCTGCCCGTGATCCTCTGGGGACTGGGCATGTTCGCCACCGCCATCCTCTGCCGGGAGCTGAACGTCCGGGCCAACAGGCGGGCGATCAATAACGCCCATCACATCAGCTACGACGTGCGCCAGGACCTTTTCAAAAAGACGGTGAACCTGTCCGGCGCCCAGTTCGACGCCTTCGGCCTCCCGAGCATCATCAGCCGCATGACCTCGGACAGCTACAACGTCCAGTCCGCGGCTCAGCAGCTGCAGCTGATGTGCATCCGCGCGCCCATGATGCTGATAGGCGGCATCCTCGTCTCCCTGTGGATGGACGCCAGCCTTGCCATGATCATGGTCATCATGCTTCCGCTCCTGCTGATCATCATCATCGGCGTTTCGGCCAAGGGCCTGCCGCTCTACGCCCGCGTCCAGCAAAAGCTGGACGTGGTGGTCCGCGTCATGCGCGAAAACATCACCGGCATCCGGGTGGTGAAGGCCCTCTCTAAGGCTGACTACGAAAAGCGCCGGTTTGCTCGGGTCAACGAGGACATGACGAAAAGCGACATCACCGCCACCACCGTTATGGCCATTCCCGGCCCCTTCATGCAGATGTGCCTCAACACGGGCCTGGCCTTGGTGGTGATCATCGGCGCGGGGCGGGTGAACCGGGGCGAGATGGATCCCGGCGTCATTCTGGCCTTTCTTACATACTTCAACATGGTCACCATGGGCGTCATGGGCCTCTCCCGCATCTTCATGACCATGTCCCGCGCCAGCGCCAGCGCCAACCGCATCGCCGCCGTCATTGACGCGGACACGGACCTCCACGTCCTCACGGAAGACGAGGCCCGGAAGCCCGCGGGGGAGGGCTTCATCCGCTTTGAGAACGTGGATTTCAGCTACGGCGAGGATTCCGCCGACAAGTCCGGCTTCGCGGGGGAGACCCGCGGAAAGGCCCTGTCCGGCATCAGCTTCACCCTGAAAAAGGGAGAGAGCCTGGGGATCATCGGCCCCACCGGCTGCGGAAAGACCACCATCATCAACCTGCTCATGCGCTTTTATGACGCGACGGACGGCGGGATCTTCGTGGACGGCCGGGACGTGCGCACCTATGAGAAGGACAACCTGCGCCGGAAGTTCGGGACCGTCTTCCAGAACGACATGGTGTTCCAGGACACCCTGCGGGAGAACATCAGCTTCGGCCGGAACGTGACGGAGGACGATATCCTTGAGGCGGTGAGGGACGCCCAGGCCGCAGAATTCATCGCGGGCCTGCCCGACGGCCTCGACCACGAGGCCGCCATCAAGGGCGCCAACCTGTCCGGCGGACAGAAGCAGCGGATCTTTGTTTCGCGGGCCCTGGCCGCAAGGCCGGAGATCCTGGTGCTGGACGACTCCTCCTCGGCCCTGGACTACAAGACCGACGCGGCCATGCGCCGCGCCATCGCCGAGGAGCACTCCGACAGCACCATCATCATGATCGCCCAGCGGGTCAGCAGCGTCATGAACATGACGAACATCCTGGTGCTGGACAACGGCCGGTGCATCGGCTACGGCACACACGAGGAGCTTCTGAAGACATGCGAGCCCTATCGGGACACCTTCCGGGTCCAGATGGGCGAGATCGAATAAGGAGGGAAGGCCTATGCCCGGACCGGGAGACAGGGGCGGCGTCAAGAGCAAGCCGAAAAACGCCAAGCGCACGCTCCTCAGGATCATCAAATACATGGCGCTCTACAAATGGGTGGTCGTCGCCCTTGTGATCGTGGCCTTCCTCAGCAACGTGGGGAACCTGATCGGCCCTCAGCTGGCCGGCAAGGCCATCGGCGTGGTGGAGGAGGGAGCCAAGCAGGGCTTAGGGAGGATCGACATGGACCGGGTCCTCCATTACGCCGTCCTGATGCTCGTTTTTTACGTGGGGAGCACGCTTTTGAGCTTCCTGGTGGGCATCGGCATGGCCCGGGTGGGACGGCGCATCGCCAACCATATGCGCAGGGACGTGTTCCACAAGATCATGGCGATGCCGGTGAGCTTCTTTGACAGGAACCTGGCCGGCGACATCATCAGCCGCGTCAGCTATGACGTGGACGTGGTCACCATGAGCCTCAGCTCCGACGTGGTGCAGATCATCACCAGCTTCGTCACCGTGGTGGGGAGCTTCGTGATGATGGTCATCGTCTCGCCGCCCATGGTGCTGTGTATGATCTTCACCATCCCGGTGTCCGTCTGGTACACGCGGCATATGTCCAAACGCACCAGGCCCCTCTACTCCAAGCGCTCCGCCGCCTATGGAAACATGAACGGCTTCGCCGAGGAGATGTTCTCCGGCCAGAAGACCATCCTGGCCTACGCCAACGAGGACCGGGTGACGGAGAATTTCTCCGCCATCAACCGGACCGCCGCCGAGGCCTACAAAAACTCCGACGGCCTTGGCATCACCATGGGCCCGACGATCGGCATGATCAACAACTTCGGCCTCTCCGCCATCGGCATGGGCGGCGCGGTCCTGTACCTTCTGGGCATCGTGGGGCTGGAACAGATCTCCACCTTTGTGCTCTACTCCCGGAAGTTCTCCGGCCCCATCAACGAGATCTCCAACATCATCAACGAGATCTACTCCGCCCTGGCCGCCGCCGAGCGGGTCTTTGAGTTCCTGGACGAGCCCGAGGAGCCCGCGGACGCGGAGGACGCCGCCACCCTCACGGATTGCCGGGGAGAGGTGACGGTGGAGGACGTGAGCTTCAGCTACGTGCCCGAAAAGCCCATCCTGAAAAACATCTCCCTTCAGGCCGAGCCCGGCCAGACCATCGCCATCGTGGGGCCCACGGGCGCGGGAAAGACCACCATCATCAACCTGCTGATGCGCTTTTACGACGTGGATTCCGGCCGGATCTGCGTGGACGGGCTGGAGTCGAGGCAGTACACCCTGGATTCCCTGAGGCGCAGCTATGCCATGGTGCTCCAGGACACCTGGGTCTTCAACGGCACCATCTTCGACAATATCGCCTACGGCAAGGAGAATGCCACCCGGGAGGAGGTCATTGCCGCGGCCAAGGCGGCCATGATACACGGGTATGTCATGCGCTTGCCGGAGGGGTACAACACCGTCATAAGCGAGGACGGCGGCAACATCTCCAAGGGTCAGAAACAGCTTTTGACCATAGCCCGCGCCATGCTCTACAATACAAGTATGCTCATCCTGGATGAGGCCACCTCCAACGTGGACACCACCACCGAGCGCCAGGTCCAGAGCGCCATCCGGGGCCTGATGCGCGGGAAGACCAGCTTCGTCATCGCCCACCGGCTCTCAACGGTCCAAAACGCCGACAAGATCCTGGTCATCGACCACGGGAACCTGATCGAGCAGGGCTCCCATGACGAGCTCATGGCCATGAGGGGCTTCTATTACAAGCTCTACGCCAGCCAGTACGAATAAAAAAGACCGCCCCGCGTCTTGAGACGCGGGGCGATCAGCTTGTCAAAAAACGATTTACTATTTTTTGCAAGGACATGTGCCTTGCAAAAAATCCCTTTTGTTTTGCAAGTGTGCGCCCCTCCGGGGCGCGCGCGTGGCAAAACGGCAGGGGAAATGGAACAAAATTCTAATTTTAGACCATTTCCCTGCACGTTCCCCTTGTCAGAAAAAGGCCGAATGGCCTTTTTCGACAGTCTCACCGCCCCGCGTCTCAAGACGCGGGGCGGTACTGTATAAGGACTTATTCCGCCTCGAGCTGGGCCCTCAGGGCGTCCAGCTCAGCCTGAACGTCGAAGTCCGTGTTCTTGAACCTGGCGTCGAACCAGTCGTAGACGTCGTTGATGTCTGCGATCCACCACCCGTCCCCGATTTTGACCAGGTCCACGGTGTAGACCGTCTCGGCATAGGAGGGGGCGGTGGAGTCCGTATACGTGAAGCTGGCGTACTCGCTTACCTGGACGTGGGCCGTGTCCGCGTTGACGGTGATCTCATCGAACCGATATTCCAGCCGCATATCCCTGCGGTAGATGTTCTCCATCTGGCGGGCGCCCTTCCAATACTCCGCCTTGTCCTCGTAGAAGGTGATGTTTTTACGCATCTGGGCGACTGTCAGGACGCCGCCGGGGAGCATAAAGGACGTATCATCCCCATTGGGAAGTGACTGCGTGTCGCAGCCCCCGTCCAGGACCGTGTTCGCCCGCAGGTCCTGATCGGTGTAGAGCATGGACTCCGTGGAGAAGCTCCTCAGGTAATCCTCGACTGTATCCCGGATCCGTTCGGCCTCAAAGGCGGAGGTGACGGCGTCCAGAAGCTCCGTCTGCCGGGCGTCAAGGGACTCGCCCGCAAGGCCGTCGAAGCACTCCCGCGCCTCCTGGGGATACCAGGAGCTCATGTCCGCGCCAAGGTTATCGGTGAGGAAGGACCGGGCCTTCTGGGGCTGCTCCGCCAGGGCCGACAGGAAGGCCGCGGGCTCCCGGAGGAAGCGGCTGATGAGCTCATCCAAGTAGAGCTCCGCGTAGGCGCCGTCGGTGCGGTCGTAAAGCCCGAACAGATCGGGGTAGGAGAGGGCCGAAAGGTCCGGATAATCCTCGACCGTATCCCGGATTTGTTCGGCCTCAGAGTCGGAGACGACAGAGTCCAAAAGCGCCGCCTCGTCGTACCAGCCGCTGAGCTGCTCCCAGCCGAAGAGACCGGTCTCGTAGGAAAGATCCTCGTAATTCACGATCCACGCCGGGAAGCTGACGCTCGAGGTGGTCACGCCGGCCCAGCCCACGTCATTGAGGACGATGCGGAAGTCGGGCGTCTCCAGGATCACGCACCAGGCCGGTTCCTTGCCCTCGTAGGAGCCCAGATCGTCGGCCCACCTGAGGGAGCGAAGGATTTCCAGATACTCCGCCCCGTGGGGGGACCCGGCGGCGCTGACGGCGGGCATCGCCACGCCGTTCTCCACCCGGGCAATGGTCATATTTTCAAGCCTGGCGTTCGCGAAAAGGAGCCTGAGCACCGTGTCGCTCTCGATCACCGGCTCGGTGCCGGGGGTGACGCGGAAGGAGGAGGACATCTCACGAAGTTCGTCCATGTACCGGGGGCTTGTGATGGCGATCTCCCAGTGCCCGCCGTCGGGGCAGTCGATGTAGCGCTCCTCCCGGGGCGATCCGTTCTCGTCCGTGTAGGTGACGGTGAGGGACTGCGCGTCGCCGGTCGTGCCGTCATCGGAGGTCATAAAGTCGTACCGCTCCCCGGCGGAGGAGTACCTGTCCCGGTAGACCCTCAGGGCCGAGCCGTCCGGCGAGGAGAAGAGATACCAGTAGTTCCCGCCGTCCCCGGTGGTGACGGTGACGCTTAAGGGATCGCCTCCCAGATTCCTGGGGGCCTCCATGGTCCAGCCGTCGCCGGTGTAGAAATAGTGATCGGGGTCCAGGGGGATCTGTGTGTTGGTGCCGGTGCCTCCGGACGCTGTCTCCCCGCCGGCGCCGGTGTCATCCGGCGTTCCGGCGTTTCCTGAGGATGCCTCCGGATCGAGGCCGCCGGCGCCTGTATCGTCCGGCGTTCCGGCGTCGGGTATGTCGTCCGCGGCCGCGCCGTCCTCCTGTCCGGGGAGATCTTCCCCCTCGCTGACCGTGCCGGCGAAAGTACAGCCCACGGCGATGCCAGCGATGAGGGCCGCGGCCAGGAGCACGGCCAGGGTGGCCCGGGGACTGCGGGCGATCAGCTCCACCCGCGCCCGGAGGGCCTTTTTGCCGCCGGACATGGCGGTGGCGGCGCACAGGGGCGATACGGCCCGCGGCACGTGGACCGAAAGGCTGATGAGTGTGCTGCCGTAGGACTCCCGCTCGCCGTCGCCCAGCCGCCGGAGCGCCCCGGCGTCGGCAAAGAGCTCGCTGTCCTGCCGGGAGGCGGAGGCGGCGATCCAGACCAGGGGATCAAACCAGTGGACCGTCAGCGCGGCGCACCGCAAAAGCGCCCACAGCCCGTCCCCGTGCCGGCGGTGGCTCAGCTCGTGGGCCAGCACATGGCGGAGCTTCTGCCCGTCCGCCGCCGTCTCCGAATTGACATAGATCGCGTTGAGGAAAAGACAGGAGGACTCCAGCCCCTCCACCTCATAGACCCTGACGGGGCAGTCCGCCTCCAGCCGCCTGCGGCGTCTACCAAGGCGCGTATAGAGCGAGACGTTGGTGACGATGAAAACGGCCAGCACCGCCGCCGAGCCCGCGATCCACACGATCCGGGCCGCGCGCCGCGCGGTCAGGGTCCTGCTCATGCGGGTAAAGTCGCGCGGGGTCACATTCTCGGCGATGGTGACGCGCTGTTTTTCGCCGCTGTCCGCCGCCGGGACGCCGGGGGCCGTCCCCCTGTCGGGGGCGTCGCCGGACGGCGCGGGCCTTGCCGGGAAGGGGCCGCTCTCCCGCAGGGTGCCGGTGAGGCTGCCGTCGGGGGCCAGGGCCAGGGATTCCACGTCCTCCAGGACGGTCAGGTCCCTGGCCAGCCTGGTCCCGGAGGCCGCGGACCCCACGCTCACCGGGCTTGTCCATAGACTGCCGGGGATGAGGAGCCGCACAAGCACCAGCGCCCAGAGGGCGTATCTGAATCCGGGGCGCAGCTTTCGCCCGAAGAGCGCCCGGATGAGGAGGACCGCCAGGATCAGCACGCAGGCTGAAAGCGTCCAGATCAGCACGTTCATTTTTGGCCCCTCCCTTCCTTCAGCACGCGATAGAGCTCGTCGATCTCCTGGTCCGTGAGGTCACAGTCCTGCGCCATCGTGCTGACAAGAAGACCAAGCCCGCCGGTGCGGATCCTGGTCAGCAGGTTTTTCGCCTCCTGCCGCACCGCATCGTCCCGGGAGATCAGAGGATAAAATTTCTTGGCCCGCCCGGAGTCGTCCACCCGGACGGCGCCCTTGCCGGCCAGACGGCCCAGCATGATGTTGATGGTCGCCTTCGTCCAGGCGGTGTCGTCCTTCATGGCCTCCACCATCTCCCCGATGGTACGCGGACACTCGTCCCAGAGAAGATTCATGAGCTTCCACTCGCCGTCGGACAGTGACAGCTTTCCCACGCCGCATCCCTCCTTTTTGAAGATAACAGCTGTTATCCTGAATATAGCACGCAGGATAACAAATGTCAACCTTCTTTTTGCATTTTTTTGCAAAGATATTTTTCTCCCAACGGTTGCGAAAAGAGGCGCGGCGTGGTAGAATGATTGAACCGGTGATTAAAACGGATCTGGAGGTCTTGGAATGAACATCACAAAGGACATTAAGTACGTGGGCGTCAACGACCACAAGGTAGATCTTTTTGAGGGACAGTACGCGGTCCCCAACGGCATGGCCTACAACTCATACGTCATCCTGGACGACAAGGTGGCCGTTATGGACACGGTGGACCGGAGCTTTACCCACGAGTGGCTGGACAACCTGCATGAGGCCCTGAACGGGCGCAGGCCCGACTACCTGATCGTCCAGCACATGGAGCCGGACCACTCGGCCAACATCGTGAATTTCATGAAAGCCTACCCGGAGACGGTGATCGTCTCCTCCGCCAAGGCCTTCGCCATGATGAAGAACTTCTTCGGCACGGACTTCGCCGAGAAGCGGATCGTGGTGGGGGAGGGGGACACCCTGACGCTGGGCCGTCACGTCCTCACCTTCGTCACCGCCCCCATGGTCCACTGGCCGGAGGTCATCGTGACCTACGACAGCGCCGACAAGGTGCTCTTCTCCGCCGACGGCTTCGGCAAATTCGGGGCCCTCGACGTGGAGGAGGACTGGGCCTGCGAGGCGCGGCGCTATTATATCGGCATCGTGGGCAAGTACGGCGCCCAGGTGCAGGCGCTTTTGAAGAAGGCCGCGGGCCTGGACATCCAGATCATCTGCCCCCTCCACGGGCCCGTGCTCACGGAGAACCTGGGCTATTACCTGAACCTGTATAACATTTGGTCCGGCTACGGGGTGGAGAGCGAGGGCGTGGTCATCGCCTATACCTCCGTTTACGGACACACAAAGAAGTGCGTGGAGCTCCTGGCGGAGAAGCTCAGGTCCCGGGGCTGCCCCAAGGTGGTCGTCACGGACCTGGCCCGCTGCGATATGGCGGAGGCCGTGGAGGACGCCTTCCGTTACGGCAAGCTGGTGCTGGCCACGACCACCTATAACGCGGAGATCTTCCCCTTCATGCGGGAATTCATCAACCACCTGACGGAGCGGGGCTACAAAAACCGCACCGTCGGCCTCATCGAGAACGGCTCCTGGGCCCCCCAGGCCGCCAAGGTCATGAGGTCCATGATGGAGGGCTGCAAAAACATCACCTGGACCGACACCGTGGTCCACATCCACTCCGCCCTCAACGACGAGAGCAAGGCGCAGACGGACGCCCTCGCGGAGGAGCTCACGCGGGACTATGTGGCGCAAAACGGCGAGACGGCCAACAAAAATGACCTGTCGGCCCTGTTCAACATCGGCTACGGCCTGTATGTCGTGACCTCCAACGACGGGAAGCGCGACAACGGCCTCATCGTCAATACCGTCTCCCAGGTCACCAGCACCCCCAACCGGGTGGCCGTGTGCATCAACAAGGACAACTACTCCCACCACATCATCCGCCAGACGGGCATCATGAACGTAAACTGCCTCTCGGTGGAGGCCCCCTTCTCCGTTTTTGAGGCCTTCGGCTTCCGCAGCGGCCGGAACGTGGACAAGTTCGCGGACTGGGAGCCCCTGCGCAGTGACAACGGGCTGGCCTTCCTGCCCAAGTATATCAACTCCTTCCTCTCCCTGAAGGTGGAGCAGTACATCGACATGGACACCCACGGCCTGTTCATCTGCTCGGTGACCGAGGCCCGCGTCATCTCCGACAAGGAGACGATGACCTACACCTACTATCAGCAGAACGTGAAGCCCAGACCCAAGACCGAGGGGAAAAAGGGCTGGGTCTGCAAGGTTTGCGGCTACGTCTATGAGGGTGAGGAGCTTCCCGAGGACTTTGTCTGCCCCCTGTGCAAGCACGGCGCGGCGGACTTTGAACCTATTTCCTGATGATCGGAAAGGAGATCGACAGTATGAAATACGTCTGCGACATCTGCGGCTGGGAGTACGACGAGGCTCTCGGCGACCCCGACAACGGCATCGCCCCCGGCACCAAATTCGAGGACCTGCCCGACGATTTTGTCTGCCCCATGTGCGGCGTGGGCAAGGAAAACTTCTCCGAAGCCGACTGAGGCCAAAAAAAGCTCCCGGTTTTCCGTGGAAAACCGGGAGCTTTTTTGCTTTTTCGGGACCCGTAAGACGGCCGCGGGTCAGATCGCCTTCAGGACGAAGAGGAAGCCCAGGAGAATGATGAGGAAGGAGAAATTGAAGGCGGAGAATTTGGCGATGTAGCTGCCGGCCTTGCCGGGATTGTGCCTGACGTATTCCCGGAAGGTGATGAGGCTGGCCAGACTGGCGATCAGACTCCCCACGCCGCCCACGTTCACGCCCCACAGCAGGTCGGCGTACCGGTCGGTGAACTGGCTCAGGAGGATGGCGGAGGGGACGTTGCTGATGAACTGGCAGGAGAGGGCGGAGAAGAGCAGCGTGCTCTTGCTCAGAAGCAGGGAGAAGAACCCGCGGACGGCCGGGATCCGCGCCATGTTGCCCGAGAAGATGAAGAAGAAAACAAAGGTCAGGAGGAGGGGATAATCCACCATCCGCAGGGCCTTTTTGTCCACCGCGAAAAGCACCGGCGGGATGACGATGAGCCCGATCCAGTAGGGGATGCCCCGGAAGACGATGGCGATGGCCAGCGCGAAAAGCGCCAGATACAGCGCCGCGCGCTTCGGGTCCAGCCTAAATTTCTCATCCGGGATGCTGAGCGGCTCCGGCTTGACAAAAACAAGACAGCAGACGGTGATCATCAGGACCGCCAGCAGGAAGGGGGCCGCCATGATGGCCATGAACTCCCCGTTGGGGATGTTGAACCGGGTGTAGAGATAGAGGTTCTGGGGGTTGCCGAAGGGGGTGAGCATCCCGCCCAGATTGGCGGCGATGTTCTGCATGATGAAGGTGAAGGCCATGTACTTTTCCTTGCCCGTGGCGGTCAGCACCAGGGTCCCCAGGGGCAGGAAGGTGAGAAGCGCCATGTCGTTGGCGATGAGCATGGAGCCGATAAAGGTTATGTAAACCAGAGCCAGCACGCTCATCCGGGCGTTTTTAAAGACCCGGACGATCCTGCGGGCCAGGATATAGAAGAAGTTGATGTTCTTGAGGGCGCAGACCACGGCCAGGACGCAGAAAAGGCAGGTCAGCGTCTTAAAATCGAAATACCCGATGTAGGCCCGGTCGATGGGAACGATCAAGGTGGTGGTCAGGGCCGCGAAAAACGCGATGACCATGACCGCGTTTTTCCGGACGAAGGCCTCCAGCCTGTGGAGAAACTCGCCGTGAAAGACGCCTGTCCCGGGGGCGTGTCCCGCGGGAACGGGCGCTCCGAGAACGGGTCGTGTGAAGGTCACGCGGTATTGCCCGGAGGCGCTGCGCTCCGGGCCGGCGGACTCCCCCTCGGGGGCCTCGAAAGCGTTATTCATATCCTGGATCGCTTCCTATATTGTTATTTTTTTACCTTGGCTATTATACTCCCTGCCGGGGATGAAATTCAACTGCAAGATTCTTGAAAATCCAACAAAAAAAGAGCCTGTTCGCGGTTCGGATATGGGCGGTTTTCATGGGGGCCCGCCCGCGCCGGACGGCGGCGCTCCCCATCCCCCGGGACCGCCGACACTCCCGGGGAGAGCGGCTTGCGGACCGGCCCCAAAAGGAAGACGCGGCCGGGATCCCGGCCGCGCCTGAGGCTTTGAAAAAACGGGTGCCCTGGTCAATAGGGGAGCGGATCACTTTGCCTTTTTGCGCTTCAGGAGGATCAGCGCCGCCACGCCCGCCAGGACCAGGACGACGGCCACGGCCAGGACGACCTTGAGGGCGACGGACATCCCGGCGGGGGCGTCGCCGTTATGGATCAGGACCAGGGCGGAGATGGCCGCCACGCTGACGGTCCCGTGGACGGAGCCGAGGACCTCGGTGCCGGCCTTGGCGTCGTTGATATAGACGTCCCAGCTGCCGTCGGGGAGCGTGACCTTCTGCGGCTCGGCGCTGGCGTTGAAGATGAGGTAAAGTCCCTCGGTCTCCTCGCCGCCCGCGCCGGGGGCGATGGAGAAGGCCACCACGCTGTCGGGCATCCCCTCCGCCACGGTAATGTGGGCGCTGACCTCGTCGGCGCTGGCCATGCGCAGGGCGGGATGGGCCTTCCGGAAGGCGATGAGCCCCTTGTAATACGCGTAGACGTCCGCGACCTCCGGATCGGAGAGGGTGGACCACTTCAGGGAATTCACCGCGTCGGAGGCGTTGTAGCTGTTCTCGTTGAGGGTGCCGTCCGCGTTGGGCTTGGTGCGGAGCATCTCCTCGCCGGCCTGCATGAAGGGGATGCCCTGGCTCGTCATATAGAAGGCGGCCGCCAGATTGTTCATGCGGATGAGGTCGGCCCGGGAGGCGTCGGCCCGGGAGAGGGCGATGCGGTCGATGAGGGTGTTGTTGTCGTGGCAGGAGGCGTAATTCACCACCTGGGCGGGGCCGGCGGTCCAGGAGGGATTGCCCAGGAAATCGAGGGCGACGGCGTTCTCCCGGCCGGAGGCGCCGGAGACGAAACCGGGGTTCTTGTCAAAGACGCTGCCCTTCAGGTCGTCGCGGATGTTGTCGGAGAAGTAGGCAAATCCGGGAGTCCGGACGGAGTTGGCCTGGGTCGCCATGACGACGCCGGGCTTGGTGACGGCGGTGGACATGCTCCAGCCCTCGCCGTAGAAGATCACGTCGGGGCGGATCTCATGGACCCGGCTGACAAGCTCGTTGACGGTGTCCACATCCAAAAGCCCCACCAGGTCAAAGCGGAAGCCGTCGATGTGGTACTCATCCACCCAATAGAGGACGGAGTCCACGATGAACTTGCGGACCATGCTGCGCTCGGAGGCGGTGTCGTTGCCGCAGCCGGAGCCGTTGGAGTAGACGCCGGCGTCGTTGATGCGGCTGAAGTAGCCGGGGACCAGCTTGTTGACGCTGAAGGATCCGGCGTCCTGCACGTGGTTGTAGACAACGTCCATGATGACGCTGATGCCGTTGTCGTGGAGCCCCTTGATCATCTCCTTCATCTCGGCGACACGGACCGCCCCGTTATAGGGGTCGGTGGAGTAGGAGCCCTCGGGAACGTTGTAGTTGACGGGATCGTAGCCCCAGTTGAACTGCGGCTCGTCCAGCCGCGTCTCGTCCACGGAGCCGAAGTCGTAGGACGGGAGCAGGTGGACATGGGTGATGCCCAGATCCTTCATGTGGTCGAGGCCGGTGGGCAGGCCGTCGGGGGAGACGGTCCCCGTCTCGATGAGGCCCAGGAACTTGCCCTTGTTCACGATGCCGGAGCTCTCATCCACGGAGAGGTCCCGGACGTGGAGCTCATAGATGACGGCGTCGGTATAGCCGAGGGAGGCGTTGGGGTTGACGTCCTTGTCCCACCCCTCGGGGTCCGTGGAGTCCAGATCCAGCACCATGGCGCGCTTGCCGTTGACGCCGGTGGTCCGGGCGTAGGGATCGACCGTCTCGTTGACGGAGCCGCCCACCACGGCGGTATAGGTGTAGTAGGTGCCGTTCAGGTCCCCGGACTTCTCCGCCACCCAGGTGCCGTTGAGATCGGCGGTCATGGGGACGGACTCGATCAGGTCGTCGGCGCCCTCGGTGCCCGATTTATAAAGATTCAGGGTCACGGATTCGGCGGTGGGCGCCCAGACGCGGAAGGTGGTCCTGTCCGCCGTCCACACACAGCCCAGGTCGTCGCCTGTATAGGTGTACTGGCTCTCAAACGCCTCCGTGGAGTAGACGTTGGGGATCTTCACGTTGTAGCTCTCCCCGTTGAAGGTCAGGGAGTAGGAGGAGAAAAGGTCGATCTCCTCCGCGGGCATCAGGGAGAAGGTCCGGTCGCTGATGGCCTCGACCCCGGTGATCGCGATGCTCTCGCCGCGAGCGTCATAAAGGGCAAAGGCCTCGGCGGGATCCGTGGTGAGCGGGGCGGTCAGGATGACCACCACGGCGCCGGTGTTCTGGTTGTAGCTCACCTCGGAGGCCCGGTGGACCACCACGGCGTCCTCGCCGTACTCATATTCCGAAGTGGGCACGCCGGCCTCCACATAGACGTGGATCGTGCCGGATTTGACCTCGGGGAAGGTGATGAACTGATCCTGGCTCACGTCCTTGCCCCAGGCGTCGCCGCCCTGGCGGACGATGTAGCCGACGCTGGTGACGCCGGCGGGCACGGGGATGACGGCCGCCACACCGTCCCCCTCGGGCTCAAAGGCATACGCCTTTCCATCCCCGTTGGCGGGCCAGCACCATACGTCCCAGTCATCGTACTTCCCGTCGGGCCGATGGTAGTGCAGTACAAGGGTCACGCCCTCGCCCTCCGACGCGAAGACCATGCCGGAAACGGACACCAGCACCAGAAGCGCCAGCATCAGACATCCGAGACGAACCGTTTTCTTCTTCATTCTCATTCTCCTTTTCTTCATTTTTTCCTCTTTTTCGCCTGCGGGGACGCCGATCGCCCCGCCTTACAATAAATTATACCGTATCTGGCAAAACGTGTCAAGGAGAAGGCCGCCCGGGACCGGGCTGTTTTTGGAGCCCATCAAAAAATGGAAGTGAAAAAACGCCGTCAAAACGCCAAAAATGATTCTTTGGGGTTGACGATGTTTAGGCAATATGTTATATTGTAGTCACAGCAAAGGAGGAGGTTCCGATGTACAGGTAAGGAAGTCCCGCCGGCGCTTTATCCAGGCGGAATGAAAACACCCCGTAAGATTCGTCCCGTAGCACAGACCACAGCACCTTTGGCGGAGGTTCCCGCGACATAATGGCTGAGTCGGCTGAGTGAAGAGAAGAGTTGAATGGGGGATCCGGAAGGAGCATTCAAGCTTGACAATCGAACACGTGGCGTAGCCCCGCAATCGCGTTGGACGGTTGCGGGGCGTGGCTTTTTTTAGGGCTCATTCCGATGCTTTTGCCGATGCTTCCCACGGAAGCTGCGCTCAAAAGGACGTTTGATGAAAATGGGCTCCGAAGATAGATTTCAGCTCTCCGGCAGCCGCGCGGCGTCCTGTATTGACAAAACCAAATATAGGCTGTAAAAGCAAGAATGTCAGGCGGATGATTGATTTTTGCTAAATTAGGAGCTGTATACAAGAAAAGGAGGCGCCGTGGAAAAGTCGATTTCAGATTTGCTGAAGAAGCTTACAAGAGATACCTGGTCATCTGATACCGTCAGCATCAGAAAAATTGAGAATGACGACGATCTTTGGTATGCCGTTGCAGAGTGCAAAATCTCTTCCGAGCAGGAGAAATTTGTCAATCCCGCCGGCTTTTCCATAGGGAGAGCGTATCTTGCTCCCGGAGATAATGTCCCGTGCGTGATTTGCAAAGCCGACGGTGAGCGGATCGGGTTTATTGTTTTAAGAAAATGGAGCGACTCTGATCAGGGATTTAATTGGAGCTATTTCATTGATCAAAAATTTCAGGGCATGGGTTACGGGAAAGCTGCCGCAAAGCTTGCGGTATAAATATTGAGAGCCGCCGACCCTAAAATGCCGATCAAGATTTCTACGGAAGCCCTCAATACCAAGGCCCAAAAGCTGTATCGATCCATTGGATTTACAAAATCAGATGAGCTTGATGGCGATGATTTGGTTTTTGTCCTTTATTGAGAGAGCAGTGTCAATCGCTTTTATATGCCGGTGGTTTTCAAAACCTTTGAGAGGGTTCGCCGCAGCGCAGCTCTCCTGCGCTTTCGGCAATAGAGAGAAAAAATCCCCCCGCCCGATGTGATTTCACAACGGGCGGGGGAACTTTTATTTGATCCTCCTGCACTCCAGGTAGTAACGCTTGTCCCGGGCGTGGCCGATGGAGAAGGACTTTTTGGGGAACACGCCGTCCGCGATGACGGTCCTGAACAGCTCGGATTTGTCCATGGACGGCAGGAGGAAGCCCACGGTGCCGGGCTCCTCGGTGAGCTTGAGAAGCGACGCCTCGTCGTGGATGTAGTCCACGTCCCCGCCGTCGTCGGACATGGCCACGAACTCCTCGATGGAGCTCTGCAGGAGCTCGATCATCCCGCCGAAGCTCTTGCCGCGCACCCGCATCTTCTCCACCTTGGCGCCGCCGATGACGACCTCGATCTCCCGCCCGTCGGGGACCTGGAGCTTCTGCCTCATGACCTCCAGGAACTTGTCCGTGTCCACGCCGAAGACCACCCGGTGGATGGGCTCAAAGACGATGCCGGGATCATAGACGTTGTTGAGCTCCACAAGGGCGTACCGGGCCGGGTGACGGGCGGCCTCCTCCGGGGAGAGGGAGGCCTTCGTCCGGTTCCACAGCTCCTTGGCCGCGGCCAGGGAGTGGTTCCCGTCGCCGATGACGATCTGCACCTGGCGCTCCGCCAGCCGCTCCAAGGCCCGGTCCACGCTCTCCAGCTCCTCGCCGGTGACGTGCCAGCCGGCCACGCGCCCGCCGCCCTCCATGAGCTCAAAATCATAGAGCTTGCGCATGGCGTGGGTCCGGGCGTGAAGGGGTTCCACCACGGACATGTCCGGGTCATCGATCAGCACCATGATATGAGGCAGCTCCAGCGGGGCGTTCTCCCGGATCTTCATCCGCGGCGGCAGCCGGTCCGCCACCGTCCGCTCACTGGCCCGCACGGGGGAGTCGGAGAGGGGGGAGTAGTCATAGGCGTCCAGATCCAGCGCGCCCACAAGCCCCCGGCGGACGCCGCCGGTGACGTGGCGCTCCACATAGACATAGGAGCGCTTCAGCTCCTCAAAGACGCCGGCGTCCAGGCACCGCCGCATGGCGGCGTTGGCGCGCTCCGCCATCTCGAGAGGGGAGACGTCGTTCAGGTACGCCTCGGGGAGAATCATGTGGTAGGTGGACAGCTTGTCGGCGCAGCGCCGGTCAACTCTGTCCCAGTAGTCCCGTTCCGAGGTGAACTGATCGCAGGCGATGACGCTCCAGTCGGTCATATCCCCGGTGGCGGGCAGCAGTATATCCGCCGGAACAAAAGCCGGTTTCGACATGTGGGTATTCATCCTTTCAACATAAGTCTGTCCATTGTAGCAGATTTGAGAGGAAAAGTCAAAGACAAAAGCTGTCACAGGGAAAGCGCTTGAATTTTTTGTGAAATTTTTCCCTCTTTACCTTGCAAAATCCCATGAGACGTGGTATATTTTTATAAAGAGTGATGCTCCCGAACGACGGGATTTGGTTAAAACGCATAAAGGAGGGCTGTATGATGAAAAAAACCATTGTCGCCATCAGCCGCGCCTGGGGCGCTCACGGGACCGTGATCGGCGGGAAGCTGGCGGGCCTGCTCGGCGTGCCGATGTTCGATAAGAAGATCATCGATCTCGCCAGTGAGAAGAGCGGCCTCTCCCCGGACTTTATCGGGCGGATGGAGGAGAACGTCACCGGCTCGTTCCTCTTCAATCTGGCCGCCAGCTCCTACAATGTCCACAGCTTCCACCGCAATTACGACATCCCCATGAGCTATACGGCCTTTTCGGCTCAGGCCAACGTCATCCAGGAGATCGCCAAAAAGGGCAGTTGCGTCATCATCGGCCGCTGCTCGGACTACCTTCTCCGGGACGACCCCGACTGCGTCAAGATCTTCCTCTACGCCGAGGAGGCGGACAGGCTGGAGCAGTGCCGGAGGGAATACGATCTGGACGAGAAGGGCGCCCAGCAGCAGCTCCGGAAGCTGGACCGGAGCCGGCAGAACTACTACAAGAATTTCACCGGCGAGAACTGGGGCCAGGTCACGGGCCACGACCTCAGCATCAACGTCACCAAGGTGGGCGTGGACGGCGCGGTGGAGCTCATCATGCAGTACCTGCGCAGTGCCGGGAGACTGTGAACTCTCCTTCTCCGGGCGGGCCTTTCGCCCGCCCGTTTTTGTATGTCCCCGCGGGAACGTTTTAGCATCAGGCAAGAGGAAAGGATTGGATCAACCCTATGAACGAGAAAGGCAAAAGACTCCCCACACCCCCGGATGGGGAGCAGAAGAAGCAAACTCCCTGGAGAAGGCCGGCGCTCTTTCTGATCGCCGGGATCCTATTCAGCACGGTCACGATCAACTACTGGGTCCTGGATACGGTCCTGCCGCCGCTGGGCCTGGTGTTCCTGTACCTCGCCCTCCGGCCCCTCAGACAGGAAAACGCCGGCCTGCGCTGGGCCTGGGCGCTGACCGCCGCCCGGATGGCGTACATGGCGCTGACCTGCGTCCTGCAGGCCACCCCCCTGGGAGGCAACGGGCTGGGCTGGATCCTGCAATTCCCCGGCTACGTCCTGCAGCTGGGCCTGCTCCTCGCCCTGCGGGCGGGTCTGCGCGGGCTCTGCCTCCCTTCGGGCAAAAAAACGCGCTTCGGGAGCCTGACGGCACTCGCGGCCTTCACGGCGCTGGTGCCGGTCGCCGCCGTGCTGGAGACCTTCCGGCTCGGCGTCCTCGGTATCGCCACCCTGATTGCCTGGGTGGGCGTGGCGGTGTCCCTGGTGCTTCTCACCCTGGCCCTCAGGGACGTGAGCGCCCTCCCGTACCCCGGCGCCCCGGAGTCCGGCGGCTTTCGGACGGCGGCGGTCTTCCTCGTCTCGCTCCCGGCGCTGACGGCGCTGGTGTGGCTGGTGTGCGTTTTTGCCTCCGTGCCCCGCTCCGCGGCCTTTGTCCCGAACGGGACGGCCATTGACGGGATTCCGGAGGAGATCTCGTCGATCCTCACCCCCGAAGACGCCGGGCTGCTCCGGGATGCCGAAAATATCAGGCTCGACCGGATGAACCGGGGCTTTGGCTACGAACAGAAGATCGAGGTCTGCACGCTGACGGCCGAGCTGCCCCAGGGGGAGATCGCCCTTCTGGAGTATTTCCGATGGATCGAGGGCGCCCCCGTTTACGGCGACGGGCTGACCCACTGGCAGTCCACCCACCTGACCGGGGTGGGGGAGCCCTCCGGCAGTCTGGTCTATGAGCGGAACGGGGAGAGCCGCCGCTCCGACCTTGTCTCCCTCACCGCCGAGCGGCGGATCGTGGGCGGGATGGACTGCGGCGAGGTCCTCCGCGCCGGGATCCAGGTCCCCCCGGGGGCGGAGAACACCCGGGGCTATGTGCTCCGCGTCGTGAGCGCCGACTCCGGGGAGAAGGCGGTCTGGTTCAACTGTGAGCTCACCTACCTCCATACCGGCCTCTTCGGCTCCGTGGGACAGGGCAGAGCGCAGGACCGCATCCTCTCCGGCGGCTATGACGACGGGGACAGCCTCTGGTTCGTCACCGAGTTCAGCGCCTGGACGGATCAGCCCTGACCGGACCCTGCGCCCGTGTCGTGAACCGTCCGGCCCCGCTTCACGTAATTTCCTTACCCCCGCGGCGTGGCCGCGGGGGTAATTTCTACATAAATGTAAAAATATCTGTTGACATTTCTACAAGCTTGTAGTAATATCATGATATCCACAGTGGACGCACTGGGACAGGAGGTCAAACCTATGGATCGGTCCAGAAAGATGTCTGAAACAGAAGCAGAGATCATGGAGGTGCTGTGGAGCGCGGGGGAGCCCATGTCGGCGTCCCGGCTCATCAGCTATTTCGCGGAGGAACGCGGCAAGGTGTGGAAAGCCCCCACGCTGGCCACGTTTCTGGCGCGGCTTTCGCAGAAGGGGCTTGTGGGCTCGGAAAGGCGCGGGCGGGTGCCCTGCTACTACCCGCTGAAGACCCGGGCGGAGTACGAATCGGACGTGGCGCGGGAGGTCCTTGACACCCTGTATCAGGGGTCAGTGACCCGGTTTTTCGCCGCCCTGTGCGGGGACACGCCGCTGTCCGAGGAGGACCGGAGGGAACTGCGGGCCTGGCTTGAGCGGGAGGAATGAGGATGAAGGAGCTTTTTGTGACCGTTCTCACGCTGAGCTTTGTGGGAAGCGCCGCTTACGCGCTCACGAAGCTCCTCTCCGCTCTCGGCGGGGGACGCCTGAGCCAGAGCTGGCGCTATCACGCCCTGCTGGCGGCCGGGGCGCTTTTTGCCCTGCCGGTCAACAAGCTCTGGAGACTGCTGCCGCGCCGGAGCGTATGGATACGCCCCATCAGGATGGCGCAGGTCCTCGGAAAAGCGGCGCCCCCAGCGGCCGGCGCCGGTCCGGAGCGGATCGCCGCCGCCGCGGCTGTCCTTTGGCTGACGGTGGCCGTCGCCCTGGCGATTTGGGACCTTGGGCGGTTTATCCGGTGCCGGCGGGCGGTGACCCGCGGCTGTACCGGGGCGGACGGGCGCCTTTCGGCCATCGCGGCGGGGGAGGCCCGACGCCTGGGGATCCGGCGTCAGGTGCGCCTTCTGGTGTCCCCCTACGCGCAGAGCCCCATTCTGGTGGGCTTTGTGCGCCCCACCGTCATCCTGACCGCGCGGGAGATGTCCGACGAAGGCCTCCGGCTCATCCTCGCCCACGAGCTCACCCACTTCAGGCGGCGCGACCTGTGGAAGAAGCTTTTCTTTACGGCCCTTCGGTGCGTCCATTGGTTCAACCCGATGGTCTATCTTATGAGCCGCGACTTCTCCTACCGGATGGAGACGGCGTGCGACGAACGCGTCGTCAGCGCCTTCAGCCGC
Organism: uncultured Oscillospiraceae bacterium; assembly: GCA_947625815.1. Lineage (GTDB taxonomy): Bacteria > Bacillota > Clostridia > Oscillospirales > Oscillospiraceae > RUG626. The sequence goes on from CANQPU010000004.1 coordinate 109,496, forward strand.
TTTGAGCGCAAGAGCTACGGGTATCTTCTGATCGACTGCGCACCGAACGTCCGGCACGGGACGGCGGCGGCCTTTGTGCCCTTCGCCTCCAGCCGGAGGAAGCTTGAAAGGAGAATCTCAACCATGCTGAAAACCAACAAAAAGGGCCGCGGGGTCCTCGGCGCCGTTCTGGCGCTTGTCCTGCTGGCCGGCTGCCTCGCCGTCAGCGCCCTGGCCGCCGACAGACTCACGGTGAAGGACGTGATCGGCAGTGAGGAGGCCTTCATCTTTGACATGAGCAAGGCCAAGATCGTCGAGGACTATGACCCCGAGGACGGCTCCGTCGCCGTCAAGGTATATGACCCGGAGACCGGCGAGGAGCTGCCCTGCCAGGTCGTGTTCTACGACTTCAGCGACTGCGAAGTGATCGGCACATGCCCGCCCATCACCGTGCAGACCTGGCAGACCGTGAACGGAGAGGACCTGGTCGATGCGCTTGGCGACGCGGTCAAGACCATCACCTCCGACGACCTGTCCGCCCTTGCCGCGCAGGGAGAGATCATCGCTCCCTGAGTCCCCGCTGATTGATCCCCCAAACCCACGCAAAGCCCGGAGGCTTTCGCCTCCGGGCCGGTTTTTGTTGCCATTTTCGGAGGAAAGTGCTATAATATCCTCCAATCATCATTACAAAGACAGTATGGAGGATCTGTTTCAATGAAAAAAGCGCTGCTTATTGCCAATCCGAAATCGGGGAAGCAGAGGATCCAGACGGAGCTTTTCCACATCGTGGAGAGACTTGCCGGGGCGGGCTTTGCGACCACCGTCGTCCTGACGGAATACCGCGGCCATGCCTGTGAGCTCACCGCCCTGGCGGCGGGATACGATATGCTGGTCTGCACCGGCGGCGACGGGACGCTCAACGAGGTCATCAGCGGCGTCATGGCCAACGGGCTCGACATGCCCATCGGCTACATCCCCCTGGGCTCCACCAACGACTTCGCCGGCTCCCTGGGGATCCCGGGGGAGCTGGACGGGGCGCTCGACAACATCCTGGAGGGCCGGCCCGTGCCCATTGACGTGGGCAGCTTCAACGGCCGCATCTTCATGGACGTGGGGCTTCTTGGCATCTTTTCCCGCACCTGCTATGAGACGCCCCAGGACATGAAGAACACCCTGGGCTTCCTGGCCTATGTGCTGGAGGGCATCCGGGAGGTGCCCACCGTTCACCCCGTTCCGCTGAGGATCGAGACCGGGGACGCGGTCTATGAGGGGGAGTACCTGGCCTGCGTTGTCAGCAATTCCCGGAAGCTCGGGGGCGTGGTGTCCCTGAGCGATGAGCAGGTGTCCCTGAGCGACGGGCAGTTTGAGCTGCTGCTGGTGGAGAAGGACAAGACACCCCTGCAGCTGGCGGGCTACATCCACGCCCTTCGCACCGCGAACCTCACCGCCGAGGGCATGACCTTCGTCTCCGTGCCCTCGCTCCGGATCACCTCCTCCGACGACCAGCCCTGGACCCTGGACGGCGAGCGCGCCGACTGGCAGGGGACCGCGGACATCCGGGTCATCCCCAACGCCGTCAGGATCCTCATGAAATGAGACAAAAAAACCGCCGGCCCCGCGGCCCTGCCGCGATCGCCGAGCGGTTTACATAAAACTATTGCGAGGTGACCGCCATGCGGACGATCCGCCGGAAGCTCATCGCCCACGCCAAAACGGCCTTCGGCGTGGAGCCTGACCGGCCGTTTTCCACAGCCCCCGATTATGAGGTGCTTCGCCACCCGGATACGGGGAAGTGGTTTGCCCTTTTTATGGACGTTCCGCGCTCCCGGCTGGGCCTGCCCGGGGACGACAAGGTTGACATAATCAACCTGAAATGTGACCCGGTGCTGGCCGGATCGGTGAGGGACGGGGTGGGGATCCTGCCGGGATACCACATGAACCGCGCGGGCTGGATCAGCGTCCTGCTGGACGGGACCGTGCCCTACCGGGACATCCTGCCTCTGCTTGACGTGAGCTTTCAGCTCACCCGCGGCGGGAGGGCCGGGCCTCTCCGCGGCGAAAAGGGCCGTTGGCTGGTGCCGGCCAACCCGGGGTATTACGATATCGACCGGGGCTTTGCCGGGAGCGGCGACGGCACGATCCTGTGGAAGCAGACCGGCCGTGTGCGCGTGGGAGACACGGTGTACATCTATGTCGCGGCGCCTGTTTCGGCCGTGCGCTATCGGTGCGAGGCCGTGGAGGTCAACCTGCCCCAGGCGTATGAGGACGAGAACGTCCGCTTCACCAGGGCCATGCGGCTGCGCCTCGTCAGGCGGTACGACGCCGTCCCCATCGGCCGCGATCTTTTGGAGAAGCACGGCGTCCGCGCCGTCCGGGGCTTTCGTTCCATGCCCAAAAGCCTTGAGGACGAGATCGGGGAGCTCTACCGGACGCAGACGCAGTGATCGGGGCCTTGCGGGCCCTTGACGGGCCGGGCCTTATGTGTGGCTGCGCCGGACGCGGGGAAGAGACGCCCGCCGCCTTTCGGGCGTCCGGCCGGACTGATGGACGTAGAGCCGGCGGATGCACCAGACGCAGGCGGGGATGAGGAAGATATCCGCGGCGATCCAGGCGGAGGGGGAGGCGTAGCAGGCCGCCCCAAAGCCGTAGAGGGGGACAAGGAGCCGGCCCACCAGGGAGCGGGCGAGCATCTCAAAGACGCCAGCCAGAATGGCCAGGGGGCTGAAGCCCATGCCCTGAATGGAGAAACGGACGATATTCACCAGGGCCAGGGGGAAGAAGAAGGCGGTGTTCACGCGGATGAACAGACTGGCGCGGGCCACCAGCGCGGCCACCTCCGTCTCCTCCGGGTCAATGAACATCCTGACAAAGACCGGGGCCAGGAAGAACATGGCGGCAAAGGCCGCGGCGGAGTAGATGAGCCCCAGAAGCGAGCAGTCCCGGACACCCCGTCCCAGACGGTCCAGCTTCCCCGCGCCGGAATTCTGGCCGCAATAGGTGGCCATGGCGGAGCCCATGGCGTCGAAGGGGCAGGCCAGGAGCCCCGTGACCTTGGAGCCCGCGGTGACGGCGGCCACATAGAGGCTGCCCAGCCGGTTCACCGCCGACTGGAGGACGATGGATCCGATGGCGGTGACGGAATACTGGAGCCCCATGGGCACCCCCATGGACAGCAGATCCAGACACAGCCGGGGCCGGAGGGAGAGCTCCTCCCGGCTCAGACGAAGGACGGGGAAGCGCCGCCGGACAAAGACGAGGCAGGCGATCCCCGAAACGCCTTGGGACACCACGGTGGCAATGGCCGCGCCCGCCACGCCCAGATGAAAGCAGAGGATGAGGACCAGGTCCAGGATGATGTTCAGGATCGAGGACAGCGCCAGAAAATAGACAGGCGTCCTGCTGTCGCCCAGGGACCGGATGACGCCCGCCAGCAGGTTGTAGAGATAGGTGGCGGGGATGCCCATGAAGATGACGAAGATATAGCGGTAGGAGTTGGAGAATATGTCCGCCGGGGTGTGCATGGCCGTGAGGATGCGGCGGCAGAGGATGCCGGTGGCCACGGTCATCACCGCGGCGAAGAGAATGGACAGCCAGACGGCGTTGGCCACATACCGGCGCATCTTGGCCTGATCCCCCGCGCCCGTCTGCTGGGCCACGGGGATGGCGAAGCCGTTGCACACGCCGCAGCAGAAGCCGATGACGAGGAAGCTGATGGAGCCTGTGGCGCCCACCGCCGCAAGGGCCTGGGAGCCCAGGAGCTTGCCGACGATCATGGCGTCCACCATATTGTACATCTGCTGAAAAAGCAGTCCGAAAAGGGTGGGAACGGCGAAGCCCAGGATGAGCTTCATGGGACTGCCCACTGTCAGATCTCGGGTCAAGGAAAAGACCTCCCGGAAACAGGATTAAGGTGACGGTAGTCGAACCCGCGTCACTCCACGCGGGTCCTCCCGCGAACCGGCCATATTATAGCGCCGGGAGCCCCGATTTCCAACCTCTATTTTGCATGAAGTTAAGGCGGCCGGAAACGGATTTCTTGTCGGTTGAACGAATCCCGCGCCGGCCTTTCGGAAACGCAGCATAAAAATTCAGCGGGGACAATGTCCCCGCTGAGATCTCCACCGCCCCGCGAATGCGGGGCTTTTTTTATGTTTTAACTGTCGGATCTTGCGCCCGGGGCCGTTTCGCGCCTATCGCCTGAGGACGGTGGAGCCGTAGTCCACCGCGTCCTGAAGGGAGGTCTCCGAGCGGTCCGGGTAGAGGGAGGCGTCAAAGCGGTGGGAGCCGGAGTGGGTGGAGGAGTATGCCTCCAGCTCCGCGTCCGTCAGGAGGAAGAAGTTGTCCCGCCCGCCGGCGCGGGGCGTGGCGTCAAAATGATACCAGCCGCCGTTGATGTACACCAGGTTCCAGTGGTTCCCGGAGGTCCCGGTGATATCCACGTTCTCGATCCCCGCGGCGGTGAGAAGCGCCCTGCACGCGGAGGCGTGGACAAAGCTGTCGCCGACTCCGGCGGCGAACGCCTGATAAGCCGCGCCGCTCCAGGTGCTTTTGTGGGAATCCTCCTCAAATGCCACGGTGTATTTGACGTAGCGGTAGATGGCGTAGGCCTTGTCCATATCGTCCATGGAGTCGTTGACGATTCCCTCCAGCGCCTTCTCGGCGAAGCCCATGACGATCCGGGGATCCACATAGCCGACGGGGCGCTCCAGGATGGTGACGTTCACGGTGATCCGGGACTCGTTCCCCGCGGCGTCCCTGGCGATATAGGTGAGGGCATAGACGCCGGGGCTGTCGGGATCCACACCGGAGTCATCCACCTCCAGCGTGGGGGAGGGGTCCTCGTCGTCGGTGACGGAGACGCCGGTGGTGAGATCCAGGCTGTCCATGGCGTAGCCCTCCAGATCCCGGGCCCCGTGGATCTGGGGCGGGACGCTGTCCAGCAGGACGGTGAGCGTGGCGGTGAGGCGCGTCTCATTCCCGGAGGTGTCCGTCAGGATGAGCCCCACGGTCTGATCGCCGCCCGCGGTCAGATCCGGGACCCCGTCAAAGACGACGGTCACAGGCGTCACGTCGCGCACGTCGGTGACGAATTCCTCCGGGGAGGGCGCCCGGCCGCGGCCCACGGTGACGTGTACCGGTGAGGCCGTGGGGGCAGCGGTGTCCCGGATGATCAGGCTGCAGTCATAGGTCTTGCCGTCCCGGAGGATATCGATGGCGTAGATACCGGGCCGGGACGTGTCGATGGAGTAGACGTCCGTGAGGAAGCGGCCCTCCTCCGGGTGGCGCTCCATGAAGAGGTCCATGGTGATGACGCCGCCCGCCTCCAGCACGGCGGAGTCCGACACGGCGGGGTTGAGCCACACGGCCAGGGCGGCCAGGATGGCGATGAGGACCGCCAGGACGCCAAGGACGATGGGAGCGGCGCCGATCCTGATCCGGCGCGGGGTTTTATCGAAGGAGGGAGAGCTTTCTCCCATACTATCACCTCTGAGAGACGGGCCTCCGGCCCGACGGGATCTGTCAGTGATCATTTATTTTACCACCAACGCCCGCCGATGGCAAGAGGTCCGGCGCAAAATTAAAAATCACCCCTCAAAACGGGAAAAATGACTTTCCTTTTTTTCCAATAGGGGATATAATCAAGGCAACGACTGTTTTGAAAGGCGGGATCGACGTGGACGGCCTTTATGAATACGAGAGAGAACACCTGAACGAGCTCCGGGAGCTGGCGCCGGGGTGCGCGGTGCTTTTGAAAAAGCGGGGGGATTTCCCCCTCGCCGAGCCGGGCCCCATTGCCCTTTACGGCGCCGGGGCGAGGCGCACCTTCAAGGGCGGCACCGGGTCCGGGGACGTGAATTCCCGCTTTTATGTGACGGTGGAGCAGGGCCTGGAGGAGGCGGGCTTCACCGTGACCACCAAGGCGTGGCTGGAGGAATATGACCGCGTCCACGACAACGCCCATGAGAGGTTCGTGGAGGAGATCAGGGCCAGGGCCCGCCGCCTCCACCGTCTGGCCATGGTGGAGGGCATGGGCGCCGCCATGGCCTCGCCCGACCACGAGCTCCCCACGGACGGGGAGGGGGACACGGCCCTCTATGTCCTGGCCCGCGTCTCCGGCGAGGGGTGCGACAGGACGGCCGGGTGCGGAGACTACCGGCTCACCGGGGCGGAGATCCGGGACATCCTGGCCGCCAATGAGCGGTATGAGCACTTTATGCTGGTGCTGAATGTGGGCGGCCCGGTGGACCTGACCCCCGTCCTCGGGGTGGACAACATCCTGCTCCTCTCCCAGCTGGGGGCCGTTACCGGGTGGGCGCTGGCGGATATGATCCTGGGAAAGGCCGTCCCCTCCGGGAAGCTGGCCTCCACCTGGGCCGCGGTCGAGGACCTTCCGAAGCTCGGGGACTTCGCCGCCCCCGATATCACCCGCTACCGCGAGGGGATCTACGTGGGCTACCGCTACTATGACGCCGCCGGCGTCAGGCCCCTTTTCCCCTTCGGCTTCGGCCTGGGCTACACGGACTTCTCCCTGGGCTCGGCGCGGGTCAGCTGCTCCGGCGGCCGGGTGACGGTCTCCGTCCCCGTGTTCAACCGCGGGGGCTGGCCTGGCCGGGAGACGGTCCAGGTCTATCTCTCCGCACCCTGGGGCGAGCTGGACAAGCCCGTGCGGGACCTGGCCGGATACAATAAGTCACGGCTTCTCTCCCCCGGAGAGGCCCAGCGCGTGGAGGTGAGCTTCGACCTTACGGATATGGCCTCCTACCATGAGAAGAGGTCCGCCTTTGTCCTGGAAAAGGGCGCGTACATAGTGAGCGTAGGCACGGACAGCGCCGGCGCTGTCCCCGCGGCGGTGATCGACCTTCCCGAAACGGTCCCGGTCCGCGTGACCGGGGACGTGGGGGGCGATACGGACTTTGAGGACTGGCGTCCCAAAAGACCCGGGGAGAGACAGATCCCGCCGGATCTGCCCCGGTTCACCCTGACCGCCGGGGATCTGGCCGGACGGGTGCCCCCCGCGCCGGCGCGGCCGACGGACAAGTCGGTGAGCCGGGCCATGAGGCTGACGGACGACGAGCTGATCTCCATGTGCATGGGCAGCTTTGAGGAAAACGCCGGCCTTTCCGGCATCATCGGCAGCTCCGGCTCCGCCGTGGCCGGCGCGGCGGGGGAGACCTGCCCGCGCTGCCCGGATATCCCCCGGCTCGTCATGGCCGACGGTCCCGCCGGTCTGCGGCTGGCAAAATACTATACAAAGGACGGGGACACCGCCCGTCCCCTGGAGAGCACCGTGCCCGCGGACATGGCGCGCTTCATGGGCCGCAGCATGAAGCTCCTGCTGAAGCTCGCCCACAAGAAAAGCCCCGGTCCCGTCTTTGACCAGTACTGCTCCGCCGTCCCCATCGGGACGGCCCTGGCCCAGAGCTTCGACCGGGAGCTGGCGGAGCGCGTGGGCGCGCTCATCGGGGAGGAGATGGAGCGCTTTGGCGTCCACCTCTGGCTGGCCCCGGCGCTCAATATCCACCGGTCGCCCCTGTGCGGCAGGAACTTTGAGTATTACTCCGAGGACCCGCTCGTCTCCGGCCTCACCGCCGCCGCCGTCACGAAGGGCGTCCAGTCCCGGCCCGGCCGGGGCGTCACGGTGAAGCACTTTTGCTGCAACAATCAGGAGACGAACCGCTATATCTCCAACAGCATGGTGAGCCGGCGCGCCCTGCGGGAGATCTACCTCAGGGGATTTGAGCTGTGCGTACGTCTGGCCGACCCCGCGGCCCTGATGACGTCCTACAACCTGCTGAACGGCGTCCACACCTCCGAGCGGGAGGACCTGAGCGAGGGGCTCCTGCGGGGGGAGTGGGGCTGGAAGGGCCTCATCATGACCGACTGGGTGGTGGCCGGCGCCGCCGGAAAGGGCCGGTATCGCCCGGCCCGTGCCGCGTCCGCCATCGCCGCGGGGAACCTCTTTATGCCCGGGTCTGCCGCGGACTGGAGATCCGCCCGCAAGGCGCTGGAGGACGGGGTGCTCCCGGGCCGCAAGGCGAGGCTCACCGCGGCCTGGGTACTGGATACCGTGGCCCGACTGCGGGGGTAAGGCCGGGGATAAAGCCGGGGTAAGGCCTGGGTAAGGCCGGGGGTATGGCCTGGGTAAGGCCTGGGTAAGGCCTGGGTAAGGCCGGTGTATATGGCCATTGTGGCCTTTTGCTTCTCCATGACCGTCGGGGTCGTGATGTGACTGAGACATATTTTTTGAGGAGGTTGACCTGTGGAATTCAGCGATGTGGTGAAAAACCGGTATTCCTGCAAAAAATTCGGCCCGGAGCCGCTGACGGAGAGGGAGCTTTCTGAGATCCTGAACGCCGGGAGGCTGGCGCCCACGGCCAAAAATCTTCAGGAGCAGCATGTGTATGTGGTGCGCTCCGCCCAGGGGCTTGCCGGGATCGACGCCCTGACCCCGTGCCGCTACGGGGCGCCGGTGGTGCTGGCCGTCACGTATGACCGGGAGAACGTGTATACCTACCCCGGCGGGAAGCATCACTCCGGCGTGGAGGACGCCGTCCTCGCGGCCGCCCACATGATGCTCGCCGCCTGCAATGCCGGCGTGGACAGCTGCTGGCTCAACCGCTTCGACCCGGAGAAGGCAAAAAAGGTCCTTGGCCTGCCGGAGAACGAGGAGGTCGTCATGCTCCTGGACCTGGGACACGCCGCGCCGGGCGCCGGGCCCCTGCCGAATCACGAAAACCGCCGGGAGCTCTCCGAGACGGTGACCTTCCTGTGAGCTCCGGCCGCGCGGGCTGTCGGCGACAGGCACGGGCGTTCACTTTTTCACATAAAATCAAAAAAGACTATTGACAGGTCACGGTATCCGTGCTACAATCCCATCAACCTACCAAATTGGTAGGAAATAAGAAGGGAGCGCGGCCCATGACCTTTTTCCTCGAGCCTCAGCTGCGGGCGAATTTCCGATGCGGACGAATGTGTACCCCGGACTTTTTCAGGACCTTTGGGAAAAAATCCGAATATAAGAAGAGAGGTACATATATATGTCAGCGTATAAATTCGAGACCCTTCAGCTCCATGTGGGACAGGAGCAGGCCGATCCCGCCACCGATTCCCGGGCGGTGCCCATCTACCAGACCACCAGCTACGTTTTCCATAACTGCCAGCACGCCGCCGACCGCTTCGGCCTAAGTGACCCAGGCAACATCTACGGGCGTCTGACCAACTCCACCCAGGACGTGCTGGAAAAGCGCGTGGCGGCCCTGGAGGGCGGCGTGGCCGCCCTGGCGGTGGCCTCCGGCGCGGCGGCCATCACCTACGCCATCGAGGCGCTGGCCCGGCAGGGGGACCACATCGTGGCCCAGAAGACCATCTACGGCGGCAGCTACAACCTGCTGGCCCACACCCTGGCCCTCTACGGGGTGGAGACCACCTTTGTGGATATCCACAACCTCTATGAGGTGACGGCGGCCATTCGGCCCAACACCAAGGCCATATTCATTGAGACTCTGGGCAACCCCAACTCCGACATCCCGGATATCGACGCGGTGGCGAAGATCGCCCACGCCCACGGGATCCCGCTGGTCATCGACAACACCTTCGGCACGCCCTATCTCATCCGGCCCATCGAGCACGGGGCGGACATCGTGGTCCACTCCGCCACCAAGTTTTTGGGCGGTCACGGCACCACGCTGGGCGGGATCATCGTGGATTCCGGCAAATTCGACTGGAAGGCCTCCGGCAAGTACGCCCCCATCGCCGAGGCCAACCCCAGCTACCACGGCATCAGCTTCGCGGACGCCGTGGGCCCGGCCGCGTATGTCACCTACATCCGTGCCATCCTCCTGCGGGACACCGGCGCGGCCATCAGCCCCTTCAACGCCTTCCTGCTCTTGCAGGGCATCGAGACATTGTCCCTGCGCTTAGAGCGCCACGCCGAGAACACCAAAAAGGTGGTGGAGTACCTGGCCGGGCATCCCCAGGTGGAGCGGGTCAACCACCCCAGCCTGCCCGATCACCCCCAGCACGGGCTCTACCAGAAATATTTCCCCAACGGCGGCGGGTCCATCTTCACCTTTGAGATCAAGGGCGGCAGGGAAGCGGCCTTCCGGTTCATCGACAGTCTGGAGATCTTCTCCCTGCTGGCCAACGTGGCGGACGTGAAGAGCCTGGTCATCCACCCGGCCTCCACCACCCACAGCCAGCTTTCCGAGGCGGAGCTTGCCGACCAGGGCATCACCCAGAGCACCATACGCCTCAGTATCGGCACCGAGCACATCGACGACATCCTGGCGGACCTGGAGAAGGGCTTTGCCGCCGCGAAGGTTTAAATCTAAATTTTAATAATCCTTTTGAAATGAGGTAACGCACTATGGCAGTTTATAAAAGCGCCGCGGAGCTCATCGGCGGGACGCCGCTTCTGGAGCTTGGCAATGTGGAGAAATCCCTGGGGCTCAAGGCCCGGGTACTGGCCAAGCTTGAGTATTTCAACCCCGCCGGGTCCGTGAAGGACCGGGTGGCCCTGGCCATGATCGACGACGCCGAGGCCCGGGGCCTGCTGAAGCCGGACTCCGTCATCATCGAGCCCACCAGCGGCAACACGGGCATCGGCCTGGCCAGCGTGGCCGCAGCCCGGGGATACCGGATCATCATCGTCATGCCGGACACCATGTCCGTGGAGCGCCGGCAGCTCATGCGCGCCTACGGGGCGGAGCTTGTGCTCACCGAGGGGGCCAAGGGGATGAGCGGCGCCATCGCCAAGGCGGAGGAGCTGGCGGCCCAGATCCCGGGCTCCTTCATCCCCGGGCAGTTCGTGAACCCCGCCAATCCCAAAGCCCACCGGGAGACCACGGGCCCGGAGATCTACAAGGACACCGAGGGCCAGGTGGACATCTTCGTGGCCGGCGTGGGCACCGGCGGCACCGTCACCGGGGTGGGGGAGTACCTGAAGTCCGTGAAGCCCGGGGTGAAGATCGTGGCCGTGGAGCCCGCCTCCTCCCCGGTCCTCTCCGCCGGAAAGGCCGGGCCCCATAAGATCCAGGGCATCGGCGCCGGCTTTGTCCCGGAGGTGCTGAACACCGGCATCTACGACGAGATCATCCCCGTCACCAACGAGGACGCCTTTGCCACCGGGAAGCTCCTGGGGAGGACCGAGGGGGTCCTGGTGGGCATCTCCTCCGGCGCGGCGCTGTGGGCGGCCCTGGAGGTGGCGAAACGGCCGGAGAACCGGGGGAAGACCATCGTGGTGCTGTTGCCGGACACAGGCGACAGGTATTTGTCTACGCCCCTGTTTGCCGATTGAGGACACGCCTCATCAAAAAACGATTTACTATTTTTCCGGCGGCATGTACGTCGGAAAAGATCCGCGCGTTCTCTCTCTGTCGGAAAAGGCCTACGGCCTTTTCCGACAGTCTCAAACACCCGCCCGGGATTTCCCGGGCGGGTGTTTGATGTGCGGGGCGGCGACGGATGGCGGATCTGTCCCTCAGTCCGCGCCGCGTCCGCCCGGATCCCGGCGGGTGAGGTCGGCCAGGGTGACGCGGCTCAGATAGTCGTGTATGACCTGATCCAGGCCCTGCCAGAGGGCCAGCGTCCGGCACTCGGCGGCCCGGGCGCAGACGTCCGCGCCGTCCGTGAGACACGCCACAGGGGCCAGAGATTCCTCGGTGAGCGTCAGGATGCTCCAGACGGTGTATTCCTCGGGCGGTCTGGTCAGCCTGTACCCGCCGCCCTTGCCGCGCAGGCCGCTCAAAAGTCCGCTCTTCACCAGGGTATTGACGATGCTCTCCAGATATTTTTCCGAGATGCCCTGACGCTCTGAGATGACCTTCAGCGGCACGAACCCGCCGGAGCGGTCCTCCGCCAGATCGATCATCACCCTGAGCGCGTATCTCCCCTTTGTAGAAATCAGCATCCCCACATTCCTCCTTCGGCTTGCCGGAAAACAGCGGCGTGTTCCGGCTGTCCGCTCTCGCCCGACGGGACGGGCGGCGGTTATTTACAGATTTTCCCGCAGCTCACCGGTGCGGTAGGCGCGGACGAGGAGCTTCAGATCCTCGATGAGATCGCGCTTTTCCCGGCCCTCGTCGGTATCGGCCACCAAAAGGCGGCGGGGCGTGGTGTAGATGTATTCGCTGGAGGAGCTGATGTCCTCGTCCTCGCTGACGGCCTTTTCCGCGCTCTCAAAGGGCTGGTGGGTGCGGAGGGTGAGCCCCCGGGAGTTGTAGACCAGCGTGTAGCCGGCGATGCCAGTTTTCTCGTGATACGCGCGGCAAAAGCCGCCGTCGATGACGATGAGCTTCCCGCCGCCCTTCACGGGGCTCTCGCCCTCCACCGCCCTGACGGGCACGTGGCCGTTGATGATGTGCGCCCCCTCGCCCTCAAGGCCGAACTCCCGCAGGATCTTCTCCGCGGTCTCCGCCTTTCCAATCAGGCGGTAATAGGGGTTTTTGATCTCCCGGTGGGTGGCCTCGTCGGCGATGTAGAGCCGCTCAAAGGTGGTCATGGCGCTTCGCCCGTAAATGGGACTCAAGCGCCCGCACCAGAGATACCAGAGGAAATCCTGCCCCGCGGTCCGCTCGGGGCTGCCCTCCGGGGCGAAATAGCCCTGTCTGGCCCGCCTGTCGCAGTAATCGAACAGCGCCCGGCCGGCGTATTTGCGCCCCTCGAAGACCTCCTCGGCAAATTCCCCGTCTCCGGTCATGGGGACGGCCCCGTGATAAAGGAGGTTGCCGTTGGTCACCTTGTAGACCGAGCCGGCCGAGTAGAGGAACTGCACGTGTCTTTGCAGGAGCTTGCTGTGGCGGAAGCCCCGCACCAGATCCCGCAGGACCTCCCGCTCCCGTTCGGTCAGGGCCGCGGGGTCGGCCGGGTCCACCGTGGGGAAATCGTTGTCCAGCAGGGGATAGACGGCGCCGCCGCAGACTACGGTGCCGTTTTTGAAATCGATCCGGTTTATATAATCCCGGCCCTGCATCTGAAAGTCCGGGTTCCGGGCGATGACCTCCGCCTCGACCTTCAGCATCATGACCGTGACGGCCTTGTGCATCTGGGCGGCGCGCCGCAGGCTCTCGGCGGAGGCGGGCCTCCGGCCGTCGGTTTTGGGCATCCAGCGGCTCACGTCGCTGCCGGAGTAGACCTCCTGCGCCAGGTGGTCCAGCTCCCGCAGGGCGATGCCGTAGCCGTGCTCCAGGGTGTCGGTGTTGTTGTAGGCGAGGGTGGTCTTCAGCACCGTCAGCACGCAGACTGGGCTGCCCGCGGCGGCGCCCATCCAGACCACGTCGTGGTTGCCCCACTGGATGTCCACGTCGTGGTGCTCGATGAGCCGCTCCATGATCCTGTCCGGCCGGGGGCCCCGGTCAAAGAGATCGCCCACGATGTGGAGCCGGTCCACCGCCAGGCGCTTGATCAGCTCGCAGAAACGCAGGATATAGGCGTCCGCCCGGCCGTAGGCGATGATGGAGTCCACGATGGTCTCGTAGTAGAGCTTTTTGTTGTGGTCCTCAAAGTGGGCGTGGAGGAGCTCGTCCAGCACGTAGGCGCAGCTCTGGGGCAGGCAGGCGCGCACATGGGCCCGCGTGTGCTTGGAGGAGACGAACCGGCACAGGGTGATGAGCCGCATGAGCGTCCGCTGATACCAGCCCGTCAGGTCGGCCTGGGCGGCCTTCAGGGCCGGGAGCTTCTTCTCCGGGTAATAGATGAGCGTGGCCAGATCGGCCCGCTCGGCGGCCGTCAGCTCCCCCTCGAAGACCGTGTCGATCTTCTCCCGTATGTAGCCGGAGGCGTTGTTCAGGATGTGGATGAACGCCTCGTTTTCCCCGTGCAGGTCGGACATGAAGTGCTCCGTGCCCTTGGGGAGACGCAGGACCGCCTCGATCCTGATGATCTCGCTGGCCGCCGACGCGATGGTGGGGAACCGGCCGGCCAGCTCGGCCAGATATCTGTGCTGCTGTCCGTTTTCAGACATTCCGATGCCTCCTTTCCCGCCGCGCCGTCAGGTGATGGGCGCCGGGTCGAATACGCGCAGGTCGTTGTGGGATCCGAATCGGCGGCCCAGCGGCGCCTGCCCGTCGGCCACGTCCGGATACAGGGGCAGAAGCTCCCGCTCCGCGGCCGCGCGGACCACCCGGGCCCGCAGGTCCCGGACGGCCGCCGCCACGTTGTCGTTTTCCCCGGCCTTCACGGTCAGACGCGCTTTCCCTGTCATGGCGGGCGCCCCCTGTCAGATTGTTATACCCTGAGTATATCGCCGAAAGGCCAAAATGTAAACCGTTTTCCCAAATAAAAGGATCGCGAGGCGATCAAAGAGCGCATCACCGGGATCCGCGACCGATTCGCCGCCGGCGCCCGGCCCGCGCGTCGAGCACCTCAAATGGCCGCCCGGAAGGGCGGCCATAAAAATGCGGATGAACGGTGAAGGCGGCGGGAAAATCAGGTCCGGCCCTGTCAGGCGGCGCCCTCCGGCTTGCGGAGGATGACCTGGCCGGTACACTCCATGACGGGGTCGTCGGTGACGAGCTGGCCCACGCTGTCGGCCACGATCCTGCCCGAACGGGGATTTTTTACGGAGTCGATATGGCCGCGCACGTCGGCCTCCACGTCGGAATACTCGAAGGAGAGGTCGCACCCCTCCATGGTGCAGTTGACGAGCCGGAGGCGCTTGCAGTAGCAGAGGGGCTGTGTTCCGGAGACGCGGCAGTTGATCAGCGTCAGGCCGTCGGAGAACCAGCCCAGATACTCGCCCTTTACCACGCTGTCGCGCACCGTCACGTTCCTGCTGTGCCAGAAGGCGTCCTTGGTGTCCAGCACGGAGTCGGAGATCTCCAGACCGTCCACGTACTGGAAGGAGTATTTGCCCCTCATGCGCACGTCCTCCAGGCGGATGTCCCGGCTGTCCAGGAAGAGATATTCGCTGGTGATGTCCACATTTTTAAGGGAGATCCCCGCCGATTTCCAGCCGAACTCCGGGGAAATCACGTCGGAATCCTCCACCGCGATGTTTTCGCACTCCCGGACGGCCTTGATGCCGTGGAGCCGGCTGTCCCGGATCCGCCCGTCCCGGCTGTACCAGATGGCGGCGCGGGTCAGCTCGTCCATTTTGGAGCCGGTGAGCGTGAAGCCCGCCACATGCCAGAGGGGATAGCGCAGGGAGAAGGAGCAGCGGTCAACGGTGATGTCCCGGGACTCCTTCAGCACCGATTCCCCGTCCGCCGGGCCGGCGAAGGTGCAGTTTACAATGTCTGTATGCTGTGAATGATAGAGCGCGCGCTCGGCGTCGAAAGTCTGTCCGATGATCTGTGTCCGCATAGTTGACCTCCTTGACTGTTGCGGACATTATACAACCAAAAAGGAAAAAACGCAACACCTTTGACTTGACGGACGGGGCGAACCTTGCTAAACTACTTTCAGGCCCGGGAAACGGGCCTTTTGAAACGGGGGACGGAAATGCTTGATATCGGAAAATTTGAGTGGACGAGACAGCCTGCGGAGTTTGTGACGGCGGAGGATCGGATAGAGATCGTCACGGGGCCGGGAACGGACCTTTGGCAGAGGACCTATTACCGCTTCCGCAATGATAACGCCCCGGTCTTTCAGATGAGGACGGAGGAGAGGTACTTTTCCTTTACCGTCAAGACGGAATTTGAGAGCAGGCACCGGTTCGACCAGTGCGGCGTGGCGATGTATCTGGACAGCGACAACTGGCTGAAGGCCTCCGTGGAATATGAAAACCAGCGGTTCGGGCACCTGGGGAGCGTCGTGACCAACAACGGCTACTCCGATTGGGCCACCACCGAGATCGACGCCTCCGTCAGGACCATGTGGTATCGGCTGAGCCGTCGGGAGCAGGATTTTCGCGTCGAGTGCTCCCGGGACGGGGTCCGCTTTTCGCAGATGCGTGTGTGCCACATGTTCGGGGCCGCGGATGAGGTCCGCTTCGGCGTCTACGCGTGCAGTCCGGAGGACTCGTCCTTCAGGACCGTTTTTACCCATCTGTCCCTGACCGACTGCCAATGGCCCGCCCACGACGCCCAGAAGCCGGATCAGTGATCCCGTCACCGGGCCCCGGGCCTGCGAGGTGGTCAGCACCGACGAGACGGGCGACAGCATCACAAAGGAGGAGCGCGGATGGAGAGGACAGAGAAGAACATATTTATGACTGAGAAAAAGGAGCATACGGTCCGCTATACCGACACGCTGGGACGGGAGATCACCCTTTACGGGGAGCTGTGCGTCCCGGAGAGGGAGGGCCGGAGCCCCGCAGTGATCCTCTGCCACGGCTTCAACGGCCATTATACCGACTTCCCCACGGAGTGCGCCCGGTGGGGCGGGGCGGGGTACGTATGCTTCACCTTCGACTTCTGCGGGGCCCAGTCCGGCGGCAAAAGCGCCGGCCGGACGGCGGAGGAGTATACGCCCCTCACCATGGTGGAGGACGTGAAGGCCGTCTTTCGGGACATGGCCGCCCTCCCAACTGTGGACCCGGCGCGGATATTCCTCTTCGGCGGGAGCCAGGGAGGGCTGGTGGTAAGTCTCGCCGCCGCCGATGAGGAGCTGCGGGATAGGATCGCCGGGCTTGCCATGTACTTCCCGGCCTTCTCCATCCCGGAAAACTGGCACGGCGCCCGGTCACGGCATACCCCCCTGATGGGGTACGCCATCGGCGGGGCGTATATCCGGTCCGTGCAGGAGCTGGACCCCTACGCGCTCATCCCGGCCTATCCGGGGGACGTGTGCATCGTGGCCGGCGACAGGGACCCCTTGGTGACGGGGAAGACCGTGGAGCGGGGCGTCCGGGCCTACGGGGCGGAGCGGGTCGCGCTGACCATCCTCCCCGGCGCGGGCCACGGGTTCGTGGGGGAGGCGCTGAAGACGGCGGTGGAACGGGTGCTGGTATTTTTTGAGGCCCACACGGATGAGACGTAACGCCCCAAAATGACGCGTTTCAGACTACTGGAAAATTCAGAGAATGAGGCGAAGGCATGAAAGCAGACAAAACGGAGCTATTTGAAAAAACACCGGTGACACGGGCGGTCATCGCTTTGGTGGTTCCTACGGTGATCAGCCAGATCATCACGGTCATTTACAACATGGCGGACACTTTTTTCATCGGTCAGGTAGGCGACCCAAATCAGGTAGCCGCCGCGTCTCTTTGCCTGCCGCTCTTCCTGGTGACCACGGGGCTTGCCAACCTCTTTGGCATCGGGGGCGCCAGTCTCATCTCCCGAAGCTTAGGGCTGGGAGACACGGAAAAGGTGCGGAAGGTTTCCGCCTTCTGCGTTTGGACCTCCGCCGCCGTGGCGCTTCTATACGGAGTGGGGATATTTGCCTTTCACAGCACGATCCTCCCTCTGGTCGGAGCGGACGAATATACCTATGATTTCTGTGTGAGCTACCTCTTTTGGACGCTGACCGTGGGCGCGATACCGACGGTGCTCAACGCCGCCCTGGCGCATCTCGTCCGGGCGGAGGGCTATTCCGGTCAGGCCAGCTTCGGCGTGGCGCTGGGCGGCGGCCTCAACATATTACTGGATCCGGTGTTTATTTTCGGGCTTCATCTGGAGATCACGGGAGCGGCGGTCGCCACCATGCTCTCCAATTTGATCGCGACGCTGTACTTTATCGTACTGATCCGGGTAAGGCGCGGAAAATTCCACCTGACCCTGAACCCAAAATTTTATTCCGTCTCGGAGGGCATCCCCAAAGAAGTGCTGCTGGTGGGGCTCCCCAGCTTCATCATGAACCTCATGGGGATCTTCTCCAACATCACCCTCAATAAGCTGCTTGTCAGCTACTCCAACGCCGCCGTCGGCGGCATCGGCATCGCCAAGAAGATCGACATGCTGGCCTTCGCTATCGCCAACGGCCTGAGCCAGGGCGTTATCCCACTGATCGGCTATAATTACTCCGCAAAAAACACTCAGCGTATGCGCTCCGCCATTAAGGTGACGCTTATACTGAGCCTTGCCGTTACGACGGTGGGGGCGGTCCTGCTGTTCACCTGCGCGGGTCCGCTTGTGCGGGCGTTCATCGACGACGCGGAGACGGTGCGGTACGGCAGTATGTTCCAACGCATCATCTGCATTACAGGACCGTTCACGGCCATCACCACGGTCATTATTTCCATCTTTCAGTCTGTGGGACAGAAGGGAAAACCGCTGGTGCTTTCCATGCTGAGAAAAGGCGGGCTGGACGTGCCGTTTATGTTCCTTCTGAACGCCTGGAAAGGCGTTGACGCCATCGCCTGGGCCACCCCTATCGCGGACTGCGGCGCTATGCTGGTGGGCATTCTCCTGCTTGTATCCAAATCGTCAAAACATGAAATATGATTCCGCCGAGGCGCAGCGTGTCCCCAGGTGATGGGGTATCTGAAGGGAAAGAGCAGCCTGATGATCTTCGTAAGATACGCGAATATGAAGTATAAGTATGGGAACCGTCACTTTTGGGCGAGAGGGTACTATGTGGACACGGAAGGAAGGAACAAAAAGCAAGTCCAGGAGTACATCAGGAACTAATCAAAAGGAGATACCGGCCGAGGGAACGCGAAGACGGGAAATCCGCGTGGCCGCAGAAAATGGGCTGTTCGTTTTCGACTTGACGGGCACAAGACGTCGGGGGTATAATCGGGGTGGGACAAAAGGGACCCCACGGGATGCGCCTTTTTTCCTTTTTGAACGCTATTGTGAAAACGCCGCCGGGAGGGGTGCGTATGCTGATCAAAAACGCCGGGATCTACCTGGGGAGAGCGTTTGTCAACGGCGACATCCGCTTTTCCGGGACCATCGACGAGCTGGGCCATATCCCCGGAGAGGCGGATCTGGACGCCGGCGGGGGGTATCTCATTCCGGGACTGGTGGATATCCACACCCACGGGGCCCGGGGGGAGGACTTTTCCGACGGAAGGCCGGAGGGCCTTTCGCGGCTGTCGGACTGGTACGCCACTTCCCGGAAGAAGAAGCTGGGGCCCGACATGCACATCGACGTGGCCGTCCGGGAGACGGACCGGGGCCTCGACGTGGAGATCGAGACCTCCGGCGTCCGGGGCGCGCCCTGGCGGGTGGAGCTGGCCTTCAACGGCATCGACCGGATCGAGAACGCCCACATGACCATGCCTGTCCACGGCGACGAGGTGCTGGTCCTGAAGGACTCCGACTTTACAGTTCGCGGCCCTGAGTCCTCCATGGAGGTGGGGCCGGCCTTCGGCCTCCACCACTTCACCGAGGGTAAGGAGGACAGCGAGGCCAAGACTCCCGGCGCCGCCACCGTTTACCTCACTGATTACACACCCTTTAAACACGTGATCTCCATTCGCCCGTAAGGAGGGATTTTTTTGAGAAAATACGAAGACCCCCGCGTCACCTCGGAAAATCGGTGCCCGCCCAGGAGCGCCTACATCCCCGGCGGCGTCAGTGAGTTCATCTCCCTGAACGGGACCTGGAATTTTGCCTGGTTTGAGCGGGACATCGACGTTCCGGAGCGCATCGACCGCTGGGACAAGATCCCCGTGCCCTCCTGCTGGCAGCTTGAGGGGTACGACTCCCCCAACTACTCCAACGTCAACTACCCCTACCCATGCGACCCGCCCTATGTGCCCGACGACAACCCCTGCGGGGTCTATGAGCGGGAGTTCACGATCTCCAGAAAGTGGGGCCGGGTCTACTTCATCCTGGAGGGCGTTTCCTCCTGCGCCTTTGTCACCGTCAACGGCCAGTACATCGGCTTTACCCAGGGCAGCCGCCTCCAGGCGGAGTTCGACATCACCGGGGCCGTCCGGGAGGGGACCAACACCCTCCGGGTCAAGGTCCTAAAATGGTGCTGCGGAAGCTACCTGGAGGACCAGGACTGCTTCCGTTACAACGGTATTTTCCGGGATTGCTATCTCCTTCAGCGGCCGGAGGGGCACATCGGGGACGTGGAGCTCATCCCCAACGATGTCTCCCTCAACATACGGCTGAAGGGGGAGGCGGGCCTTCGCGTTCTGGCGGGGGAGAGGGTGCTTTTTGAGGGGGAGATACACGACCGCTTTTCCTTCGCCCCGGAGGACCCCATCCTCTGGAACGCGGAAAAGCCGTTCCTCTACACCGTGGAGCTTAAGCGCCTGGGGGAGGTCATCGTCCTCCGGGCGGGGCTTCGGAAAATTGAGATCTCGGACCGGTACGAGCTTCTCATAAACGGCGTGCCGGTGAAGCTCCACGGCGTCAACCACCACGACACCAGCGCCCGCCGGGGCTGGTGCCAGACCCGAGAGGAGCTGCGGCGGGACCTGGAGCTCATGAAGGAGCTGAACATCAACTGCGTCCGCACCTCCCACTACCCGCCGGCGCCGGGATTTATCCAGATGTGCGACGAGTTGGGCTTTTATGTGGTCTGCGAGACGGACATCGAGACCCATGGCTTTGCCAACCGCCTCTCCTGGCATGAGCCGCGGTATGACGTGGAGACGAGCGACTGGCCCTGCACGCAGGAGCTCTGGCGCGGGGAGTTCGTGGAGCGCATGAAGCGCATGGTGGAGATGTACAAAAATTCCCCCAGCGTCATCATGTGGTCCACCGGCAATGAGAGCGGCCACGGCGCCAACCACGTGGCCATGATCCGCTGGACAAAAAACCGGGACGGCTCGCGCCTAATCCACGCGGAGGACGCCTGCCGGAAGGGAGAGTTTCGCAATACCGACGTCTACTCCCGGATGTATCCTTCCCTCGAGGAGACGGAGGGGTTCGCCAGATGTGACGACATCGACCGGCCCGTTTTCCTGTGCGAGTATTCCCACGCCATGGGCAACGGACCCGGGGACGTGTGGGACTATAACGAGCTTTTCGACCGGTATCCCAAGCTCATCGGCGGCTGTATCTGGGAGTGGGCCGACCATGTGGTGACGGTGGACGGCGTCCAGCGCTACGGCGGGGATTTCCCGGGGGAGCTCACCCACGACGGGAACTTCTGCTGTGACGGGCTGGTGTTCGCGGACCGGAGCCTCAAGGCCGGATCCCTGGAGGCCAAGGCCGCCTACCAGCCCATCCGGACCGCCTACGCCGGCGGCGTGCTGCGTGTCCATAACAGGCTGGATTTCACGAATCTCAACGAGTACACCTTCCGTTACCGGATCGAGACGGACGGGGAGGGCGACGCCTGGCGGGAGATGACCCTGGACATCCCGCCCCACGGGGACGGGGAGATCCCCATCGTATACGCGCCCGCCCAATGCCGCTATGGCGTGACCCTCACTTGCGAGCTCATCAAAGACGGGCGCGTCCGCGCCTCCACCCAGCACCAGCTCCCCGCAGATCGCCAAAAGAGCGAGGCGGGGGAGAGCGCCGTCCTCCGGGAGGAGGGGCAGGAGATCGTGGCGGAGGGTCCGGGCTTTCGGTACGTCTTCTCCAGGCATTACGGTGTTTTTACCGGCATCCAGGTGGACGGACAGGAGCAGCTGGCGGGCAGGCCCCGCCTCACGGCCTTCCGGGCCCCCACGGACAATGACAGGAACATCCGGGGCCGTTGGGAGCACCTGGACGACTGGCACGGAGAGAACCTGGACAAGTCCTTCACGAAGGTCTACGACTGCCGCCTTGCGGGGGACGCCATCGTCCTCCGGGGGTCCCTGGCAGGGGTAGCGAGGACTCCCACCCTACGGTTTGACCTGCGGGTCACCGTGTCGGCGGCGGGCGTCATCGCCGTTACCCTGGACGCTGCGGCGCGTAAGGACGCCTTCTGGCTTCCGAGGCTCGGCTACGAGTTCACCCTTCCGGCCTCCGCCGGGAGCTTCACCTACTACGGCGTGGGTCCGGCGGAGAGCTACCGGGATATGCGCCACGCCGGCTCCCTGGGACTTTATGAGAGCGACGTGGACCGGGAGTACGTCCCCTACGTGCGCCCCCAGGAGCACGGCAACCACACCGGCGCCAGGATGCTCCGGATCGGAAAGCTCCTGTTCCTCACGGACACGGAGTTTGAGTTCAACGTTTCCCGGTACTCGACGGCAGCCCTGACGGCGGCGGAGCACACCGATGAGCTGCGCGCTGACGGACTTACCCACCTGCGGGTGGATTATAAGGTCTCGGGCATCGGCTCCAACTCCTGCGGGCCAGACCTGGAGGAGAAGTACAGGTTGTCTGAAAAGGAGCTCCGCTTCGCCTTCACGGTCCGGCCGGACAGGGGCGGGGAGCAATAAAGGAGGACACAGTATGAGACGTTCTGAGATCAACAAGGCCCTCCGGGAGATGGAGGCCATGTGCCGGGAACAGCGGTGCTACCTGCCGCCGTTTTGCGGCTTTGCCCCTGAGGAGTGGAAGACCCTGGGCCACGAGTACGACGAGGTCCGGGACTGCATGTTAGGTTGGGACATCACCGACTACGGCATGGACAACTTTGACAAGTTCGGCTTCTCCCTCATCACCATCCGCAACGGCAACCGGGCCATGGCGGACAAATACCCCAAGGTCTACGCGGAAAAGCTCCTGTATCTGAAGGAGGGCCAGTACGCGCCCAACCATTTCCACTGGTACAAGACAGAGGACATCATCAACCGGGGCGGCGGAAACGTGCTCATCCGGGTCTACAACAGCCTCCCAAATGAGGAGATCGACTACGCCTCCGACGTCACCGTCCACACCGACGGCCGGACCTACACCGTTCCCGCGGGGACCCAGATCCGTTTGACGCCGGGGGAGAGCATCCACATCCAACAGCGGCTCTACCACGACTTCACGGTGGAGGAAGGGACGGGCCCCGTGCTCTTGGGTGAGGTCAGCCAGTGCAACGACGACAACACAGACAACCGTTTCAATCCTCCCGTGGGCCGGTTCCCGGCCATCGAGGAGGACGAGCCGCCATACAGGCTCCTGTGTAACGAGTATCCGGCGGCAAAGTGAGGGAAAAAGCATGAAAACAGCGAAGATCACCTTTGACAAGGACTTTCAGATCAGCCGGATCGACCGGCGCATCTACGGCTCCTTTATCGAGCACCTGGGCCGGGCGGTCTACGGCGGTATCTATGAGCCGGAAAGCCCCTTTGCCGACGAACAGGGCTTCCGGCGGGACACGTTGGAGCTTGTCCGGGAGCTGGATGTGCCTGTCGTCCGCTACCCCGGCGGCAACTTTGTCTCCGGCTACAAGTGGGAGGACGGAGTCGGTCCCAGGGAGGAGCGGCCCCGGCGGATCGACCTTGCCTGGACCGTGGTGGAGACGAACGAGATGGGCCTTAACGAGTTCTGCGACTGGGCAAAAAAGGCCGGCACCGAGGTAATGATGGCCGTGAACCTGGGCACCAGGGGCCCCGCGGAGGCCATGGAGCTTTTGGAGTACTGCAATCTGGACCAGGGGACGAAGCTCAGCGAGCTGCGCAAACAGCATGGCTATCCCGACCCCCACGGCATCAAGCTCTGGTGCCTGGGCAACGAGATGGACGGCCCCTGGCAGATCGGCCACAAGACCGCCCAGGAGTACGGGCGCATCGCCAATGAGACGGCCAAGGTCATGCGGGACATCGATCCCACCATCGAGCTCGTGGCCTGCGGCAGCTCCGGCTCCGATATGCCCACCTTCGGGGAGTGGGAAGCCACGGTTTTGAACAACTGCTACGACAACGTGGACTACATCTCCATGCACCGGTATTACGGGGACGCGGAGCGGGACCCCAAGTCCTTCCTGGCCAACAGCGTGGACATGGACCGGTTCATCACCGACGTGGCCAATGTCTGCGACTACGTGAAGGTCAAGAAGCACAGCGATAAGACGATCAACATCTCCTTTGACGAGTGGAACGTATGGTATCACTCCTCAGAGCAGGACAAGAAGCTCAAGCCCTGGACCCGCGCGCCCCATCAGTTGGAGGATGTTTACGACTTCCAGGACGCTCTTCTGGTGGGGAGTATGCTCATCACCCTCCTGCGTCACGCGGACCGGGTGAAGATCGCCTGCCTTGCCCAGCTTGTGAACGTCATCGCCCCCATCATGACCTCTGATACCGGCTGCTGGCGCCAGACCATCTACTACCCCTATTGGCTCACCGGGAAGTACGGCCGGGGCATCGCCCTCCAGACGCTGGTCTCCGCCCCCACCGTCGAGACGAAGAAGTACGGCGAGGTCAGCACCGTAGACGCCGTGGCAGTATATAACGATGAGACGGAGGAGCTGGTGATCTTCGCGGTGAACAAGGACCTGGAAGAGGACCTTGACCTGACCGCGGACCTGCGGCAGTTTGCGGGATTTGGTGTCATAGAGCACGTGGCCCTCCAGGACGAGGACCTGTACGCCGTGAACACGCAGGACCACCCCGACCGTGTCGTCCCTGAGAGGTCCGGCTGCTCCGCCGTGAAGGACGGGACGCTGAAGACCGTCCTGCGGCACAAGAGCTGGAACATGATCCGCCTTGGCGCGAAATAGAGCGTCCCAAAGCCCCCGACATAAAAAAGCCCCCTGGCGGACCGTGTGGACTGCGCCCCGTCAAACGGACAATGAAAAAAGACACCCCCTGTTGTAGAATGAAAGGTACAACAGGGGGTGT